>JBHLPW010000097.1:0-11484 GCA_048939015.1 Promethearchaeota archaeon
AATAGTAAATCTGATTTTGAATTCTTACTGCATACTATTTCTTCCCCAGTAACATATGATATTTTACGATTATATTCAAAAAGAAATTATAATTTAACTGAGACTGCAAAAAATCTGAATTTATCGATTTCTACAGTTCAAGATAACCTCAAGAAGCTCGAAAAATCAGAGTTGATTTATTCTAATAAAAAAAAATATCAATTATCTGGTTTTGGAAAATTTATTTTATTAGAATTAGAAAAAATTAATAAATTCAATAAACTAAATCAGTTTTTAGGCAAAATTCCTGCGGATTTAATTCCCCCTCAATTTTTAAATGAATTGGCTAAAAACGTCTCTAATATACATATTGGAACAAGTTCGATGACTTTTATGAGTTATATGAATGATATCATCAAAGATTTAAAAAACGCTATAGTGAATGGATACCATGAATTTAAAGTTATAGGATGGTGGAGTCTTAAAATGGATATTGATTTCTTTAAAACTTTTTTTAAAGGATTTGAATTAAATATACCTACGTTTGAAAAAATAAGTAAGCATTTCAAGTTCGAACTTATAACTAATGAAACTGTTCTTAATGAGATTTTGAACGATAAAAATTTTAATGAGTTAATAAATCATTTTCAAGCGTATGAATCCATTCAAATTTCCGAGAAGTTAAAAAATTGTAATATTACGATAATTGGATATGAGAAATTAGTTGTTTTTTTATTAGTTGAGAATAATGATTTTAACCTAAGTAATTTTCTTTTTATTGAAGATAATGATAATTGTCTACAATTTTTTGAAAATCTCTTCAATTATTATTTGAAATCTTCTAAATCTATTGAATCTTTTATTAAGTAAAAAAAGAGAGTCTGAAAAAGTTGGAAGAAGAGAACACGTGCATTGTATCGGGAAAATTAGATTGTAAAACATGTGATATCAAAAACTTGCTAATATGCGAGATAGACGTAAAAAAGGCACGAAAGTTCGTACTGGGCAACACTATTTACCGATTAATTGCTTTAACGATCTTTCTATTTCTAGGTTTAATGACAAACCAATGGTTGTGGTTCTATTCTTATGGAATAATAGTTGCACTGACATTTATTTTGATTGAACCTCGGGTACTATGCAGTCATTGTCCTCATTATGCTCGAAATGGTAAATTTTTAAAATGTTGGGCACTCCGTGGAATGCCAAAATTATGGAGATATAACCCAGGACCGATTAGCAAGGCTGAAAAGAACATAATGCTTATACTTGGTTTTTTTATTGATCTTTTTCCTTTTATTGGGGTGATTTATGGAATTGTTATATTTATTTTAAATCCTTTTGGTCAATTAGTTTATGGAATCGGTTTAATTATTACAACAATATTTTTTACTTATATGGTATATTATTTCAGCAAAGTATTATTAGGGGATGCTTGCAAGCGATGTCCTAATTTTTCATGTGGAATGAATAAAGTACCTAAAGAAGTCGTTAATAAGTTTCTTGAAAAAAATCCTGTAGTGCAAAAAGCATGGGATAAGTAGTCTTAAACAAATTATTTTTCGGAAAAGTTGAGTTATATACTTTATGTCATACAATGTCAGGCAAAAATCGAATATCACTAAACTATATTTTACGATCCGATATAGCTTGAATATAGCTAAAAAATTCTGAATTTTGATAACTTGATTGCCAAAAGTATCTTCTTTAAGATTTCCATGGAAGAAAAAGATCCTACCTTCTCTATACTTCCTTTACGACTGAAGAAATTTTAATTTAATAGTCTTTGTATTTAAAAATATTTATATACACATTATTAGATTATGTATTTGATTATTTAATACATTTAATTTAAAAGAGGTGTCAGTAGTGGGCATTAGATTTAATAATAAAGAAATTGTAGATGCAGAAAAATATTACGGAACAATCCACATATCAGAACGGCAGAAAACTCTACTCGAACCAGTTGCTAAAATAATAAGTGATCAAATTAATGTTTCTGAAAGAGCAGTAAAAGGTTTTTTATGGAGAGCCGTTAGAGAATGGCAAATGGAAAATAAAAAAGATCTCTCAGAAGCTGAAGCTTTAAGTCCTGATCAACGAGTTCTTCTCTTTAAAAAAATAATGGAATTAATTAAACACACATTCACGAGAATATTAATTGATAATTCTCAAGAGCATTTATTAGATAAAGCATTAAATGATGTTTTATCAATTTATAAAACTCGATATTTGAGGACATAATCATTTGTTATAAAATAACTAAATTTTTTTTAAAATTTTTTTTTCATCTATTTGAATTATCAAGATAGGGATAACGCAGGTAGGCAAGAAGTTATTAGGTTTTTGGAAAAAATCCTATATTGAAAAGAGCATGGGAAATAAAAGAATAAATTTTCGAAAAAAAAAATAAATTCTACTTTTTCAATTTAAAGATAGTAGTTAATCCAGCTAAATGTGAAAGATCGGTTTTGTTAAGATCGTCTTCTTTAGGATTCCAACCAAAAAGCATTTTGGCTGCTTTTTCAAATTTTGCAATATACCATTTTAATATATCAATTTTATGATTGATTTCGGAAATACTCTCAATTTCAGGTTTGAATTTGTGAAATCCACGCATAACTAAAACAAAATCTGGATCTGCACGTAGGTTTTTAACCCAAGTCGCATTTTCACCCCTAGCTGCAAATATTATAATATCACCCTCATACTTTCTATATTCTAAAGGAGTTCTTCGTTTTTTTCCCGTCTTCCACCCTTTTGTAATTAAGACTAAAAAAATTTTCCCAAAACCTAAGAGTGGCAATAATTTTATTCTATATAATGGAACCATTAAATATTTGTTTATTTTTTTCCATCTATTTAATGTCTTTTTCTTGGAAGGTTCATCTTGAGAATGAAAATTAAACATTACAGATCCTTTCCGAGGTAACTGTCCATTATCTACACTAATTTCATTTGAATTAGACATTATTACAATGAGAATAAGTTTATTAATTAGTAATTTGAAATGATTTAATTCTATAAATACATAATTATTATGAATTTAAGAAAATTAAAAGAATTAATATCATAATTTTTAAGCTTATAATTGATTTTTTTAATAATTTGCATAGAATAGTTTGATTCAAATGCCATTTAGTAATAATAAAGTAAAAGAGATATTTGATAAAGAGGCGGATAACCTTTTATTTTGGTATCTAGATACATTATTTACTCGAGCGACTGAAAATTCTCGATATAGAAAAAAAGCAATAAAGTTTTTGAATATAACTCCAGAATCATCAATTATTGACATTGCCTGTGGAACGGGCTTTAATTTTAAAATAATTGAAAGTTATTTAAATAAAAACGGAATGCTTATAGGTTTAGATATTTCTCCAAGATCTCTTGAATACGCAAATGGAAGGATTAATAAAAATAATTGGACAAATGCTAAATTAGTAAGTATAAATATTAGAGATTATAATCCTACTATTCAATTTGATGCTGTTATCTGTACTTATGCAATCTCTATAATTCCAGATTATATTGAAACAATTGATAAAATGTATAATTTACTCAAAAAAAATGGGAGACTTGCTATAGTTGGCATGAAAATTAGCTCAAGATATCCTTTTAAATTATTGAATTCCTACATTGATAATTATTATTTGAAATGGGGTATCAATATCCACCGTCCCATTATCAAATATCTCAAATCTAAACCATTTAAATTTGAATTCTATGAGGATTGTCATTTTGGATTCGAATATATTCTTGTATTAAAGAAAGTTGCCTAAACATTTTCAATAAATTAGCAAAATATTTGAGTAGGATAAAGTATTCCTACAAAAAGAATCAAATCTGTTACTTTTTTAAGTTTTTCTAGAAAGGATTTTCATTGTTGCATTTTCATTGAAAGAAAGAAATAGTAATAAAAAATTATAATAAAAAAATAATATTTACTATGTTCTAATAAATTTCACTTCTATTTTTGATATCTAACTGTCCTGGAATGATTGAATTAGACCCACTAACAATATAGGCAACTATTGTTGTAATTCCTGCAGGAATAAATAATAGTGGAACCCAAGTCATCTCTACAATAAGGAATATCGCTGCAATAGGATTATTTGTTGCAGCACCTAGAGCAGCAGAGATTCCTAACATAACGAATAATTCAGGATTAATTGGATAAAAAACAATGCCAAATAACCCTCCGATTATTCCTCCTATAATCATTAGAGGCATGATAATTCCAGCACTGTTCAATGTCCCAATTGAAAGAACAATTGCAATAAATATAAAAAGTAAAAAAATTAATAAATGAAACCAAGGAATACTCTCGATAAAATTTGTCAATACATTTAAAAGTGACACATCTGGATAAAGAAGCTCTTCACTATATGTAAAATTCAAATAAGGTTTTATTAATAATAGGAAAATCCCATAACTAATACCTCCTAATAAAGGTAATATCCATAATCCAATTTTTCGTTGAAAAACTTTTTTTAAAGAATTAGTGAAACTTTTTAAGATAATCATATAAAAAATAACAAATATTCCCATAATAGCTCCAAAAATAACTAAAATTGGAAATAAAAGGATATAATTGATGGTTTCTGGTGTTGCAGTGAAAAGCTCAGTAGTTATTAGAGGAGTAAAACCGAAAACAAAACAGAATAAAGTATAGGCAATTGTAGAGGATATTATTGAGGGGATTAACGATTCATAATGTAAATTATTATTATATGGAAGTTCGGCACAAAATAGAGCTCCACTTATGGGAATTTTTAAAATTGCTGCGGTACAAGCACTAGCGCCAATAAATGAATAATTCCTTCTATAATGATTATCTTTTTTTGAAAAAAGTACCCCTAAATTTGCTCCGATTAAAAGACCAGGACCTTCCTTTCCACAAATCATTCCAGATCCGAATGTACATGACGTTGCGAATGTTTTGGCAATCAAATTTGGTACTTTCATATAATCCAAATCTGTTAAGGCGACCTCTTTTATAAATTGATCTGAACCGGTCCCCATAATTCTTTCAAACCCTCCATATTTTACTAAAAGACTTGTTAAAATGCTTGCTAAAATTGGTGCTAAAAAATAAGGTATATAAAAAAACCCTGTTTTGAAAAAAGATAAAAGATAGTTAAACAATATCATTATAAAGCCACATATTACACCAAGAATAACAGCTGTGAAGAATATGCGATAATTAACATGAGTCCAAGTTATTTTATTCACGCCAAATCATCTTGATTAATTTATAAAAAATCAATCATATATGTGCTTAAATTTGTGTAATGTATTTAATTATACTAATATATATACATTTTTATTATATCCATTAACCACTTTTATACCAAAAAAATTCAGAGTTTACATAATTAACTGCAATATTTATTTTTGATATATTTATAATACAAATACAAGTTTTAGATAAGTTTAATATTTCAACGAATCTTTTCAATAATAATTTTCTTAATCTAATCTTATTATTATTCATAAGAGGAGTATTGAACTGGTATGAAAGAAAAAGAAGATAGAAGAGTTATTTGCGATTATGGAGATTCTGAGTGTAAAAGCTGTTCTATTGATGGAAAGCTGATGTGTAGTTTTAATATAAAGGACACTATTTATTTTATGTTGCCTGTTTTGGGGGTATGGATTACTTGGATTGTGGGTTTTATTCATGGTTTTATTATAGGTAAAATCGATCTTCTCTTTTTGATTATCTTTTCAATCATATTTATAGGATATATGATATTTTTCTTTCAAGTTTGGGAGAATAAAATACTCTGTAGTCATTGTCCTTATTATTCGTTTGAAGATGAAAAATATGTGAAATGTTATGCTAACTATGGAATTCATAAAGTCTGGAAGTACAATCCCAATCCTATGAGTACTTTTGAAAAAATTCAGTTTTTAGTTGCA
Source organism: Promethearchaeota archaeon (assembly GCA_048939015.1). GTDB lineage: Archaea > Asgardarchaeota > Lokiarchaeia > Sigyniarchaeales > SOKP01 > Loki-b32. The sequence goes on from JBHLPW010000097.1 coordinate 5,905, forward strand.
CTTGCGATTTTTACTCTCCCTCCCTTAGTCGTATTCGTTATTTTTGAATTATACCTTTATTTCTGGATATCTTTAGTTTTAACATTGGTGTGGTTTATCTCAATGCATTTTTTAGGTTGTTCGAGATGTCCAAATTTTAGCTGTCCTCTAAATAATGTACCAAAGGAAGTTGTGGACAACTATTTGAAGCACAATTCAGTTATGAGAGCAGCGTGGGAAGAAAAGGGCTATGAAATTGAATAATCTATTGAACAATTTATTTGATTACATAAAATTAAACAGGGTTAAATCTGTTAAAATTCAATCTCATGAAATTATAATAAACCCTCTTTTTTAAGCTTCAATTCAACATCTTTTAAAGCCAACTTTTCCAATATTTCAGAAGTGGGTACACCTTCGTCATTCCACCCCACAGCTATGTAATATTCGGATTTTAATTCCTCGAACAAATCTTTATCAATTGATACCCCTTTATATGGTCCCGATGGGAGAGGTTCCCAAAATCTAGACGGTAGAGTATTATCTTCATTTGATCTCCATTCGGCATCCGGTCCTCCAAGTAGTGCCACGCTTCTCTGTAATTGTAATATTCTTAACCCTTTTTCACTGAACCAACTTTCTTTTGGTAATTCCCAACCTGTAACAGCGTGATAGAAACTCGCAATTTGGTCAAAATCTAAGGTGAAGGTGGTAAAAAAACAATAGACTCCAGAATCGCTCAGAATTGAGTATAATTCGCTTCCATTTCCATCAAGAGGAAGTGCTGCTGATGAAGTATGATCTCCTGCTTGAACTGATACACTATATCCAATAGGAGTTTGTGTAACCATGTCCTTGCCGCTTTTAAGACCGTGACCTCCAATTGCCATTCCTTTAAGATGAACAGCATATTTGAGAACTTCTGTTTTTTTCATTTCTTCAAGTTTCAAAGCGGCTCGATATATACCTTCTGCTAATATATCCCCAATACCTTCTCTAAAAGCAATTTTTTTAGCTAATTCTGCAAATGCGTCTACATTTCCCCATTCAAGATCAATTCCTCCTAAATCTTCTTTTGAAATGATACCTCTTTGGAATAATTCTCCAGTGAAACCCAAAATTGCACCACCTTGAATACCACAAAATCCTAATTCTTCTATTATATATGATAGATAAATATTTTGTTCTGGTGTAAAAATACCCAAATTTGTCCCCAAGAATGCCTCAAGCTCGTAATCAGGATTATCACATATTGCCCCTGCATATTTTCCATCTCTTAACACCGCCAACTTTAGGCACGTAACAGGACAACCGTAATCTCCCCAGTATTTTTTCACCCAAAATTTGTCGAATTCTTCACCTCTATAACTTTTCTCATTATGCCATTCTTCCTGCCAATTTTTAATTGGCTCTGAACTTGAGTCTGCACCAAATGTATATCCTCCCGAGCCTGTACCCCAACGTCTAAAAAATTCTATATTAAAACAATTATCTGAAAATTCCTGAGATAGCTCGAGCATTTTATCCTGATCAATCACATCTGGTAAGGGACCAAAACCTTTTACAACCACAGCTTTCAAGTTTTTTGAACCCATTACACCACCATATCCACCGTAACCAGCAGCATGTGCATATTTTGCTACCACAGCGGCTACCCTGGATCTGTTTTCTCCAGCAGGACCTATATAAAGAACCGAAGGTTCCTTAAACTCCCCATAATTAGGATGAATCTTTTTGATATCATTAATCGAATCCTTTATGAGATAACGCATAGATTCTCTACTAGTTTTTCCCCATACATATGAAGCATCCTTAATCTCTATGTAATCGTCACAAATAAATATATAACTCGGTTTTTCAGCCTTTCCAGTAAAAATTATTCCATCATAACCTGCACATTTCAATTCCACGCCAAACTCTCCCGCGACTGTTGAACCTATAATCCCATTACCCTGAGGAGATTTTCCAGTTACGCAAATTCTAGCACCAAGAAAATATCCCGTAAAAGGACCGGTAAGCATAAGTAAAATGTTTTCAGGACCTAGTGGATCAATCATCTCCCACTTATTTCCAAGCCTATCCCATAATATCTTTACTCCTAAACCCCTTCCTCCGATGTAATCCTGAAGAATTTTATCTGAAAATGTAACTTTTTCAATTTTTTTATTTGTCAAATCTATTTCCAGAAACTTTCCTGCATAACCATTCACCATTCATACACCTCTTCAGTTGTTTTTTCACCCAATATTTTTCTTGCAGTTTCAAATGCGAGTTTTTTAGGAGTTTTTGCTGATACTTTTTCCGTTTCTACATCTTGACTACCTAAGAGAATCAAAGTATCCCACTTACCTTCCTGACAACTAATTGTACATTTTGGTTCTCCACCACATAAATCGCAAATCACTATATAATCATCTTGAGGATGAAGATGTGGTACTCTTCCAGGACAGGCATTAATACATATTCCACATGCGGTACATTTCGATTTATCAGTGATTACGGCTCCTGTATGATCATCTACTGATAGAGCTTCCTCAGGACATGCCTCAACACAAGGGTAATTATTACATTGAAAGCAAAGATGAGGTATTTCAACTCCTGGAACAAACATAAAAACTCTAACCCTAGAAGCTTCCGGCCAAATTTTCCCTTCATGATGTAGAGAACATACAATCTCACATCTTCTGCATCCACTGCATTTTTCATAAATTCTTTTTATCCACAAATTATTTTCATTTTCCATAGCAATACCTCACTACTTGTAAATTAAGAATAGAAGTATAAGAATAATTAGAAATATAAGAATAATTAACTTTAAAATTTAGACATAATATTGATATGATAATTTTTACAAAAATATTCAATTAATTAATATAAAAATTTTTAAAAATTAAATAAGAATAGGCAAGCATCATATGGTAGAAGATATTGAAATTAAGGAGGACAAAATTTTCGGGGGATGGCGAGCACCAGAAAATCTTATTAGAGCCAGTACTACATCTATTCATGATGATGATGTAGCTAAAAGTGTTGGTATGCGTGGTGGGACAATACAAGGAACCATACATTTAAGCATGTTCGCACCTTTAGCGCAAAAAATATTTGGTGATCGTTGGTTTGAACAGGGAGCTGTCAGTATGTATTACACGTTTGCAACAATTGATAAAGAAGAAGTAAGAGCAATTATTGAATTGCCCCCAGATACTACTGAAGAGATGCTTCCTATTGCAGCAAAAGATGTCCAAGTTAAAGCCTGGGCTGAAATGAAAAATAGACAACAAATAATGACTGGAACGGTATCAATAGGCTCCCCAAAAGAACCATCATATTTGCAAGCTGTAGAACTGAAAAATAGTCCTGCCGAAGAATTACGTATTTTAGCGAGGCATAAAGTTGGAGATGAACTTCCCGCTAAAGAGATTTTACTTACACAGGAAGAAGCCAATAAAGGTTTAAGAAGAATAACCGACCAACTAGAGTTTTATAAAGGTAAAGATAAATCTCCTTGGGGAAATGCGATTATTTATCCCACAGCTATGTTTGAGGCTATGGCATTTGGTTTCGCACATACAACTACTGAAGAATACAAAGCTGTTCCGTTCTATGGGGCGACCGAAATTAGGTACATCAACGGCCCAGCACTCATTGGGGTTCCTTATATTGCTAAAGGTAAGTTTACCTGTATTGGAGCGTCAAAGAAGACAGAATATTTATGGCTTGATTCTACCTTAAAAGAAAAAGAAACGGGAAAAATTATAGCATCAATGCGTCATTTGAATCGTTTTATGAAAGTAGGATCCCCCCTTTATGAAAATCATTAATATTTAAAAAACATTCAAAAACAAAATTATATGATTTTTTCTATAAGTATTAAAAATTTTAACTCTGATACTTTATTTATAGTTAGAAACATAACCTATTTTGTAATAAAATCTTAAATCGAGAGAATAAAGATTGGTCCGACCCCCGACAGAAAAAAATATTTGTCTTCGCTGTAAAGGTGCACGTTTATTATGCGGGAAAAAAACTTGTCCAATTCTATTAAAAAAGTCTGTAATGAAATCTTTAGTCCCCTTTGAATTAGATAAAACCAGAAGAGATGTAGAAATTTTTGGAGCCAGTCCCCCTGGATTTTTCGTTGGTCGTTTTAATTATCCAAATGTATACTTGGGACCACTAGTACCCTTTCAAGAATTTGAAACTGGACTTGATATATCAGATTATCATATTTTAGATGCTCCTGAACTATGGTTCGGAAAGAAAATGGTTGATGTCATTCGTTATAGAAGTAGTCTAGTTAGGAGTAATTTTAAGACAAATGTATTTATTGGGAAAAAGTCAAGGAAAAGTACTCCCTCCTTAAAAACTCAAAGACTTTTAGAAACCTCACAAGAATTATCAATGGCTGCTAGACCTGTAGATACTGAAACGAAATTAGAAAGAATGAATCTTAGAATGATGATGGACAACCATGCTTTACCAATGGGACCTTCTGGCACAACAGAAAAAATTACAATTACTGAAAATACAAAGATCCATCCTCAAGTTGATTATTGTGTTTCTGATACAGATTTGAAAGCAGCTGAAGCGGTTTCAAAAAATCTATACTTTAAAGGACACGTCCCTGAATCAACAATTAAAAGGGTTTTTTCAGCAGGTCTATTAGGGGAAAAAAAGAGACGCAGACTTGTTCCTACAAGATGGACAATTACAGCTGTAGATGATATAATTTCAAAAGCTTTAATTAAGGAAATCAAAAAATTTCCAGAAATAAATAATTATCAGATCTTCGAGGCAACCTATCTCGATAACCATTTTAAAATTCTATTATTTCCAGGGAAGTTTATATATGAAATGAATGAAGTGTGGGCACCAAATACGTTATGGAATATCTCTCTTGATGGTCGGAATCGTAATTTAAAACCTCAGATAATGACTGATTTTGAATTTTATAATGGTAGAAAATCATATGCCAGTAATATTACGGGGGCATATTATGCTGCAAGAAAATCAGTATGTGAATATCTCTATAAAATAAGGCGACAAGCAAGAGTTCTCATATTTCGAGAAGTTTCTGGGGGATATGTAGTACCTTTGGGAGTTTGGGTTATAAGAGAAACTGTTAATAATGCTATGTTTACAACTGATCCAATAAAATTAGATAATTTTAATGAATCTCTAAAAAAGATGGCAGAAGGATTTATGGTTGATTATAAATATTGGAAAAAAAGTAGTAAATTAATTAATTTCATGAAAACACAAAGAACCCTTGATTATTTCACATAACTTTTCTTAGTATTTAAAAAAAAAATAGGAGTTAATTTTTCATTGTTATAACCTTATAATTTTTTCCGATTCTTCTGAAGTAGGAATGAAATCCCTATCATTAACGCGATAGACGTTAGAAATATTGAATATCCAGGTATTTCGGGAATCTCACCGTTTCCACCGTCTTCGCTTGGAGCTGTATATTGAATCTGTATTTGGTGTGAAGAAACGCCATACATATTTTTGACTTCCATCGTTATATCGTAATTTCCAGTAGTGACATTACCAAGATTATAATCTATAGTAGCGGGGATTACTGCCCATGCAGTCCAG
>JBHLPW010000097.1:11584-13055 GCA_048939015.1 Promethearchaeota archaeon
CTTGTTCCATTATATATGCGATATTCATAGTCAGTATCAATTACTCCATCGTTATTATTATCAGCATCAGTAATATCAACCACTAGAGTAAGATCTGTTGAATTTACAGCTAAAATATCATCATCTGTAGAGAAAGTGAATACAGGTGACATTTGTGGTGGTCTTGAGATTAAAGTTATATTTCCTGTATTAGGAATACCAAATGATTCAGCTTTAAGTTGTTGTCCATTTTCCGTATAATTCATTATATAATGTGCATTATTAAAAGTAGAATTCCATAATCTAATCGAATATATATTTGGATAACTAGCGTTATGTTCAAAATGTCCTACTCCTGGCATTGATTTCACACCACTCTGAGCCGCTACTAAAGCAAACTCAAGTGATTGGGCTGTTGCTTCACCAGTAGAATCTACAGGGATAAAAAAATTGCCTATTGATATTAACCCAACAGTTTCATTCCAATAAACAAATTGGAGATGGTTGTCTAGTACTTCCTCCCCTGAAGTAGCGTTTCCGAGGTATACGTCACCCCATATACCGATACCTTCTACTAAAGGAGGATAATCGAGATATGTACTCATTCCCATAAATGTATCTGTGAAATTACCCTTAACTACGTCAAATCTAAAATAAGTTTCTGGAGGAATTATGCCTGGGTTTGTAAAATTGTAAAAATAACTTTCAGAAGGGTAAACAAAAAAATTTGGAATTCTTTCTGTGTCCACACCGTTATAAGTCCATTCTTGTGCTTTGGATATTGGAATTAAAAAGGAACAGATTAAAATTAGGCTAAAAATGCTCAATAAAATATATCTGTTTAATTTTTTCATATTTTTCGCACATTGAATTTCTTTTTTTTAACAAAAATGTATAAATTTTTGTTAATCAACAAAATTGTTAATGTTATTAATCATAACTTAGTATTTAAAAATATTCTCAAATTCAATTAATAATGACCTCGATGGATTTTAACAGGTCCTCCTCATTGGGTCATTCGAAACTAGATAATAAAGTATAGTATTTTTTGACAATTCTGTACACTAGATTCATATTATTTCCTATCCTTCAAGAACATTGTCTTTTAAAATATTAAATATTAAAAAAAAAGTATGATATTATTATTTATTTTTATTTGAACCTATGTATTCTTGCGATTTCTCTGAATTAGGAATGAAACACCTAATAATAGTGCTATTGATGTCAAAACTATCGAATATCCCATTATTTCAGGTGGTTCACCATTTCCACCATTACCATCTGGAACCGTATATTGAATTTGTATTTGATGTGAAGAAATTCCATACATATTTTTGACTTCCATCGTAATATCGTAGTTTCCAGTCGTCACATTACCAAGATCATAGTCTATAGTAGCGGGAATTACAGCCCAGGCAGTCCAGCTTGTTCCATTATATATGCGATATTCATAGTCAGTATCAATTACTCCATCGTTATTATTATCAGCATC
>JBHLPW010000034.1:0-53636 GCA_048939015.1 Promethearchaeota archaeon
TTTTTAGGTTCTAACTTTCAATTTTACTATAAATTAATTAATAATTAGAATTAACATTCTTAGCAATTGGTGATGTGATATATATAATTTTCTTAATTTTACTATCCGTTCTGTGTGGTTCTGATGTAGAAATAATAATTTATTTATTTATTTTTCTTATACTTTTCCTTCTAGGTCTTATTTTTCTGTTAAAGAATTTTCTTCAAAAATGGATATTAAACAGCTAACAGTAATCTATTCTATAGATATCCTATAATTAATTGGGAAAAATTATACCTATTTCTTTAAAAGTAAATTGAATCAAAATATATTATCATCTCATTTTTATTTCAACTCAAAATAGGATGGAGAATGTGGAGATTAATGGTTAAACAATTAGTTTAACCACTCCAACTATTCTTTACAAATTACAAATTTAACCTTCTTTTTCATCCATATTAATTTTACATTTTATTAGAATGCGTTCTTCATATAAATTAGGAAATATATAAAACAAAAATGAGAAATTAAAAGCTGGAATATATCATTATAATATTGAAAAACAAATGTTTGAATTGTTGAGAGAGGGAAATTTTCGGGCTGAAATTGCCAAAGCGTGTTTAGATCAGCAAATAGCATATGATTCAGCTGTGAATCTTATGTGGACAGCAGTAATAGAAAGGTCTAAATGAAAATATCTACAAAGATGCTATCGTTATATCTATTTAGATGTAGGTCATATTGGACTAAATTTCTATTTGATTGCTGAGGCATTAGGATTAGAGACCTGTACAATAGGGGCAATTTATGACGATGAAATTAATGATTTATTAAAACTTGATGACCTTGATGAAACCACTATCTATGTAGGGGTTGTTGGAATAAGAATTTAATAAAAAAAGATCAAATCTACCGAAATTATAGCAGCAGCCGCCCCAAATGCGATTATTATAGTAGACCAGTTGAATTTTGAGGTATCTGTATGTGATATTCTGTCTAAGTATGGAAATATGGGTTTATATATTGATGCGAACAATAGAGTGAGTCCAATTGTTGTTAATAAGGCAATCAATCTATTAGTAAGAACATCTGGATCGAAGATGAATACATATGTTACTGAAATTATGAAGTATAGGGGAAATCCAGATAGTATAATTAGCAATTTCCAAAAAGAATTATGAGTAGAGATATTTTCTAATGGGAATAGTAGGAGGAGCATTATAATCCCAGTAATCGTAAAAATAGCACCAATTATGCCTATTATTATAGGAGATACTCCACCCATGATAATTACTTGCCCCCAATCAGTTAATAGAGGGAGCTGTGCTAAACTCATAAAAATTGCCACACCTTCTGAGGTAAGTGCAGTTCCTCCACACATAAGTAGCGGCAATAGTTTTGGGTTACGTTTACGCCAAACTACTAGAGTAATAATGCATGAACATAAAATATTAAAAAGTGGACCCATACAACCGGTAAATGCCATTACTTCTGGGAGGAGTGGTTCACCTGAAGCGTGTGATAATGCAAAAGGGTGAACATATATTCTTATATTAGAAGCACCCACAATTGCGAGAGCAATAGCATGTCCTGTTTCATGTAATGTAAGTCCCAAGCAATAACTAAAAGCATATGCCCCTAGTACTAATAACATTGATTTTAACGTAGAATTCTTAAATTTTGAGGGTTCAGACATATATTAAACTATTAAAGTATGATTATTTATAACAAAAAAGGAGTCCAAAATTTGACATAAAAATATTATAAACGTAGAAAAGAGATTTGTAAAAAAATAATATAAAAATGTAAAAAATAGTAAATTATTAATTAAATTGAATCTAAGAAAGCAAGGAATATTTGTTTGGACACATCTGGTAAATCTTCAACGTATTTTTTTACTTTTTCAATGAATTCGTCCTTAGATTTGGCGTCTTTTAATACATAATTATCAATATCTCTAAATTTATTAGTGATTTTTTCATACGCATGAGTTAAAGAATCAAGATTCTTACTAATAGATAATTTCCATTCTTGATCCATATAACTTTTATCCTTTTTGTCCTTATCTTTATCCTTTTCTTTTTTATCTTTGTCTTTCTTTTCCTTTTCTTTATCTTTCTCTTTTTCCTTCTCTTTTTCCTTTTCTTTTTCCTTCTTTTCTTTCTTCTCCTTCTCTTTATCTTTATCTTTTTTATCTTTCTCTTTTTCCTTCTCTTTTTCTTTTCCCATAAAAAGTCAACTACGTAATAAAGTGATTTAACTCAAATATAAAACTGAAGATATTTAAAATTTTTGAGATTTTCACTTAACACATAAAAAAGGATGTGAGATAATCATGAATATGCTTGCTTCAAATAGAGTTAAATTTAATAATTTTAATGTTAGCGTCATAATATAATTATATTTTATCAAATAGGAATTTGAAAATAAATAAAATTGAGTAAATTCTGATAAGAGAATTTAGTTGAATTAAGCAAATGAAATGTTTCAAGGAATTAATACATATAAAGGATTTGATGAAGAAGATTGCATTGGGATAGAACAATAGAATACCATTTCACTTTTCCCTCAATTAGTCCATGATTACAGAGTACAAAGTTTGCATTTATACTGTTTTATTAGATTAAATTATAATTATTATTAGATATATATTCGAAAAAATGAGAAATTTATATGCTGAGATTTTCATATTAAATCTTAGACTAATAGAAAATAAGTGTAGAAGAACATGATTGTTATACTATCACATTTTCATACTAAAATAGGTCCCTCTATCTTTTATTCCTTTCCACAATCTCAGATAGACTCAGAAATTTTAGAAAGAATATGTGACGTTATGGATCAACCAAATAAAGAAGAATTTCTAATCCAAACATTCGAAAATGTAAAATTATTGAATTATTATTTTCAAGTAGAATCAGATTGGGCTCGAGGTAAAGAAGAAATGGTAATGGTTTCAATTTTGATAAACCAGCAAATTTCTCCTGAGATTGAACAGACGATTTCCCAATTAAGCAAAAAATTCTCAGAGAAGATGCAATCGAATGAAGAAATTTTTACAGGATTCCATATAAAGGAACTTGATAATTTTAATGAAAGTGATAGAAATGCTATAATAAAAAACGATTCTATAATTAAGGAAGAAGTCCAAGATTTATATTGGGAAATACTGGAGGACACAAGGAAGAAGTCAGAAGAAGAAAAAATTACATTGTTATTAAATGACCGTTATATTTTTGAATCCTTAGAGGAAATGTCAAGAGAGGTAAAAACAATAAGTAGGGAGATTAGTTTAGAAAAGGGGTCACTAAAAGAGAATTCTAATGTACACAATGCAATTTCAAATTTAAATCGAATAATTGATGATTTATATGAAGGATATATGGAAAAAATGACAGGGCTGGATATTGAGGATGAAAATGGTTTTTTAGTTGCTGATGAAGGATTAGATGTTGATATTCAAAGAAGTAAGGAAGAATTAATGCGACTTTTAGAAGGAGAAGTTTCTAGGAAAAAAGAATAAAATAGTGGAATACTAAATTCTCTTAAATTCTTCTAAATTATCTGGTGGCCATGCTCGAGGTGTATTGTCCTCTTTTATATACCTAAAATCACATAATGGAGCGCCATTTCCAATTGTCTGAGTACGTTTTAAACCATACCCATACTCTCGAGCTTTAGCATAATCGGCGATACATACTATTGGCATAAAATGTTCTGCTCCTTGACTTTTATATAATTTATATACACCACATTCAGTATAATCTACTCCAAATGTAAAAGTTTTAGTATCACCTTCAACAAAATCAAATACCCAATCACCTGGATATTTGCGTAATTTGGAAGTTTTTGCATGTTCTTTTTCTCTTTTAAAATATTCTTCTGAAAAAATATCTTCCATCTGGGGTATCATCTTATAGAAAGTTTCAAATAATTCATAAGTTAATTTACCGATCTCATTGAAATCAAGCCCTTCCTTTTCGAAGATTTTAAGGAGTGGTAAGAGGAATGCAGCATTGATTAGTTCATTAGTTAAACGATTACCATTACCTCCTATATAAGGAATTTTGGGGAGAAGTGCTTCAAATTGCTTATTTGCTTGATTAGAAATTTCCTTAGATTTTTCTTCCCCGAATTTATCTACAAGTATTTGCGATGATAACTTAATTACCGCATCAAAAGTCCTCATCAAGGTTCTTTTTTTCTTAATATAATAATTGATTTCTTCTTTATCAGTCATTTTTATTTTGAACCTTAAAAATATATTAAATTTATTGAATATGGTTTGAAATAAAAATGGATTAATAAATTTTAATAAAAAAAAAAAAATTTATGCGAAACCAAAGCCAACAAATATAATTATGCCCATAGTAAGACACATAAATCCATAAATATAATAGGCCCGGAGGTATTTATCACTGAGGAACATTATATCAGTCATGTACCAACTCACACATCCTCCAATACCCCAGATAATTATATCAGTTATTATATTTGCTGGACCATCGGGTCTCACTTTCATACCTGCAAGAAGAAGTAACGTGTTCTCTATAAGTTCCCAAATGCCTGCAATTATAAAAATAATTACCCAATAAAGAACAAAACTTTTAAATTCTGGTTCATTAATCGGATCAGTTGCAGTACCAGTTCTATTTTTCCATATCCACCCAATGGTGAAAGCAACAACAAATAACGCAACACCCCAGAGGAAGTGTGCAATTGTCCAAAAATCAAATGATGCAATCGAGAGTTCTAATTCATTGGTGGCTACTACAGGAACATTAAATAGTGCTGCTATTATGGCAGTTAATATCAATGCTATGAATAATCCCAGCATTATTAATAGAGGTATATTTCTTTTTTCCATAATTAAAACCGTCTAATTATTTTTATTTGATTAGAATTTCAATTTTAGTAATATCGAATAAGATACCTTAAAATATATAACTTAAGTTTTTTAAGATAATCAAATCGTTGGAAAAGGAATGAATAAAATTAATAATTAAAAATAGATTTTTATAAGAACGGGTTATATTGACTATTTCTCTTTTCTACATATTGCTGATGGTATTCTTCAGCTTCCCAAAAGTCTGAAGCAGGAACTATTTGGGTTACTATTGGTCTTTTAAAACGTTTAGATGCTTCTATTTTAGCTTTAGACATCTCTGCTTTTTGCTTTTGCTCTAAATCTACATAAAAAATTGCTGAACGATATTGTGAGCCTAGATCAGGTCCTTGTCGATTTAATGTAGTTGGATCATGAATAGACCAGAATACATCTAATAGAACATCATATGATATTTTAGATGGATCATATGTAACTTCTACAGCTTCAGCATGGCCTGTTTTATGAGAACATACTTCTTTATAAGTTGGATTTGAAAAAGAGCCACCGATGTATCCTACGCGTGTTGAGATAATCCCGTCTAATTTACGAAAATTAGCTTCTACACCCCAAAAACAACCAGCAGCAAAAATTGCTTTTTGAAGATTCATATGTTTACTAGAAAAATAAGAAAGTTAAACGTAGGGCTAATTTTCTATAAATTTAAGGTTATAATCAAATTTTTTTTATAAGTAAGAAGCTGTAAAGCTTTTCAAGAGTATAAGGCGTGCATTATAATATTCACAATTATTTGTTAATTGTATGGAATCAAAAATAACTGAAGATAAATGGAAAAAAAAGTTAATGAAAGAGCAGTATAAAGTTCTCCGTGAAAAAGGAACTGAAACGCCATTCACAGGAAAGTATGTAAATCATCATGAAAATGGTATATATAAATGTGCAGGATGTGGTGCTCCTTTATTCTCCTCTGATGATAAATTCAATTCTGGAACTGGATGGCCCAGTTTTTATGAACCTATGAATAAAGATGATATAGAAGAAAAAAGAGACACTAGTCATGGTATGATTCGCACCGAAATACTATGTAAAAAATGTGGCGGACATCTTGGGCATGTTTTTGATGATGTTCCAAAAAATAAAGGATGTCGCTATTGTGTCAATTCGATTTCTTTAGACTTTGAGAAGAAATAATTATGTATTAATATTATTGTAATGATGCTTGAACAGATAAAAGAAAAGCTGGGAGAAAAATTTCGTCGTGATGCCGATTTCTTAGACTTAATAATAGATGATCTAAAATTAGATAAAAAATCAAAAATCTTAGATGTTGGTACTGGTTGGGGTTTTATGGCAATCACTCTTGCCCTTCATGATTATGAAGTTATTACCGGTGAACCTGAAGGTGCGAAATGGGCAGATTGGAGATCAAGAGCCGAATTAGTTAATGTAGAGGATAAAATAACTTTTAAATCATTTAATGCAGAGAATTTACCATTTGGAGATGCATCCTTTGATGCTGTATTTCTTTATACTTCGCTCCATCATATTAGTAATAAATCCCGTGCTATAAGTGAGATATTACGCGTCCTGAAGTATGATGGTTATTTATTAATAATTGAATTAACAGAAGAGGGCGTTGAAAAAATAAAAGCGAGACACATTTCTCATCCTAATGCCATTGATCCAAGAGAATTTACGAAAAAATTTAATCTTGAAGCAAAATTAATACATAGTAAGTTTCTTAATGCTTATATTTATAGAAATAAGGTTATAATGTAACAATTTCCTTTTAATAGATCGACTAGATTTCCTCTTCTTTTAATGGTAAAACACGACTACTTTACATTTTCACTTAATTTGTATTCCATTCTGAAAAACCTAAAATACTTCCACATAATGGGCAATACCACATCTTTTTTCTTTTAGTGTATTCACCCTTAAATCCTCTGAATTTTTTACGTCCTTTTTTATCTATCTCAGTCGCATAGAAATCATTGATGTGAAGTTCTTTTTTACAATATGGGCATTTTGGTTTTACATGAGAAGTAGAATTGAAATCATATTTACAACTGGGGCATATTTGTTGATTAAGATCAAGATCTAATCCACATTTCCAACAACCTTTAAGAAACATGAGTTATCAAATTTAATTATTTAAGTTTTGAATTGTTATTTGTTATGATTAAGAATATAGCTTTTAGGACTTATATAGATTTCAATTGGTTTAGTTCCATAGTTTAGATTCTTAAATTTGTATAGATTTTTTAATGTTAAAAGTTTTTAATTTTAATGATTGAATATATATAAAACAAAGAAAAAATTATGTCTGACGAAGAACTTCGAGATCAAATCAATAAAATAGCAATAGAAATTGAAAGTGTTGAAGAAACTGCAAAAAAAAAAGAAGAATATGTACGAAGTAGGATTAGTGAGGAATTTGATCCAAAAATTCAAGAAGTTGAATCCAAGTTGCAAAGAGAACAATCAATACTTGATGAAATACTAAAAAGTCTTGAAGAGTTAGAAGCAAATAAGAAAAATATGATACCTGTTATCAAAGAATTAGAACAAAAATTAAATGATTTGAAAAAGGAAAAGGAAAAATACATTACTGAACAATGTAAAGCAATTTCTAAGGAAAAGAAATTAAAAACTAAAGAGATTGATAGAAACATTAAGCTACTCGAAAAAGAGTTAAAACAAGGAGATAAAAATTAACTTTTCTATATTACCTGTTCTTGGAGGTTAATTCTATAATATGACTTCTTTTATTGACTTTTAAAATATTAATTTAAACCTTTTATGCTTTATTGATCTAATTCTCGTATGAATAATCAATTCGAGAAATATGGAGATAATTTTCAGCAAAAATCTAAATATATTAGAAACCATCTACCACATCATCAATTGGATTGGTCAAAAAAGCCAGAATCTTTTAAAACATATCCAAATGTAAAAAAGACCCTTAAATTACCTGATCCTGAATTTGAAAAAGAAATCAGTTTCTGGCAAGTAATATTAAATAGACAGTCTATACGTAAGTTTAAAAATGAACCAATAACTCTCATGGAACTCAGTCTATTAATGATTGGAATGACTGGTTTAACCCGTATTTATCCTCAAGTTGCATTCAGGACAGTACCCTCAGCAGGAGGGTTATACCCAATTGAAACCTATCCTGTAATTAATAATGTTGAGAATATAGAACAAGGGATATATCATTATAACATTGCTGAACATAGCTTAGAATCATTAAAGGAGGGAGATTTTAGAGGTGATATTGCGAAAGCGTGTTTAGATCAAGTTATGGCTTTTAATTCAGCTATTAATTTCATATGGACAGCAATGATAGAAAGATCAGAATGGAAGTATCTCCAAAGATGCTATCGATATATCTATATGGATGCAGGTCATATTGGTCAAAACTTCTACTTAATTGCTGAAGCCTTGGGTCTTGGTGCATGCACTATTGGTGCTATATACGATGATGAACTTAATAATCTGTTAGATATTGATGGTTTTCATGAAACAGCAGTATATGTTGGAGTTATTGGAAAAAAAGTAGGAAATTAAGAAAGAAAGATTAAATCTATTGAATGTTTCGATAGTATTGCTTCAAGCGCGATCATAATAGCAGCCTAACTAACTTTTGATGTTTCTAATTTTATAAAACAATTTTAAAACTAAAATATTATAATTACTATTATGAATAATTTAGAAAATGAAGTTCGAAGCATTTTAAGGAAGAAAAATTGGTTAGTTTTGGGTACTGTAGATGAGAAAAATAACCCTCATAGTTCTGTAGTTGTCTATCAAAGTGATGGTAATGTGATTTATTGCACAACAGGAAAAGATACATTGAAGGCAAGAAATATCAGGCACAATAGTAAGGTTTCTGTAACCCTACCATTTAGGAAAAATTTTTTCCATAAAATAATACCTGCCCCTCCTGCGGAATTACATTTCACAGCGGAAGCAGAAATTAGACCTTTCGAAGATGAACAAGCAAGAAAAATATTTGCAAAATATCTAAAGTATAATGAAAATGTAGAAAATCAGGAGGAAAGTATTTGGATAAAAATTACACCTTCTAGGAAAATTTCGACTTATGGAGTTGGTGTAAAATTATTAAAGATGAGAAATCCAGAGAAGGCGAGAAACCTTGTTGAACTACAATCGTAAAATTAAATCTTTGATTTATTTTTTTTAACTGATTTCTCACAAAAAATTAAGGATCATATGTAATATATAGACACAATAAAATATTTATAAGATGTTCCAAAATTAAAAAGAAATTGCTTAATTCTTAGATTTCTTCTATTATGCTAATATTCCTAGTGTATATTAATAATTAATTTATCTTTAACGTTAGAATTTATGAAGATTGATTAGAAAAAAAGCTACAAAGGCTTTAGATAAAGTATTATGTAAAATAAAGTCATAGTTGAATCTTTGAGGTACTAAAAAGGAAATCTTTAAAAATAAATTAAACAAATTTAACAATAATATAAAATTATGTTAAAAAACTTTAAGGAGACGTAATAAAAATGGCAAAAAAAGCTGCACCAAAAAAGAAAGCTCCAGCTAAAAAGAAAGCACCAGCTAAAAAGAAAGCACCAAAAAAGAAAGGACCTGCAAAAAAATAATTAAAATAATCAAAATAATAAAAATAATAAAAATCGAACATTTTTTTTACTCTCTATTTTTTTTAATAGAATCTTTAATAAACATAAGCTAATAAATCATTGATTTTTATTTTGTAGAAATATACATAGTTCTATTGTACTATTAATAATACAGAAAAAAAAATTGTCATCAGGCTAATAATTGTATTTTGTTTTTGATAAAAAATAACTTGAAACATAAAAATTAAAAATAAATTCTATTATATTAAGGAAAACAAAGATAAAATCAATCATTAAAGACTTATGATTAAATCAATATTAGTTTGTGATTCCCAAGGTTATCCTTTCTATTCTAAGAATTTCGATTCCGATTTGGGTGATATAGATCCTACAATTTTTAGTGGATTAATATCTGCTATCGGAGCTATAGGAAAACAATTATTTAAAGAGGAGATTGCTACAATATCTTATGGTGATAAATACGAAATAGCGATTATAACCAAAGAGATATTCGGAACCCAAAAGTCTATATATTTTGTCTTTATAATTGAAGGTGAACCGGATTTAAAATTAATGAAGCAGTTGAGTACGAATATTTTTATTGAAACAAAGCAGGTCTTAAAAGATCCTGATACAGCTAAATTAGACATTAAGCAAAAAGTGGATAGAATTTTAGCAAACTTATAATGAATAAAAAAGATTAATTGAATCAAATTTTCTAAATTCCGAGAGAAATTATACATGAAGAAAAAAGAATTAAATAAATTTTTTAATCGGTTAGAAGAATTATTAGAAGTTAATGGCTGCAATGGAAGAGATTTAACTAATGCAGAAATAGTTCTAGAGGAAATGAACATCCCTATAGATGAGAGAAAAGAATTTTTAGAAAATTGCAGAAAATCTGGTGGATTTTGTGATTGTGAAATTTTTTTAAATTCTGAAGAATATTTAAGAGAAATATATGATAAATGAAATATAGTCTGGATTTCTAAAAAGGAAGATTGTTAATAATATGTATGGAGTAAAAGGAGTTAATTATATAATAAATTAGATATTTATTCTGTTTATTTTGTAAAAAAAAAATTCGGTTTTCCCATTTTAACTTTATTAACTATCCCTATAAATAATTATAATTGATATTCTCTATTAAAACCATTTAACTTTAAGAGGTTTACGTGCTGGAATTCGATAATAATGTGCTTTTGGATATCCTATAGCTAGTGTGTATCCTGCAATATGTTTTAATGGAAGTTTTACAATTTTTCCAACAGGTCTAAATTCATTAAAAAAAGCCGTAATATATCCAAGTGAACATGTTCCTAAACCTAAGGTTTCAGCTGCTAACATAATATGACAAGCTGCTAAGCTACAATTTTCTATTGGAGTTAAAGCATCTTTAGGGGTATGAATTATAATAATTTCAGTGTTCCAACGCCAAACTTCCATTCCCGATTGAATTCTTTTTAGATTCCTTTTGAATGAAGGAAGGACATCTTCAATCTTTTTTATCATAGCTGGAGGAAATGTTGTTTCTAAGGTTTTTCTAGCTTGAGGATCTTCAAAAGTCTTGACTAGATTTGTAACTTGATTTGTGCATTCTTCTGATAAATTTTTTAGAATTTCTCGATCTTGTACTACTGTAAAATGAACATTCTCTTGGTTATGTCCTGTAGGTGAGTATTTAGCCGCGAACTCTAAAATTTTCTCAATTAATTCTTTTGGAACTGGTTTATCTTTAAATTGTCTTCGAGATCTTCTTGTTATGAACAAATTCGTTAATGAATCAAATGATGGTAAGTTGTTTTTTGAAGGAATAGCTTTAAGTGTTTCATCCTCATGGCTTTTTAGTCTTATTGCATTTACTGGACAAACCGCTACACATTTTCCACATTCAATGCAATATTCTTCCATTTCTTCTCTGAATCTTAAATTATCTGACTCAAAATAATAAAAATAACACTCATCAGCGCAAGCTTTGCATTTTGTACAAGAATCTATATCTATTATTACTTTAGAATTTTCCAATACCATTTTCAAAATGCACCTACTAAGATGTTATTTTAAACAGTATGTAGAATCTTTAATAATAATTTCTATAAAGAATTATTAAAAAATTATAAAATTTATAAAGTTTGAAATAGAATTGAATAATCATGAATTCCATTAAAAATCTACATAAAAAAGTAAATTCTGAACTTGCATTATTAACGGTGATGTTTTTATTCTTTTTCCAATTAGTTGGCGATCTATTTGAATCGATATATACGTTTGAACTTTTAGGGATGGGAATGGATGAAAAAGTGTTAGGAGTATTATTCCTTTTAACCCCAGTTATCATGTTAGTATTTAGACGTAAGATTCCTAACTATTTTTATGAAGTTCTAGCAGTAGCTACTATAGTAACACGCTTGATCTCTCCATTTTTAGACTCTGCTAGTAAAATTATTATTTCAGGTTTAGGCGTTGGATTTTTCTTGTTATTTCTTCCTTCGTATTACTTTCAAGGAATAAATAACTATAGTACAGCAAATGAAGAAAAGGTAAGTTTAAAATTTGGTGCTGGGATTACTTCGGCTGTTCTTCTTTCGATTACTTTAAGAACGCTAAATTCTACGTCGGATATTTCTACTTATGGAATATTCCAGATAATTGGATGGGTTCTTGCTTTAATCGCCATTCTTACAATTTATAACCAAATAAGGGAAAAAAGAGTAAGTGATTCTGCTAATACACCAATAGAAAGTTCCCTGAACTCTCACAATGAAGAAGAAAAGAGAAAAGGACGTTTTAAAGGTGTTAAGTTACTTTCACTTGGGCTTTTTGGAGTTTTGACACTCAATTATTTTGCTTTCACTAGTCCAACTGTTATTTCAAGATGGACAGAAGGAGACTATATTACAATTACAATAGCAATTGCAGTTATTATAGCACTAACTTTATTAGTACTAACATTCAAACCAAATCTTATTGGTAAATTAAATTCACGTATACTTTGGATATGGAATGGTTTATTTATAATTTCACTCGTTTTAACTATAGCAGTTCATACATTTCCATTTCCAGCTAGTCCTGCTTCAAATCCAGTGATTATAAATCGACCAATTGGGTGGTACTATTATATTCCATTAGTAATAATGGTAGCATTAATTCCTATTGTATTTATTGATTTTACACTTTTATCTCGAGAAATTATTAGGCAAAAACCCACTCCATCGAAATTAGGTGCAGGTTTTGCTGTTGGAGGACTTTTTCTCATGTTAATGTCATTTGTACTTATCTTTACAAATGTGTGGGGGTACGTAGAACCAGTAAGTAATCTATTTCGCAATTTATTCTGGCTTCCTTTCTTACTTGTTGGTGTTTCACTCCCAATTATGGGAAAATCGATATTTAAAAAACGACAATTAGAATTCAAGATAATACTTACTAATATACGAGATAAAAAAATAGTAGCATCATTCATAGCATTACTTTTAATTGGAACAAGTGTTTCAGCTTTGGTATGGGAATTACGACCAAAAGTACAAGATACGACAGGAATTACTTCTATTACTATTATGGCATATAATATTCAGCAAGGAGTTAATGCTGCAGGGAATAAGAATTTTGATAATCAGTTGGCGGTTATTAAAGCAGTTAACCCAGATATTATAGGTTTGTCAGAATCTGACACTGCAAGAATTTCATATAACAATTTAGATATTACACGTTATTTTGCTACTCACTTGAATTATTATTGTTTTTATGGACCGAGAACAGTGACAGGAACTTTCGGCACTGCAATTCTATCGCGATATCCCATTTCAAATGCGAAAACAATTTTTAGTTACAGTAATGTTGATGAAATAGGCACAACTGAAGTTCAAATCCGAATAGGAGCTACAATTCTTAATGTTTTTTTAAATCACCCTGATGGAAATGCTGATGCTAAATCAACACATATGCAAACTTTATTAGATCAAATGAGCGGTAAAACGAATATAATTTCGTTAGGTGATTTCAATTTTAAAAATAGTACAGTCTATTATGATGATATAGTGGCAGAGTTACAAGACGCATGGGTAAATGCAACATCTCGAGGAGTTGATGGTACAAGTTTTGATTTAGCTGATAGAATCGATCACATTTTCGTATCTCCTACTTTTACAGTGATAGAAACACGTTATATCAATAATCTTGAATCAGATCATCCAGCTGTATGGACAGAAATTCAAATTTAACTTTTTTTTTCTTTTAATTAATCTTCCCATTGATAAGTGCACTTACAGTAATCATTACCCTGCATTATAGTTTTATTACGAATTAACTTAAGTTTTGGGTTAAAGACTTTGGCCATAGCATAATCAGGATAACAACACATAGCATAACCCAGACCAGGTTCATTATTTTCTAAGAATGTTTTCGCCCAAAGACATTTAGTAAATTTGAATGTTAATTTATCTGATGTATCCTCAGTAATTGTAAAATCAAGACATTGTTGCATAAATTCAGAACTCATTTGTTCTTTATATGCTTCTTTAAATTCTTCAAAATTCGCTATTGGTTTTTTATTTTTTAAAAGTCTGGCAATCAAAGTCTTGCCTTTTTTTTCATAAAGAGCTTTAATTTTATCTAAGGCTTCCATTTGGTCCATAATTGGAGTTAGTGCTCTTACCATTTCAGTAATTCCATTAAATCTTGTTCTAAAATAATCTTCATAAGATATTTCAAATTTACCCTTAAATTTATCATTAGGATCTGACATAATACAAATCTCGATGTTTTCTAAGTTCTTTTAAAAATATCTTTTCTCATATACTTTTGCATAATCAAATAAAAGAAATTTGAGAAATAGAATTATTTAAAGTCGATGAATAGATTTTTAATACAACGAATTAATTTATCAAAAAAAAGGCGATTTTGAAATGCGAGAAAAAAAGAATATTGTGAAACTCGTAACAGTATTAATTATAACTGTAATTGTTATAACAATCTTTTCAATTCCATTGATAAGCATAATAGCACCCCTGGGAGATATAATTTTTCCTAGTAGTGGTATTTGGAATGTTCCAGCAGAAGTTCCTCAATATGAAAAGATATACATTCCCAGCCTAAATAACTCAGTTACTGCATATCGTGATGAGTGGGGTATACCACATATATACGCTTCTAATGAGAATGATTTGAGTTTTGCTTTAGGATATATACATGCCCAAGATAGATTATTTCAGATGGATTTAGCGCGACGACAAGTTAGAGGAAAATTATCTGAAGTAGTAGGGGATTTAGCTTTAGAAGAAGATAAATTTAATTTAGCAATGGGTATGGAATATTGGGCAAACCAAACTCTTCAAGATGCTATTAGAAGACAAGAATTAGGTGAAATTGATTTTCTCGATGCCTTTTATTCTTATGCTGATGGTGTTAATTATTATATAAATACTCATCAACATGATTTACCTATTGAATATGCTCTGTTAGGATTCAAACCAGAAAAGTGGACACCATTAGATACTTTTTGTTATTCAAAGTATATGAGTAAAATGCTTACATGGCAATACGATGATTTATACAGATTACAAACCCTTGAGGCTTTAGGTCCAAGTAATTATAGCGATATTATGTCAGGGTCGACTTATGGACAAATTCCAATATGTCCTAATTATGGAGAATATAATGACAGTTCTGAACTTCCTTATGATGGTGGTTCTTTGAAAATTAGTTCTACCGTTATAAAAACCGTTTCAAAATTTCTGAAAGACGTAGAAAATATACCATCTGAAAGCTCATTAATGGAACTTCAAGAGCAAAATATTATTGGCTCAAATAATTGGGTTGTTGATGGTGTAAAGAGTAGTACTGGAAAGCCAATATTATGCAACGATATGCATTTAGCTTGGAATGAACCTGGAATTTGGTATGAAGCTCATATGGTTGATGAAAGTACAGGTTTAAATATTTATGGATTTACACTTGCCGGTGTGAATATCCCTATAGTAGGTCATACTGATTCTGTGGCATGGGGTTTTACTAACACAGGTTATGATGTAATGGATTGGTATTACTATGAAGAAGTTGATGATGATCATTATATTTACAAGGGCGATATAATACCATATGAAAAAAAAATCTATAATATTAATGTAAAAGATGGAGGGACACAGCAATTCACTGTGAAAGAAACAGTTCACGGTCCAGTTCTTAGCAATTTTCTAGGAGGTGCAATTCCTGATTCTTTAGATGCTACAAATATAGTATTAGCACCAAAGTGGACAGCAAATAACGTAACTGGAGAATTTAGAGCATTATATGGATACGCTCATGCGAAAAACCGGGCAGATTTTGATCAAGCTTCAGAATATTTTCATAATCCTGCTCAAAATCAAGTTTATGCAGATGTACATGGAACCATCGGCATAAGACCTACTGGGCTAGTACCCATAAGAAATGATACTCTAATTGAACCATGGCATTTTGGGAATGGGACATTACCATATAACGGATCTAAAGGTGAAGGTGATTGGATTGGTTACGTTCCATTTAATGAATTACCCAATACTGTAAATCACTCTCAACATTACTTAGCTTCGGCAAATCAAATAGTGACTGGCCCTGGTTATAAAAAATATGCTCTTCAAAATAGTTATGCTAATGGATATCGAGCAAGAAGAATAAATGAATTGCTAAATAATTCTGCTGATGGAACGGTAGGTATAGAAAAAATGAAAGAAATACAACTTGATGTTAAATCTACGGCAGCTAGAGCATTTATTCCGTATCTCATTAATGCTACTGAAGAACTGCCTTCTTCTCAAAAGACACCAATGATGCTAGATGTTTTAACACAATTAAAAAATTGGAATTATGATATGGATAAAGATTTAGCAGCACCAACTATATATCGTAAATGGCGTGATTATTTTAGCGAATATACCTTTAATGATGAATATTCAGCAGCAGGAGCACCAACGCGCCCTCAATTGAATGTGTTAGAAAAAATAACAAGGGAAGAACCTAATTCATTATGGTTTGATAATATTAGTTCTGTTATGATAGAGGATAGGAATTATATAATGATAAAAGCTTTAAATGCAACAATTGATTGGCTTTTTGAATACTTTGGAACAAGTGAAGTTTCTACGTGGAGATGGGGGGCGCTACATAAACTTATTTTTCCTCATCTCGTATTCGAAAGTTTCGACATTGGTCCGTTTGAAGGTGATGGAGAAGGATATACAGTTAATCCGTCAGGAGTGAGCATAAGGAATGGAGTAGGATATGCTCGAGGTGGAGCTTCTGAGAGAATGATAGTAGATTTCAGTGATTTACAAAACTGTTGGAGTGTTATACCATCAGGACAAAGAGGTGTTTCAAATTCGAAATATTATTCCGATCAAGTTGAAGAACTTTTCTTACAGGGTAAATACCATCGACAGTATTTCTATGATCAGAAAGAAGATTTTCCAAAAGTTCATATTGAATCTCAAATCATCTTTATCGCGTCAGAAGATCCTTTATTCCTTATAGAATTAACAACAGGAATAATTGTCGGTTGTTCAGTTGGGATTGTAGTTGCTATAGGCTGTTGGTATAAAAGAGAAGTACTCCGTTTGAGATTTAAAGAATTAAAAAGGAGATTCAGAGGTGAGTAGAGTGAAAATCAAAGCTATTAAAGTTAAAATTAAACCTGAAAATAGGAATTTCCTTATTGCATTCATAATTACTACAATTCTTACTTTTATTCTAACATTTATTCCAATTTGGCAATTGATTATAATTCCAGGTATAATAGGAGGTCTTCTAAATAAAACAATGAGACGTGGAATCTATAGTGGTGTTCTTGGAGTTTCAGTTGTGTGGATTTTCTATATGATTTATAATATAAGCGTAAAAGGAGCTTATACTAGTCTAGATCAATTTGCGGGACTAATTTTTGGAGGATTGGGCTATGGTTGGGTTATACTAATCCTGGTACTATTATTAGGAGTATTATTTGGTGCTTTAGGAGGGGCAATAGGGAGTGGAATAACTATTTTGCTCGGACCTAAAATTTTTCATAAAACTTCTGAATCAAATACTTCTGAAATAAAGAAAACAAATGTTAATCCATAAGTTTAATTCTTTTTTTATATTTATTCTTTTTTTATTTTTGATAAATAAAATTAAACAATAAATTGCACAGATTGAGATAAAAATATATAATTGAAATTATAGAAAGATCATAAGGAGTATTAAAGGGGTATCATAATATGGAGAATGAAGTCGAAAAAATAGAAGAAGGTGCTAAAAAGAAAGAAATCTATATTAAAGATAGAACAGATAAAGAGTTTGCTCCTAAAATTGATGAAATCGAATCACAATTAGGACCTATTCGAGATGAATTCAACGCTTGTGAAAAATCTCTTGAGGAGATGAATTTAAGGATGAAGGAGTTAAAAAAGAGAAAGAACGAATTGCTACTTGCTGCACAACCACTGATGAAAGAGTTAAAAGGTGTTAATAAGGAAAAAGCAAAACATTTGGAGAAGGAATTAAAATCAATCACTAAAGAAAAGGATACTAGGATTAAGGCTATTAAAAAATAAAAATTTAAAGTAAATATAGAATCTAATTAATTTTGTACTGACTTTTCAAGAAATTTACTATATAATCTTTCACTTTATCTCGATCTGGTAAACTAGCAACCATGCCATAAATAGCAGCATCACCATCAGTAGATTCTCCGGGATTCTCAACAACATCATTAACTGTTTCTCTGAGATCTCTCAAGAAAGTGTCCACTATCTCGACATGGTGAGGATTAACCATCATGTGCAAAGCATTTGGAAATTGAATTCTGTCTAAATGCCAACCTTTCTTATCCATGCGATCACCTAATTGATAGATATCTATTTTATCAGATGTAAACGAAAAGACACTCATTACGGGTTTTCCTATAATATATAATTCAGGTATTTGGTTAATCCCATTTATTAATTTTTTTGAAGCATCCATAACGATTTTTGCCAATTTCAAATATCCATCCATTCCAAGATGTCTCATTGCTGCCCATGCGGCAGCGATTGCTCCACCTGGGCGAGTACCTCTCATAGAGGGGGAAATGTATACGCCACCAGTCCAATCTGTGTATACGGAAAATTGATGTTTCCAAATCCTCTCTTTTCTATATAAGATTGTAGATGCTCCTTTTGCCCCATAACCATACTTATGAACATCTGCACTAATAGACGTCACACCGGGCACAGAAAAATCAAAGTCAGGAACTTCATAGCCAAGTTTTTTAACAAAGGGTAACATAAATCCTCCCAAACATCCATCAACATGTAATCCAATACCATGTTCTTGAGCAAGAATTCCCAATTCAGAAATGGGATCAACAACTCCTCTTGGGAAATCACAAGCTGAACCAACAAGTAATATAGTATTTTCTGTAATAGCATTTTTCATAGCATTTACATCTGCTCGATGAGTTTCATTATCAACAGGTACTTTAACTAGCTTTACTTTAAAATATTCAGCAGCTTTATCAAACGAGGGATGAGCTGAACTAGGTACCACCATCTCTGGTTCTCTTATGTTTGGAAACTTCTCTTCTGCCCAGTCTCTATAAGTTTTAACAGCCATAAGAAGGCTTTCAGTCCCTCCAGACGTCATACTTCCACAGCATCTTTTATCTCCATTAAATAAATCGATGGTCATAGAAATAACCTCGGTTTCAAATTTCCGTAAACTTGGAAACGCCATCGGGCTTAATGCATTCTTGGAAAAAAACATTGTATAAGCTTTCTTAAGCATTTCAGTATGTTCATCCGTAGCATGATATACCAAACTCCATACTTTCCCATTTCTCCAGTTAATATCATCTTTACGTATATTTTCCATATCTTTCAATAGATCTATTTCATGTATTCCCTTTTCTGGTAAAATAACTTTAGGTCTAGCCATTTTATTTTCACTTAAAACTATATTTTAATTAAATATGTTTAGTTTTCTGTAAAATAATAACTATTCTAGCTTAGATTTTTTAAATTTGCAATGGATATTTCCCATATTCTGAAGTAGCTTCAATCATCCATTTTAAGCGATCAACAGATATCTCTGGGTGAAAGTTAGCGGGAGATAACATAAATCCGCCTCCATGACCCATTGCTGTTATTGCATTCTTTACTGCTTGAATTACTTCATCTTTTTGTGCCTTTACTAATATATGTCTCGTATCGATGTTTCCCGACAGACACAATTTATCTCCTACTTTCTTTTTAACTAAATATGGATCTACTAATGGCGGTTCAAGGCATTGAAGTCCATCAAAACGAGAATCAACTATGAAATCTAAAAGACTAGTTATATCGCCATCTGTATGTAAAATGTATTTACCACCCAAATCATGAACTAAGTCTGCTACTTCTTGATAACATGGTAATAAATATTTGTTAAAGTATTTGGGATTTATCATTGGCCCTCCACTATGAGCAATATCTCCGCCTTCTAGGAAAATCTTAGCGCCACAATCTGAGTATGCTTTAAATACTGTTAAAACGAAATCTGTAGTAAATCTGAAACGTTCTTCAATTAATTTAGGATCATTTTTCAATGCTCTCACAAAATTTGTCATTCCCATTCCTTGCCAGACAGGGGGAAATACTGAAGTGAGGGCGTTTTGAGCAAATATACATATTTCATCCCTAATATCACGACACTTTCTTAAAACTC
This sequence comes from Promethearchaeota archaeon, assembly GCA_048939015.1. Taxonomy (GTDB): domain Archaea; phylum Asgardarchaeota; class Lokiarchaeia; order Sigyniarchaeales; family SOKP01; genus Loki-b32. The sequence goes on from JBHLPW010000034.1 coordinate 20,143, forward strand.
CCTTATAGAATTTTTTCGCTCTTCTGTATTCTTCTTTTAAATCTGGTTTAAGATATTTTTCCCAATCATCCCTATTTTTTATATATCCCCCATAATAATCGGGGTAAGGGTTACCATCAATATTTCTTACCTTATGTCTCTTCCCAAATATGTCTGTCATCTCAGTTTGACTTTCGAGTAAAAATGGGATATATTGTACACCCACACCATCAAAACCAAGTTTGTAACCTGCTCGAACACACTTTGCAAAGACTCCAATTTCAATATCATCAAGGATTTGATTAATTTTGTCTACCCACTCATCTGGGTATTTTTGTTCCATTTCATCGAAAATATCAAAGGCAGTTCTTTCTGGCTTTCCTAAAATTTTATCTGCAACATTTCCATCAATATTTATTGTATGTGTTGGAATTCTATCTGGTTCTTCAAGATTAAGTGCCATCCAGATTCGATCAAAACTATTCATAATTAATTTTGTATGGTAGCAACAAAATTAAAAGGTTAAGTATTTTGAAATTTACAACAATGGATAAAAAGATTAATATATACAATTAATCTTAATTTACTAAATATTAGCAGAATAAGAAGTAAATCGGTAATTATGGATTATTTTTTTAACACAACTTATTTTTATGTTATAAAGGTAAGCGCTTTTCCTTGGCAATGTCAATAGTGTCAACGTAACCCTTGAAGGTTACTCCGGAAAACGCATAGATAAGAGAATTGAATGGAGTCTAATTAATAATTTCTTTTGAATAATTAGATAATTTATTCTGATAATTGATAAGTATAAGAGTTTCATCAATTCTTGTTTATTAGGTTAGTTATATTTGGATTTATGCTAGCCTAGTTATTGATAATAATGTTTAAATAGTGGAGACAATATTTTTATTATATATCATAAAATGTGAATGTTTTTCATAACTGATCAAATAATTATGAGGTGGCTAATTCGCGATGACGGATTAGCATGTCAGTATTATACCAACGGCAAAAGAAAAAGAAAAGAAAATATCCACGAAATCGAATTAGCCGGAAGATTATCCACAGGCAGAAAATTAAGAAAAGAATCATTAAATCTCGTGGTTGGAAACTCAATTACCCAGAAATATTCGAAATTACTGATGAGTTTCCTTATATTAGAAGAATAAATAAGGAATAAATAATTCCCCTCTTTTTTTTATTTTATTTACTTTAATCATTCATCTGATATGCATCTTTTAATGCATGTACTGTGTTCCAGACTCTATTAAATCGTTCTTCATCTACATTCGGTTTTTTTATCATTTTTAAACACCACTCCATCTGTTCAGGTGTAGCGCTAGATTTTTGATAAAGGTTTAAAGCATATTTCGAAAAATCTCTCACTAGAAAATCGAATATTTGATCAATAGTATCTTCATCGATGTTATAAATTGGAGCATTTTCTATGATAAGATGAGCATAGACAATAAGAGAAAAGATCTCACCAATTCCGGAGAGCATAAAATCCATATCTTTTTGTTGTTCAGCGTCTGGAGTAGCTTTGGTTCCTAGAAGATTAAATAGTTTTATTTGTTCCAAGAAAACCTTAACATTGGGTAAATTATACTTCTCAAAAGCTGGTTTCCAATCGTGAAGGCGGACTCTTCCTAATCCCCGAGCGGGACCTTGATTGAAAAGGAAATCATCATTCTTTATAGCATCTTGTCTTGGAACTTCTTCATAACTTTTCTGATTCATAAAGAAGCTTAACATAAATTTCAAGATTAAGGCAATATTAACATGAACCGTGCCCTCGAGCTTTGGAAGTGCTCGAATATCTGTAGCTGCATTCTCGAAATACATATCTTTCTCAAACCCTTTTGCTGCTATAACATCCCATAAGAGATTAATAACTTCCTCTCCCTGTGTTGTAGTTTTCATTTTCATTACGGGTGCATAAAGTAGATATCGACGATCCTTTTTAGAAGCTACACGCATATAATCAGCAGTTCTTAATCCAAATAATTTCATAGCAACTAATCTTGTATACGCATCTACAAAATTCTGTTTAACGTGTTGAAAGTCAGTGACATACATATTATATAATCTACGATAAGCGGCATGATGAATAGCTTCATAAAAAGCATGCGTGCAAATACCGATTGAAGCCCATCCTAAATTATATTTCCCAATATTCACAGTATTGAGTGAAGCATTCCATGCATTTTCTCCTTTAGAAAGAATGTCATCTTCTGTTATGGGATAATCATGTAAAGCAAAATTGGCTACGTAATTTTGGCTGTCGCATACATTTTTTTTCAATTCATAATTTTTGTTTTTATAATTCGCTATGAAAAATACATATTGTTCTTTATTTTTCATGTCATAAGGGGGTATGTTTCCATCCATATCTGTAAGTTTACCAAAATTAGATACCATCTCCGCTTCGTTACCATTTCCAATATAGTACTTCTCTCCATTAGCTATATAAGTTTCATCTTCTTGTAATGTAAGTTTCATCTCAGTTCCATAGATATCTGCGCCGTGATCTTTTTCTGAAAGACCAAATGCAAATATAGCCCCTTCTCTAAGTAATTGCGCTGCCTTCTTCTTCATGATTTCATTATCGCTCATCCATATGGGTCCAAGTCCCAAAATAGAGACTTGCCAAGTATACCAATAATTAAGCCCATAAAATGCTAGTACTTCATTATAGTGACTAATACGATAGGTATCCCATCGATAATTGTCATCTTCACTATACTGACGGATAGTGAGAAGCTGAGAAAAAATATTATTATTTTTTTGAAACTCAATAAAATCAGAATACCAAACCCTTTCATGATAATCTTCTTTTAATTTAGCTTTCCCCTTATTTTCGAAAAAATCAATAGTTTTAAGTATTATTTCCTTAGATCTTTCATCAAGATAATAACTATTATACTTCTTAGGGTTTAATAAAATCGTCATTAGCTTTTTTCCCTTTCTTTAATTATACAATTAATTTTAAAAATCGTTAAGAAATTTTAAAAATTTGGATATTTTCTTTTAAATAAGGGTGATGCTCTTTTGAATGTTAAAAATGTTGATTTTCTTCTTACATTTAAATGTCCCGCAAAATGTCAACATTGTAGTTATAAAGCAGGACCAAATCGAGTGGGTTACATAAAACCAAAAGAAGCTTCAAGATATTTAAAAGAATTGTCAAATATGCACCCTTTAAAATCAGTTTGGGTTCACGGAGGAGAACCATTTCTATATTTCGACTATTTAGTGCATATAATTAAGGAAGCAAACAAATTGGGTATCATTCGTAAAGGAGTTATTAGTAATAGTTTTTGGGCAAAAAGTATTGAAATTGCTAAAAAAAAATTAATGATATTGAAGAAAGCAGGATTAATTGCCATAACTTTTAGTTTTGATTTTTTCCATCAAGAATTTATTCCTCTAGAATTTGTCAGAAATGCTTTAATAGCTGCAGTTGATGTTGGATTTGAAAATATTTATGTGGACAGTTATTTTGTAGATGATATATCTACAGATAATTATTTCAACCAATTTACAAAAAAAAATTTAGAAACTTTAGGGGAAATTGATGACGTGGAATTTCATAGGTATACTATGGGAGTAGAAGGAAGAGCTACCGAATTAACAGAATATTTAAATCGAAGAGAAAATATACCTTCAGGAAAATGTCCAGTCCCATTTTGGATAGAAGGGGACTTTCAAAATCCTGCAACTATTGAAATTGATTGTGAAGGAAATGTTACACTTTGTCCAGGGATTTGTATAGGGAATACTAATATGCAGTCTCTGACAAGGATTATACAGGAATATAATGTAAATAAACATCCCATTTTATCAATAATTTCAAATGAGGGACCTATAGGATTAATAAAACTTGCTGAAGAACACGGTTTTAGTCATGATATAAAGTTTGCTAATGAATGTCATTTATGTTATGAATTAAGGAAATATTTACAACCATTCTACCCTTACTCTTTAACACCTGAATATTGTTATTAGTCTAATTTCTCAACTTTTAACATATAACTAATTTCAAGAATAATTTCAGCTTTAAAAAATAAATTTATTAAAAAATGTTATTTTATGATTTTTGTATAATCCATTTATTATTAAGAGGTAAAAAATATGTCAAAATCTTCTGGTTTAGCTGTTTTTGCTCTTATAATCGCATTAGGAGCTTTAGGACTTGGAGTTTACCAAATGTTTTTTGTATCAGCACCCTCCATTGATGAATCTGGAGTGGTACACACATGGCATAATTTATTGTTGAATACTATAGATGTAAATTCTACCTATGAACCAATAGATCCACTAAATACAACGATTCAAGTTAATTCTGGAGAATGGGTGTATACTTCATTCGCAGGTAATGCAAAGTTGGATCCTACTGATACATTAAGACATTCACTTATATTTTATTTTGTCGTTGATGGTGACTTTCAAACTCCCGGGTTTGTATATGAAGAAAATTTAGACAATGCTACTGAAGATGATGTTGATTGGATACCAGTAAGTTTTTATGCAATATTTGATGATTTAGATCCTGGGAGCCATGTAATTTCTGTTCACGTTTCAGTCGTTTATAATCCTTGCCCTGCTCAAGTCGGGGGTGTAAATAGCTTTATGGGATCATCCCTACTTATACAAACTCTAATTCCGTAAATCCTATTTTTTTTTATTTTTAATGAATTGTCATAAAAATTAATTAAACAGAGAATTGATATTTCCAAAATTTACTATTTCTATTTATCTAAAATTATTAAAAAAAAATAAAATTGAAAATTATGTAAGACTCTGAACAAAGAGAATCTTATCTGATATTTTATTTACATCACTGTTCCCAGATGATACACATACAGTTATGTTATGGCTTCCAGCAGTCATGCTTTCTATAAAATGTTGAATATGTACAGAAAAATAATCTTCTGTTGAACCCCCATTTAGATTTCCTACTTCTGTGTATAGGATATTATCAAGATTTACTCCATCCACTCTAAAAAAGAAAAATAACGAAGATTTTCCACTTGGAAAAATCACAGCATTACAAGTAAAAGACATATATACAGAAGCAGTTGAAGTTAATTCAATTGAAATAGTATTATTTATTAATTCAAATACTGTAGCATGGGGATTAACAGTAAATTTAGTATTATCTATCGTGTACCACGTTTCAACACTTTCACTTTGTCTCTGTATTGTGTTTAATGAACTCCAAGCAATAAATCCAAATACTAATCCCCCTGCTCCGATTAGAATTCCTATCAAACCTAAAACTACTCCAGCTTTTCCCATTATAATCTACTCTTTAAAATTTTAATTTTTAGTTAATAGTTTTTTGGATAATATGAAGGATTTAAGAAACTCTCGTTTTAAATATTTATGTTAGAATAATGATAATTTCATCAATTATTAGATTTATTTGAAATCAGGATTCCAATAAATCAGATCAATTTGTTTATCTATGATATTGAATCCAAAAGATTTATATAATTCTGTAGCTCGAACATTTTTTACATGTACTCGGAGGCCTGCTTTCTCTTTGCCTAATTTCTTCAATCTTTCAAGAGCAAATCTCAAAATTATCTTCCCATATCCTTTTGATCTGAATTCTGGTTCAACGCCAATGTTATTTAGATTACTTTGTGAACTTGGAGTTAAATTTAAAATTCCAATTCTATCACTCCCTAAATAGGCAAAATAGAGTTCTTGCATATTAGACCATAAATTGAGAAGCATGTCTGGAACTCCAGATAAATTCACAACAGATTCTCCCTCATAAGAACCACTTGTAGAAGTGTCTGCTGCTTGTAAAAATTCTCGAACTTTATCTTGTTCAACTTTTTCAAATTTCAGTTGTTCTTGTGGATCTGGGATTGTATCTAATCGGCGTTCCATCTTATACCAAGTTGCTTTTTCTTGAAAACCTTGTTCATTGAAAACTTCAATAATTTTATTGTGTTCGCTAGGTATATTTGGAACAAAAATGTACTTGGGATTAAGACTTTTTCCTTTACTCAAAGCTTTTTTTGCGATTTCATCAATACAAGCCTGTGATTTCTCATTATCTATAATCTGTATCATGCAAATTGGAGTTCCAATAGGAGATATTAGATTCACAGGTTCCTTACCATAATAAAATAAGGCAACTGGATTTGATTCACATACTAAGAGCCAATATTCTAATCCCATAGCTTCATATGTCTGAACAAATTTGACTATTTTATCTCGGAATTGCTCGATTTCAGTTTCTTTATGTGAGATAATTCTTAAGTTCATATTTATCTAAAAATATTAAAGGAATTTGAAGTTATTTATTATTAAGCGTATTAAAAATAAATTAATAATAATTTCTCAAGACAATGAGTTATAATATAATATTAGAAGGAAATCCTGGTGAAGAAAAGTTTTTGTTAGGCAATGAAGCTATTGTTCGTGGTGCCATAGAAAGTGGTGTTGATATCTATACATATTACCCAGGTACCCCTAGTTCTGAAGTTGGAGCAACTTTTATGTCTATTTTCAGAAATGCAGGTTTGAAATGGGTAGAATGTAGTATTAACGAAAAAGTGGCAATCGAAGTTGCTGGTGCTGCATACGCTAGAGGTGCCGCTGCTATGGTCGGTATGAAAAATGTAGGATTAAATGTTGCCTCAGATCCTTTATTTGCTCTCTCTACAACTCGTCCTAAAAATGAAAATTCAGCTATGGTTATTTTAGTGGCTGATGACCCACAACAATATTCGAGTGCAGTAGAAATGGATTCTCGCAATTATTTAAAGCTTTTTAAAATACCCGCTTTAGAACCAACTAATCCACAGGAATGTCTGGACTTTACTAAAGAAGCATTTCAGATATCAAGAAAATTAAAGCTCCCTGTTATATTAAGGACAGTTACGATGGTTTCCCATGCCAGGAGTAATGTTAATATTGGAGAAATAAAAAAGTCTGGACTTAAAGATGATTTTGATTTATCAAAAGAAGTAAATGTAGCATCAAGACTCTATTTTTTAGAAATGAAGGAAGATCAAATTTATAATAGAATGAAAAAAGCACTAGAAATGTCTGAAAGCAGCACCTTAAACAGAATTGAAAATGATGATGGTATAAACGAGTATAAGTTAGGAATTATAACTAGTGGAGTATCCTATAGCTATGTACTCGAAGCATTAGAGTTTCTTAAATTAGATGCCCCTATTCTCAAAATTGGGTTTATAAATCCCCTTCCAGAGAAAAAAATTGTGAGGTTTCTTGAAAAATGCAGCCAGGTACTTATTGTAGAAGAAAACGATCCATATCTTGAAACTCAAGTTTTAGCAATTGCTCAGAAAAATAATCTCAAAATAGTACTTCATGGGAAAGATCCATTTTCTTATTCTAAAGATAAATCTTTACTACCTTTTGTGGGAGAATTAAATCCTACTTTAATTGTTATAGCATTAAAAAAAATAACCAATTTAAAAGCTAAAGTTGATTTAAACGAGATTATCAAGAAAGAATATGACATTTTAGAAAGGAAGCCAATGATGTGTGCTGGTTGTCCCCACAGGACAACAGGATATGCCCTGCAACAAGCAGTTAGGAAAATTAAATCAAAATCGGGAAAACTAATCTACTTCTACCAAGATATTGGATGTTATACTCTTTTAGCTCTTCCTCCATATTCTTTTGCTAATGTTAAGTATTGTATGGGTTCAAGTATCGCCTTAGCCCAAGGAGTTTCTCAAACAAGTGATAGTTTAAATATTGCAATTATTGGTGATGGCACTTTTTTTCACTCTGGAATTCCAGCGCTCTTAAATGGAATTTATAATAAAGCTGCGATTTTAGTACTAATACTAGATAATGGCTGGATCGGAATGACTGGCCAACAAGCTCATCCAGGTAGTGATACTCGTTATTATAAGGAGGGAAATCTTAAAAAAAGGATTGAATTAGAGGATTTCCTAAAAGGAACCGGAGCAGAAGTGACAGTAATTCATCATTATGAAGATCTACATGTTGAATATACTTCACAATTAAGAAATCTCATATTTGAAAAAGGTATAGAGGTTTTAGAAAATAAGTCTCTTCAAGTAATTCTCATAAAAGATGAATGTATTCAAAAAGCAGTAAAAAGACAAACGAAAATAAAAAGATATGTTAATCCTGAATTATGTAATAATTGTGGTGTCTGTTATAGTCAATATGCATGTTCTGCTATTGAACAAAGAGATAACTGTGCTTTTATAGATTCCAGTTTATGCTTGGGGTGTGGTATTTGTGAAGAATTATGTGCTAATAACGCTATTTATAGGGAGGATTGATTATGAATTTTAATAACTTTACTATTGTAATTACTGGTTTGGGAGGACAGGGTTCAATTCGTTTATTACAGATTTTAGGTCAAAGCTTGGTATCTAATGGATTTAAAGTCATAACTTCCGAAACTCATGGTTTAAGTCAGAGAGGTGGTAATGTAACATGCTTTCTACGGTTTGGAAATAAGTTGAATTCTCCAATACCTTTGATAGGATCAGCAGATATGATAATTGCTTTAGAAGAAAGTAGTATTTTAAATGTACTAAAATACGCTAAGGGCGATAAAAGTACTTTATTAGTCATTTCTACTTATGAAAAAAAATTAAGGAGCATAGAATATCCTCCTTTACCATCTTTATTAAAGATTCTCTTTGAAATCTCAGATAAATTCTATTTTATACCAGCTTCGGAAATAACTTTAAAATTTACAGGAGATCTAAAATATATGAATATTCTTATTTTAGGTTATATCTTAAGATTTTTACCAATTGATAGAGAAAAGGTTGATAACATATTAAGAAAAAGTTTTTCGGGGAAAACGTACCAAACAAATATGGAAATGCTTGATCAAGGGATAGACTTATAATTTAAGTATTTAATCTTCACTTTAAAGAATTTATTAAAAGTAAATCAATTATTTAACATTAATATTTATGAGAAGTCTAATTTGTTCCTTGAAAAAAAGGAATATCCATTAAATTATTATTAGAATATTTAAATATTATTATAAGACACTTAATTTTATAGGTTTGAAATTTTTTTATTATTTCAAAAATATTATATTCTAATTCTAAGGGTAGATTATCATTTCTATGAATGTAAGAAAAGTAGGAACTATAATATCAGGTTTATTATTCTTTTCCAGTCTAATATTTTTATTTAGTTTTAACTCCGCTTTAAACAAAGATTTTAGTAATGTTTCAAATTTAACAGAAGATAACGAATTTGAAGATTTTGAATTAAGATTAAGTGATTCTCCTTTACTTGATTTTTCTGGAGTCGGACAAGCTCAAAATATTAGTAAATCAGGGAATGGTTACTTTGAAAATAATAATTTGAATATAACTAATAATGATAAGGCGTCAATAACAGTACCAGAGTATTGGATAGCCAATGATATTAAATCTAATATAACAAATTTATATGATTATGATACATATTGGATAAATAGTACATTTGATTCAGGGTATAATTCAAAGTTATGGTCAAATGATACTAATAATGAAGGTTACGTAACCTTTGGTTGGTATGATGCCTTGATAGGAAGGAATGATTCGATATATATGAGATTTGAGGAATCTGGAAGTTCTTGGGCTAATAAATATAGTAATTGGGTTCATACACTTCCAATCCCTAGAGAACATATACCATTTGAGGATTGGGAAATAACCTATAATTATCGTGTATTATGTAACAATTTAGAATGGTTAGCCGGGGGGAGTGCTTATCATAGTATATTTCTTGATGTAGATGGCTCTTCTCGAGAATTTTCTCAACTTAAACTTGATGACTTAGTAAACAATACTTGGTATAGCGCTAACGTTCCTTTATTTCAACCAGAAACATATGGTTGGGCACTCCCAGGCACAATTTCATTGAAATTTGAGATAAATTATAAAAATTCGGATATTAATCCAACTGGTTGGTTTGAAATGCATTATGATAATATAACTCTAAAATTGTCTACAATCCCAAAACCTTCCCAAATTAACCTTACAGTTAATGATGAAACTAATGGGATTGTAACTGAAATTAATGATCTTATTGAATTTGGAGAAGGTACAGTCAACTTAAAAGACGTATGGGATGGAGATGATGGGGGAAAATTACATTATTTCTCATACGCCCATAATTCTTCTGGTAATGTAATCCTCAGCTCAAATTTCTATTTACATGCATCATCCTCCCGTAAAACAACCACTCATTTGGGTGTTGAAGGAAGTGAATTTACTGTGAGCAACAATACAAATGTAAAGTGGACAATGTATTTTACAATAACTCAACCTGGTTCTTATTCTAATGGTTATTATTTCAATATTTCTAAACCTTTAAATTGGATTATTACTGAGGTAATTGATCCTTATTTAAATAATAAAGTAAATGATACAATAGGGGCAGGATATGGAAACACAACTCTGATTGTCCCTAATGATATTATCACTAATGGATTATGGAAATTTGTGGCAGAATCCCCCAATTATGTAAAAGGAGTAGATATCTATAAAAATAGTAGCATTGATTGGATTCAGAACTCAACATTTCAGATCAATGATAAATTAAAAATTAATGCATCTATAGATATTGACCAAATACCAGATATTACGGGAACTAAAGGTTTTCTTCAAATCTTTTATCCAAATGGGACTCTTTTTTATAGTGAAAATGCATCTGTGGGAAGTGATGCTATTTTTGAGTCTTCAGAAATTATACTTGGGGCAAAGAATGCGAGTGCTGGAAATTATACAGTTTATGTAAAATGGTGTAATCATGATGTTAATATGTCGCAAGTTGGATTATATGTTTCTAACTTTGTTGTAATTCATCAAACAGAATTAACTGCAATTAATCCATATTTCGAATTATATCAGGGTGATCCTCTTTTAATAAGAGTAAAGTTTATTGATTTTAATCTAAATACTTCAATTCCTTTTGCCACTATCACTTATGAATCTTCATTCAGTTCCTCTGGGGATATGATTTATCAAGGGTTAGGAATCTATTTTGCTGAAATTGATACAAATAGCTTAGGACTTGGAGATTACTATTTCTCATTTAATGCTTCGAAAGATTTTTATCAATCTCAAATTAAATACAATTTAATCCATCTAAAAATTATACCCGAACCATTAGTTTTAGAGTTACCAAAAACAGCTGTTTCTGCTATTGGTAATGATTATGTTATTTGTCAGATAAATGTTACAGGGTCGTTTTCTGGTAGTTTAATCTGGCCCGCAAATGTAAGTACTGATTGGCAAAATCCATATAATGTAATAAATCATAATAATGGCACGTATAGTCTAAACTTTTCGACAAGTAATATACCTGGTGAAGGGATCATCGAGACATTTTCTGTTTCGATTTTTGCAAATAAAACTAATTATGGAACTACTACTGGTTTTATAACAATTATAGTCTATCCGATAAACACAATAGTATCTGTAAATAGAACAATAGTAGATGTCTATTTGAATGAAATTGTTGATATTCAAGTAAATTATTCTGTAGAAGGTTCAGGATCTTTAATAACTGGGGCTAATTGTAGTGTTGATTGGCCAGGCTTATATAATGTCAGTCCAGATGGTGATAGTTATATTATAAGTTTAAACACGGCTACATTTTCTACAGATACGTATTTAGCTACAATTAAAATGGAAAAAGCAGGATATGAAACCGCCTATAAAACAATAACTGTAATCGTAAGTGAACAAGAGATAAATTTGACTGTTTATATTAATTCTCAAGAAATTATGGAAAATTCCTTAATCGAATTGTACTTTAAAGAAGATATCAATATTCTAGTGAGAGCATTCGCAATTGAAGAAGAGAAGTTCCTTTCAGGAGGTTTAGCGACATTCGTAAGCGATAATTATGAAGAAAATTTGACAGAGGTTTCACCAAGTTATTATAATGCTACTATAAGAATTGATGGTAATTATTTTGATCCAGGAATAAATACTATTTACATTTTATATCAGCAACAAAATTATACTACTAATTTATTTTCTTTTCAGTTTCTTGTTTACGCACAGGAGATTAATTTAACTGTCCATCTTAATTCTCAAGAAATTATGGAACATTCCTTAATCGAATTATACTTTAAAGAAGATATCAATATTCTGTTGAGAGCGTTCGCGATTGAAGAGGAAAAGTTCCTTTCAGGAGGTTTAGCGACATTCGTAAGCGATAAATATGATGAAAATTTGACAGAGGTTTCACCAACTTATTTTAATACTACTATAAGAATTGAAAGTGATAAATTCAATCCGGGAATAAATACTATTTACCTATTATATCAACAACAAAATTATTCCAGTGGTGTTTTTTCTTTTCAATTTCTTATTCACGAACAAGATATAAATCTTTCTGTATACATTAATACACAAAAAATCATGGAAAATAGCCTAATCGAGGTAAATTTTAATGAAGAAATCACTTTATCATGTAGAGCATATGCAGAAATTGAAGAGATATATCTAGATGGCGGCAAGTTCACTTTTGTAAGTGGAACATATAAAAAAAATATACCTATTAGTGCAAACTTTTGGTTCAACACTTCAATAACTATTGAATCTTCTAATTTTTCACTAGGGATAAATTACATTTATGTTGAATTCGCCCAAGTCAATTACACATCAGAAATTTTTGCATTTCAAATAATTGTGAATCAAATAGAAATTAATGTGAAAACAATCGGTTTTGAAGATCCCTTTGAAACTCTTCAAGGAAAGACAATCCTTATACAATTAAACTTAACGGAATTAGAAAGTAAAATATATATTGATAATGCATCTATTTATTACCAATGTGATTTTGGAAATGGATATTTTGATTATGTTGGAAATGGAATTTATGAATTGGAATTAAAAATTCCTGAAGGTTCTAAAGGAAATCATAAAATAACATTAATAATATCAAAGGAAGAATCGATTTACCAAACAAGGGAATTTTCTTTCATAATAGCAATTACATCTATACCTCAACCAAATTACGTGTTTTTGTATATCATAATTGGACTTATTTTAGGGCTTAGTATATTAGGTATATTAAGTCTTAGGGCTTATGTAATTGTACCTGCAAAACGGAGAAAAAAAGCTGAGCTTTTGGCTAAAACCCAAAGATTTAAAGATGCTATGAATGTACAAGGTCTTGTGCTATCTCAAAGAGAAAGTGGTTTAGCATTATTTACTAAAAGTTATTATGCTCTGGAGTCGGCTAAAAAAGATTTACTTTCAGGTTTTATCTATGCAATTACTACCATCAGTCAAGAATTCATGCAAAAAGAAGCTGTAGAAGAATTGAAATTAGATAAAGAGAAAATTGAGGTAATTGAAAAGATTATTGAATTAGATTTTCAATATTTCAATTTTCTAATTTGCGATTATAAAAGTTTTCGGGCTGTTTTCATCCTTAAAGAGGAAGCTTCTGAAAGACTCAAAAAACACGCGATGAATATTTTAATAAATCTTGATACACCGCTTGCCCCACTATTAGACAAATGGGACGGTAGTTTAGATAAATTTGAAGAAATAATACCACCCACAATAAATAAATATTGTCAATTATACTATAAAGAACATTTTGTGTTGAATAAACCCAAATATATTAATAAAGTCGTAGCTGAAAACGATTTGAATCCAATGGAATCTCGAGTTTTAAATGTAATTAAGTCAATGACTCAAAGAGTTCCGGAATTTTACTTGATTGACGTAGTAGAGATGGTTGGTGAGAAAAATAAAGATTTAGTTATAGTTGGGATTGAATCTATTATCGAGAAAAACTTAATAATCCCTGCTCCAGAGAAAAACCAAATTCCCTTTTAATTCTATTATAAAATTTGTTTAACATTAAAGATGTTTCTGGAGGTTAGAAACCTTCTTTTCTAATTTTTTGATACGAGATTCATGGCCATTTAAGTCTTGGACATTTTTCATAATCTCTAATCCTTGTTTATAATAATTGATAGCTTTGATGTAATCTTTCTTTTTCTCTGCTTTTTCTCCCATTTTCAAAGCATATTCAAGTTCCAATTCCTTAATTTTTTTATCAAGTTCTAAAACCATAAAAGATATTCTTCCCACTTCATCTTTAAAATCAAACCCAGAGGCTAAATAAAGAGCCATTTCATACTCTTTTTGAGCTTCTTTATAAGCTAAACCTTTTTCAGCATTTTCAGCTTTCTTTAGATAAGAATTAATTGAAGATCTAACTTCTTCTTCACTCATATGCTTAGCTTTTTCTTTCAATAAACCAATCTCATTCTCATTAGCAATTATTGAGGAAATTAATTCGTTTCGATCTATTCTTACTGCTCGTGATTCTTGAAAATTATTAATCGATTCTTCAGCAGTTTCAATGGTAGTGGGAATGATAATATTTCTCTCAATAAGTTGATAGACTTCATAGAGAATCCTATTAGCGTCAATATGAACAATTCTTTGGACTTCATCAATTAAATTAATGATAAAAAAGAATGTTTTTGTAGCAAGTAATTCTTTTGCGAAATCAATAATGGCTTTTTGAATTGGATTCTTCTTAATAAGATCTAATTCATTTGGTAATAAAGTATGAGTTAAGACCATTGGGAAAACAAGTTTAATATTAAAAGTATCTATTATGTAATCTAGGGTATCTTCGAAATGCATCTTACCCTTTCTTATATGTTCTTCGATTTTATCTAGATATATGCTCTCATAATCACTTAAAAATTCACTCACAAGAGATTTTAAGCTATCAGAAGCTTTATGATCCATAACTAAACAGATTCTAATAAATTGGCCATTTTTAAGTAAGATATTGAAAGTTTCATATTGAAATTCATAAAATTGATAATATATTTCTTGTTCTCCATTTCCATTAGATGCATTACTTGATTCTGAGAAAGTTATATTAGCTTGGATAAATCCAGTTAATAATTCTGTATTCACTCCTGCTCCTGAAATTGGATAATCAATTAAAGCTAATCCAGATTCTTTTGCTACTAATAAAATATGTTTTATATTTAATACATCAAGAAATTTTTGCCATATTAATTCTTGAAATAATTGGATCCGTTTTTCTTCAGAATCAATAATTGTGAATTTAATGTTATGTGCAAGATTTAGACCAAATTTCTCCAGTTTTATTTTAACACATTCTTTACAAAATTCTGGATATTTATCGCATTTATCTTTTTCAATTCCACAGTCAAAACCAATCGGACTAATCTGAAAATATACCATTTGTTTCCAATATCTCTTTATTGCCTATTTTTAACTAATAAAAATTATTAAAATATTATGCTTTTGAATTGTATCTAACTCATAATCCCCGCAATAATATAATAGTTTCATAGTTTTTATTACTTTAGAACCTTTTTGATTCTGTGATCCTATAACGAAATATCAAAATTTAAAGGTTTAGATTAGGAAAAGTATATATATCAATTCTGTGAATCTCCGACTATTATTTTAAATAGAAGTTATCAGTATTAAGACTCCTACAAAGACAAAAATCACTGTTGAAACTAGCTTTAAATAGAATTTTGGTACTTTACGTGCAATTAAAGCTCCAAAAAGTATCCCCAACCAAGCAACAGTTATTAAAGCTAAGAAACTTCCTAACCAGACTTCAATTGGAAATGAATAGATTGAAGCAAGTGTAATAGTTAATATTTGAGTTTTATCTCCAAGTTCCATAAGAAATATAAATCCAAAACCAGCTAAATATGGATTTCTTTTTAGTTTCGAAAATTTAGAGGAGATATTTTCTTTATCAACTCTTAAGTTCTCACTAGAGGTGTCAGTTGTTAAAGTGTCTTTATTTTTATATTTCTCTAAATAAAGTTGTTTTAGATTTCGTGCTTCTAATAATCCTATTATTATAAAAACAATTCCAGAGGCAATTGAAATTATAAAAACTGGAATAAACTGAGTTATAACAGCACCAAAAAATACGCCTATTGTTACTATAAGAGCAAAACCAAAAGTTACTCCAATTCCAATTTTATAGAATTTTTCATATTCTAAAGCGAGATTAAATACTATTAATTGTGTTTTATCTCCTAATTCACCAATAAATAATATCCCATAAGTTATGAGTAATGTTGAAATATCCACATTATTTGTAATTAAGAATTTTAAAAAAATTTGTGAGGAATTTAAAATAAAAAAAAATTAAATTGTCTATGTTAAACATTTCATCTAAATTTGATATCTCTGATCAATAACAGTCTGAAATTGTATGTTTGAACGAGTACTTTCTTGATGTCCTCCTCTTTTTGAAACGAGATAAAACTGAGCCATAGTTTTCTCATGGACTAAGGTAATTCCTCGCCATTTACCATCATTAGAGTTAAATTCCACTACATTTCCAAGTGCCACTCCTTCCCTCGAAGAGAAATTAAAATTTAAACGGCTCAAAATCTTAATTAATTCTTCATGGTATTCAGTTACCTTACGTTGAAGTTTATCTTTAAACCTTAGTGCCTCGATCGAGAAAGCTTTTAGAATATCTTTACTCATTGTCTTCCATACTTCTGAATTAGCATAAAATTCAATGCCAATAAATCCTCCGTTAATAAACACAGCAATCCCACACTGGTTTTCAACATTCTTAAAATGTTTAACTATATCTTCAGTATGTTTTTCAGATTGCTGTGTCATTTCAAGATAACTTTGTGTAGGCGCAATTGAGAGAGCATAGTTCATTTCCGATCTATGCGATTGGATCTCATCCCATACGGCACCTTGACCTGCTGCTGAGATTGCTTCATAAGCAACATTAGGGTGAAGGCGAGTATTTGCAGATTTGAATCCTCTACCTTTCTTATAACTCCACCTTGATTGTTCTACACATTTTGCAGGAATTGTATATTTTTGTTTAACAGGTCCAGGATTTTCACTGACTATACTTTGTTTTCCTCCGACAGGGATCAAAATTGGTTCCCATACGGTTCTATCCTGTTTTCCACCATGAACTGTCATTCCGAATGGAATTAGAATTTGTTTATTGCTGTTATTAATGACTTCCAACTGTCCAACAGAATCTGTTTCAACTATTTCTATTAATTCTAATTCTTCCGCTTCTTTAATACTAATGAAATCAATAAATTTATCATCTTGAATAATAATAGGGATAACTGTCATATTCTTATAAACTTGAGGCGCATCTAGCTTAAGGAAACTTAAAGGATTTTCAAAAATTGATTTTACAATTTGGGTACTTTCATTTTTCAAACTTATTCATCCTCCTTTTTTTTATTTTTTTCTTTTATACGTTCATCTTTTTCATATCGATTTTCTTCATAAAGTGGATTTATAAACTGATTTACGATATCCTTACCATTTTTCGTAAGTTCAACTCCCTGAGTAACTTTTAACTTTCCACTTTTACTAATTCCATTGATTCTTGTTCCTTTTCCTTTTGGTTTCTCATCCTCATCAAATTCTACTCTTCGAGTTTGAACCATTCCCCCCCGTTTTAATGCGTTTAGGTGATAATTAATATTTTGTTTTTGAAGTCCAACGTTATCTGCAATTTCGCTAGGTCTTTGAGGACTCTCCGAAAGTTCTCTTAAAATATCCGCTCTTACTGGGCTTCTAAATACAAGTCCAACTTTTTCGAAAATTGGTTTCTTTTTTACTTCCTTTTCCTTTTTTTCTTTTTTTGCCATAAATTTCACATCACTTTTTATGAAGAAGTAAAAACCTTTTTTACTATAAAAATTTTTACTGTAAAAAAAATATTGAAATTCCTATATAAATGTTTGTAAATTTGATTTATTAATTTTTTCACATATTTCCCTAATACTTAATTTCTTGCTGACAAAATTGAATTAAAACTAGGTGAGTATAACCCATTACTCCTTCTCTACTACTTCTTCATTTTTTTTTTGCTTTAAATCATTAAGTAAGTATCTTAGCAGATTTCCCATGCTATGTGCCTTACTTTTACACTCTGAGATTTGACTAAATGTTAAAGTGCTACTCTTTGGAGAAATCAAAAATGTCCAAATATTATTATCTTTTTGTACGATTTGAACTAAACTCTTTTTAGACTTAATTTCTTCAATGGAGTCTAATAAAATTTGAACTTGACGATCATCCTTTCCAAAAAATATTAATGCATTATTAATAAGAGAGATGGTTCCATAGTACTTGCCAGATGAAATTGCATTACGTCCTTCACAAAAATAGCCACTTTCATATAAACTCATTTCATTCTACCTGATCATTCTTATTTATTCACATCCTTTCTATGAAGAGTAAATACTTTTTCTACAATAAAAATTTTTGATTATAAACATAATTTCATTGATATTTAACTTTTTAAAAAATCATCAATTTAATAATTAAAAATAAGAAATATTTTCAAAATGTCAATTATAGGAATAAATCAAGAAAAGTGTTCAAAATGTAAACTGTGTTTGCAAGAATGCAGGCGCAGTCCTTTTTATGTTATGGAAAATGGGGATATAGGATTTAATGAGAAAATGTTACCATGCATTATGTGTGGACATTGTATAGCTATATGTCCTGAAAATGCTATTCTAACCAAAAATATGGAAGATATTGATACTTACCCTGGAATAGAGTCTCCTGAAATATTTGTAGAATATAATAGGCTTTTTCAATTATTACGGGCAAAACGTTCAATTAGACGTTATAAGAATAAAAAAGTTCCGAAAGAACTAATAACTAAGGTTTTTGAAGCAATGAGATATGCTCCAAGCGCAGCTAATAATCGATTATGGCGCTATCTCATTATTTCTGATCAAGAAAAATTAAGCGAGTTGAGTACTGAAGTAATAAAAACCAATTACTTATATATGGGGTTTGATTCCGGTGAAAAAGCGATAGAATATTACAAATCTATAAAGAGAGATCCTATATTTTTCGGAGCGCCACATTTAATAGTTCTCTATTATGAAACAGTTCAAAAAAACATGACGTTACTGGCTTTTAGGGGAAATGATGCAGGAATTGCTTTAACATATGGTATGTTAGCGGCTGAAAGTCTCGGATTAGGAACTTGTTGGATGGGAGGTTTTCAAGGATCAATTGCGGGAAATCATGGAATTCTGGATATTTTAGGAATAAAGGGTCATGTACTTGGAGCATTCATCTTAGGCTTTCCTGTGGTAAAATATCTCAGAACTACTCCTCGATTACCACTTAAGATAAAAGGATTAGAAGATCTATAGTTTTCATATGATTATTACAGAAATTCGATTTTTATTAACAACTTTCTTCAGTTTGAATGATATAACTTGCTAAATTCTGATGAAAAATGTTATTAACGATTTTGTATTAAATTCTTTAGCCATCTTAAGAAAATCGTTTCCTATTGTAATTCAAGGGGCAAGCTCATGGATATTGAAGCTGAAGAGATACTTGCAGACATCGCTGAGAAAGCACACTTAGCAGAGGGTATCGAGGGTGTTCGCTTAATACTTTTAATAATGTATCGTTTTCCTTCTCTTAAAAATAAAAAGCTAGCTCAAAAAACAGAAATTGCCATCCCCACACTTGCAGCTGTAAGAAGTGAATTAGTTAAATCAGGGATTCTTGAAAAAAGAAATTTTCTTGGTGAAAAAGGGAGAGAATGGGTAAAAAGTAGATTAAGTCTAAAATTTGAATATGATCCTTTACCTGGGAGTTTTAATAATAGTTTAGTCGAAATACCTGATGAAGTTTCAGCTTTAAATAATATCAAGGAAATAATACAAAACAGACCAACTCCAGAATTTGCACTTGATCAATCTCATGCAGATTTTTCTACTATCGTAAAAAGAACGTTATTTTTGCTTAAGAAGGGAGATATTGAAGGGAGAAAGATTATCTTTCTAGGAGATGATGATAATATATCTCTAGCCGTAGGGTTGACAGGAATAACGCAAGAGATTACCGTATTAGATGTCGATAAAAGAGTTTTAAATTACATTAAAGAAAAATCAGAAGAATATACATTACAGAATTTTACTGTTATCTGTCATGATTTAAGAGATCCATGCCCAAAAGAGATAACTAATAAATATGACGTTGTAGTTATGGATCCCCCTTATACAGAGCAAGGATTAAGATTATTTTTAAAAAGAGCAGGTCAAGTTTTAAAGTCTAGTATAAGGATTAAAGGTAAAATACATCCAGTATTCGGGAAAAAATGCTTACTTAGTTTTGGGAACAAACCACCATTAGAAATGCAGAAAATTCAATTAGCAATTTTAGATCATGGATTTATAATCAAACAAATGATTCCTGATTTCAATCGTTATAAGGGAGCCAGTATAATAGGTCAATTTAGTCATCTTTTCTATCTAAATTCAATTAAAAATCCACAGAGTAATTATAATCTTGACTTTGCTTCACGTCCAATCTATACATCGGAAGTTAAAAGAGGAATTATCCCTCCATTTGCTCCAATTGGTTTTCATTTTGTAGGAGAAATGCGATTTGAAACTCAAAATCAAATTATGGACAATGATTACATTCGTCGAGTATTTATTGATTCTTTAATATCTTCTGATTTAACAATTTTAGATATTTATAATCATAATTACATTCCTTATGGGTATAGTATTATAGCTATTTTAGAAACTAGTCATGCAGCACTCCATACTTGGCCAGAGCATGGTTATATAAGCATCGATATTTTTATATGTGATAAATTTGAAAAGGGTTTAAATGCATTGAGATTAATAAAATCCAATTTTAAACCTACAGAATCCGAGTTTTTCTATATGGAGCGAGGTAAAGGAGAATTAATAGAATATAAACCACTTAAATTATAAGAATAATTTTATAAATCGTACTTTCTGAATATTTCATAAATTAAAAATAATAAAAAAGAAATGAAATGAAGGAAATAAATAACGATAATATAGGGCATTATGATGTTGTCGACTTTCCAAAAGCAAGGATTCCTACTTTAGATTTCCTTACATTAGGAGATGATAATCATTATGTGAAAGGATTGATAGAATTTGATGTTACTGAAGGTAGGAATAAAATCCAAGAACACGAGAAGAATACTCAGAAAAGAATCTCTTTTACAGCTTGGCTTCTTAAATGTATAGGACAAGCAGCAAGTGAATTCAAGGAAGTACATTCGATGATGCTAGGTAAGAAAAAGATCGTTAAATTTGATGATGTGGATATTTCTATAGTGGTTGAAAAATCAGTTGATGGTGAGAAAGTCCCAATACCGTTAATCGTACGAAGAACGAATAAAAAGACTGTTATCCAGATAAATGATGAAATAAGAAAAGCTCAATCTGAAGACGTTAATAAGGCAGCAATATTAGGAAATCATGAGATGAAAAATGATATTAAGACTTATGTATCTCTACCAAAATTTCTTAGAAAGTATATTATTAAAAGAAAATTTAAAGATCCAGTTAGAATTAAGCAACTGATGGGAACCATTATTGTCACATCTGTGGGAATGTTTACTAATCTTCATGGATGGCCAATTCCAACCACATCTCATCCACTGGCGTTTGGAGTAGGGAGTATTACAAAAAAACCAGGAGTAATAGATGATAAAATTGAAGTTCGAGAATATTTAGCAATTACAGTTTTATTCAATCATGATATTGTAGATGGTGCTCCCGCAACTCGTTTTATTACTCGATTAGGTGAATTATTAGAAAGTGGTTTTGGTCTCCTTAACCTAGAATCGTTTATTTTCTTTTAAACTAAATAATAATAATTTAAAAAATTGAAGAATAATCATTAGAATTAAAAATAATTAATTGAAGTACCAAAAAAACTTATTTTCTAGCTTGAACTCCTTTCACGTAAAAATTTCTGGTGAAAAATGATAGTTCAGGAAGACAGCTATGTAAATATAGAAATCATAAATTGTCAGTGTGATTTGAATTTAATAAAATATAAATAAAAAGAACTTGAAATAAACTATACCAAAAAGAAACCTTGCATATAATGTCTGATTCTGATAAACCTAAAAAGGATGATATTGACCATGAAAAAATATTACAGGGGAAAGCACTTAAGATATATTGGTATCTCTCGACTCACAGACGAGCAGGAGTAAGGAAAATTCAGAGAGCGTTAAAACTATCTTCCCCAGGAACAGTTTCTTATCAAATTGATAAACTAATGGATGCGGGTTTAATTTCTAAGAATCAAAAAGATGGTAAATACTATGTGAAAAAAGAAGTGAAAATGGGTATATTAGGGTTTTACTTTCACATAGGAATTTTTATGATACCACGATATTCTTTATACTTAGTTATTAATATTATGGGTTTTGTTGGATATTTTTTTTATGCGATTTTATATGGCAACGCGTTTATTACCAACCCAGGGAGTTTCCTTTTCCTCTTTTCCTTGATTTTTAGCACAGTTGTATTTATTTTCGAATCCAAAAAAGTATGGGAAAGAAGACCTACTTACGTTTCAAATGCAAATGAAATGAAAATTGGACAGCATATGGTTCTTGTTAGTTCGTTAATAACCCTTCTCTCAACATTCTACTTTTCATTTGCTCAAGTCGTCGATTATGACGGGCGGACACTTAGTTCAGGGATAGGATTTCTATTTAATCTTCCAAAAATTTGGGGAAATCCACAATATTGGATAGATACATTTCCCTATTACTATCCTGATGATACAATGCTGATCTATCTATACTCGGTATTGTATCTTTTTTTCATATTTTCAGGAGTTATCCAATTAGTGGGGTTGAAAAGTAAGTATGTTGGAATTTTTGGTTCGTGTCTTACTATAGCTTTTGGTATCGTGCTAATAATATATTTTAATGACATTGATATTGGGGATATAGGACGCCTGAATCGATTCTCTGCATTATTCTTAAGCCCACATATCATTGAAGGTATTCTACCGCTCGATATAACTATAGTAAATATTAGTTCATTTGCGTATCGAACCATTTCATTAGGAACTATTACTTTATTTATAGGCGGTGGCTTAGGTTTAGTTGGAGGAATCTTATGTATAATAAAGGTCTAAGTTTTTATTGTTAATAATATTATTACAGTCCATTTTGAATTCTATATATGACATTTTATTCTAAAAATCAATTATCTCTATATTAACTTATCTATTCATTATTTTTTTAAGAGGAAAGGGCTAATTTTCATTACTTGAAAATGCTCAGAAGTTTTAGTTTCTAATCTAATTGATTTTTATAATAGTGTACGACTTTTTGAACAATTTTTTTTTGAGTGTTCGAAAAATAGGATTAAATTTTAGGAAAAGAATTGATAATATAACAAGTTTCAAGCAACTTGTTCAATCAAAAATATAATAGAAGTGAACATTATGAAAAAAGGAAAGCTATTGGTTCTTCTTGGAGCAGTTTTAACTCTCATTTCAACATTCCTCTTTTCTTTTGCACAAACAATCAGTTTTGATGGACGAACACTTAGTTCAGGTATAGGATTTCTATTTAATCTTCCAGAGATTTGGCGAAATCCAGGTTATTGGATAGCGACATTCCCATCATACACAGTTGCTGATACACCACTCATTTACCTATTCTCGATATTATATCTAATTTTTGTACTTTCAGGAGTTATCCAATTGGTAGGAGCAAAGATAAAATATGTCGCAATAGTTGGCTCAGTCCTCACTATAGTTTTTGGGGCTTTATTACTAGTCTACTTTAATGATCTGGGAGGAGATTTAGAGGCTATGAACAGATTTTCAGCTTTATTTTTAAGTGCACCTATTGCAGAGGGTGTTTTACCATTACACGTTCCTATTATAAACAGCAATTCATTCGCATATCAAACAATATCTTTAGGTACGATAATACTTTTTGTAGGTGGCAGTTTAGGATTGGTTGGTGGAGTATTAAGTATAAAAGATATTTAAAAAATCATTTTTTTTTTTATATATAATTTGAATTAAAAAAGAAATAATATAATTAGAAATCAATATCTTGACCTATATTCTCTTTTAAAGCTCGGTCATAAACTAGCTTTGCAACAGCGACATCTTGAGCACTTATACCTACAGATTTAAAAACAGTTATATCTTGGTCTGAAGTTCTACCTGTTTTTCTCCCTAAAATAATTTCTCCAATTGAGATAATATCATCCTCTTCGATAATTCCTTCATTAATAGGTATAATATAATCTCCCGCCTCAGCTAAACAAGCCTCTTTCAATCCAGCAGTAAGAATAGATGCTCTTTCAATAGTTTTAGAGTCTAATTCTCTCGCATCAGGCGCATGAGCTCCTATTGACGATATGTGTACACCTTCAGGAACATCATTTCCGGAAAATAATGGCGTAGTACTAGTTGTTGCAGCAACTATTATATCTGTATCACTTAATATCTCATCACCAGAACCAACAATCGCTACCTCTATTCCTAACTCTGCTTCTAGTTCCTTTTTAAACTCATCAGCTTTAGAACTAACTGGATCAAAAACTAAGCATTTTTCTAGTTTTCCATTTAATCCCCAGTAGACAGCTGAAACTTGTTTCCTTGCTTGTACTCCAGCACTATATATACCCATAACGTTGCTTTCTTTCCTTGCCAAATATTTAACTGAAACACCTGTAGCTGCTCCAGTTCTCATAGCAGTTATTAGCGATCCATCCATTATTCCAACTATATCACCAGTGTTAATATCTTGGATCATAACTTTTGCTAAGACTGTAGGCATCTTATATTTTTCTGGATTCTGTTTATACACAGATACAATTTTAGTTGCGAGTGCATTCATTTTTCCCCCTATTATACCAGGCATTATTAGTGTTAAACCTGGAGCGGGATCTGTTATAGCAATTCGTTGCGGTACCAATGCATTTCCTAGAGTTAATTGTTTGTATGCCTCTTCGACATACTCTAATGCATCGGGCATAGTTAATAACTGATTGACATTTTCTTTTGTTAATAATCTAACCATTTGTTTAAATTCAACTCTAATTCTTATTATAATTGAATTTTATTAAGATCTCACTCAGATCTTTCATATAAAATTATAAAATATAAAAGCATTTAAAAATGAATATAATAAAAAATTGAAATTACGGTATTTATGAGAATAATAAGATTTAGGGCTAGAATGAAAGATTTATTTCATTCTAGCCCGTTTTAGGTACGAGAAACATTGGAAGGTCTATAATTACTTAAATGCCAAGATTTTAAAATATCATCATTTTTAAGCTATAGTTTTCCAATATAATTAAGAGCCTGCACCCTGTTTGCCATTTGTCTTATGTTTGAAATTCTCCCCTTAATTTTTCAATAAATATTTTATGTTCTGGGAAATTTAACAATTTAACTCGTTTTCCTTTATGATGACAATAGTCCGGAGTATGTATCATCGATAAATTAAGAATCAAAATTAAATAACTAAGATATTCTTTTTTTGATATTTTTTTGAAATGATATCTTGAAATTCTAACCAACAATCTAAGAAGTGGTATTAGGTTAATTTCCCTTATTAATTCATTTTCGTCAAACAATCTTAAAATTTCATCATAAACGTCCATTATCTAGTTCCTCCTCTAAAAAGTAATATAAATTCTAAGTAGCTAAAGCGTTTGTAATAGATTCTATTATATCGATCATCTTAAATGGTTTTTTTATAAAGTCAATTGCCCCAGTAGCAAGAGCTTCTTCTTTTATTTGAACATCCCCACTAGTAAAAATGATTTTTACATTTCCATTAAGTTGTTTTATTTCTTTTGTAGCCTCGATTCCGGTTTTCAAAGGCATATGATGATCCATCAAGATTATATCAGGTTTGTCTGTTGAATTTCCGATAAGACTCTTATATTTCTCTATTGCTTCGTAACCATTATTAGCGCAATCTACTACTCTAAAACCGTTTACTTTAAGCACTTTTTTAAAAAGAATTTGAGTAGAAATGTCATCTTCAACTACCATAATATTTGTCATCGTATAGTCTGGATCTTTTGACATATTAATTAATCCTCATATTGAATACTATCTATTAACTTATTTTGATGTATTTCTCCACGATTTTCTGATCTACTTAATAAATTTTTTAAGTCCTCCCCTAGATATCCTAGTTTTCGCGCAGTAGCAGTGATTTCTTCCATTGATGCTGTTTGTTGCTCTGTTGATGAGCTAATCCCTGTAATAGAATTAAAGGCTAATTTGATTTTATGAATTATATCATTGATTTTTTCTCCTGTAATAATTACTGCAGATTTCGATTCTTCAGCTAATTTTCGAACTTCATCAGCGACAACGCCAAAACCTCTACCATGTTCTCCAGCCCTTCCCGCTTCGATACTTGCATTTAGAGCTAATAAGTTAGTTTGCTCAGCTATACTTGTTATTAAATCTATAATATTCTGGATTTCTGTAGACGAAGTCACAACATCTTGAGTCGTATATGTCATTTCCTGGGTAGATGAAGAAATTTCCTCAGAGGCGGCATTAACTTCACTTGCACTTGAAGCTAATTCAGTAGCGATATTTGAAATGTTAATACTGGCATCAGAGGCCTTGTCAAGAACTATGGTTAATGTATCGTTAACTCTTCTAATTCTTTCTTCTATTAATGCTACCAATCCAGTAACTAAGAGAATAGTAACAAAAAAAATCATTAAGCCTTCTCCGAAATTTTGTAACACTGTTCCCCCAAAAGAAGAATATATTTGATTTATAACTACTATAATAGCTGCTATAATTGTTATTCCTAAGAATGCATGGGTAGGAGTTTTTTTTCTCTTGTAAATACGTAAAAATAGGAATAAGCTTATTATAAGTAAAATCAACAGAGCTATTTGAATTCCATTTATAGCAAGATTTAAAACCGAAACTGAAGCTATGACGGATTGATTTGTTATTTGTCTATATTTAATGAAAGTGGTGTAATATTCTTTTAATACCGCAATAAAGATAGAAATAACCGAAAGCATTATAAAAACATAAGAAACTAATGAAATTTCTTCTGATATAGATTCAAAATTCATTAAAAAGAATCCAATTGAAAGTAAGACATAAGTTGGGAGCCATGCTATTAGATCTCGTCTTTTTCTACAAACTATAGTAAAAATAATTGTAGCAATTACCATCAGAAATGAGTATTCAAACACCAGAGGATTTAGTTCTAACATAAGATTTTATTCCATCTCCTTATACTAAAATTTTTAATTTTCATTTTTTTAGGAATTTGTATTTTTAACTGTTATTCTATTTTTATAAATAGCTTTTTGGAATCTTTATTTGAAGATTTACTTTTATAATTTTAATATATGAATTTTTCATATTTAAATTTTATGTTTTCCAGAATTGAAAAACTCTACCTTTCAATCTGAGATCATTATATATTAATCTTTACCAAATTACTGGACAATATTTTCCAAATATCAATATTTTATATTCCAAAAGTGAAAAGTTTATTTAGGTAAATAGTCAATAATACTATATGGAGAGGGATCAAAAATCAAGAGAAAATGGAACAATTGATACTTTTTTAAATTATTCTATAGCAGATTTTATTGATCTCTCACTTGTTGAAGTTTTAACTCTACAATTTCTTTTAAGACAATCAGTACCTGTTGTGAGACATACGTTATATTTGGAAGTTTCTCAATTTCTTCAAAGCGAAAGTTTATCACTTGATACAATCGATACAAGAAAATTATCTTCTAGTGAAAAAAGATATCTGCAATTTCTTCAAAATAGGAAAATAATTTCAACCTCTAGTTTTTATAATAACCTTTCAAATCTAGAAAAAAGAGGTTTAATTAAAAGTAATTATAACAAAAAGGGAAAAGTTGAGACTATTGAAATCACAAATTTAACAAGTCCATTCTTGGAATTAGTTCTCCAACATTTTGTCCGTTTTGGTGTAAGAACTTTATACCCTGCAATGTTAATTATGAAGGAAGCGATTTTAGAAAAACTTGGGAAAGATAGGTTCGAAAACGTTTTAATAGTCTGGCTTAATGACTATATTGATATCAAATTAATGCGAATAGTATATGATATATGTGATTCAATGTTCATTTTGTCTAAAAATAATTTTATTAAGGATCTAGCAAACAACGGAATGAAAAATGTTAAATTTTCTTCAATTTATGGTGAAATGATTCGTGAACCTAATAAGATTTTTGATTTAGTTTTTTTTCCATTCTATTATCGAAATACAGTTCTTTCCGGGTTAACTATTACTGATCTTCTTAAAGAGGCAGTAAGAGTTACAAAAAAAAATGCAACTGTTATTATTACAGCACAATCTAAACCTTCTGAAGTCGATTGTAATCTTGCTGGTAAGGTAATAGAAATTTACAAAAGTGCAAACGAACATACTATTTATGAAATTAGTGAAATTGAGAATGATTTTAAGTCTGCAGGTATCTCAAAATCAGAGATTTTTGACCATAAAGGAGATTTAATCGGAATTGGATGGGTAGGATAGTCATATTTTTGATTATTTATTTTTAAAGATTAATTAGATCTAAGATTCTGAGATATAGTCATTTTGTTTCATTCAATTAATGAAAAAATGATGCCAAGATTTATTAGTAAAATCAACTCATTATTATAATTATAAATAGAATATAGATTAGCTTTGGCATTATTTCAACTTGATTTCACAAGGTTCATAACTGTATATATTGGTCAGGGTATATTTTTCGGTTTTTATTTATTTATTGCATACAATATACTTAAAAGAGAAAAAAGACAATTAAATTATGTATTTAGTTGTTTTTATTTATTTATAGTTCTTGCTTTGCTTATTAACTTCATTTATGCTCCTATTCCTTATCCAGAAATTCAGAGAATTTTAAATACTCTTACTAATTTTTTTGTTTTCTTTGGATTGATATTTCTTCCCCTTTTTGATTTACTTTTACTAAAAGAAGAAAAGCTGAAAACCAAATATATTATCTTGATAATTATTATTTATGCACTATTATTATCTACAATCATGTTTACAAATCCACTTAGTGTTAGAATAGGTCCTAGTACTAATTGGAGACCAGTGTGGAGTATGACCTATTTTATGCATTTAATTATATTGAAAAGTCTGATGATTGTAATCCCCACTTTTACTTTACAAATTCTTTTATATCGGAAATTTCAAATCAAAGAATTAAAGAAAAGATGGCTCTATTTTAATATTGGAATTGCTGGTATATTTTCTTTCTCATATGGAATTATGATCGCCAATTTTTTAAATGATCCTCTATTTAGAATTATAATTTCAATCTATTCATTATCAATTCTGGCATGGGGCTATTTAACATATTATGGTGTTGGTAAACAGATTGGAAAATAAAAAAAAAAAAAGTTTTTAACAAAATCTTAAATTTTTCAATTCATAATGCCAGATTTTGAAAAAATTATGGCGAATAATGAATCCCCAGAAGTAACTGCTAATTTCTTTGTATTATATAAAGATGAGGAAGCGTGGATTAATGGTTGGATTTCAATGGAACCTTCATTGGAAGAATTTATCTCCATTCTTCAAGAAGAAATTGAATACTCTTGGGAGTTAGAACATATTGACATGGAAGATTATTTGATTTTTCATATTGATCTTGAAGATAAAAATAATTTGAAAGAAATTAAAGATGAGAACTATTATCGGTGGATAAAGTTACTTGATGAGATTTTTATAGTTGTATTGCATAAAGATATAAAATACCGAATAATTGAAAATATTCCACCTGTGTTTGAATGGTTTATGGGAACCTTATAAAAGAGAGTACAATATTCATTGAGATGAAGAATGTTTGATTTTTTGGAAATGTCCTAAATGTAAACGTGAGTTTTCAAAAAGGAACCAATGGCATTCATGCGTTTCAATTTCCATTAATGAACATTTCGAAGGTAAAGCCCCATTACAAAAGAAAATCTATAATGTTTTACAAAAAGAAATAGAAAAGTTTGGGCAAATTAGAATAGATGCTGTCCAAACATCAATAAATATTGGTGGAAAATACCATTTTCTTTCTTTATTTGTATTAAAAGAGAGCTTAAAAATCGATTTTATCCTTGAAAGGAGAATCCAAAATCCAAGATTTACTCGTATAAGAGGACCAACAAATGGTTATTTTACTTATACTTTAAAATTAAATGATTTGACTGATGTTAATAATGAACTAATAAATTGGTTAAGAGAATCATATAATATAAGAAATAAATAATGTTCCTCCTAACTTGATGACTTGTAGATTTGTGATACTAATTTTAAAAAAAACTCTTGTACACCAGTACCAACTTTTGCACTTGTTTCATAATAGGCACAGGCGTTCAACTGCTCTCTAATCTCTTCAGTTTCTTTATCTTGAATTACTTTTTTATTTTCAATTATTAAATCAAGTTTGTTTCCAACAAGCACACTAGAATAATTTTTGATTGCCTTTTCAATTTCTACTTTCCAATTCAAGAGATCATCAAATGTTTGTTTTCTAGTTAAATCATACACGTATACTATTCCCTTTGCTGCTTTATAAAATTCATGTCTTACCCATTTAAAATGTTCTTGTCCTGCTAAGTCCCATATTTGTAAGATAACTGGAATTTTAGTATTAGGAATTTTGAGATGTTTTACAAAGAAATTTGAACCTATGGTAGAACTAACATGGGGGTTAAATCTCCTTTCTAAATATTGATGAAGTAAAGTAGTTTTCCCTACTCCAAAATTACCTACTATACAAATCTTATAAAAAGGAATTTTTGAACCCAACCTGTTTCCAATAAATGGATATACCTAATTTAGTTTTAATTAAATTTTATAATTTTGTATTATATAGACATAGTATTAGTAGTACAGAAAAAAGCACATTTGTTTTGCTAGATAAACCTCACATTAAATATGGAAAAATTGAATCCCTCATTTGAAATTGATATTGTGTTTGATGATAAATGTCCTAAACAAGGATTTTTACCTGGTTTTGGATTTTCTGTCTTGATCCAAAATTATTTCACTGGAAATTATTCATTATTTGATACTGGGGGAAATGGAGATGTTTTAGTCCATAATATTAATAAATTTAATGTTGAGATTTCCAAAATAAAGAATGTTATAATATCTCATAATCACCATGATCATGCTGGAGGTATAGCAAGAATATTGCAGAAAAACCCTTCTATAAAACTATATGTGCCGATGGATGATTTCAAAGCATTTTCTAGAGTATTTTCTAATAATTTAATCCATGGTATCTCCGAAATGATTGAAATTGAGAAGAATCTTTATACTTCAGGTCAGTTTAAAAGTACTTTTAATTCTGAGCAAGCAGTCTTTCTAAAAACTAAAGAAAACGAATTAGTTATATTGGTAGGTTGTGCTCACCCAGGGTTAGAAAAATTTATTATAAAAGCTCAGAAAATATCTGAAATTAAAGCTGTAATCGGAGGATTTCATGGTTTTAAAGAATTGTCCTATTTAGAAAATATTGATTTTATAGGAGCTTGCCATTGCTCAAAATACTATAACTTTATAAGAGAAACCTTTCCAAATCAATTTCAGCGGATATGCGTTGGGGATAATTTTTTCTTTTGAAAATACTTTTTTATACTAAATCGAGTATTCATAATTTTGAGTTAAATAATTCAAGGTTAAATCCATAATCTAATATATAAAAACAAGAATTAGAGCATTAAATTATAATTATTGGTTTACAATTTTTTTATATGAACCTTTAATCTGATTTTAATAGAAAATAATATTTCGCAATTTAGGTAAGACTAAAAGTTTAAATAAAGTGGTAACTATAACAAATATTAAGAAATCAAGGTGAGAAAATATAGAATTATTTCCTGCCATGTCAATAGGATGGCTTAATGGCTGGATTTTCCAAGCAGTATTTTTTATTTTATTTGGAATCTTTTTATTAACTTGTTCTAAAGATGTAATTTCACGCCTTTATGATGAGGAAGGATGGAATAAAATGCAGAAAGCATTCACAAAAATCGCTAAAATTCTAGGACTAGTTGTTCTTATTTTATTTATTTTTACTCCATTGAATATAGGCTCTATAGAATTTATTATTGGAATTGTACTAATAATTATTGGAACAACGGGATTTCTTACAGCGCTAAATAATTTTAAAAATTCAATGCTTAATAAACCAATAACTAAAGGATTTTATAAAATATCTCGTAATCCACAATTAGTAATGATGTATATAACCACTTTAGGTAATTGTTTAGTAATTGGTTCATGGACCGCATTAGTTATATTTAGTATATCAATAATGGCAGGACACTTTCGAATTTTGGGAGAAGAGAAAAGACTTACTGAACAATATGGCGATTCTTATTTAGAATATAAAAGAAAAGTTCCACGATATTTCATATTTTTTTAAAAAGAGAAAGCGAGAACATGGATTTTATACCCAAATTTGGTATAGGATGGTTAAATGGTTGGCTTCCTTTAGTAATTTATGTATCAATACAATTTATTGTTACATTTACATGTCCAAAAGAAGTAAAGAGAAGATTAATAGATAGAAAAGGATGGACAAAAACACAAATAGTTATGACAACAATAGGTAAATCATTTACTCTTATAAATCTTATTTTATTATTTTTTTCTCCGTTAAAAATTGGTTGTGTCGAATTTTTTATTGGGATTATTTTATATATAATAGGAATAATTGGTTTGAGCACTGCGATACTTAATTTTAAAAATGCACCTTTAGGAAAACCTATAACTACAGGATTTTATAAAATATCCCGAAATCCACAACTATTTAGTATATACATTATTTTCGTAGGACATTTTCTTATGATTGGGTCATGGATATCGTTAATTATTTTCTTAATTTCAATTACTGGCTCACATTTTAGCATTTTAGGAGAAGAAAAAAGGCTAAATGAACAATATGGTAATTTATATTTAGAATACAAAAAGAAAGTTCCACGATATTTTATATTTTTTTAGAAGGTAAAAATCATAAAAGTTAATCAATAAAATAGGTGAATTGTAATAATTGGACCATTATTCATAAAATCTTTTTTTATCATATGTATAGTTTTATTTCTAATTGGATTTTTTTGGCCTATAATTTTAGTTAAAAAAAGTGGAAAAGATCCTCATGGCACTCATGAGGGTTCATTATTACTAACAAGATTAAGTTCAGTTTCTATATTTTTATGGCTTGGGTTAATACTTGTCTATATTTTTTTCAATCGTTTAGTAGAGAACTTATGGTTGTTATATTTCTTATATAATGATATTTCAATAATAATTGGAATGATTCTGATTTCAATAGGTTTTATATTTGAAATATTAGGAATAATAGCTCTTGGTATAAACTTTAGGATTGAACTTCCCACTGATGATACAGAACTTATCACATCTGGAATTTATAGAATAATGAGAAATCCTATAGTTTTTGGTATATTTTTACTAGTTATTGGTTCATTTCTAATTATTCCAACGATAATTGTATTATTGATATGTATATTTAACATTCTTACGTTTAATTCCAAAGCAATTGACGAGGAAAAATTTCTCCTCCGTAGATTTGGAAAAGATTATAAAAATTACATGAATGATGTAGGGAGATATCT
>JBHLPW010000098.1:0-12598 GCA_048939015.1 Promethearchaeota archaeon
ATGAAAGAAATACCTGATTATGAAAAGTATCCGATTAGCGAGGAAGAAATGGGAAAGCGTTATAAGAATTGGACAAAAGCCTTGGCTCGGATGGCAGTTTTGCTTTATACAGTAGGTAAGGAAGTCGGAGGCGAAAAATTCGTCGAAAGACTTAAGGAAGAAAATCGAGAAAGGGGTAAGAGAGATGCGGCAACAATAATGAAAATAGTAGGTTGCAAACCAGAGGATTTCAAGGATTGCATGAAGATTCCCAAGATGGTTGATTTCATAGATGATAGATATGCTAATTTCTGGGAGGGGTATATTGAAAACACGCCACAAGCTTTTGAAAAAGAACTCTTTACTTGTCCGGTTACGGAACCATGGTCAATGGCACCTGATCTTTGTGAAATATTAATTGGAGAATCTCTTAGAAGCTTTATGAAAGCTCTAAATCCGAAGTTTAAAACTGAAGGGTTCACAAAATTACTCACCAAAGGTGATAAATGCTGTCGATACAGGGTTGAGTTGGAGGAAGATTAAATTTTTAGCAAGAATGCTTATATTTATCATTCAGAAACAAGTATAAAAAATATGATTTACTTAGATTGAAACTTTATTTTTAATTTTTGTTATTTGATTTATCCATTTTTCTACTCCCTCTCTAGCATTTTTTACACTTCCTCCGCGAAAAGAGATTTCATTTACTACATCTGCTTTTGGACATAACTTTTTGATAAGCCTTACACTACCTCCAAGTCCGCTTCCTTCATGTGTGCAGAATGGGATAATCGTTTTTCCTGAAAAATCATGTGTTTCTAAAAACGAGCATACTGCCATTGGTAGTGTTCCCCACCAATTAGGGTAACCTAAAAAGATAATGTCATAGGTATCCATATCTACAACCCGATCCGAAAGTTCTGGTCTTGCATTGCTCTTTAATTCTTGTTTTGCTACCTTTGTCGTTTCTTCATAATCCTCTGGATATGATTTTACAGTGACAATATGAAACATATCTCCTTTGATGATTTCATTTATCATTTTCGCTATGAATTCGGTATTACCAATTGGCAAATTGACAACTCTTCCATTTACCCAATTATTCCCATTTCTTGAAAAATACGCTATTAAACTTCTTTTTCCATCTATTTCCAATTCATTACACCTTATACTTTAGAAATTCACATCCATTTTCTTCATTTCCTTAATCTCTTCGAAGGATATTCCTTAAAGAGAAGCTCCGAGATTGTACGCTTCAATATAATAACGTGAAGGAATTAAATTTACCGTTCCACTTCCTCTAGCAAATAACATACCTTTATTTTCAAAGTGCATATAGTCAAAAATTGTTCTAAAATGAAGCTCGATTGCTTTCATCACAATGTTATCATCATTCCATGCAGTAGTTATTACAACCGCCTTTAGCCTTTTTCTTGTTATTTCCATTGTTCTAGCATAAAAACGATCAATCATTGTTTTTAATTGAGCAGACATACCGAAATAATAGACGGGTGTAGCGAAAACTAAACATTCAGCTTTTAATATCTTTTGTAAAACCATATTTCCATCGTCCTGTTGAACACAGTCACCATCCATCCCACAATTATCACAGCCCAAACAAGGATGTATGTTTCCTTTTGCCACATCATATACTTCTATATCGTGTCCTGATTCTTTTGCGCCTTTGATAAATTCTTTAACTAAGGTATTTGACGATCCGTTTTTATGCGGACTTCCTGTCAAAATAAGTATTTTCATTTGATTTTTCTTCTTTTAATATTTGATATTCATTCCCAACTAAATATAACCTTATTGTTTCAAACTTAATTCTCTCTAGAGCTTTTAAGATTCAATTTTTATGTCAATTTTCCTCCATATACAGGAAACATGCTGGCACGTCCATAGTCTTTGATTTGGTCCACATTTTTTAAGAATTCCATATCATCTTCTGAAATTACAAAATCCACATCTGCATTGTCTTTCATGTGCGCCGGATTTGCAGTTTTTGGTAATGGAAGAAGGCCAAGCTGAAGGTCATAACGAATAGACAATTGCGGTACTGAAACTTCATATTTCTCAGCAATTTTTTTAATTTCTTGATTTTTCAGTAATTCTCCGTGCGCAATCGGTGAATATGCCTCCACAAGAATGCCCTTTTCTTGACAATATTGAATGAGATCTTTAGGTGTGTTGCTTATATGCGCTAAAATCTGATTTACCATTGGTTTTACAGAGCAGAATTCAAGGATGTTATCGATGTCTGCTTTTTCAAAGTTCGAAAGACCAATGGCACGAAGTTTTCCGCCTTTATATGCTTCTTCAAGAGCTCTCCATGCTTCACGGTTTCCTTCGAAGTAAGGATCTTCTTCGCGGAATTCTGTCCATGGTTGTGGGCTATGAATTATCATCATATCAATATAATCAAGCTCTAATGTTTTAAGCGATTTATCAATTGAAGCAACTGCTTTTTTAAATGACTTTACTTCTGCAGCAAGTTTTGTGGTCACAAACATATCCTCTCTTTTCACACCACAAGCTCTAATTCCATCTCCAACTCCGCTTTCATTACTGTACGCTTGAGCTGTATCAATATGCCGATAACCAATCTTTACAGCATCCTTCACTGCCTGTGCGACATCTTTATTACTTATAAACCATGTTCCAAGACCTAGTTTTGGAATCTCAACCCCATTAGATAAAGTATACTTTTCTTCTAAAATCATAAATAATTTCACCTTTTCATTTTTTTTTAATACCTACAATTTGTCATATTCTTTATCACTTACTTCTTCAAACCATTCGGCATCTCCTAAATTAGGATTCGTACTGATACCAACATGAACGAACCAACTATCTTTTGATGCTCCATGCCAATGTTTAACATTTGGTGCGATTTTCACAACATCACCCGGTTGAAGCGATTGTGCTGGTTTTTCCTCTTCTTGATAATATCCTTTACCTCCTGTTATTAGAAGAATTTGTCCCCCTGGATGTGAATGCCATTTGGTCCTTGCTTCTGGTTCAAAACTTACATTATATACTGGACAATTAAATTCCTTCTCAGTCACCAGCATTTGAACCCATACATTACCAGTAAAATAGTCACTCATTGCTTTTTCTCCCTTGGGAAATATCACACTTTTATCCAAATCATTTTTTTTTTGCATTTTCAACCTCATAAATTAATACTATTTACTCTAAAAAATTTAACAACTAATTTAAAAAATCTCTATTTAGATTATAAGATAAAAAGAACCAAGATTGAAGAAATATCTTTTGATGCGATATAATAATATTTTTAAGTTCTTAAACAAAATCAATTAATAAAAAGATGTTTTATCGTTATCAACAAGTATTATGAGTTTGTTATGAAATGAAAGTTTCTTTTTTAGGGACAAACGGATGGTATTCTACTGATCAAGGGAATACGGTGTGCATTTTTATTTCTACAGAAAAATTTGATATAATTCTTGATGCTGGCGATGGTTTATATAAAATTGATAAATATATCAAAGGAGATAAACCAATCATAATTCTATTGAGTCATATCCATTTAGATCATATAATAGGTCTTCATGTTTTAAGCAAATTTAGATTTCAGAGTGAAATTAACATCTATGGATATAATGGAATAAAAAAATCTCTAATATCTCTCCTTGACCATCCTTATAGTTCACCGTTATCAAAAATACCTTTAAAAATATCAATTAACGAGTTAATTGAAGGTATCGTAAAGACTCCCTTCGATTTAACATGTTATCTTTTAGAACATTCTGATCCTTGCTTAGGATACCGCATCGAGATAGAAGAAAAAGTCATTACATATTGTACAGATACGGGGATGTGCGACAATTTATATAAATTAGCAGATGAAGCGGATATATTAATTACGGAATGTTCTTATAAAAGCGGACAGGAACAATGGGGCTGGCCCCACCTTAAACCCGAAGAAGCTGCAGAAGTCGCTTTTAAATCTAAAGTTAAAAAATTAATTTTAACGCATTTCGATGCTTCAATATATCTAAAATCCGAATCTCGTAAAGAAGCCGAAATAAAAGCCCGTAAAATATTTCCCAATACTATTAGTGCTTATGATAACTTATCAGTAGATCTTTAAAGGACGATTAACAATCAATTCCAAATCATCTTCGAATGTTTCAGAATTAATTGATACCTCCTTTTCCTTCAACTTTGTAAATACTCATTTTATCTAGAAAATTTTTTAATTAATTTAAAAAATCATTCTTTATATATTAGATAAAAATAACCAAGAATTAGGAAAAATGAAAAAGCAAATCAATGTACAGACAAATAGCAATACGATTGTTTATGAGCTCAATAACAGCCTAGCTGCCAGAGATTTATTTGAACAGTTACCTTTAACAATTATCATTGAAAATTATGGTAACAATGAAAAAATCTTTTATCCACCTAAAAAACTTAATACAACTGGCACACCTTTGGCTAATGCACAGTTTGGAACGCTTGCATATTATGCGCCATGGGGAGACGTGGTAATGTTTTATGATAATTTTGGTACTGCAAATGGTTTATATGAGTTGGGGAATGTCATATCAGGTGGTGAGCATATCAAAAATATGTCAGGTACGATACGGATCAAGAAAGTAATAAATGGAGATAAAATGTAAACGTACTTTAAAAAATCTCATTTGAGATATATCTTCAATCCCATAACAAAAAAAAGGACAATAATATTTAAAGTATGCTGATACACTTTATTTTATACGAACTATTCCAGGAACAAAATACAAAACAGATTTTAGAACTTTAGTAGTTTGAAAGTTAAAGAAAAATAGACATTTAAGATTTATAACAAATTGCTTTATATACTTACTAAATAGAGATAATATTAAAGTTCATAATTTACAAAATAGATTGAAAAAGAAATAATTATGGGAGATAATAATTTAGAAAAACAAGTAAATGAGGAGAAGAAAGAAGGTGAAGTAATTTACTTAAGAAATTATTCTAAAGCTATTTTTTTCTTTCCCTTGTTTATTACAACTATAATCTTGTGGATACTGCAGTATTTTTTAGGAGAATCTGGAAATCCAGTTCCTTGGTTAGGATTTATATGGACACTAGTATTCTTTATAAATCTTTTAACAATTGCATTTGATATTTCTTCAACAAAGTTTCTAATCATCTTATTGATAGTTGTTATTGTTATGTTACTTGTAATTTTTCTAATCCTCCCTCCTACTTTAAAAGTATTTTATGAAAAAGTCCAATTCGTGGAATTTAATATTGGTATGAATGAGGATTTCTATTTGGTAATGACATTCATTTTAGGGATTGTCTTATTAACCACATTGATTACTCCACATTTTAATTATTGGAAATTGGAACGCAATGAACTTTATCATAAAAAAGGAATATTTGTGGAAGCAGAACGCTATTCTACAAGGGGTTTAAGATATAAGAAAAAAATTCCTGATATATTAGAATTTTTCATATTAGGGGCAGGATCCATTACTTTTCTACTAGGAGGAGATAATGCAGAGCATTTGAATACCATACCTCGAATTAATCATAAAGCGAAGAAAATAGATTTTCTTTTAAGCGATTTAGAAGTTGAAATTGAACCAGATAAATGAATATTAAATTTGATTTTGTTTCATGATTGCTTTTCTGCAATTCTAACACTTTTTCTTTCTTAAATTTCTACTTTAATTATTACATATTGATGTGCTCAAGAACGAGTTCTATTACGTTCAATGCAGAATCTAAAGCTTGATGCGTGCCCAATCCAGAACCCCCTGCATCACAACCAACATAAAATAATCCTTCGATGGGGGAATCACCCTTTGGTTGTTTATCACCAGTTTGTCCAACAGACAAGCTCAAACCATATGATTCACCACCCTGACCTGGCAAGATGGAATCGTTTCCAACTGAAGGAACTTGTATTGGTCCAAATGTTTCTGTCTTTTCAATATGGTCGAATAGATCTGGTTGTATTTTTTTTACCTTTCGTTCAATGTATTCCAAATATGGTTTTATGTCTATATCTGGATCGGCGGAACAAGACATACACGCGTAAACTAATTGCTTTCCCTTAGGAGCAAGTCCGGGATAGACCGAGGTTGTTCCTAAGTAAATATATGACTTCTCTGGCTTAGTTTTTCCTTTAGCCATTTCGATGAATTCAGAATATTTTGCAACACACCCTTCTGGGTATAAGACGTAAGTTGGATATTGTAGTATAGGTTTATTCAAGAACCATCGGAATCCAACACATGCTAAATTATGTTCCAAATTTTTGATCCATTCAACATAATTTTCCGAAAAATAAGATTCGCCAACAAGTTTTAGAACTGTCTGTCGTATTCCAGCATTACTTATGACAATTGGAGAAGAATAGACCTTTCCATCCTTGGTAGTTATACCCTTCACCATACTATTTCCATCCACGTTTATTTTATCAACACGCGTATTAAATAATACATCTCCTCCGAAGTCCTGTACCGCTTTCGCGAAAACTTCAAAAACATATCCTATACCATTTTTGTAATATCGACCACCACCATTCCTCCTCGTCTCTTGAAATAATTTTATCATTTCTGCAGCACTGCTTTTATCAGAGGTAATTTCAAACGCCCCTTCACCAAATGACGCCAACAAATAGGTATATAATCCTTTTGGCATTTTAAACTGATTCATAAAATCCATGCTTGTAGTATCGTACAATTTATCAATCTTCTTTTTTGGCATTCTCGCGAGTTTAGTTAAAATTGTGAATGATTGAAAAATTTCTTTCAGGTTCCATAAGCGAACACCAAGAGTTTTTAACATTTTAAAAATATTCGGTCCCATCTCCCATTTCCGGATATTGCCATTAGGATCCTCATAAAGGATGAGCCCAACAGGATCGGGATAGAAGACTTCTACTTCATGTTCCCTCCCGATCTCCTTTAGTATCCGTTCAAAATGGGAATTTTTTTGTGGAACCCCATTAAGTGGAAACAATTCATAGTGAAATCCATCTTTATGAATTGTCATCATCCTTCCGCCTGCTCGGGGATTCTTGTCTACAATTAATACTTTATATCCTCTTTTTGCTAATAATGCTCCAATGGCACTTCCACCTGGACCCGCACCAACAATAATGATATCATAATTGATTACAGTATCAGAATCATGGATTTTTTCTTGCTTCATAACTAACCCTACAAATTAGAATTTCCTAATCTAATTATTAACCCACCATCATTATGATTTAGAATAAGGAGACATTCTAACCAAGGCTAATTTCGCAAGAGGAGAGATAATTTTAATACCTAATCTTCTCATTCGGAAGTCATTCTTCATTTTGTTAATATATTGCTGAAACGTCATGGTTTGGAATTGTAGGACTTCTTGAGATTCCTTGGTGTCCATCCAATCAATATAAAACCAATCTTCCTTTTTTTTAGCCACTTTAAAAGCTTTCTTTGGAAGCATTTTTAGTCCAAAAGCATCGAACAAACCCCTTAAAAAATCTTTTTCTAAAAGTTGACAACCCTCACCACCTCCAATGAGAAATATTTTGTTAACATCGTCTATTGTTACAGCATTTGCAAATGCAATTCCGCAATCATGTGATGAAATGAATTCAATGCGTTGATCAAGTGGCATTTCGAATAAGATTGAGTCAAATTTACTAGGAATTTTTTCGACAGATACTGCTGCTAGCCGTAGAATTATCCAAGGAAGTCCACTTTCTCTTAACATCTTTTCACATTCTACTTTTGCGCGTGAATAATTATCAGAAGGATTCAAAGGACTATCTGTTCTTACAGGAGGTTCTAAATGAACTGTCACTCCATAAACACTCGCAGAACTTGCTATTATGAACCTTGGTTTATTTGACAACGCTTTTGCAGCATCTATTAGATTTCGAGTTCCCTCAACATTCACTTTACGGGCTAATTTTGGATTTATTTCACTTAAAGGTGGGATGATGGCCGCAAGATGAATGATGCACTCAATTCCTTTAACGGCTTTATTCAAATCCTTTTTATTAAGAATATCGCCCCATATCATTTTAAATCGCAATTTTTTTGACATTTTAGCATATGTCTTTTTATTAGACGCATTTGGTAAATCAAAACAGGTCACATCATGATTACGCATGATTAATTGCTTCAAAGTATTTTGACCTACATTACCAAATGCACCAGTTAATAAAACTTTCAAATTTATTATCCACTTTTTCTTTAAATAAATATGATTAAGAGATAGATTTTTGATATATATGGATTCGATATATCCATATGTTATATATCCATAATAAATATATAATAATTTTGATATATAAATTATTGCATTCCAAAAACATTATCAATAAACATAAAAAACCCTCTTCTATTTGAATTAAAAAAAAAGTTACTACTTCTAAAATTAAGAATCATTTTTTTTTTTTATCAAGTTACCGATTTGTTGAGACAAATGTAGTTCATTTCTTGCTCCACAAATTAATTCAACAAAACAATACCCAACCAGTTCATTTTTCGAGTTTATTATTTCTGCTAATAATTCAAAATAGGCAATGTTAAACTGTCCTTCTGATAGAGGTTTGAGCCTATATTTTTCTTCCTTAATGCCAGGTATTATAAGGTCCCAACCAAATGAGAATGTGTAATCAAAGTTTCCTCTCTTAACAAAATCTTTAGGCGTGATTTCATAGTTCTGCAATCTGGTAGTCTTTCCTTGTTTGTCAATGTATGTTCCATCCATATATGGATGTTGTGGGAAATAAAATAACATGATCTCTTCATCATCGAAAAATCGGAATGAGAACCATTCCCAGTGAGAAGCTCTATTAAGAAGGCGAAACGGGCCATATTGACGATCAAACCATGATTTTCCAACCACTTCTAACTCTCGAGTTTGCCCCGACTTATCCCTAATGATTAGATTTCCTTCAGTCGGCAAGTTTGTATAAGAATAGTAAACAGTACGCTGTTTTGGATCATTAGGAAGACCCATAGCAAGTACACCATTATCACAATGCCAAATTGCGTCCTTTCCTTTCTGCAATATCAGGTTTAAGTCGAATTCATCTGTAGTAATTTCAAGGTTTAATTGTTTTTTTTCTTTAGTTAAAATTGTATATGGTGCATATACGACTTCATCATGATTTGCACTAATTTTCTTCCCTCTCCGCAATCGAGCTTCCTGCTTGAATAGATGAGTGCCATTTTTCAAATCTGAGAGAGCCATATGCAAAATATATACCTTTTTTCCAAGTACTTGTCCTTGTGCAACGGTATATTGATATGAATAGAGATGATTAGGGTTTTGTTTGTCGGACAAGTATCCAGTAATGTACCACCATCCTGAAGTCTTCTTATGTGGTGGCCATTCTTCATCAAATTTGCCATGATTCACTTCCCGATAGGGGATTAACGTGTAATTTTTAATCATATTACTATCATAATAAAAATAAAATAATTTAATTATTGGGGTTGGTGGATAAACCTTTTTAAATAATATTCTATTAATAAGTACTTGTTATGAAAAACTCTTTAAATATAAGTAAAAAAAAATGCGCATTCTAAAAATCAAAGTCCCCTCAAATACAATTCTTGATTTTGGATTACCTAATTACTTCGATGTAGTAGAGTATATTGAAATTCTTCAAATATATGAATATGATCCCAATAATTTCTTTGCGATGTATAAAATAATATTCAAAAAGGGAAAAGTTGATAAAATCGACAAATTTCTTCGAGAACTTTTTTTTGCTCAATCATATAAGATTCTCGAGAAGAAATCAAACGAGATACTTTGTATTATGAAACAAAGGAACACTTCAGGTTTCTGGCCTGCTTTTCTTTCAAAATCTTTTGCCTTATTACCACCCATTATCTTTGA
The DNA here is from genome assembly GCA_048939015.1 of Promethearchaeota archaeon. Lineage (GTDB taxonomy): Archaea > Asgardarchaeota > Lokiarchaeia > Sigyniarchaeales > SOKP01 > Loki-b32. The sequence continues at coordinate 9,859 of JBHLPW010000098.1, forward strand.
TCCAGATGCTATTGTATTTGGGCTTATCGCGAAGGATGACGAACTTAATACTGTTTTAATACAAAATAAGATCTTTAAATCTATAGAGATCCTCTCAGTGGCAAATATAAATGAAACAATCGCGAAATCAATTAATACAATGCCAAGACTTACCAGTAGACAGAAACAAATTATGATCTATGCTACTCGAAATGGATATTTTAAAATACCTAAAGTAATCTCTACAAAGAGGATTGCAGAACATTTTCAGGTTAGTTCTTCAGCGATTTTAAATCATATTCAGAAGGCAGAAAGAAGTATAATGGAATATTTCTTTGGGTGAAGTAATCAAAATAATTGGGTTTATATAAAATATATCTTAAGCTTGAATTTTCAAGTTATAGACTTATTAATAAGATGAGAATTATTTATGTTATGGTAGTCCAAAATTTGAAAATGAACCCTCTTGAGGGCATACCATCTGAGAGGGTTCGAAAAATTAGAGATGAAATGCTATCGCATCCTTTCGAATATGATATTGAGCGTGCACGATGTTATACAAGAATATGGAAGCAGATGTTAGATTCTCCGCCTTGTATGCGGAAAGCTAAAGCATTAGAAGAATTCTTACGCTGCCTTCCTATAAGGATTGATGATGATGAGCTTCTTGTAGGAGTAAAATCTAGTAAAATAAGAGCTGATCCTTTCGAAATAGAACTTGGAGGGCATGTTAATATTTTAGGTTTAATCTTAGATGATACCATCAATGAGAATGCTAAAAAGATGTTTACTGCACAACTTAAATCACTTGAACGTTATGCTCCTTTTACAGAGCAAGAGCGTAATGAGTTGAAAAATGAAATTTTTCCCTTTTGGGAGGGAAAGACTTTAAGTAGTCGAAAAGCGAATCTTTTGAGGGAAGCGGGGTTATTAACGGATCAGACAGGACCTATGGCTGATATATTTAATAAATTTTTAGGTCAGATGCCCGATACTTATATATTACTATCCGACTCTCAAGGTCATGTCATTCCTGGTTATAGACGTGTTTTAAAAATAGGATTTAAAGGAATAGAAAAAATGGCTGGTGAAGGCCTTGCGAAACTTAAGGAAACAGATGAGAATTATGAACAACGCAAAGATTTTTATGAATCAGTTCTGGTAAATTCTAAAGCTGTCTGTGATTATTCCAATCGGTATGTAGATCTCGCCTTGGAAATGGCTGAAAAGGCATCAGAACCAAGGAAGACAGAACTCTTAGAAATTGCCGAACGTGCAAGAAGAGTACCCGCCCTTCCACCAAGAACATTCATGGAGGCTATTCAATCGATATGGATGACTAATGTTGTTATGGAAATGAGTCATGGTGAGTTAAGTGTGTTTTCTCAGGGACGAGTAGACCAATATCTTTACCCATATTATGCAGTTGATTTAGCAGAAGGACGGATTACTTATGATGAAGCATTAGAAGTAATTGAAGAATATCTAGTCAAACTTGCTACCGTGGTTATGGCAGGACAAAATAACATAACCATTGGGGGAGTAGATAAAGATGGAAACGATGCTACAAATGAAGTGTCTTATATGTTTCTCGAGGCCATTGCAAATGTAAAAAGCTTATTAAATACATTATCGATAAGGATTTCTTCCAAATCGCCTCGAGATTTTGTAAAGAGAACGATTGAGGCGTTTAAACATACTGCGGGAATGGCTATTCATAATGATGATATATTAATACCACAACTTCAAGAAGATGGTTATTCGTTAGAAGATGCCCGAGACTATTCAGTTGTTGGGTGTACGGAACTTACAGGTACAGGTAATGATTTCTCCTATACAGGAGGTAATGGTATTTTTATGGCAATCGTTTTTAACATGGCGTTAAACGAAGGACGTGTTCTTATGTCAGGAAATCGAACTGTTGGAGCAAAAACTCCCGATCCTAGCACTTTCGCTTCTTTCGAAGACGTGAAACAAGCGTTTGTAGATCAACTTACTTTTGCAATAGATAGGGTTGCGAAAATGGCAGAGATAAAAGACAAAGCATTTGCTGAAGGTTATCCTTATCCATTACTATCATCTACAATAGAAGGATGCCTAGAGAGTGGAATGGATATAACTCGAAATGGAGCACGTTACAATAATAGTTGTATGAATGGACAAGCATTAGGAACTGTAACTAACTCACTGGCAGCAATTCGTTGGGCAGTATTCGAGGAAAAATTAGTAACAATGGGAGAATTGGTAAAACACATTCGCAGTAATTTTAGAGGAGCAGAAGAACTCAAAGAGTTATTGAGAAACAAGGCACCTAAATATGGTAATGGAGATGAAAAGGTAGACGAACTCGCAAAATGGGTTACACAAGTTTTTAGTGAACTTCCAAGAAAATATCATGTGAGGGGTGGTAATGGTATATATCGTGCAAGCCTAGTATCTGCCGCAGGAACACAAGTCCTAGAGGGTAGAATGTTAGGAGCAACTCCAGATGGGAGATTATATGGAGAAGCCGTATCTAACGGACTTTCTCCTGTAAATGGTACTGAAAAGAATGGTCTTACCATGATCCTCCGATCGGTAGCTTTAGCTTCGCGTGATGCCCTCCTTACCGATGGAGTAGCATTAAATGTAAGGATCAATCCAATTTTAATAGAGACAGACGAAGGTATAGACAAAATGACTTTTATATTAGAAGCTTATTTTGAGTTAGGAGGACGAGAGCTTCAAATTAATCCAATAAGTTCAGAAGTACTGAGAGACG
>JBHLPW010000035.1:0-53115 GCA_048939015.1 Promethearchaeota archaeon
ATATAACTACAATTGGTATCAACTATCTCACAAAAGAAATTGATATGGAAAAAAAGGACTTTGCTAAACTTGTTATCTGGGATATTGCTGGCCAGAAGAAATTTAAATTTCTACATAAACAATATTATGAAGGAACTCAAGGGGCTCTTGTAATTTTTGATCTTACCCAAACTCAAACTTATGAAGCACTTGAGATATGGATTTCAGAATTATTTTCATTAGTTCAAAAAAAAATACCAATTATTATAATAGGAAATAAAGTAGACTTAATAGAAGAAGTTGGGCGATCAATTAAATTCGATATAGTAAAGGAATACGCGGATAATAAAAATAGCATTTATATAGAAACATCTGCCAAAACTGGTGAAAATGTGGAAGAAGCTTTTAGAGAATTGACACACAGGATGATTGTTCGTGCTAATGATCGAATCAAGGATTTATAATGTATAATCAAATAAGTAAAAGAAATTTATTAAAAATAAAGAGTTGTAATAATTTATGGTAAAATATAATCATTGTAAGAATTGTAAAAAGATATATAGTACAACGACGTGGATTGGTGAAGTTCATACTTATGATGGTTTATGTCCTGCATGCAATGAATTAAAACAAGACGAAGAACTCTCTATTGAAGAAAATTTAGAATTTGAAGGTGTTGAACCAATTATAGCAGACATTGATATAACTGAATCCGCTGAGGAAATAAAAGAAATTCCTGAAATGACTCAATCTTCCCAAATAGAAAATGAAAAAAGAATTCTTTCAAGTTTAGAACAAAGGGCGAATGAGGTTTTATATAGTGGAGGTTCAATTGATGTGTTAATTAAAGAAATTAAAATGGGATTAGTAGATAAAGCCAAGGATAGAATTGAAGAGACTTTCCAAAGTTTTGATGTGAATAAAATTGATGCTCAAAATACTATTGGCTATGTTGAAAAGACTTTTGAATACTTAAGTGATTATAAAGACTACATGGATAATGTTGTTACAAAATTAAAGTATAAGCCAAAAATGAACGTAAAAACTGCTATAGAGAAAGTATTTAGAGATACAATTTCAGATATGCCTAAAGATCTTGCAAAGGATATACTTAATAATAAGAAAACAATGTTAAAAATAGTTAATAACAAGGCATTAAAATGGTATGATATTTATTCAGATACCAGTGATGCTTTAGAACTCACTAAAAAAATGACCTTACACCCTTTTAATGAAATACAAAAGAAATTAAGCACACTTCCTTTCTATTCTCAAAGAAAGACTTAGAAATGTTTTTGAAATACTTTTCTACATCTTAATTTTCTTAAAAAATGTATTTTAGCTTAGTTATGATCCGTTTCGATACTTTGAGAATATTTTCGGAATTCTTTTTGTAATATTAAGAATTTCTTTTTGAATTTTTCAAGAAGACTGATGTTTTCTGATAATACAGAAAGGAATTTAGATCCATCTTCATATTCTTCTGTTTTAGTGATAAATTCATATTCCAATCTAGAAAAGGAATTATAAAAAATTTTAAAAAACTGGTTTACTATATTTCTCGGATTCGGATATGAAAGATCCTTCTTAGGTTGAAAACATTTAATACCGGGATTGAAATTTTCTCGTAACTCCCCATAATACATGCATCCTAAGACATCATGCCACCTGCATTGCCTGCACATAATCGGAATAGTTTGCTTTTTTCTCATATCTTCCTCTTCGATATCTTCTCGATTAGTTTTAATCATCATAAAAAATTGATAATCTTTAATGTAGATAGAGAAGAAATCTCGAGAAAATATTTAAATCTTGAGAGCTATTTAGGATATTGTCCCTTAATCTGTTCTTTTAAGGATATTCTAAACAGTTTAGGTTTTAGAACATGAATAAATTTATTGAATTTGAAAAAGGTCTGTTTTCTGTTCAATTCAAGTCAGCTATCATAGTATTTATATATATCGCCTTCTTACTTTTAGAAATAATTGTTTGAGTTTTCTCTTAATTGGGTGATTTAACTTCACAACGGTTTTAGCTTATAATTTAATTGAGAGGTTTCTGTGGATTCTTGCTTTTACAGTTGGATTCTTAGGGGGCATTATTTATTTAATTAAAGGATTTAAAAAGGAACGTTTAAATGACAAATCAATATTAATTGGATTTGCAAGTTTTATTTTTTGTCAAGTAGCATTTGTTCTTACAAGCTTCTTAAGCGATTTTTTAATTCAAGGAACATATGAAGGTATCAACTTTTATGGAGATTTTCATAATATAACAAATATTGCCCTCTTTGTTGTTCTTATAAGGATTCGTGCTTTTTGGTTTACATTAGGTTCTATTTTCATTTTTTTTACATTTGAGATAATAGTAAAACGAACCAAATATTTTCTCACAATGGTATATTCTGTTATAGCATTTTTACTATTTGTCTTACCAATTGACATAATAAATTATCTTTATCTCTATAGTGTTGCAATCGTTTCAATGTTCATAGTATATATTATTTTCTATTTATATACAAAATGGTCCCGTATTGAGTTCAAAGCTATTACTGCTTTTTTCTCTTTAGCACTTATACTTATGTTGGTTGGAAATAATTTAACTTCAAACGTTATTCGTGGATATTTTGGTGAACTCGTTGTTCCAAGGATATTTTATCTATATATTGGTCCAATTTTAAGTTTAATGGGTTTTCTAATAATGATTGTCCCTGCAGTAGCTGATCCTGATGCTCTCAGTCGCGCATCTAAATATTGGATTATACTTGGAATTTTTATGGGAGTAGTTGCTGGATTTCAATTGCTTACCACTATTAATATTGGATTTATTGAATTAGCAATAACTTATGTTATTGGAATTATTTTCTATGTAGTTGTGGTTTATAAAATTATAAAGAATATTAGATCTGAAATTAAATCAGAAAAGCCTGATCATGATATTTTAAAAATGTTCTCAAGACCTCAAGAAATTAGTGTTAAAGATATAACTTATTCTAAGGAAAATATGGTATGTCTTGTATGCAAAACAAATATATCAAAGTTAAACTTATTTCGATGTAGAAAGTGTGCTGTCCTGTACTGTCAAAATTGTGTTGAAAAACTTGGAGATTTAGAGAATGCGTGTTGGGTTTGCAATACTCCTTTCTACAAGAAAAAGCCATCTAAACCTTTTAACATAAAAGAGCAAGAAGAGCAGAAAGAAGAAATTAAAATTACAGAAGAGTTCCAGCCAAAAAAACCAAAGAAAAACTAATTGTCTGAAAATGCTTTTAGGTTGAATTCTTCAATTAATTCCTTAATAATGCGATCAAATCTCTTAGATATGTCTAGAAATTGCTTACCCCATCCACTAGACATTGATATTTCTTGTAAATCGGAGGTGGGAGCAAATAAAAGGATAAGATCACTAATTTTTGAAAAATCTTTATCTTTTAACTTGTAAATGTGAGTATCTAATTCAAAGATAAGATCCTCTATAGAGTTAAAAGTACTGAAGATAATGTTTGTTTCTTTTGCCTTAATAATTCTCTTAAGGTTTTCTAATATTTTGATTACAGCAGTAATTTTCTCGTATTCCATAGAAGATAGTAACCAATATTTTAATTTCTAATAAAAAAAAAAATTTTTTAAAATTATATTCAAAATTCTTCCTTTTCAAAGCGCCAAAAAGCGATAACTAAGAACAATAATATTAAAGCTGCAGTAATAATTATTGGAAGAAATGAAAAAATTTGTTCTCCTAAAATTATCGATGCAATTATAGGATTTTCCTGTTGATTAAAAAATATTGATGTAGGTAATACATATCCTGCGAAAGGGATACTGATTAGAAATTGTTGCGTAAAATTAAAAACCATGGGTATTGCTGCTACTGCTCCAGGACTTTTTAGAAACGTTCCAAGCATTAATGTTAAGGAGATTAAAAAAATTAAATTCATCCCAAGCAATAGACCCGTTAAAATAAATGAAAAAAAGGAGAACGTTAGACCTGTCATTAATGTTATTTCGAAAAATGAGACGATTCCGGGGATTAATGCCATTGTGATATAGATATTTAAAGAATTACCAAGCCATTTAGAAAAGATAAATACTTTACGTGATACAGGTTTAGATAGAACCCATGCTGCCGTACCTGATTTTTTTTCCCCCACTATAGAATCTTGTAATATTAAAATAACTGCAATTGGTGGGAATAATCCATTCGTAAATCCATAAAAAAAGATTAATAACATAGGATCACTATCTTCTCCAAGAAAGGTTATCGCAGAGATTCCATTAATTACTCCAATCCATAATAAGGTCATCCAAATCCAAGTTTTACTTTTCCACCATGCACCTAATTCTACATTCAGTAAGTTTAAAAAACCTCTCTGCCAATTCTTTTCAAGTACTTGTTCAAGATTTTCATTCGACGACATTCTCATCCTCCTCTAATACTTGCAGAAATATTTCTTCTAATTCATACTGTTTTAATCTAAAGTCAGTTACTTTTACCCTTTCATTCTCTAGAATTAATCGTAATAGTTTTTCTTCAGCCAAATTATCATCAGTTACTTTAACTTGCCATTTTATTTTATTATCCTTTCTCTCTACATTAATATCGGATACCCAAGATTGAGCTGAAACATTTTTATAGGCACCTTCGGTGTCACCCTTTAGTGTTACTAAATAAATAGTACCCTCACTTCCGGCTAATAATTTTTCAATATTACCCTTAGCAACTAAAGTTCCACGGTTTAAAATACCAACAGTGTCACTTACACGTTGAACATCATCTAAAATATGGGTTGAGTAAAAAATTGTAGAGAATTCTCTCAATTTCTCCATTAATTCAAGGATCATGTGACGCCCTAGGGGATCTAAAGAGGCAGTTGGTTCATCTAATATGAGTAAATCAGGATAATGTATCATCGCTTGAGCTATCCCTAAACGTTGTCTTTCACCTCCAGAAAATCCTTTTATAGGACGATCTGCTTTTTTTGCTATGTCAACAAGTTCTAACATTTCAGATACTCTTTTTTCAATTTCAATTTTTGGACCATAAAAGAAGAACCGAGCAGTAAATCTTAGAACTTCTCTTGCAGTCATATATTCATGAAAACGTGGTTCTTGAGGTAAATAACCTGTACGAGCGCGTATATTCCTATTTTCTCTTGTTACATCATAATTTAAAACGGTACCACTCCCACTTGTTGGTTTAATTAATCCTAACAAAACTTTTATAGTAGTTGTTTTACCAGCACCGTTTGGTCCTAAAAATCCATAAATTGAATTTTTCCTGACGTGTAAGTTAAGATTTTTAAGAGCTTTCACTCCATTATAATTCTTACATAAATCGCGGGTTTCTATTATAATTGGATCTTGTTTTAACATAGATCAAAACCTTATTAATTTAAAATTATAATTAATAAATTATTCAATTTTAGTTTTTAAATGTTGACTAAATAAGCAATATTCAAAAATTATGTTTGATATCACAGGTCATTTCTGTTTTGTAATTTTTGCTCAAGGAAAATGGAAAGAGAAGTATGAGGCTAAGCTGAAAACAGAAATTAAGGAAGATTTTCTAAAATATGCCTATTGGGACCCCATGTATGATATCCCCGTAAAAATATTTGATCCTCTTGTAAAGGATGAAGATTATGATGCTTGTGATTTATGCTTAAAACTAGTCCCTCGTTTTAAGACTAAATTAGGAACAAATGAAGGATTATTGAGACTCTCTCACAAATTAATACGATTAGAGGATATTGAACGTTTATTTTTAAAGATTCTGACTGATCCTGAAGTAAAAAAAGCATATTTCCTAATGCTTGACCATAATTCATACCTTTTAGGAATGAATATTCCAAAAATTCTCAAAAATATCAAAGAACAACAAATAAATGCAGAAAGTTTTTTCAATTTAATACAAAATGAAAAGCTAGCTTTTAATATTATCTATGAAATTAGAAAATATTAATCTTAGAAAGTAAAAATCCTTAAATTTACTCGTTTTAAACCTATTTTTCGAATTAGACAAAGTTTCTTTTGCCGTTTCAGCGTTGTATATTGTGTGATCAAGTAAGGACATAAAATGATGAAGGCAAGTAAGTGTATTTTACTTCACTTAGTTGAAATCAAGATACTTATGTCTTTAAATACTCAAAATGTTTATTGTAAATTAAGTTTAAAAATAAAACTTAATGTAAAAATGAAACCAAGTACAAAAAATAAATCAAATTGAAGGTGAAAATTTAAAATGGTAAGTATGTTTGCGAATATGATAATGAAGAAGATGGAAGTCCAAAAGGACTTTATTTTTGATATGAAAAATGTAAAGGAATTTAGAGAAGAATTTGATAAAATGTTTTCAAAGATGAAGCCTGCAAAAGGTATAACTCTTGAAGAAATTCAAATAGGAAATATTTCCGCAGAAAATTATATGTTAAATTCAGATGACTCAAATTCAACCGTCATGCTATATTTGCACGGGGGAGGATATTTTAGTGGTTCCATTATATCCTACAGAAGGTTCGTATCGATATTATGCAAAAAGTTAAATCTTAATGCATACAGTATAAATTACCGACTTGCCCCAGAGGATCCATATCCCGCTGGTTTAGATGACGCTTTTTTTGTATATAAGTGGTTGTTGGAAGAAAAATCCATTCCTGCGGAAAATGTAATTATCATGGGTGATTCTGCTGGAGGGGGATTAACTCTTGCCTTACTTCATCGAATTGGAATACAAAATTTACCTCAACCAAAAGCAGCTATATGTTTGTCCCCCTGGACTGACTTGACCTTATCTAGTGAAACTTACAAGACAAAAGTGGAGGAAGACGTTTTTTTTAATGAAAAAAATATGGAATCTAGTGCTAAAGCTTATCTACAAACGCATTCTCCAGAAAATCCGGAAATATCGCCTATTTTTGCGGATTTCAATGGATTTCCTCCAATATTCTTACAAGTGGGAACTAGAGAAATGTTACTCGATGATTCTTTAATTATCGCAGAAAAAATGAAAAAACAGGGAGTTTCTGTAACTGTTGATCTTTGGGAAGGAATGTTTCATGCCTTTCTCGTTTTTAGTGCAATTCCATTCATTGGAAAACTAACACCTGAATTCAGAAAAGCGTTGAAAAATGTGAGGAAATTCGTTGATAGTCTTTGAAAAGAGTTGAGACTTTATGAAGATTGATGACTCGATAAAGGAACTTTCCATTATATGGAAAGAGATGAATGAACAAATACCTTTAATGCGTGAAGCGGTGGTGAAGGGACTTAAAAAAGATTTCGAAACTTTTGAGCATGATGATGCTCATATACAGAAAGAGTTACTTTTTCTCAATGATGCACTAACTTTTATGCAAAAAAAATGGACAATGGATCTTATATATATCATCAGAATTAAAGGAAAACCTTTTTTCAATGATATTCGTCGAGCTTTACCAAATATAAATTCACGTACTTTAACGGACCGCTTGAAAGAGTTTGAAGTAAATAATGTTGTAATTCGAACAGTAAGTAATACACAACCCATTCGAGTTAGTTATGAACTAACAGATTTAGGAAATGGTGTGTATGAGTTATTACTTCCATTGCTACTTTTTTTTGCTAGTGAAAAATATAAAATAGAACAGAAAGAGGTGCATCCATTATGATTTTGATAATTTTGGCTCATATCTTTTCAAGTCTATTAAATTTGTTTCCGAAATTATCTTTCTACCATGGTTCGTTGATGAGTCAAATATGTCATAAAATTTTTATGGAAATTGACTTTTTTTAGAATATCATATAATCTAAGCTATTTGATTCTTGAATTAAATAAACAATTGTGATTTAGAATTTTGGTTGAACACGAAATACTACTGAGACTAAAAAATGCCATTATTGAAGGATTATCAGAAGATGCAATTTATCTTGTCAAACAAGCATTAGATGCACAAGTTAAACCTAAACGTATATTAAATGAAGCAATAATCGGTGGGGCTGAAGAAGTTGGAAAAAAATATGAAGAGGGAGAATTCTTTTTGGCAGATATGCTTTTAGCTGCTGATGCTATTAATGATTCTATGGATCTGGTTAAATCTAAATTAGCAGAAGGAACTCAACATTCACAGGGTAAATTGTTAATTGGGACTCCTGAGGGAGATTTACATGATATTGGAAAGACTCTAATTGTAGCGCTATTAAAAGGTCAAGGATTTGATGTCATCGATTTAGGTGTAGACGTTCCTCCTGAAAAATTCCTAGATATGGCAAAAAAAGAAAATCCAGATATTATAGGATTAAGCGGATTACTTACTGTATCAATATCTAAAATGACGGAAATAGTTAGTTTACTTAAAAGAGAAGGAATTAAAGCAAAAATTGTCTTAGGTGGCGGCATTTTATCGGAAGAATCATGTGAACGTATCGGTGCCGATGCTTGGACTAAAGATGGTTGGGAAGGTGTGAAATTAATTAAAGAACTAATGGGAGTTGATTAAAGTGCCACATGATTGGGAAGCATCTACCCGTAGAATACGAGCTGCTTTTGCTGGATTATCAGATATTGACCGAATACCTTTTTTTCCGCTCGCATGCGAAGAATTAATATGCCGAGTATCAGGTAAAACCCTTCGAGAGCTTCTTTCTTCACCTAAAGCTTATGCGAATGCTGCTATTGCGACATATGAATTCATAAAAGCAGATACACTTTCAATTCCAACGGCTTATGCCGGTCCTGCTGAAGCATTGGCATTTGCAGAAGCAAATAATAAAGAAGATGTAATTAAATGGTCTGACTATAAAGTATTTATGGTTAAGCAAGGTGAAATTTGTAAATCTGAAGAAGATATCGATAGATTAGAGATACCAGATCATAGTAAAATCTCATTATGGGATACTTGTCTCTCAGCAACTAATCTTGCTAAAGAAAAAACAAGGTTTCAACTGAGTTGTTCTCTTGGAATTTGGTCGGTAGTCCAAGAATTGAGAGGAGTACAAGCATATCGAGATATGCGTCGTAACCCTGAACTGTTATTAAAACTCTGTGAAAAAGTGTATCAATCTCAAATGGATTTGTATAACTTCTATATTGAAAAAGTGGGAGCCAGTCGAACAATTTTCTTTACTGGTTATGCGTTTAATAAACACATGATGAGTTTTGAAAATGCTATGAAATACGAAGGACAATTTATTAAACGTTTACAGAAAGAAACAAAAGCAAGGATTATTCTCCATAATTGTGGAACTAGTCCTTATTTTGATGAAATGTGTAATGAACTAGAGTTATTGGCGGTGAATGGTTCACATCCATTAGATATTGAATATTGGGTTGAATTTAAGAAGAACCATCCTGAGGTGACAATATTAGGAGCAAATATAGATGTAAGTAGGGAATTACTCAATGGTACTTCCCGTGATGTAGAAAATATAGTAAAAGAAAATATCAAGAAATTAGCTCCTGGAGGACGATATGCAGTAAGTCCTATTTGTTGCTTACCTTGGGGCGTCTCATTGAATAATATTATGACAATCCCAAAAGCTATAAAAAAATGGGGTACTTATCCCCTCAATTTTGAAAATTAAATTCAGCTTAATCCTAAACTTCCGGGAATTAAGTTGAGAGACGTGTCCGGAGCAATTAGAGTTAGATAGCTTATAAGAGAGAATTTGTTTTGTAAATATTTCTAACAAGAATAAATGACAATAATAAAGTAGCACCGCTCAAAAAATATATCTCTTGAGTGAAAAAATTAAAAAGTATTCCTATTAGAGCAAGTAGGTTAATAAGAATAAAAAAAATCCATGATAGATTTGTTTTTGATTCAATTACTTTTCTTCTTTGATTCAATTTATTAGTTGCATAACATAATTGAACAATCAGACAAAAAATCACATATAACAGATTCATATTATTTGAGATTGTAAAAGCTAAAATGCTTAGAAGTAATACTTCTGTTATCAAATCTAACAACTGAAAAAAGATAAGATAATTAATTGATAAATATCTTTTATAAGCTGAATAATTTAATAATTTTTTTAAATTTTCCAGGAAAAATAAGAAATAAGTAATAATTAAAAAAAAAAACAAGGTTTCAGTTATAAAATTTAATGATTTTAATTTAAGCTTTAGAAAAAGCATTAAAAAAAACATGAATTCTGTTGTTAAGCTTATCAGAAATAAAATCTTTGAATTTTTTATAATCCTATTTAGTGATTTTCCTTGAAAATAACTTAATCGCTTTATTTTATATTTATATTCATTAAGATATGTAGCTGAGACGAGCTTTTTAAATATTTCTTCAAATTCTTCTCTACTTGTTTCTTCATAAAGGGTACCAAATTCATTTTGTTTATATTCTCCATTATTTGTTATTGAACTTTTCTTATTTGATAATTTTAACGGAGAAATTTTTGTTTTAGATATTTTTAAAATTAGCTGAATTATTCCAATTATAGATATAAATCCTAGACAAATATATAAAATATCCAAATTGGGCCAGAAATATATATTTTTTCTAAAAATTTGAATTTGGGGAATATATCCTAGTGATGTAAGATAAAATCCACAAGAACTTATCGTAATATATCCAATTTGAAAAACTAATCGTGCATGTCTTTCTGATAAAGTACTAAATATAGGTATTCCTGCTGAAATATGGATGGAACGCAAATTTTCAAATATAAATACAGTAAATAATAGAAATAAAATACTACTTATTTGAGTATAATATGAAAAGATAGGACTGATGATAATAATTCCATCATTTATTCTGTCAAATATCAAATCTTGATATGATCCTCTTGGACTTTTTTTATTTGTTAAACGTGCAAGTATACCATCTAAATTATCCATCATTCCTATACTAATCATTAAAAAAGTAATTAAAATCCCACTAATCAATAATCCAATTTCATCTAAATAAGGAAATAAAGAGAATATAACAGCAATTAGAATTGATAAAGCAAGACTTAAAAAATCAATTCTTAGTGGTGTAAATTTTAAGGGAAGAAATACATGTTTACATGTGTAGAATGATATCTTTAACCATCCTTTTACAATCCTGCTATCACTATAAGCATGATCTTCTAACCATTTATCGTAATATTCATCAAAATTCATTATTGACATTATTTGATAACTTCAAGACCGAATAACAACCTTATAAAAAAATATATTAGTAAAATATTACAAAATATAGCATGGCTAAGAGGAATATTAGACTGAAACTAAAAAGATAAGTCAAGGGTTTTTTTGAAAATGAAGCATTGCTACTGTCGCTGCTATCACTACTATCACTGCTGTCACTACTATCGCTACTATCACTACTGTCGCTACTATCACTGCTGTCACTACCCTCCTTTATTCTTATTTTCGTTTGATCTTGTTCATCTTCCTCTCTTATAGATGATTCTTCAAATTGAGAACCACAGGCTTCACAAAAACTTGCATTTACAGGATTTTCCTTTCCACATAATGGACAAAATTTATGAATTCTCATCACCTTCAAAATATCATGTTTAATATTTATAGATATTTAATTATATATAATAATTTAAAAAAAATTCAATTATAATAAATTTGGAGACCAGTATTTAACTTAACATTTTCCATGTAATTTTCACTGAAATCAAGACTGTCCAAAATCCTCGAGAGGGCTGATGAGGGAGCCCAAGAGTTAACCAAAAAAAATAAAAGTATATTATAGTTTTTTTATCAAATTTTCTCTTTTATATTAAGACAATTTCTCATTGTGATTTAGAAGGATTCAAAGGGCGATTACGAGATTAGATATTTTTAAATTAACCTTCTTTTCTTCCAATCTTTCTTAAAAATAGCTAATAATTTTATATCAGTCCATTGTCCGTCAATATATTCCATGTCTTTCTGATGTCCCTCTTCAACAAAACCAAGTTTTTTACACATTGCTAATGAACGAGTATTGGTTGTATTCACTTCTCCTATCACTTTATGAAAATTTAACCTAAAAAACGCATAATCGATTATTAATTCTAAAATTTCTACCCCCAATCCTTTTCCCCAGTATTTTGGTTCCCCTAGCCAGAGAGTCAGATGACCTCTGCGATATGGTGGTTTCCATACCTCATATAATCCCGTTATTCCTATTGGTCTTTCATCTACTTTATGCCAAATCTCTAATCATATGATATCGCCATACTCTTGATGATCAGGAAACCAGAATTTTTTCAGGCCTTCATATGAGTTAGGGAGTATAATCCGTAGATATTTATTAACATCAGGATCATTTATCCATTTCTGATATATTTTGAGGTGTTCAAGGTTCAGTACAACTAAATCTATTCTTTCACCCTTAAGAAACGGTATATGTTCACTCATTTGTATTTTCCTCCGTTAAAAGATCTATAATTCAAGTCTTTTTAAACTTTGTCTCAATTTTCTGTGAATATTGAATGGAAAGGTAAATTCAGAGTCTGATTTCAATGAAAATTCCTTTCGAAAGTTATGCATTCAAATCAAGATTGAGGAACCATATATTTTTATGATAATATGCTAAAAACGACTATAATTACTATAAAAATCGTAATAGATATAAGACATAATGAAAGCCAAAGAAATTCATCATGATCTTGCAATTGCTTTTTTTTTTCATTGCTTAATTGCTTACCGCAGTTTGAACAATTGGATGGAATTTTCTCCCAAAAATAATTACGAAATGGACTATTAGATCGATAAATTTTCCCTCCGCAACCCTCACATCGAGGCCTTTTTAATACCTGTTTATTTATTCTCATCTTATTTCAAAACTAATTTAATTTTTAAGATTTTACTAAAGATCATAAAAATCTTGGTTTAGACTTCATGTTTTGCATGACTTAAAGATTATATAAATTTATTGAAAAAGGTTAAATTACATAAGTAGAAATATTGATCAATAAAATCTTAAAATCGAAAATCCTCCACTTGAACTACTTTGAAACCATTTTTCGAATTAGAAAAGGCTTCTTGAAGAGTCTTAAATTTTTTTAGTCGTTTAAGTGTTGAATATTGAGGAAAAATAATTTTAATCTGCTTTTTTCGAAATAATCCTAATAATTCTCTTGGAGAGCCCCACAATCCTTCTGTTAGTTCCTCCCCAAATAAGTTAATTCTTTGATTCTGAGGAAATTTACATAAGAAAAATTGAGTATCAAATCGAATAGGTGATATCTTAGGAGTGATTAATCTTCCAAAGTACTTCAAATTATTCGCAGCATAATAAAGATTTTCCATTTTCAAAATATCTGTCATGGTTAAATAGTCCTTTTGAAGCTTCTCTTGATAATCTTTAAATTTTGCGCTATTATCATTATTTAGTTCAATGAAATGTCCTTTATCATTTGTAGCAATAAGAATCCCCGTTTCTTCAAACAGTTCACGGATCGCGATTATCCAAAGATCAGAAGGTTCATCACATACACCTTTTATAGTACTTAGAATTACTTTATCAGGTCCAAGTAGTTTTGCTCTTGATTCTGGAGTCATATCCTGTGCTTCTAACCTACCACCAGGAAAGACATGATGCCCTCCCATAAACTTTGTATTTTTATGCCGTTTGACCATGAATATTTCAAATTCACAATCATCATCAGATTCCGAATGTAGTTCACGTTCACGTAATAATACCACCGTGGCAGCAATTTTAGGTTCAACAGGCATATTTATTACTTTAATTTAATTAAGTTCAACAATATCAACCAAAATTAAGAGAGAGTTTATGGACCCTGCGGGAATTGAACCCGCGGCCTTTCGCATGCCAAGCGAACGATCTTCCACTAATCCAAGGGCCCAAATATTATAATTTAATAAACACGCCCAAATAATTAAATTTTATTATTTTAGGGTTATAGATATGTGTTTTAGAAAAATCACTATTTTGTAATTCCTCCAAAAAAAGTGGATTAATAAAATCTAAAATAAAAAGAAATTATAAGAATTTGTTATATTATTGAAAACCAATAACTGCTTTACAATGACTACATATACGTATTTTCGTGGGAATAAAAGATTCTTTCGTCTTTACTCTCCAGTAATGAAGAGTATTTAATGACATGGTTATAAGATCATTTGATGTTGGTAACCCGTGCTTAGTTTTATTATAATCTATATTTATTTTTTCTTTACAGACGGGACAGATTACATATTCAGGACGTTCAACCAAGATTTAAAATCACCTTTTTTTCATATTCTTTATATAGGATTTCAAAAATTATCGTTAAATAGGACATTTCTATACTTGACTTATTCAAATTGGATGGAATTTAAACCTTTTTTTTTCAATTTTTTTTTAAATACTGAAGAAGGAGATATATGAGAAAATTAATAAATAACCTAAAACGGCTATAGGTTAAAAAATCATAAAAGAAAATAAGAAAGAATAAGAACAAAAAAATTGTAATACTTATAGGTCCTTCAATCCAAATCTGTATCGCTTTGGATGGGAAAGATAATCAGCCATGGTCGCTTTTTTATTTGACATGTTTTCTTTACCTCTGTGGTTTGTTAATTATAATATAGATAAATTTTCATATATAGTTTTTAATATGAAACTTTGAGCGAAGTTCGAATCAAAAGATAAGTATTAAATGTTTTTTTAATTTTGAGATTATAATTTTATTCTGTGATTGCCCAAATACAATCAATTTATCTTTAAACACTATTTTAAAAATTCAAGAGCATTAAAGAAGGGAATCTTGACTATAATTTTACTATTTAATTATTTAACAATTACCAGTAAAAAGGCAGTTAAAAAGACATTTTTTAAAAAGCCTCTTGAGTTATGCAGTTAGGGATAATAATAGGTATTTAATTCATGAAAGGTAAATTCAAAGTTCGATTCCAATAAAAATTTAGCGATATCTTGCTTTAGTCAAACTTAAATTCCCCTTTATTAATTATGAAAATTTTTTCTAAAATGATGGAGCTATCTCTTCTATAAAAGTCTCTTTTTCATCATTAAAAGTATATAAAGAAAAAATGAATTCATTGCAGCCTACATCAATATAGTTTTGCAACATTTCTATACAGTTATTATATGTACATGCAAAACTTATATCTTTCCCATATTTTCTAATCTTCTTATTCAAATCTTTTTCATTTTTTCCAATTAAAATGTTACCGGTCCATGAGAGGGAGATATCGTCCATTTTTCTTCCGAGATTATCGCAGTACTTTTGTAGAATATTTACTTTTCTTTTATAATCTTCCTTGTTAGGACCCCACACATTCCAGATATTTCCAATTTCGGCAGCAACCTTTAGTGTATACTTTTCACCACCCCCACCAATCATGATAGGAGGATGTGGTTTTTGCATTGGTTTTGGCTTACAGATTGCATCTTTTGTTTTATAATAATCTCCTTTAAAAGTCGTTTTTTCTTCAGTCCAGAGCTTTTTTATTAAAGTTATTCCTTCTCTCATTTGTTGCACTCTTGTAACTGGATCTTCAAAATTATAGCCATAAGCTTCGTATTCTTCTACCTTCCAACCAGCACCATAACCAAATATTAGTCTTCCATTGGAGATAATATCAAACGTGGATGCAATTTTAGCTGTCATAGCAGGATTCCTAAAAGAATTACAAGCCACCAATGGCCCTAACTTGATAGATTTGGTTTCAATAGCTAGTGCAGAAAGCAGCGTCCACACATCAAAAACGCTCCCCTCATTTTCATTTCCCCACATAAGATGATCCATTGCCCAAAGAGAATTGTAGCCCAAACTTTCACATTCTTGTGCTATTCTTTTAATTGCACTGTAATCGGACCTATATTGCATTTCTGCTGTTGCATTTATTGTTACCCCAAAATTTATTTTGCTCATCACTGATCATCCTCAAACCAATATAATAAATAATAGTGTTTTATTGAAAATATTAACTTCTAAAATATTGAATTTATATTGTATTTAAATTTTATCCCAATTTTCTATGAAATTAGAATGGAAAGGTAAATTCAGAGTCTGATTTCAATGAAAATTTAGAGAAAAAATTTCAATGCTCTTCTTTTATTCAATTATAGACCTATAATTGAGATTATTTTTCAAATTTATAATTTTTGAGGAGGATTTTTTTGAACGATTTAGGTAGAAAAAATCCCAGATAGAAAGAAAAAGAACTGAACACTAATATTCCTCTATATATTAAGAGAGAGATGATATTTAATTCAAGAAAAACGTCTAAGACAGAGCCTAAAATGAATGAAACAAACCCTAATAAAAGAAAAATTCCTTTTAATCTAATTTCGGGGGTGTTTATCTTTAAAGATTCTCTAGCAAAAAGAATTCCAGTTATAGTAAGTATGATAGCAACTTCGAGGAAAAACAATACCAAAAAAGATTTGTATTGAGCATCTATTAGCCCTACCCTTTCAACAATAACCTGAGGCTCTGTAATCAGATAATAAAATGAAAAAAATTCGAATAAAAGTGCTTGGATTAAAAATATCCATATAACTAATTTTTGAAATTTTTTATATTTTAACTCTGTAAAAGCAACCATCCACAAAGTTATAGCTATTGGAGTTAAACTTATTGAAATAACATAAAATAACTCTATAGCTAAACCATGCCCAGTTAATAAAAGTAGAATAAAGGATATTGAAGGACCCCACCACCCTTCATACATCAATAACCAAGTGATCCCTGCAAAAATAAGAACTCTTTCTTTATGTTGCAAATATTTAGAAGCTATTTTTAACCCAGTTATAATTGATACTATTGAGATTATCAAACTGGAGAGTCCATTTGTTACTAATAAAGCATCATAGTCCATAAAATTCCTTCACATCCTTAAAATTTAGTTCTATTCATATTTTTATATTTTTCTTTCATTATTCATTCAAGTGCTTGAAAAAACTTTCTGAATTCATTCAATTCAGAATCATATTCTATTATTTGTTTTAGTGGAAAAAAAGTATGTAATACTAGAAATGGTCTAATTGCCTCAGGATTTTTCAGATTATCTTCAGCAATTATTTTTTTGAGTCGATTACCAAATTCATCCACTAATTTTTCATATTTAATATGTGCATTTTCAGAAAGGAACCAATAGTTATAACTAATTGGAGATTTGAAATGATCTTGACGAAAATCTTTGAAAGACTTAGTTTTTTTTTGTTTTGAAACTGCTTCGTAATAAAGTATAACTTGCTCATACATGACTTTAATTACTTTAAAAAACTGCAGGTCATTAAGAATTATCTCATTAGATAAATCCAATCCAATCTTATCAGAATCGATATGTAATCTTTCAAGAAAACCTGGAATTAATTCATATACTTTAGCATCAATTGAGCCTCTTGCTTCTTTTCTCGTTGACTTTATGATTTGTAATTGCTCTAACTTCTTGATGTGGTGTGTTAAGGTTGATTTAACTCGACCTAATAAATTACTTAATTCTGTTAGGCTTAATTTTCTAAAGATTAACAATGCTAAAATTAACCTCAAGCGAGTTAGGCTTTCCATTAATTTTAATGTTTCTATTCTTTGTCTGAGTTCTTTTTCTGTTGACATTTCTCAAAGAAATATAATTTTTCTTAAATTGATAATATTTAAATTGCCTAATTTTTTTTTTCGAATGTTCATTTCTTATAAGGATAGACATTATTTTAATATGTGTATAAATTTTTAGTTTTTTACTATTATTTTATCGAACATTGAATTCATTTAAAAAGGGATCGAATATTTAAATACAATAATTGATTCAATTACTTAAAAATCTAAATTAAAAACTATAGAAAAAAGTGAATTATATGAGTGATATTAAAAATCCTTCAGAAGTTCAACAAAGAAAACCTAAATTCGAAATTGCAAAACCACATGATCTATTGCCCAGATCAAAATGGCTTAGAGATTATTATTTTTCAGGATTTAAAAGAAAATGGAATAATCAATTCATGTTTTTTAAGACTGGAGTTGATTGGGATGTAATCCTATATGAAGCAGAATTTTATGTAGGTCCAGAGGTATTAGAAATGGTCGGAAGAAAAGGAAAGGGTGCATATTATTCCGCAGAGTCGATGGCCGCACCTGTAAATCTTTCCGATGACTTTTGGCAATTATCTCTTCCAGAAAGAAGAGCAAAATTATTTGAAACCATAATGCTTGACTATGTTCCACAAGAAATAATTTCTGAGAATGATTTATTAGCAGGAGGCAGATTTAGTATAATGTTTAGTAGGTGCCTAAATGAAAAAGAAGCAAAGCAATACTGGAAATTAGCTCTTAAGAACAGAAAATCAATGAGAGAATTTCATTATAACGGATATGGAAACGCTGGAGCTTGTTCTGGTCATATTATATGTGATTTTGAGACAGTTGTTAAAAAAGGGTTCAAGTATATCTATGAAAATATTCTAAAGAATTATGAAAAACTTACTGATAAGGAGAAAAAGGGTCTAAAAGGTAATCAGTTAAGAGCAATGATGCAATCAGCTCAGATCCCTAGAAAATTAGCAAAAAAATATGCTGATAAATGTAGAAAATTAAAAGCAACCGCTTCTACTGAAGAAAGAGTTAAGGAACTTGAGCAAATGGCAAAAAATTTGGAACTTGTTCCTTGGGAACCAGCTCAAACATTTTGGCAAGGAGTTCAAGCGATATGGTTAACTCATCTCATGATAATGGCAGAGGAATCTTATCCAGGAGCAGGAACTTCATTTGGAAGAATAGATCAACATTTATGGCATTTATATCAAAAAGATATACTTGAGGAAAAAAGTATTACTAAAGACTTCGCAAAAGAAATATTAGGGAGTTTTTGGTTCCATTGCCATACTGCATATGATGCTATGATGGCATTATGGGGAAGACATGGCATAAATTCATCTTTTGGTCAGCTCATAACTTTGTCTGGATGCGGTCCAAATGGAGAGGATCTCACAAATGAGTTAACTTATACAATTTTAGAAGTTGTTGATGAATGGTTTCCAAGTTTAGAACCAAAGCCTAATATAAGACTTCATCAAAATACCCCAGATAAATTACTAAATATTATCGTGGATATGATTTCTCGTTCTCAAGGAGCTCCTTTCTTGTTAAATTTTGATGAGAGATCTATGGCAGGATTAGTTTTAGAAGGAGTACCAGAGGATAAAGTATGGAATTATGCGTGTGTGGGATGCCTTGAAAATACAATGCAAGGGAATGATCGTTCTGGAACTGTAAATTGTAATCCAAATCTAGCAAAGTCAATAGAACTTACATTATGGAATGGAAAAAACATTCCAATTGATGATCTAGGACGTTCAAAGAAACAGCAAGGGCCAAAAACAGGTGAACCTGAAAATTTTTCAACCTGGGATGAATTTTGGAATGCGTGGGTTCAACAAACTAAATTCCTCATAAATCACATTGTTGAAATATATAATCCGCAGGAAGAGTTAAAGTCAAAATTCCTTCCCACCCCCTTTGTATCTACAATAGTAAAGGGATGTGCTGAAAAAGCACTTGATGTTAGAAACGGGGGTCCAGAATTAAGTTTTGTAACAGTTGAGGGGGTTGGTTTTGGTACTACTGTAGACTCTCTATTAGCAATTAAGAAGTACGTGTATGATGAAAAAAAATATACTCTAGAACAAATCAAAAAAGCTCTAATCGATAATTGGGAAGGCAATGACGAGTATCCTAAAATGCAAGCTTTATTTAAAAGTAAAGCTCCTAAATATGGTAATAATGATGATGAATTCGATGAAATTGCTCGAAAAGTTATGAACACATGGAGTAATGAAACTTGGAAGTACAAAACACCAAATGGATTTCAATTCCGTCCAGGAATGCTTTCTTGGAATTACTGGGCTGGTCCAGATGCATCTAGAACTCCTGCTACTCCAGATGGTCGTACTCAAGGTATGTACTTGTCAAATGCAATTTGTCCTACAACCGGAGCTACAAAAAAAGGACCTACAGCAGTCACTAATTCAGTGGGTCACGCAATAGGGGGAAAAACTGCAGATGGGAAGCATATCAATTACTTACCTAACGGTGCTAGTCATACTATTACATTCAATCCAAGTATAATAAAAGATCCAGACCATAAGGAAAAATTTAGAGCATATTTAAGGGGATATATTGAAAATGGAGGAACTGCTTTACAAGTCAATATACTTAGCTCGGAATTACTCCTAGATGCTCAGAAACATCCCGAAAATTATAAGGATCTGCTAGTAAGAGTTACCGGCTATAATGCATACTTTGTAACGATTGGAACTGAACTACAGAATGAAATTATAGCTAGAGAGATGCATAATATTTAAAGAGAGGTGATAAGATTGACAGAAGAAATTTTTACTTGGAAAAATGAATTATCTCAAGAGGCGTTTGAACTAACTCAAATTCCAATGATGGTAAAGTTATTAGCCACAGTTGACGATAATGGGTGGCCTCATCTAACTTTTATAGCTGCTAATAAAGCAAAATCACAAAATCAAATTGTATGGGGCCAATTCTTGCATGGCAAATCAAAAGAATTCATTCAAGAAAGACCAAAACATGGATATTTATTTATGACAATTGAAAGACCATTTAAAATGGTTCAAATAAAAGCTGATTTTTCTCATATTCTCAAGAGTGGAGAGGATCTAGACTTTTGGAATAGTAGAGATATGAGATATTCGACAACTATGAACGTATGGAGAGCCTTTTATAATAATATCTATAAAACCTCTCCAATTAAAATCGTTTCATTAGGAAAACTGTTGAAAGGAATCTTATCTACATTATTTGCCAAGGGAAGAGCAAAAAGTAGTGTGACAGAAGAGCGCCTTGATAATTTTGGAAAGCAAATCTTTTCTGGAGCTATGAACCCAAAATTCATTGCGTTTTTAGATCCAATAGATAATTACCCCATAATTATTCCTTGTTTTCAGGCACTAGCTACCGATGATACAAAATTGGTTTTCTCTCCAACTTTATTTAAAGAGCAATTAGAATACATTCCTAAAGGATCGAAAGTAGCAGTTTTTGGTATGACAATGGACTTTATTGCTCAAGTTATTAAGGGTACATTTAATGGATTTAATAAGTATCGAGGAATTAAACTAGGAGAAATTAGCATTGAGCAAATTTATAATTCTCCACCACCACTTCCAGGGTATATTTATCCCGAACTTGAGGTTTTACCCGAAATTACTGATTTCTCAATGCCGGAATAAGACTAATTTCTCTTTTTTTTTTATTTTATCTATGGCTTTCTTTGCAAATCTTACTGCCATCAAATAAATTTACTTGTATAATTGAAATTTACTTTAAAAAAAACAAATTTCAAAAATTAATAATCTTCTATTTTTTCTGCCATATAGGGCTTCAATATCTTTATAGCTGTAATATATAGTGGTATCACAGATAGTTCTATAAAAATGGAGATTATAAATGGTGCTTGTGTTCCTAGGTGATCCCATGCGAGTCCTCCAATAATAGGGCCTAAGATAGCTCCGAGGAAACTCATCCATTGAGTCATACCAAATATTTTACCTCTATGTCCTTTAGATATGCGGCTTAATACATTCTGTAGCACTAAAGAACTTGCCCATGCTAATGTAACATCGAATGTTAAAATAATACCAAACATTATTCCAGAAACACTATTCACTATAAGCCATGTTACAAGAGCTCCGAATCCGCTTATAAAGGTTATAGCTAATTGAGGTTTAATTCTGTCAGCGATTCTACCCATCCTTGGAGCAAGTAACAATGATATTATTTGACTGGGAAAATATATAATCATTACCATTACTGGGTCAGTCACATTTAATTCATTTATTAAATACACTTGAAAAAAAGGGGGAGCAATTGATTGATTTGCACTACTTGTCATAAAGGCAGTTATTAAAATTATAAAGCCAAAGAGAAAACCAAGAGATAACTCTAATGAAAATCTATCCTTATCTTGTTCTGAATCAATATGAGTGTCATCAATCACATGTTTTGTTGATAGACTCGTTTGATTAAAGTGAATGTCATGTGTTAAATTCTCATCAACATTTTTATGAAAAACAATACCCGCATAAATGTTAGAGATTGTAAATAAAATTAATGGAGAATATACTATGAATGGATTACTTGGTATGTAATAGTTTGCTACTCCAAAAATGAGGAAACTAACAATTGAACCTACCAAATTTCCCTTACCGAGCATTCCAAATTGCTTCCCAAATGCAGAAGAACGAAATGTTTTATGTGATTTCTCAGAAATCAATGTATTTAAAGGATTCCAGAAAAAGCCAACAAAAAATCCAAGTATAAAAAGTCCTATTGCGAATACGATCAAAGAAGAAATAATTATTCCAAGATACATGAGAATATAACATGCAGCTCTACCAAAACTTCCTATTAATACCAAAAGTTTTTTAGACACTTTGTCAGTGAGATAGCCTACTATGGGTGTGCTTATTAATCCTCCAAGAGTCTGACTTGCGAATGTTAATCCCATCTCAGTACCTGAAGCCTCAAGGAGTTGGGCTGTGACATACGGTATTAAAAACGTAAAAAAGAAGAACCCTAGACTATTCCAAAAAACTATTCTAATCATTGGAACAAAGTCAGGAGTTATCTTAGGATCTGTTTCCTTCGATTTATTAGATTTTAGCATTTTTGGAAATTATGTTAAAAGAAAATTTGGCAATTACTTAAAATTCAATCTATTTGAGATGTAGGTATGTAAATTAATTATTTAGTATAAATTTGATTTTATCATATTTTTGAGAAATTTGACTTTAAATATTAACTTTCACTAACAGTTTCAATAGAATCGAGATGTCGAATATTTGTAAAGAAATAAATAGTCACTGTCGTTGTAATGTATAGGCTAGCGCTTACAAAGAATAATGGTCCTACACCATAAACTTCAGCTAAGGGTCCTGCAAGCATTGATCCTATTGGCATACTAACAAATGATAGAGTATTATCGATCGAAACGATTCTTCCTAATTTATCGTGTGAAACACATGTTTGTAATATTGTAAAATATAGAGCGTTTATAAACGGCATGGTAAATCCTCTAATTGCGGAATATAACATCATAAGAGAAAAGAATCCATAAGGGACAAATGAAAATAATGCATAGACAACACCATGAGTAAATATTGCTAGAGTAATTATTGGGATTTTATGTTTCCATTTCTTTTTAACTGATGTAATGATGCCTCCTATTAGCATTCCTACATTAAAAAATGTTGAAATCATTGCATAATTTACTACTGTTCCATTATGGAGGACTTTAACATAGTAAGGTAATAAAGTACCAATTGGTTGCATGAAAAAGTTGCATAACATCGCTTCAATGATTAAAATTAAAAGTCCTGGGACTGCCAAAAGGCTTTTAAATCCTGATTTAAGTTCTTTTAAAAAAGATCGAGGTTTATGACTCTCTTCTTCTTTAATCACGGAAGGAATTTTAATCAGCAATAAAGGAATTATCGCTATAGCATATGTAATAATGTCGATCCATAGAGCTTGTTCAATTGTGAGAAATATCATTACAGTCCCGCCAATCGCAGGACCGACTATGTGAATAAAGCCTGTTAATAAGAAATTGATGCTATTTATTCTACTTAATTTATTCTTTGGTACCATAGTCGGAATTATAGCACTCTCTGCAGGCATATGGAAAGCTTGACAAACAGCACGAAAAGCACCAAAAAAGTAGAGCATCCAATATTCCATAAAATTATACAGAAAAAATAAAAACAAAATAAATGTTGAGAAAGCTT
Source organism: Promethearchaeota archaeon (assembly GCA_048939015.1). Classification (GTDB taxonomy): domain Archaea; phylum Asgardarchaeota; class Lokiarchaeia; order Sigyniarchaeales; family SOKP01; genus Loki-b32. The sequence goes on from JBHLPW010000035.1 coordinate 23,675, forward strand.
GAAGGGAATCAACTAAGAATATTATTTTTTTTCTATCAAATTTGTCTGCTACAACACCCCCAATTAATGAAGCTAATACAAAAGGTATTAACCAAGAAATTGATCTAATTGAGAGAGCTATGGCACTTTCTGTTGTTGTTGTTAGCCACCAAGTTAAACAAAAAGAAACAACAGTGGAGCCTAAAATGGAAATTAATTGACCTGACCAAAAGAATAGGTAACTTCTGAAAGAACTTATATTTGCTGTTGCGTCCATGCTTTAAGGCGTTTAATTTAATATGTTAAAAATGAAAGGTTTCATCTTGTTTTTTGTATTAAAAGAACATTTTAATATAAAATTTTCATTATTTACAATGATTAAACTTAATATTGGGTAATCCTAAATTGAAATTTGAAGTTAAGAATAAAGACTATGCTGAAATAAAATCCCAACCATTCAAAAATTATCATTGGGGTTTTTTAATTATGAGTGTGGGGGGCGTAATGGGGATTTTAATAGGTCTTCTTTTTGCTATTTATCCTTATGTTGATCCACTAGCTCAATACTTGATACCTAATAATCTTTTAATAGCTATAATTTCATTCGTAATTACGGCAATTTCTATATACATAGGAAATAAATATATGAAATTAGAATCATTCTTAGCAATTAATAGATTGGAAGGAATAATTTCAAAATTTGAAAATCACCTCTTTGGTAATGTTGAAAAAAAGGAAGTATATGAGTGGAAAAATATAGAGAATGTTGAAGCCAAACGATATTTTCGTGGAGATGATGAACTACGTCCCTGGGGTGGAGCGATTTATTTCATGTTAATGAATCGTAAAAATGTTGAATCAATATCAGGAAAAGGTAATATCCCAGAAAAAATAGTACAAGCTCTATTAAAATTCATGAAGAATCCCGATGATAATGAAGAAGATGAGATTTACCAACCTGGATTTATCATTGAAGAATAAGAGTTTTGTAATTATTACTATATTTTTCTAATCAGGTTCCGGTGTTGATTCACCTTCAGAATCAAGGAGTCTAATTTTTGTAAAGAAATAGACAATAATTTCTACTAATACTATTAAACTACCACATATAAAGAATAATGGGGCAATTCCGATAATTACTGCTAGGAGTCCAGCTAAAATGCTTCCTATTGGGATGATAATAGTAGATAATGTACTATCTATTGAAGTTACTCTTCCCAATTTGTCAGAGGGGATTCTTAATTGCATGATAGTAAAGAAAAGCGCATTACAAATTACTATAATGAAGCTGAATATTGCAGAGTATAACATAATTAAGAAAGTAAAACCTACTGGGACAAATGCGAATAATGCATAAACTATACCAAAGATAATACCAAAAAAAATCACGATTGGGATTTTTTTTTTCCACTTTTTCTTAATTGTCATAAGTAAACCTCCTATAAGCATTCCAGTATTAGAAGAAGTTGAAATTAAAGCAAAATCAACAACAGAACCATTATGAAACACTCTAACATAGTAAGGGAATAATGTACTAAAGGGCATAAGTAAAAAGTTAACAAACATAGATTCTATCATTAACGCCAGAAGTCCTGGGATTGTAATTAAAATTTTAAATCCGGATTTAAAAGCCTTCCCTATTGATTCTCGTTTATGCTTTTCAATTTCTTTATGTAAAAACGGAATTTTAACTAAGATTAGAGGGATAACTGAAATTGCATACGTAATAATATCGATCCAGAGTGCTTGTTTAACTGAAAGAAAAATTAATAATGTTGCACCAATTACAGGTCCAATAATTCTAATAGCACCTGTTAGTAAAGAATTTATACCATTTATTCTACTTAATTTATCTTTTTGCACCATCGTAGGAATAATAGCATTCTGAGTTGGTTGATGAAATGCTTGGCAAATGCTACGGAATGCTAAAAAAAAGTAATAGTGCCAGTACTCCATTATACCGTAGGTAAAAAATAAAATCATGATAAATGTTGAAAATGCTTGTAGTGAATCTGCTATGAAAATCACTATTTTTCTATTATATCTGTCTGCTACGACTCCAGCTATTAGAGAAACCAAAATAAAAGGCAAAAAATAAGATACGGAAGCTATTGAAAGAGCTGTTGCACTTTTGGTCTCATCAACTAGCCACCATATTAATACAAAAGATACTACATTAGATCCTAAAATAGATAGTAACTGCCCTGACCAGAAAAAAAGATAACTCTTGAAAGTGCTCTTATCTGCTTCTTCTTCCATACTTGGACTATGCTTCCCTTCTTTTTTTATAAAATATAAGAGTCTTCAATAGTTAAATAATTTAACCAAAGATCGTGAAACGATGATTTCACGAAGAATAAATTAAAATGAGGTAATTATTCCTTTTTCATTTTATAATTATTTCAAGAATAATTTTTATCATATAATTTTAAATTTTAATAATTATGGTTATAAAGCATGGAGTATCATAATACAATTAAAATATTTATCCTTAATGTAAAATAAAAACTAACGAGTTAATTAAGTATGAAGAAAAGAGATCTAAAATTAAATGTTATAGTATTAATCATTTGTATATTACTTTTCCTAACAAGCACCAGTTTATATATTAGTTATAATTCGACCAAAATAACTGTAGAAAATAATAGTATGGAAAATTTAAGATTATCTACCACATTCGATGCCACTGAAATTGATGATTCTCCAAGTAGTCTTAATAATTGGATTTGGGCTAAAACTCAAGGGATTTGTAACGGTTCTGGGACACAAATTGATCCATATGTAATTGATGGCCATATTTTTCATCCTACAACGAGTTGGGATTGTCTCAGAATTATAAATTCAAGAAAATATTTTACAGTTATCAATTGTGAATTTCGATATGCCCCAGCAGTATATTCAGGAATATTTCTTGCAAATACTACTAATGGAAGGATTATAAATAATGAATTTTTTGGGAATATGTATGGAATATATGCATTAAGCATAAATGATACCGAAATCTCAGGAAATCATATATATTTAAACGATGGAGATGGAATTTTTATTAGCACAAGTTATGGAAATACTATTTCAAATAATAATTTATCATCAAATGGTTGGCAAGGTATGTGGATGGAATTTAGTGCTAATAATACACTTTCTGGAAATACAGCATATAATAATAACCTTAGTGGTTTATATCTTTTTACATGCGATTATTCTACTGTTAAGGGTAATTTTCTATACAAAAATAGTTTCTCTGGATTATCAATAAATAATAATACATTTGCTAAGATTGAAAATAATGTAATTCAAGAGAACAAGATTGAGGGAATTTATCTCAATGGTAATTTAGAAAGTCTCATAGTTAGTAATATAATAGAAGATAATGGTTTATACGGGATATATACATTCAACAGTACTTATACTTTAATCATTGAAAATCATATTTATTCAAATCTGGGAGATGGAATCTTTATTAACGCTAGTCGAAGAAATACTATTTCGTACAATAATATATCATCAAATGGTTGGCAGGGTATATGGATACAATTTAGTGTTAATAACGCATTCGCGGAAAATATTGCAAATAATAATAACCTTAGTGGCTTCTACATCTTTACTTGTAAGTATTCTTTTATTTTTAGAAATGTTTTAAATAATAATGCTTTCTCTGGATTGACAATAAGGGATAGTACCAATGCAACTGTTTCTGAAAATGAAATTAGAGAGAATAATAGGGAGGGGATCTATTTTAATACAAATTTAGACATTAGAATACTTGAAAATAATTTAGAAGCTAATGGACTTAATGGAATTCATGTCGAACTTTCCAACCAGAGCATAATTTCAGAAAACACTGTAAATGACAATGGCTTATATGGGATCTATTTTGATGAGAATAGTAATGACAACAATATATATCTTAATTGCTTTAATAATTCTATAAATGCAATAGATAATGGTACGAATAATCACTGGGATAATGGAGTTAAGGGGAATTTTTGGGCGGATTATTCTGGTTTGGATGCAGACAGCAATGGTATTGGAGATGTTCCATATAATATTACGGGTTCTGCGGGAAGTCAAGACAACTTTCCATTAATGAAATGTCCACTCCCCCTTGAAACAGGTAGGAGAGCAATCCCCGGATATAATCAACTCATAATATTATCAATTATGATATTTTCAATTGGAATAATTTGGGTTATTAGATGTAAAAGAAGATTTTAAATTTCAAAAAAAATAGTAGATTACCATGGAGAATAGACTTTTTACTACTTTCCCTTCTCCATTTGATACTTTTACTGTTATATGGAACGGAACGGGTTCTAAGCTAAAAGTGCAACGAATTTTTCTTAGTGATCCAGATAAAAAGTCAGAAGAAAAAGCAAAAACCAAATATCCACAAATCAATCCTGGATCAAATTCTTCAATAACTTTCCTTGCTGACAAAATCCATAATTTTTTAAAAGGGGAGGAGATTGAGTTTAGCGTGGATTTAGTTGATTTTAATTTATGCACAAAAATACAAGAGAAGGTTCTTAAAGCAGAATTTGAAATTCCACGAGGATGGATAAGTACATATAAACGAATTGCGAAAAAAATTGGTGTAATTAATGGAGCACGCGTAGTAGGAAATAGTTTGGCTAGAAATCCATTTCCAATTATTATTCCTTGCCATAGAGCAATAAAGTCAAATGGCGAACTTGGAGGATATCAAGGTGGCCTTAAAATGAAGCAAAAACTATTAGAAATGGAGGGGGTAGAGTTTTCAAGTAGAGGAAAAGTAATTACAGATAAAATTTATTTTTAAATTTAAGGAGTTAAAAAAATGAAAAGAATTGGAATCTTGGGGGGTATGTCTTACGAATCAACTATAAAGTATTATGATCTACTCCTTGAAAAGTATTACGAGAAATTTAATGATTATAATTATCCTGAAGTTTTAATATTTAGTGTAAATTTTCAGAAGCTTATTGACCTTGAACTTGTAGAAAACAGAGAGAAATATATAGAATATTTAATGAGTTGTATTAACGCATTAGAAAATGGAGGAGCTACTTTTGTAGCAATGGCGGCAAATTCTCCCCATGCTGTATACAATGATTTGGAGAATAAATCAGGAATACCTATTTTGAGTATCGTGAAGGCTACAGCTGATATGGCTTTGAAAAACAGTATGAAGAAAGTATTACTTCTGGGAATAAAATTTACGATGCAAAACACTTTTTACCAAGAACATTGCAAAGAGCTGGGAATTGAGGTTATAACGCCATCTAATGCAAAGCAGGATGAAATAGATAAGATAATATTTGATGAACTAGTAATTGGCTTCTTCAAGCAAGAATCAAAAGAAAAATTACTCCAGATTATTAATGAATACGATGTAGATGGTGTTATTTTAGGATGTACCGAATTACCGTTAATATTAAATCAAACGGATACAGAAATTAAACTCCTTGATACATTAGAAATTCATGTCAATGCAATCTTAGACTATTACTTATCATTAGATTAGATCTATGTAAGTTTTTTTAAGATTCAAATGCTATTTATCATAATCACATTTTAGTGGTAATTTCTTATTGGACGCTTTCAACTAACTACTGTGAAATTCAAAGATTTAGCACCAATCATATTAGTCATGGTGTTACTTTTTCTATCAACCGCATGCGCTAATATGCTTATCCCTAGTTATGCAGCAATCCAAGAAGAGTTTAACATTCCGCAAGCATTAATAGCTGTTCCTGATGCTTTCTTTGTTTTGATTAGTGCTTTTTTCGCATTACTCTGGGGTTATTACACAGACAGAATTAATAGAAAAGTAGTTATTTTAGCAGGAGCTTTTTCATGGACAATTGGAATGATTTTTACAGCAATTTCTGGTAGTTATCTCGTGCTAGTAATTTCTAGAGTTGCATGTGGTGCGGGTTTAGGATGTGTTTTACCAGTAGGATATTCAATAATATCAGATGCTATACCTCCAGAAGAAAGATCAGGTTGGTTTGGAACTTTAGCAATCTTAAGTTCAATATCAAATGGAGCTGGTCAAGGATTATCTTCGTTCCTTGGACCAATATTAACATGGCGATTCCCTTTTATTTTACTTTCAGTAATAAGTGTGATTGTGGTCATTGTTCTCTTTTTTGTTAAGATTCCTCAACGTGGAGCAAGTGAAGATGAATTATTAGAACTAATTGAATTAGATCTGGAATATAGTTATCGAATTTCAAAAGAAGATCTAAAAAGAATCGTGAGTAAAAAGTCAAATCGGTATTTGATAATTCAAGGCTTCTTTACCGTTATTCCTGGAACAGTTTTAGTTTATTTTACAACTTCAATGCTTACCCTTCAATTTTTTTTTCAAATTCCTCTAGAAATAAGACTTCAAACAGCCACAATATTTGCCGGTATGGTTGGTATTGGGTATATTTTGGGTAACAGTATTTTTGCTAGGTTGGGAGATATATTATTCCGTCGAAATAAAAAAAATCGAGCTAGATTAGCGACTATATGTTTAATCCTTTCAATACCATTTGCTCTTATATTACTTCTTTCTTTACGACCTATAAATCCGGCAAGATTGAATATTATTTACCCTAGTCCAATTCCAACTGAAGAACTTTTTACATATATAATACGAACTATCGGAGAAATATTTGTAGCTTATCCTACTTACATCATATTCTTTATTTTTGCTTTAATGGCTTCGATGCTAGGGGCAGGACCTGTAGCAAATAGGAACGCTATAATGATAGACGTTAATATGCCTGAACATAAAGGTACAGCTGCTTCATTTTTTAAACTCTCAGAACAATTGAGTAAAGGAGTGACACTCTTAGTATCATATACACTTATTTCTATTTTAGGAAGTATTTTCAATATGATATTTTTTAGTATATTTTTTTGGTTACCTGCCTCTATTTTCTGGCTATTGGCAAGTAGAAACGTGGAAGAGGACATGAATTATAAATCAAGAATTTTATCAGAAAGAAAACAAGTTAGTTTAATCGATTATATTTTCGAGTTAGAAATTCAAATGGATAGAGCAATCCAAAAAGTTCAAGATTCTAAATATTATATACAAACAGATCAAGATCGATTTAATGAGTTATTGGATGATGCTTTGATAATTTATAAATTCTGTGAACGTGAAGGTACTAATCGGAGTATAACAAATATAGAGAAAAAAGCACATATCATGTATTTAAAAGTATTATTACTTAAACAAGAGACCAATAATATTCTCAGAGAATTATCAAATCAAAGTATAGCACCTAAGGAAAAAAATCTCCTAAATAACGAAATAAGGCAAATTTATTATAGAATTGGTGAATGGGAAAAAAGTACATTTGGAAAGATTCAAACCTATTATGAAGATGCTTATTTAAGAATTGTTGAAGCTCGATTAAATCAGAGAATTGACTTAATAAAAAGTCTAAGTAAAATCTCTGATGCAATTAAAACTTATGAACGTGTAAAATACTTATTAAATGAAAGACTTGAAATTGTAGATGAAACTCACAATTTATCTGAGGAGGAAACTATAGTACTTGATAAAGAAAAAGATTTATTTGATAAATGCGTTAAATCCTTAAATGCTACAATAAAACTCAAACAAGAAATTGAATTTACCTTGGATCAATTAGAAGAAAAAGGTATTAATAGATTTGATTTACAGAAAGTCTCAGATCTTGCTCAAGAATATAAAGTAGATCTTAGCGACGTTATTGTTGATACATTTAAACAAGATGATGATACAAAAAATGCACTCATTGAAACCTTAGAAAAAATAGATGAAATCTTCAATCAATATGAACAATGGAAAGAAGTAGATCTTAAAGTTTTTTAAAATGATTAATTATTTATTTCACATTTTAGTAGTTCTAGCATTTCGGACCTTTCAAACTCAGTAAGGTCGTATGTTGTTTTACCCTTATTAAATGCATAATCAGGGGGTTTTGGATTAAAACATAAATTAATTAATAATATCAAACAATTTCGGACTCGTATTGCATTTGAAATCTCTTTATCTAGATCCTGCATTAATTTAATTAGAACCTGATACTTCTTTATCTCACTATTTTCACAGACTTCCAATATTTTATCTACACAATCAGCCATATTGAAAATAAAATCTTTTAATCTATACCCACTTATGCGTTAGTTAAGCAATTACATAACGAATCAGATATTTAATTGTATTTATTGTCTCTTTTCTCATAGGAAAAAAGGTAGATAAGATTTTAATATTTCAGAAAGGATCTTTTATCTCAACAAATAAGATTCCCATTCTTTTAGGGAAAATTCCAATTCGATCCTCTTCTTTTAATTCTTTTTCTAAGCCAGAATATTTATTATTAATGAAAATATGACTTATTTCTTCTTTTTTTATACTTAATTTATCCAAAATATCTAATACATTTTTGATATTATTGAGTTCAATCCTTAATCTATTGGTATCTCTATTATAACTTGGCAGATCATGTAATTTAGTCTTTAAATCTCCATATAATTTAATAAGAAGTGCCATTTAATTTCAACCTTGAAAAATGAACAAATTTAAAGTAATAAGTAATAAAGAAATATTATCTTATGAATAAAACAAGCCAGTTCTAATATAAATCTTCCTTTTATAGTTAAAAAGAAGCTGAAAAAGAGTTTTTTTATTATTATACCTCTATACTTTCAACAAATGTGTCAATAGCCTGTTCTAGATCAATTATATCTTCTACATCCTTAATTTCTGAACTTGCAAGTTTACTAAGGAACTCTTTTAGAATTTTTTCTTTTGACTTATCTGTAGGAAATAAAAGACTGCTCTTATAATGTTCCCAGTCTAGAATATTAGTGAACACTAAAAAAAGTATTTCAACGTGAGAATAATCAACCATCTCTTGAAACTTTTCTTTAGTAATCATTACCTTAGTATGATCTGTATAGAAATCTGATAAATCATCATAATAATTAGTTAATCGAGCTATATTATCTAATTGAGTACGAAGTGCTGCTTGGTTAATGGGACTATCTTCATCTCTGTACATAATATCAAAATATGTATTTATAAAGTCCTTTAACTTCTGCAACTTTTGTTGGAAGACACGAGTTTTCACAATACGCTCAAACATAGGTGATTCCTTGTATCGGTAAAATTTTAATTCGAATTTAACGATATCTAAAATATCAAAAAATAACTCTCTAATATCAATCTCTTCTTCCATACTTTCCTCCTCAGCTTTAGATTCTTTCTTATTTCTTTAGCAGTTGGAAAATTATATTCATTAATAATACAATTCTAAATAAATTTACCAGTATTTATATTTTTATTTTTAGAATAGTAAAATTTATTTTCATTTCATTTAAATTAATAAAATTTTATTAAAACTTTATTGGAAATGTATGATCTGGAATGGCGGGTTCTATTTGTCTAGATGGAATTTTATATTTTTCTATTCTTTTAACTAATTTCTTAAAGGATATGGCTTTTGTGTGAATTTTAATGATTCTTATAGGACACCGAATCATAAAATTCATGTCATTACAAGGAGATCTTCTTAATTGCAGAAAGTTTGAATAGAATTTTCGTGCTTTATTTTGCCATTTTTGTTTTTCAAAGGATATGAATCGCTCCGTAATGTTCTTTAAATCTTCTGAATCTCGGTAACAGTAATAATTTGATGCTTTTAAAGCCCATTTTATTGCTTCCAATTGATATTTAGTTGGATTTAGATTTTTAAGGAATGATATTGTTAAAGAAAAAAGGGAGATCATAAGATTCATAACTGTACTTCTAAGCATTTCTGGAAACGATATTTGGATGCGAGGTCTAATTTTCTCTCGTAAATCAACTCCATATAATATTGAACTATTTATCAGGACATTTCCAAGTACTATTTTCCTGGGAGCAAAAATTGAGGAGAAGACTTTATTCACTCTAAAAATTTTATGAAATATAACATCTTCCCAGTACTTCCTTTTAGTCAAAAAATGACTCATAAAAATACCAGTGGTTTGGCTGATTACTCCTAAAACTTTTTTAGAAAAATGATCACTAAATTCTCTAAAATTATGTTTGATTTCTAAAGCAATGAAATACTTCTCAATTTCTTTTATATGATGATTTGAAACTCTGTCTTTAAAGATAATTAGTAAATCACAATCAGATACCTTCGTTACATCTCCTTTATTTCTAGCTCTTTGGCTTCCAAACAATAAAATTGATAAGACTTTATTGACGCCTATCTCTTTATTAATCAGCGTAATAATATCCTTCACATAATTGCGTGATTGGATATTTATTCCATTTAGTTTAGTGGAAATTGTCTCCTTAATCTTCTTATTACTCTCAATACTACGAGTTTTTAGCACTATTAATCATTTAGTTGGCTTTAATATAAAATAGTTCGTATTTATTTTTGTTAAATAATTTAAATCCAATTTTAAATAAAATAATCAAATTTCTATTGAAAATTCTTAACGAAAATATGAATCTGTTCCTCTTTCATCATGTGGTGGCTTCATAAACTGATCTGCTTGTTTTTTAAAAGACTCAAAAATACTTTCCATTTCTTTTATTTTTTCATTCAATTTACTAAAATCCATATCAATAGAAAAATATTCTTTTAATAATGTGACTAACGCCTTGGAACTACGTGGATCCAACGTCATCATTGGCATTGGTAAAGTTTCTGCGAGTAAACAAATCCCTGGAGCAAAATTATTTGCTCCTGCCCAAGCTGGAAGGATTCCATTAGCTCCGGATATATACCCACCCTCATATATTTTAGTATTTTCTAATTCTAAAAATGTTTGTACTAAATCCTGATCAGTTCCACACACATAAACTACTGGTGTATCATGTATAACATCAGAAATCATAGCACCAGTACTTACATACATTCTAATATTTCCACCAGTTAATCTATCCATTTCTTCGCAAAAGGTTTTCGAGAATTCAAATACGCCCTTAGGATTCTGTGGTTGATAACTTGCAGTTAAAATGAAAAAATCATTTCCATCTTCTTTATCTGTTGGTTTATAATATAATTTTGCTGAAGGTAGTTCTAATGAACCTTTTTCTACCACGGATTTAGAAGGAAAATCAAAATATTGAATATTCAATAATTCCTTTGCTCTTAAGGATTCTTGTATTGACGTGATGGCTAGTTTGGCAACTAAAGCAATTCCAGGCCATCCTATCAAAACAACGGGATTATTTAGGTTTTCTTTTTCAATTTCAAACTTTTTCTCAATATTAATATACAATTTAAACACCTTTGGAGTAAATCAATCTTGAATAAACGAAAGAGTTTCGCCACATTTTGGACAGAACTTTTTTGGACTCTTTATCAAAACACCACAATATGGACAATAGAAACCACCTTCTAGTTTTATTTCACTTATGGCTGAAGATTCTTTATTTTCACTAATATTAAAAGATTCTTGATATATTTCCCTTTTGGGATAATATTCTTGGTAGTATCCTGTTTTTAATATTCTTCTTGCCCTTAATGAGGAAAATAATGAAGTTAATAAACAAATGAAAAGTGGAGCGAAAATTATATCTATAGTACTATTAATTATTTGATATAAAATTAACATGCCATAATTTCTATAAGCTGGACTACTCCACATACTCAATTTAATCATGAATGATGTGGAATTTGTATTAAATATAATGCTTGTTAATGAATTATAGAAATAACTAATTATAAAAATTACGATTACATTTATGAGAAAAACTCCAATAATTTTCCAAAAACCACCTTTAGCAATGGCACGAGCTTCTGCAATTGGCTTTTCTACATCTTCTATATTGAATGTAAAAACTAAAAATATGAAAAAGCCAAATATTATTATTGCTGGAATAAATAAAAGGAATGATATAGGTAAAAGGATTCCAAGGAATAAGACCACAATAAATATTCTTTTATTAAATGATGTCTTTAGAGATTTTATAAAACTTATTTTTTCTCCCATATATCTTTTAAAAGTGTAATTACTGACTGAACACATTGCTATCGCAATGACTATTGCACCTATTAAATTTTGCAGGAAGAGTAAAGCTAACGTCATTAAAAGGAAGCCAGCTAGTATATTTAATTCACTCTCTGTGAGAGATTCATTTTCAATAAATTTATCAAGGACTTCATCAACAGCTATTCCCATTGAATCGATAGACCAAGTCAGATCCGTCAATAATAAAACATTTAATACAATTAATACTATTTGAAAAACCGCCAGCGGGATGATTAATGTTCCATAAGTTTGAAAAAATAATTTAAACCCACTTGAAAGAATATCACCGTAACTCTTATTCGCAAGGTCTATCAGTTTTTGTGAATTTTTTTCCATATTCCTTATAAAAGAATGTTTTGTTTTTATAATATATAGTAAATCTATACATAAAGATATAATTGTATCAAATTATTCAATACATTAGAAAGAAATTTTTCAATTAAGTATTTTCAATTACAGGATTTTCATCTAATTATTTCATGTTTGTGAAAAAGCAACAGAGTCGCCAAATTCCAGGAATCATATCATACATGGAGCTGTTTTCATCAAAAAGATTAGCCTATTCTATCTTTTTTGGAACACCTATCACTTTAGGTTTAATTTCATTACTTTTAAATTATTTTTTGATAAAGAGGTATTTAGACATTCTCCATTTCATTCGTTTTGCGTTTCTTTTTCTATTAACTTCTGGGCTAGGTACTTTATTTTCTATGAGTTTCTATTCCCGGAGGTCACCTATTTTAAAAGCACCTCCAACAGGATGGTCAATTCAAATGAATGCTTTTTTTAGTGTAATTATAGAAATTACATTTATTTTTGGTCAGATTATCGCAATACTAGTAAATAATATCAGAATGCAGGAGATGTTTCTCATTTTAGGAACTATTCTCTCATATATAGTTGCATTCGTTATATATTTCTCTTTCACTACTGTAGGGCGTAGTGGGAATATTATCTTAGCTTTAGTCCAACCATTCACAGCTATTTTTACCTATAGTTTATATACTGGGCAGTTTAAAATTGATTTCTTTGTTAGAGCTATGATTTTTTTTGTAATTTGTGCTCTTGTGTTTGCAATCCCTTATAGAAATAGATTATTCAAAGTAAGTAATATATATCGTGTTGCAACAGGAATGAGAGGTTATCCATTCATTAGGGCGTTTATTCTTTCTATGATGACTGAGGGTAACGATAATCTTATTGAACATTTTTTTGATGACGTTGGTATCGATTCTGAAGTGAAAATTCAATATCTGTTAATCCGAGGTAAAAAATCAAAAAATTTGAAAGGGTTATTTATTGTCCCAAACATTCATTTTGGTCCTTTTAAGACATGTGGTTCTTCTGATTTGCCAGAATATATTTATAGGCTTTTTTCAGATGTTCCAGGTACAACGGTTTATCATACAACTAATAATCATGCACATAACTTAACATCTCAACATGAAGTAGATAAGGTATTTAGCCATATTAAAACGGATATTGAAAGTATTATGGCAAATAAATCGTTAGAATGGAATTCAGAAGTTGTTGATTTTTCAAGAAAAATCTCAAATTCTGCTAAACTTATTGGAATGATTGTTGACAAAATACCTATAGTTTTTTTGACCAGACATCCATTACCTTCTGATGATATTCAAATTGAAGTTGGAGATGATATACGAGCTATAGCAAGAAAAGAAGGTTTTAATGATGTGATTGTTGTCGATTCTCATAACTCTATTATTGGAGAGGAAATCCTCATAAAAAGGAACTCCATTGAAGCAAAAGATTTAATTAATGTTTCAGAGAGATTTATTATAAAAAATAAGCCTGATGTTACTCAAAAAACAAATCTATTATATGGTGTAGCAAAGGATCCAATAAAGGAATTTTCTGAGAAAGATGGAATTGGATATGGAGGGATTGTAGTTCACATGTTTAAAAATACATTAAACAACCAGAAAACTGTTTTGATTCATTTCGATGGCAATAATGCTTTCTTAGAAATCAGATCATTTATCCTAAATATGCTACAAAATAAGGGGATTGAAAAGGGAGAAATAACCACTTCTGATTCACATACGGTTGCTAGACAATTTTCTAATAGAGGTTACTCGCCTATAGGTGATAAAATTCAGATTGATTTTATACTAGACAAATTAAATAGTTTACTAGATGCAGCAGAAAGAGATATGGAACCAGTAGAATTTTATTATAAGGATTCATTTAAAAATGTTAGAATATGGGGAGATCCTGACTATTTCAATGTTATTCTTGATACTCTTAAAGAATGCATTAAAGTATCTCAGAGTTTATTGACAATTAGTTTAATTGCTCCCACATTTTTCTCTTTAATACTATTAATATTTTTGTATTATATTTAGATTTCTGACTAATATTTTAAATTAAAAAGTTTGAATATTTATATAATCCAACCTCTTAATTTTTATTTATAACACAAAAAAATGATGTAAAATATGGCATTAAGTCCTATAGACATTATAAACGGAATATTCTCTCTCATTTTTGTTGTATTCTCCTTAGCCATTGGGTTTATTATTCTCACTAGATACTTTAAATATAAAGAAAGGATTTATTTTTTAGTTGGAGCAACTTGGATATTCATATCTGAACCTTGGTGGCCATCCATGATTTCATTTCTCATTGCTTTATACAATGATATTGGAATTTCATCTGGGATCTATTTTTTTCTAGGTAATGTATTCATTCCCTTAGCGATAATTCTTTGGTTATTAGCCTTTACAGAATTTTTGTACTCTGAAAAGCGTAAATTAATTCTTTCTATATATGCAATAATAGGGGCGATTTTTGAGATATTATTCTTCATTTTTCTGTTTTTAAATCAGAATTTAATAGGAGAATTAAACGGTCCTGTGGATGTGAATTATAAATCTTTTATTATGGTCTTTTTAATAATATTTCTATTGATTGTTGTAGTAACAGGCTTTTTATTTGCAAATCTTTCTTTAAAATCAAAAGATCCAGAAGTAAAGCTCAAGGGAAAACTCCTAATCATTGCTTATATAGCTTTTTCTGTTGGAGCGTTATTAGATGCATCTATTCCATTTAATCCAGCGACGATAATTATAATTAGATTAATCTTAATCATAAGCGCACTTTGCTGGTATGGAGGATTTTTATTGCCAAAATGGATGAAAAAATTCCTTCTAAAACATAAATAATATAATCTTTCAATCTTTCCTTTTTTTTGTAATATTCAGATATTATCCAGATTCATATTTTATTTCATCTTATTCTTTCTTAATTAGTAATCTAATTCTAAAAATGTTAAGTTCTGAAATAAGTAAACTCGTTAAATTAAGCTTTATAGGTGCTCCAGCGGTAGGAAAAACCACAATGTTAAAACTTTTATCTGAACAAACGATAGATCGATTATACCTTCCAACTCATGGTTTAGATCTAAAGACCGTTAGATTTGAAGATTATTATTTAAGAGTATGGGATTTTGCAGGTCAGAATAGTTATCTTAGGACATATTCAAAAGATTACCTTCTAGGATCAGATATCATCTTCATTGTGTCTGACTCAACTCCCCGAAATGTATTAAACTCAAGGGAACTTATTAATTATGCCTGCCATTTCGTTGGAAAGGAATGTCCCATTATTGCAATTGCAAATAAACAAGATCTAGTTGAATCAGAAGGACGAATGGATGTAAAACGTGTTGAAGATATACTGCATTGCAAAACTTATGGTTTAACTGCCATAAATCCATCAGAACGGAAAAAATTATTGAACATTATTAAAAAAGAATTAGATAAAATAGCAATAAGGAGGAGATTAAAGGATTGAAATTTGTAGAAAGTGAAATGTTTGGAGCCGCATTGATTGGATTTGATATGATTGATGGTCCTTTTCTTAAATGGAAAAAAGAATTTTCAAAAGTAGATAAAGGAGTAAATTTAAATGACTTTGCCATGAACTTTTATTTATCATTTCGAGGTGGAAATGATGCAGTGAAAAAGCCGCGAGCTATATTATATGATGATTTTTATATTGTTGCTTTTCCAAGAGATTTAGAACTATGTTGTCTTTTTATGAAACCTCAAAATGTTGATAATAATATTAAACAGTTAAATAAAATTGCTACACGAATTATTACTGAAATGGAAGACAACGTTGAAGATGAAGAAGAACCTGATGTAGATTCTGATGAGAATACTATTGAGGAAATAATGAGATTAATCCCTAATTTATTAAATGGAACACAAATGACGACTCCAGAACTAAGAAGGTACTTTCAACTAAGTAATTCACAAGTTTGGAAAGTAATGTCTGAGTTAGAAAATTCTAAAAAAGTTGAACGCGCTGCTAAAAAAGGAAGGTCTATACTTTGGACCGCCATCTAGTCCAATTTTTTCATTTATATCTTTTATTTACTTCATCTTACTCGGTGATCCCATTTTCCTATATTTTTAGTATAGTAACGTGAAAACATTAAATAACAAATATCAGGTAGATCTTTATCCATTTTATGGATTGTTATATACCTAAGGATATGATTAATCAAAAATATTCCTATTAATTCAACATGATAGCTACTCATATTGGAAAGTCTTTCGCCTGAGAATGAAATATCAAGTTCTTCTTTTTCACTCCAAATCAGCTCAACAAAAATTTGTGGTAATATTTCTCGTTTGATACTCCATTTATCTGCAGTCTTCCAAATAATTGCTCCTAAAAATTCAGATAAGTCTTTTACATCATCTTCTTTCAGTAGTTTAAAAGGCTCATTTCTTTGTATCAAAACTTTTTCCATCAAATCTGTTTTTCTTCCATAATCTTTTTCAAAAGGATCCTTTTTCTTTAATCTTCTTTCAATTAAATCCATAAGAATATCGATATATGTCGCACTATCTTCACCAGGAACCCAGGTTACATGTTTACCTGAGAAATAATATTTAAATTCAGCTTCAACTCCGTCACCAAATTCATCACCAAAATAAGAAAAGGCCATATGAATGTTTACTTCGGGGAACATTTCAACAGAGATGGTCCAATCCTCGCTAAATCCGATATTCTCAATTTTTCCTCCGAGATCTTCGATAACTATCCTTTCTAATATACCTTTATCTATATCGATGAATAGAGAATATTTAGAAAGACTGATGTCTTCTAACTCTTTTTCATGAGGTCCTCTTACTCCTGTTGCATCAATTTGACCAATTGTCCAATATTTTCGTTTTGACATTATTAGTATAATTATCATTTTTTTTTGAATTTTGCTATAAAGAAACCTTCTGTGTGATGTTTAGCAGGAAATAACCGTGCAGTTCCAGGAATTAACATTCCATCAATTTTATAACCTTTATCCGTCCAATCAGGGAGTTTCATAGATTCCAACTTATCTATATACTTATTAATTTGATATTCACCTTCTTCAGGATATAGACTGCATGTTGAATAAACAATAATCCCACCCGGTTTTAATAAATCTATAGCAGATTGTAGTAGTTTTTCTTGGAGGAGTACGTTTTGATGTAGAAATTTTTCATTCTGTCGCCATTTCAATTCTGGACTCGTTAAAAAAGCTCCTGATCCTGTACATGGAGCATCTAATAAAATTTTATCAAAGTATTTTTGATACCTCACAGGAAAATCGATACTATCAGTATTTACTAAATGTACATTCAAAACGTTTAATTGAGTTAATAGATATCTCATTGCAATTGCTCTTTTTGAAAGAAATTCTCCTGCTATAATGTTTCCTGTATTATTTAAATACTGAGAAATTAGACTTGTTTTTATTCCTGGCGCAGCACACAGATCGCAAATTTTTTCTTTCTTATTAGGTGCTAAAAATTGTATTACTGCTACTGATGCTTTATCCTGAAAGAGTAGACTTCCATTTTGGTAAAATTTACTTCTAATAACTTTACCTTTTTCAGTGCGAGGTATCCAGAATAGATTTGGTAAATGATTATCTTTATGATAATTAATTCCTTTTTTTTTAAAATCTTCCTCAATGACTGCTAACATTTCCATTGGATTTAGATTAGTAATAAGAGTATTCACACGTAAGGTAATTTCCAGTGGAATATGCAAACCATTCATAAATTGAAGATTTTCAACGAGAAATTCAGTATTCATTACAGGTAGAAGTTGATCAATCATAAAACTCGGTATTGCTTCTAAAATACTAATTTTTTCTTTATCTTTTTTATTAACAAGAGCTTTTTCCAATGAAAAATTTCTAATATTTTTTAAAAAACGAATATCGAATTCTCTTAATTCTTTAATTACGGCTTTCTCAGTAGCATGTTCCCATAATATTCTATAGGTGGCATAAAAATATTTTGGTATATCTGTATTATCAAAGGATTTCGATCCTTTTAGTGATTTTCTTACAATATAATTAATTTTATTCCAAAATCGGATGATCTCATTATAATAATGAACAACTGTAGTATTCTTACGCAAAGTGGATGATAAAACATCAGTGTCTTTATTGAGAAATTTTGATATTAAAGTCAGTGTAGTGTGAACATCTTTCTCTTTAATTTAAAATACCTTTTAGAATATAAAATTGATATTATTATTTTATAATATAAATGTAAAAAAAATACTGATATTTATTAAAGTTTTTAATCCTTCTAATAATCAACAAAATATAGTACTTTTTGTTTTGGATATTGCTGTAAAGAGAATGAAAAGGTTGAAGTTGGTTTGAAATGTGGCTCGTACTTTTGATATGGATTATTGTTATATTTGTTGCTACTGTTTTCATTAGTCAGTATATTAAAATGTATAAAAGAGAAGATGTTGCAATAGCTTTCTATATACTATTTATAACCATGTCTCAGATATTAGCTGCAAAAATAGGTGATTTTAGTATTGGGAGTTTTATGATAACCGCTCCAGTCGCCGTTCTAATCTTCCCATTTACTTTTCAGATTACAGACATGGTAAATGAATATTTTGGCCAAAAAAAAACACACAGAATGATTTTTATCGCTTTTATTACGCAGATTTTTATGGTTATTTTCATTTGGTTTAGTATTGAAATATCCGGAGCTCCATTTTGGGGTCTTGATTGGGGAAGTGATCCTATAGAAGCTCAACAGTTTTGGTTAAACTTTCTTGGATCAACAATCCGTATAACTGCTGCCTCTTGGATTGCTTTCTTAATAACAGAAAATCTTGATGCGATTCTGTATGCAAAATTTAAGAAATTTACAGAAGGAAAAAATTTATGGTTTAGAAATGTGTTTAGTGATATCCCTACACTTGCTTTAGATAGTATTATTTTTGTGAGTATCGCATTTGGGGGTCTATTTGATATTTGGCCAGTAATATGGGGCCAAATTTTAACAAAATGGTTTTTTGGTGTTATAGATACTCCTTTTATGTATTTATCTCGTGGAATTGTTAGTGAAAAAATAAATCTTTTCGGTGGAATATTTAATAAAAAAAAAGAAAGGACAGATTAAAATACAAATCTGTTTTTTTAGAATTGATTTTATCGCTTCTTTTTCATTGCAATGAAAATTAAGCTAACTACTCCAATACTTGCAATTCCCATAACGATTGGCAGATCATAACCAGAAATCGCGGCACCACTTGGTGCTTCCCAATTGTATTCATAAATTACATTTGTCTCATTATCTACTATTTTATAACCTAAATATGCACCATATGTTTCATCATAAGTCCAGATCTCAGTACAATCTTCTAGATATGTAAAACCTGAGAAACTAACGTTTCCTGCTAACGCATTATGAACTACTGTATTTCCTACATTTTCCCATTGATCCTCCCATGTAATTGCTCCAAGATATTGAGCTACTGGTATTGGTAATTGAGTTAAAAATGCTGCTGCATTTTGGACTGAAACATTAACATCTAAGAAAGCAAATGACCACCAAATATGGATAAACTCAGATAAAACAGTAGGGTCATAAAAAGACATAACACTTACGTTATAATTATGGGGAGTATTACTAAAAGCACCTACTGTCCAATTCCACGTATTAGTTACATAAGTCGTGACATTTTCTATATTCATCCCAATGGCAGTAAGATCATATGTAGCACTTGTATTGACAGAAACTACTATGGATTTGAGCCCCGCACCTACGTTTATACATCCTTCTCCAAAAGAACCCTCAAGAATTGCTTTCCAACCTGCCCCAAATAAATCCTCTAAACTTGCATTATTTACAGTTCGAACCCTTAAAATTTTCTCATTTCCCGCAGCTCCTAGAAATGTATAGGTCCCAACCTGAGGAACAACTGGTGGAGCGATAGCAAAAGTTATACTAAAAATAATTATGGAAGTTAGTAAAATATTAGATTTCTTCATCTCTAATCCTTTTTTCTTTTGTTAAGATTTTTGATTAAGATATAATTTCCTTGTTGATTATATAAACATTACTATGTTCTAGATTTCATTTATTCATATTCCAAATTTGAAATCGGTTTTTTATGAAATATTTAAAAAAAAAAATATCTAATCATAATTTAATTAAATAAAAAATTAGTTTGTTAAATTATGCCATCATTTTCACCAGAGAAAAATTTTGAAATTTATTACGAAATTAGTGGAAACAATAGCGGTCCTAAAATAGTTCTAATTCATGGTCTTTTTCTGAATAGTGATACATGGAAGTTTCAGCTCCCTGAGTTTGAATCAACATTCAACATATTGAGGTTTGATCTTCGGGGACATGGGAGAACTACTAAGCCTAAGAAGCGTTTTACAATCCGAAATTATGTAGATGATATGTTCTCTCTTTTACAACATTTAGGTTGGACAAGTGAGCTCTATTTAGTAGGTCATTCATTAGGGGGTATGATAGCTTTAGTTTACGGTCTAGAGAATCCCTCCCATGTCAAAAAAATGGTTGTAGCGGATAGTTTTTGTTTCATTAGTCAAGAAGCAATCACCGATGTTTTAGGAAGGGTTAACAATAGCAAATTAGAGAAATTTGCTTTGGGAATTAGTATTAGAGGGTTAACTCCCTACAATGAAGAGATTGCCCAATATGTTGCGAGTTTGGTTATGGATCATATGACAAAAAAGGATTGCTTACAAGCTACAGCTGCTTCAGCTGGTTTTAATGTATGTGAAAACTTGAAAAATCTAAATATACCCGTACTAGTTCTTGTTGGAAAGAAAGATATTACCACTCCTGTGTGGGCAAGTGAAATGATACATGAATGGTTACCTCAATCTAAATTAGTTATAATTCCAGATGCAGGACATTTAACTATATTTGATCATCCTAAAGAATTTAATGATCTTACATTGTCATTTTGGAAAGAGTAGTTATTTTTTTAAAAAAAATTCCTTATCTATCCCCATTTTATTACTCCCGCATTCCACGCCCATCCTATCCCTGCTGATACCATTACTACTATATCTCCATTTTTGATTTTTCCATCTCTAAGTCCATACTCTAGTGAAATAATACTATCATTCTGTCCGTTATGACCTATATTTTCTAGGTAAGTTGATTGAGAATATGGATCTACACCAATAGTTCTAGCTACATATTCAAAAGCACTTCTTTTCATATGTAATAAAGCCAAATAGTTAATATCTTCACGTACAAGATCAGATTGCTTTAAAACATTATCAATTACCTTAACAAATGAATCCATAGAGTATTTATCCAATCTCTCTTTTAAACCTTCGGGATCAGGAACATCCAAATAATTCAATCCATCTTCTAAGGCTTTTGAAGTAATAGGGTGAATAGTACCTCCTGCGGGAACATATACGTCGTCAGCAAATCTACCATCTGAAATAGCACTGATACCTAAAATCTCGTTTATTTTATAATCTGCTCGAATAACAGCTGCTACGCCGCTTGCGGCAAGACTAATCATGAATCTGGATCTCTGATTTTTATAATTAATCAAATCACAATTCCGATAACCGCTTGCAACTAAAATCCTATTAATATTTAGATTGGTTTGAATTAGACTTTTTGCGATTAACATACCTACCAAAAAAGTACCACACCTTTGATTAACATCAAAAGCCCATGAATTCATTGGATTTCCCAATAATTGTTGGAGTTTTATTCCGTTTACAACCATCGGTCGTTCCGCGTAAACCTCTCCCGCCCAAATTATTACATCCAAATCATCAGGAGTTATACCAGCTCTTTCTAGAGCTTGAAAACTAGCATTTGCACCCATTTGAACAGTATGATCATCTGGTCCAGGAACAGTTTTACCTAATAGTCCAAATTTTTCTTCAATAATTTTTTTTGGAATTCCAGTTTCACTCGAGATATATTCACTTGTATGTCTTTCATTAGGAATATAGACTCCCCATGATTCCAGACCGACATAACGATGTTTCAATAAAAAATCACCTATTTTAACTCTCGTTTCAAAATTTTTCCAGTAGCGCTAGTTGGGAGAGAATCTCTTATTTCAAAAAATTTCGGGATTTTATATTTTGCTAGTCTCTCGCTTAAATATCTACGAATTTCATCAACTTCTAAGGTTTTTCCTTGTTTTAATGTTAGAAACGCTTTACCAACTTCACCCCATTTCTCATCAGGTACACCAATAACTGCTGCTAGATCAACTGACGGATGTTTAAATAGCAACTCCTCAATTTCAACAGGATAAACATTTTCCCCTCCGCTGATGTACATCTCTTTTCTACGTCCCACAATGTAATAAAATCCTTCCTCATCTTGCATCGCCAAATCTCCTGTATGTACCCATCCGTCTGGTTCTATGGTTTTTTTAGTTTCTTCAGGTTCATCCCAATAACCTGAAAAAATGTGTGGTCCTTTGAGAAGTAATTCTCCAACTTCACCTTGCTTTACAATTTTATCTGTTTTTGTGTTTATAATTTTCATATCACAATGTAGAACAGGTAAACCTACAGATGTTGGTTTTTCCTTAATATTTATTTCTGGTAAATAAAAATTATTAGGACCTACCTCAGTTAATCCATATCCCATTTTAAATGGCTTATCCTTAGCCCAATAATTTTCCATTATTGCAACTGGACATGGAGCGCCTCCAGATATAAAAATTCTCACAGATTCAAATTTAGTGTTATTAAACAAAGGAGAATTTGCCATCAAATGGAACATTGTAGGAACACCTATTATTATAGAACATTTTTCATCTTCAATAATTCTAATTGTCTCGACAGGATCAAAATCACCCATTAATATTGTTTTTGCTCCAAGATGGTAAAATGGGACTAATAGAACATTCCAACCACCAGTGTGAAATAAAGGAAATAATAATGGTTGAATATCGTCAGGTCTTAAATTCCATGAGAGGATAGTATTGATTGAATTCCAGAAAATTAGTCGATGAGAGAGTATAGCTCCCTTAGGGAGTCCTGTTGTGCCTCCTGTGAATAAAATGAGGTGAGGATCATCAAAATTTAAAGAAGGACGTTCAACCTCAGAATCCGAAATCGATTTAGTTAAAAGGCTTGAACAAGGATCTCCCAAGATTGATTCTTCGCCTAAAACAATATTCTTTTTTATTAATGCTTTTTCTTTTAAATTTAAAACAGAGTCTTTAACTTTAGTTTCATAGAAGAAAAGAGAGGGACTAGTTTTTTTAATTAAATATTCCAATTCCTGTGTTGACAATCTTACATTAAAAGGGACTAGAACAGCACCTATCTTACCAGTTGCAAGAAAAAGATCTACACATTCTATTCTATTAGTAGAAAACATTGCAACACGATCTCCCTTTGTAACTCCTTCATTTAATAAAAAACGAGCTAATTTGTTCGCTCTTAAATTCAAATTCTTATAAGTATATAGTTTTTTCTCAATATTATCGAATATTGCTTCTCGATTTGGAGTTAAAAGCGAACGACGTTTTGCCCAATCTCCTATCCAAGAAAATTCATTCGGGATGGAATAATTTCCTACTTTAAACAATTTGTAAAATCACCTATACTGCTCTATAAATTGGCCACTTCCTCCACACATAGGCAAATAATATTTCAATCCAAAGAAACCATAATGTAAATGGAGTGGGATTCATTCGCCAATAATCTGTTGTATCTCCGAACATAAGTGGAGACAATAGATAATATCCTAGAAAGGTTAAAGTACCGATTCCTATAACTAGGGCAAACCTAAATAGAAAATTCTGCCATTGAGGAAATCTTTTTGGCCAATTGTCAAAAAACAATGATACTAAGACTACAGCACAAATAAGGAAAATCGCATATGTAATACTCATCATATACCAACCCTTAAGTCTAGTTACCGCATCTGGTGGTGTTCCTCCTATAGCTACAAAGAAAGGATCGAAAAGATATTGAACTATAGTAGGGAAAAAGTAGGAAACTAACAAACCCAATAATACACAAGACCCAAATGCGATAATTCCCATAAAGGGTTGTTTTCGCCCTAATTTATTCCATGGCCAATATTCAAAAACCATCATTGTCAATAATGAGAAAAATATTATCCACTGTGTCCATCCCAAAGAAAAAGCATAACTAGGAAAGTATGTAATAGGTTTAACTGCTCCGGCTTCAGATGTAGCTGTACGTTCACCTGCAGGAAAAAATAACAAAAACCACACCACTAACATTATTGCAGTTCCTATTATCCATACAATAATTCCCCGTTTTGGCTGTTTTATTTTAAAAAAAGGCCAATACATAGTACCTGCAACCCAAAGAACTGCAAATGAAAAACAAGAACCACTTAAGGCACCAAAAATCGATGCCCCAACATACCAGGCAATATAAGGATCTGTGATCTGACTACCATAAAATGAATTAAACCAAGGTAAAAGTAAAAGTGTAAAAATCAAGACAATTATGATATTAATCACGGTACCTACAAGACCTACTTTCCAAGGAGTACGGAACCAACCATAATAAGGCCAATTTTCAAACCATATCGCCCAAACTACTCCAATAAGTCCAAATCCACCTATAACGGTTGCCCACGCAGTGATTTCCATTTCCTGAGTGGGATAGGGATTATGCCAACGCGGATCAAAAAAAATTAGCCATGTTATCCAACTGATTATGAAAACGATCAAAATTGATAAAAAACCCGCCATGGGTTGTTTATATCGCGCCATTACAATCATAGGCGCTTCATCTGCGGAAGGAATTCCGACTTTTTCGCCAGCAAGAGCCATAATTTTCACTTAAATTATTATTTATTTAATATATTGTATAGTTTATTCATATATTTAACTTGAATCCATTTAAATCTAATAAGAATTCTTCATAGGAATTTAAATTTATAAAAAAAGTATAATTCATTTTGGAAAATGAATGTAATATCTCATATTTTTACTAATTCATAGTCAAGAGATCCTAACTTATTTCTCATAGCAGCTTTAAATATATTAGAGGGATCAACCATTGGCATCAGTGCTTTAAATTTTTCAATTCCTTTTTCAAGTGGTTGGGTCCATTCGCCTTCTTTATTGAGAAATGGAAGTCCTGGTGCATTTGTTTCCGCATCAACACATGCTTTATCAATAGCAACTGGATCTGATGAACCAAAAATACCAAGATCGGGAACAACTGGAACACTCGCATTTGGAACACAATCACACATAGCTGGAATGTCAAAAGCAAAACTAATATAGCGGATATTTTCAGTTCCAAAACTCAAAACACCTAAAATACTATCCACAAAATGTTCGACAAAATCAGGGAAATTTCTCATCTTAGGTGCCTTTAACGCTTTTTTAACAGGACACTTTTGAGTGCATCGAAAACAACCATAGCAGATGGATGGATCTATTACTGCATGTTCACCCTCTATTTTTATAGCATCTACTGGGCAGGAGCTAACACATTCTTGTTGGCATAACGATAAATTACATTTTTTTAAATTGACTTCAATAAGACCATCAAAATGAGCTAAGTGTTTATTCCTTTTTGTAACACAGCCTATTCCCAATTGTTTCAATGCGCCCCCGAATCCTGCTTGTGGATGTCCTTTGAAATGTGAAACAATTACTAGTTTATCAAAATCAAATAGGTGTTTTGCTACAGAAACCTCTTTAAGATGAATTCCTTCAACATTTATAACCTTTCTGTCAATCCCTTTATCACCATCAATAAATTCTAAAGGAGCTCCAATTACATTTTCAGAATAGCCATGAAGTTCAGCAATCTTTTTATGATCTTCAGTATTTTTTCTATGCCCTACGCAAATATCGTAATCTTCACAAATCGTAATATTTTCAATATTATTTCCAAGTCCTTGCGTTTCAATAAGAGTTGGAATCCCTCCTTTAGCTTTTATAGCCTTTACTATTTCACGTACATAATCAGGACGTAAATAATGGGTATTTTGCGCCTCTCCGACGTGTACTTTTACTCCTACTTTATCTCCAGAACCAATATGATCGAGAATTTTATCTAAAATAAAGCGAGTCTTTACTAAATTATTAGTGATCATATTTCTAGCTGTATTTGGTAAAGCTGCGACCTCATTTGGAGATGCCCAATACACTTTAGGTTTTAACGACATTATTTTTTTCTCGTTTATTATTTTTACATTAATGTAATTCAATAATTTGAATATCAGGAAATTGATTTTAAATGGGTTTAATAACTTTTAAATGAATCCATTATAAAATTATAGTCTTTAAAAAAACCAGAGAATAAATGAATCTTCTTTTATCTGGATCACGTTATAAATTCTTCTTTAGAAAAACCTTTTGATTTTAGAAGATCTTCTGCGTCATTTATGAGACTCTCAATGAAATCTTTTAAAGGAATAATTTCCTTGCGAAATCCTATTGCTGCAGATGGTACTCTCGTGGGTCCTAACGTTAAATGGTACAACCCTTTATGATAATTTTCATCAAAAATATCTGTATTTAGCCATTTTTCCTTCATATCAGTAGATAATGGACTCTCTTTTGTTGTTAATATTGCAGTTCCTAAACAAACAGCCTCTGCTCCCATAATCAGAGCTCCAAGAAATCCCCGAGCATCCCCGATTCCTCCTGCTGCAATTACGGGAATTTTTAATATTCTTTTGGCCATTGTTAAGTTTACCAGAGTTGTATGTTGAAATGGATTTTTAAATCCAGCGGCTTCCATACCAATTAAAGTAATCGCATTTGCTCCTTCTTTTTCAGCAGATATCGCATGCCTCATTAATGCACATTTATGAAACCAATAGCAACCTGCTTCATGTATCCTGTTTCCAAGAAAGGATGCTTGATATGCCGAAGTTGTGAAAATATTAACCTCTTTATCAATAGCAATTTCTAAATATTTCAAATAATCTTCATTAGTAATATTACCATCTATAAATCTTACTCCGGGTGGAACAACTGTAAGATTAACTCCGAATGGTTTATCAGTCAGCTCATACATTTTATCTAATTCATTTTTGAAATCTTTAACGTTGTAATTCAAGGCTGTTATGATTCCTAAACCTCCTGCATTAGAAAAAGAAGCTGCAAATTTAGTTTTACCAAGTCCGGCGAAGGCTGCCATGATAAGAGGATATTTTGTCTTGGTTAATTTAGTGATCTGCGTTTTCCATATCAAAGTATAATCATTTCAAGTTATAATTTTAAATATTTAATAATTTCTTAGCATTTTTAAATAGTATTGAATTCTTAAAGGTTTGCGGTATTTTTAGGTCTTTTACTGCTGGAAGAATCTGTTTCCAATGAATTAAGGGATGATCTGATGCGAATAAAACTTTATGTTCAATCTTATCCTTTATATAAGCATCCCATGGAAAATATGAGTATAAATGGTAGTGAGCTGAGATATCAACATAGACATTTGGATGACGTAGAACCACAGAATATGTATCCCAAAACCACGGAGTACCCATATGCCCAATTATTATAGTTAATTCTTGATTCCTCATAGCCACTTCATCTATTAACATAGGATGACCATATTTTGCTATTGATCCGATCGTTGAAACTTGATGACCTCCATGAGTCCATAAAGGGACATTAAGGTCTATCATCTTCTTCCATATTGGATCATATTTTCGGTCTGAAATATTAAACTTCTGAACTGGAGGTACAATCTTTACTCCTTTTAAATTTAATGAGGTTATGGCGTAATCTAGTTGATCAAGGGCTTCAGGAGACGGAATATCAATACCTGCAAATCCTATTAGTCTATTTGGATGAAGTTGTACAAGATTTGCAATATCCTCATTAGTTACTAATATGATATCATAGGCAGTTTTGACATTGAAACTTACAACTACTGATTTTGTTATGCCAAACTCATCCATTAAGTCAATGTAATTATCGATCGATACATGTTCGCTTACACTTTTCAACATTTTATACATATATTTTCTTCTAAAAGGGTCAGATGACCACATTGCGTCTGCTATCTTATTTAAATCATCCCAAGTTACTTCCTTACAAAAAGGATGAACATGCATATCAATAATCATAATAATATCATTCTCTACTATAAACTGAATTTTAAAAACAATTATTATGTTAAAAAATAAGAGACCTTATAAATAAATTCATGTTTTGAACTTTCAATATCCATATTTCATTACTTTCTACTAATCTAAGAAGAATATTATTATCCAAAATTGTCAAAAAGCTATTTGGTAAGATATATTTAAATATCTAAGCGCCATTAATTATTTTACATTTATATTTATATAATCTAATATAAATTTGAAATCCAAGAG
This sequence comes from Promethearchaeota archaeon, assembly GCA_048939015.1. Taxonomy (GTDB): domain Archaea; phylum Asgardarchaeota; class Lokiarchaeia; order Sigyniarchaeales; family SOKP01; genus Loki-b32. The sequence continues at coordinate 52,300 of JBHLPW010000035.1, forward strand.
CAGGAAAACTATGAAAAGTTCAAAAAAAGTTATATTAATTAGTGTTTTTAGTTTATTGGTATTTTGTTCCTTTTTGATTCAACCAGTAAGAGCACAGGATTGGGTTTATAATGGTGTAGATACAATAAATATACCTGGCTCTTCAGTGTATCCCTCTGAATGGTATGTTTATGAACCAGACATGTCAGGGCTTCCATCCGGGCTGGCATACCTATTTGAAATTGTAAAAGGTAATTCAACTGTACAAGCATTGATTGGAAATAGTACTTCTGTTTGGGGCGACGCATGGGGTTTGAATACAACCACTTGGGAAAAGATAGCAGGTTCTTCAGCGCTTGATGTAAATTTTGGTAATTGGAATGAAACTTTTGGATATTTAACAGTAGGCTTTCTTCCATTCATAATCCCTGTTGAAAGTAATGGATTTGTTTCATTGCCTATTCTAAAAAATGTATCTTATTACTTTGAAATATCAATGGCATACTATGAGTTTGAACATCACCAAATTTATCCTAATACAAACTCTTTTTCATTTTGGAATACATCCAATAATAACTACATTAGCTTAAATTATACAGATGACGGAATTATGACTAAAATTGAAATGCATATGGGATCATTTCCAACTATGGGAAATTGGAGTTTATATTCACAACCAGCACAAATGGCGCCGGTATTCACTTTCTCAACAGATGATGGTATCTTAGCTGTAAATTCAACAGATCTTACATTGGTCGTAGATATTACTGATGCTGATAATAATAACGATGGAGTAATTGATACTGACTATGAATATCGCATATATAATGGAACAAG
>JBHLPW010000036.1:0-52892 GCA_048939015.1 Promethearchaeota archaeon
CACTAGAAATACCAAAATTAATGAAGTTTTATATTTTTCATCTAATAATAGAGAAGAAATTAAATTAATTTATCAAAGTGAGCTTTTAAGTTGAATCTTGGTAAGAAGATAAGAATGGAACGGATATTTGATAGGAAAAGTAAAAAAACTATAATAATTCCAATGGATCATGGATTAACGATGGGCACTATCAAGGGATTAGAGGATTTAGCTGCAATGGTAGACAAAGTTGCTTTAGGTGGAGCAAATGCTGTTTTAATGCATTCTGGGATGGTTAGTGCAGGGCATAGACAGTATGGAAAGGATATTGGGCTGATTATTCATTTATCAGGAGCTACTAGTTTATCACCAAATCCTAACAAAAAAGTTTTAGTTTGTTCTGTTGAGCGTGCTTTAAAAATGGGTGCAGATGGGGTTTCCATACACATAAATATTGGTGCTGATGATGAACCAGAAATGCTTCAAGATGCTCATAAAATTGTTGAGGATACTAGAGAGTGGGGAGTACCATTAATAGCTATGATGTATCCAAGAGGAAAAAAAATTACAGATGAAAATGAACCAAGTGTAGTTAATATCGCAGTTAGAGCTGGAGCTGAATTGGGAGCTGACATAGTTAAAACTAATTATACCGGAGATATTGATTCTTTTAAGAAAATTACTAATGGAGTCAGACATGTTCCAGTTATAATTGCTGGTGGTCCTAAAATGGATACTATTCCAAATTTACTCCAAATGGTTCATGATTCTATAGAAGCTGGAGGATCTGGAGTTGCTTTTGGAAGGAATGTATTTCAATCAGAAGATCCTACCAAGTTAGTTCGATCTCTTAGCAAAATTGTTCATGAAAAATATTCTGTAGAAGAAGTAATCAAAGAATTCAAATTTTAAGGTATTAAGAATTTCGTAAAAAATGACTTTTTTGAAGTAATTTGGATGATTAAATTCTGAAGATTTTTAAGAGTCTTCTTTAATTTTTTCATAATATTTCACTAAATTTTTGAAGACATAGTTAGTAGGAGCAAATCCTTGTGTTGCTGTTTTTAACAGTATATTTTGTAGAAAATCATGATGTTTAACATTTTGATCTAAAGTAATATTCAATTCTCTAATATTGAAGAAGCTACGGAAAAAAAGAGTTGGAAAATCAACTAATGGTTGTAACATTTGACTATAGTATAATTTTCCTTCTTTTGTTAGCTCTAATTCTTTTTTTAGACTATAATGATAGTTATTCCCTTTCTTTTTAATTGTAATAATCCCATCTGATTCAATTTCTTTCATAGTAGATTCGACATCTGACCTATCTACGTCTTTTATATTTAATTTCTTTAAACTATCAAGAATTTCGATATCTGTTTGACCCTTTAATTTCATCAATGTATAATTTCTTGCAATAATATTATATTTTAGGGGAACTGATTCATGATCAAGTTTGTTATATTGTATGAGATTTCCTAGAATTTCTTTTGCTATGAAATATTTCAATACTACTTGATCTTCCTCAGAAAAATCATTTTTAAATAAGTCAGAATTTAAATATTGTCCATATAAAGTTTGTAATAAGGTTTTTACTGCATGAAATCCATCTAGAGTAGCTTGTTCTACATTTTTTAAAACTGAAATTCTGTAATCAATGTCTTCTAGGAATTTAGCTTTATCAAGAGGTATTTGACGGACTATATGAGGTTGATTATTAAGTGGTTTCAAATAATCTTCCCATTTTTTCTTGAAACGAGGGGATTGAGTTTTTACAATACTTGAAAGTTTATATATAACCTCAGTAAGTCTATTGAGAAATTGTTGTTCTGAAACTTTTATCATCCACGAAATACCTTATCCTTATTCGAATTTTTTTTTGAACTATTAATAATATTATGACCTATAAATTTTTAAATTTTCAACAAAATTAAGATGAGATTATTTACATAACGATTTAAATAATTAGCTAAAATTGTAAATATATAAATATTAAAAAATTGTTTATTATTAGCTTTTATAAGAAGGTAAAAACTTCAAAGTTGATCGAAATGAGTGAGAAAAACTTAGAACATATAGCTGTTGCTGCGAATTATGAAAGCGATTCTGATAGTTTTTTTATTGAATTACTAGGGTTAGAAAAAACAAGATCATTCACAGTTTCAACTGACTTAATGGAAAAATTCTTTGGTGTAAGTAGAGAGCAAAAAGTCCTACGATATGAAAAGGGCTCCCTAGGCTTTGAAGTTTTTATTACTAATGATGAAAGTAAGGCGAATGACACCTTTACTCACTCGTGCTTATTAATAGAAAATAGAGATGATTTTGTTGATAAGGCAACTTCATTGGGATATGATGTTATTAAAGTTTCCAGAAAAGAGGGAGTTGGATATTATTTGTTTATTAAAGATTCTTTTCAAAATCTTTATGAAATAAAGGAAAAGGGTTAATCAGGTTAAATTAAGTTATCTAAAATTCCTGAATTCTTAATAATTTCCATATGATCAAAAGCCAGCTCTAAAGAAGAAAGTTTTTGCAAAGAAACTATTTCTAGCTCAGCTGCATCATCTAAGGCTTTAGGTTTTTCTTTTTTTGTTAATGGTTCACAAAAAAAAGCAACAGTGACAGTATGCCCTCGTGGATCCCTTTTTGGATCGGAGAAAACACCAATTAGTTTTAGAATTTTCACGTTAATGTTTGTTTCCTCTTTTACTTCTCGAATACAAGCATTCTCAACAGTTTCACCAATGTCAACAAATCCTCCAGGTAATGCATATTGCCCTTGAAAAGGAGGGTTTTTCCGACGGATTAATACAATATCTATTTTATTGTTTAGGAGGATTACAGCATCTACCGTTAAAAGTGGTGTAACTGGTTTGGGAATTTTATAAACCTCATTTATTTTAATTATTCATCCCAAACTTCCGATGCAAGTAAATGTTCGATTCGTGTTTTTCGAGGTCTAATAAACTCTGTATGATTTTCCTTTCGTTCCAATAATAAAGTCTTCTTAAGATTTATTGAATCAACAATATATACTTCCAAATCTCCTTCTTTTAGAAAAATATGATTAAAACTAGGTGAATCATCAGCACGAACTTTATTTGAAGTTGAAGTGCCACAGTAAAGAAAAGTAGTGTTTGAAGAATTCTTCCAAGAAATGGTATAAGCGTGAGGAACATGGCGATGACCCATTAGTACTAAATCTACTTCAAATAAATTAGTAAACTCTAAAATTTCTCCCGCATCTCGGACTGTAGTAAATTTTTGTCCGGACATTGGAATTGGAATTAAATGGTGATGTAATGCTATTACTCTATCTTCTAAATTCCGGTTAAAGCATCTCCCCATCCAATCGAGTTGTTCATCACCAATTTCACCATGTGCAATATCGTCTCTAGCAGAGCAAACCCCTACTATAAGGGCATTTTTTTTTTCTAAAATAATTCTAGACCTTCTTGGTCCAATGATTTTTTCAAAAAATACGAGTCCTGAACTTTTAGCATCATGATTGCCAGGTACTGCCATAAACCTAGTTATATCCTTTATTCTATTTATATATTGGACAGCATTTTTGAACTGAGTAACTCTTCCCTTATGAACAATATCTCCAGTGCAGATTACAATGTCAGGATGAACATCATTGACATAATTAATAATATTTTCAATACAATCTTCTCGGAATTCACTTCCGTAGTGCAAATCGCTAATTTGTATGATTTCTACCATTTTTCAGCATCTCCTCATAATGAGGTTAAATTCTAAGAGAGAATTTCTATAATTTATAAATTTAATAATTAGTCCTAAATTTAAAATGTTTTTGATGAGATAAAAATCTTAAATAAAAACAATTAGATTGTGAAAATTAAGTTAAATAAAAAAAACAGGTTTTAATAATAGGTCTCTACACTGAGAGAATTAATTGTTGTATCGAGATTCTGCTGTGATTTACGCTGTTCTGCTAATAATATTAGTGTGTTTTTATTATTACAATCAAAACAAACACCATTAACGTCTATATAGCGTAATCCTCCACATTGTGGACAGTAAAACTCTTTAAATATAGGTTTCATATTAGTTTTTCTCGTTAGATTTGTAATTTTAATATATATATTCAATTTGATTTAATTTGGTTAATTTTTCAATATCTTGCTTAATCTTTTCTATTATGAAATCAATAGATTTTTCGAGAGGAGTTCTAACAACCTTACTTTTTAATTGTATATAATCTTCTTTTTGATCTAATAAGTTCATTAGAATCTGATTAAACATGATATATATAGTTCTTTTATTCTCTTTAATTATTAATAAAAAATTTAGAGTTATAAGTGCTCTCGTTATATTATATAATGTCTATATAGACTATATAGAAAAAAATAGTTTTGAAAAATATTCTTTTAATTGTATTTTTACAATAAAAAATGCTTCTATTTTGGTATTCCTTCTGAGTCCCATCCTCTTAACTTATAGTATTTTTTTAGCATTTCTTTAAGGGGTGGTATATTACCTTTTGTCCCTCCTTTAGGGATAGGAATTGAAAATCTTGATCCGATAGAATCATGGTTTTTTGTCATACCACATTTAATGTTGTATACTCTTTTTAAATTGAATAAATTTTCGCCAATTTTTACCCAATCTTCAACTGTATAGGTCCTACCTGTGATTGCATTAACTGCATCCACCCATGGCTTAATTTCACTAGAGTAAAAAAAGCCAAACATACATCCTCCTGTTGCTACATATGATTCGCAAGCATCTTGTAATTTTATAACTGCATTCATAACTTCCTCACCTACTGAGAAAGCGTCAATCCTTTCAGTAAGTCCCAGTTCTTTTTTAAAGTGAGTGGCAAATGATAAATGAAAAGGTTCATAACCATGATATGCCCCACGAGAAGAAGTAGTGAGATCTAAAGCTGTCATATTATTCGAACGAGGTTCATGAGCAGGGACTTCAAGACCTTTTCCCTGGATATTAAGATCATCTGGTAAACTATATTTTTGGCAAAAAAGCCGAACACCATCAGCCAAATCATTCCCAATCTCTTTTCGAAATGCAATTAATTTGATCAAATTTTCAATTGGAGCAGTAGTACTCCAAACAATATATTGATTTTTTTCAGGATCTTTTTCAAATCCTAACTTATTATGATCAATTTCAATTAATCCTCTCTCTACAGCTTCAAGAAAAACTCCAAGAACACCACCAAGAGATATACAATCAATCCCTAGATCATTAACCATAATATTCCATCTAATTAAAGTTTCTAAATCATCCACGAATAAATTAGAGCCTAGCATTGCCAAGAATTCATATTCAGGCCATTCGACCCAAGTGTTATTATACTTAATTTTACCTCTACAAGCAGTCCAACAATTAAAACAGGAATAATGTTGTAATTCAAAGTTATCTTTTAATGCATAAAATCCAATTTTTTTTGTTCCTTTCCATCGACTTAGAGTAAAGTTTTTAATTGGTACATCTCCTGCACTAACGTAATTATCCATATGTGCTAACGTACCCACATCGTGCATTACTACAGATAGAGGGGCAGTTTTTGCTATTGTTCTTATTTTTTGGGCTGCATCCTTTAATTTTTCTTCATTAATGATTGGTACATCTTTAGTGCCACGTACTACTATTGCTTTTAGATTTTTACTGCCCATTACTGCACCCATGCCACAACGTCCGGCAGCATGACTTTTTTCACTCATTATTGAAGCGAAATTTACAAGATTTTCTCCTGCAGGCCCTATTGATGCAATTTTTATGTTCTCATCCCCGATTTCTTTCTTAAGTAAATCTTCTGTTTCTCGAGTTCCTTTACCCCACAATTTTGTTGCATTACGAATTTCAATTTTATCATTGTAAATCCATAAATAGACAGGTTTTTTACTTATTCCCTTAATGATAATATGATCATAACCTGCTTTTTTCAATTCATTTCCAAAAAACCCTCCAGCAGAAGATTCTCCTAAAATCCTGGTTAAAGGAGATTTTGCCATGACAAAATATCTGCCACAATATGGTACTGAAGTTCCACAAATGGGGCCTAAAGAAAAAATAAGGAGGTTTTGAGCATCTAATGGGTCAATATCAGGGGAGACTTCTTTGGTAAAGATTGCAGCTGCTACACCAGCTCCACCTATGTATTTTTCTTTTAATTTGGGTTCTACAGTATCAATAGAAAAGTTCTCGGATTCTAAATCAATTCGTAATATTTTTCCCATAGTATAACCATCCTACTAATTAAAAATCCTATTAATATTACTATTGATTTGATTTATATTAAATTGTTTTTAACAATTGAAAAAAAACCAATTCAATTATTTTTAAGATTTAGAAATCGTTATAGTCAAAATCTGAGAAAAATGCTTTAATTTTCTCTTTTTTGTTATTAGAAATCCATTCAGTATGAGTGTATAGGGGTTTAATACCAATTTTTTCTGGTTTGGATAACCATAATGGATTATATGGTAAAAACCATATTTTCTTTATTTGTAAGGTTTTTAAGTAATTTGCAAGCACTTTTAAATTTTCTGATGTATCTGTTATATCAGGAATTAGTGGGATTCTTGGTAGCACTTTTTTATCTTGTTTTTTAATCAAAATTTCGAAATTTTCCAAAATTCGTTTATTAGAAACTTTACAATATTGAGCATGAAGCTTAGGATCTAATAATTTTAAATCAAAATAAATTAAATCGACGTATGGGTATATTAGTTCATCAAATTGGTTTTCATTATAAAATCCACATGTCTCAATGCATACATGGACCTCTTTTTTTTTAAGTTCTTTGAGTAGATTATGAACAAAATCCATATATACGAGTGGCTCCCCTCCAGAAAGGGTGACCCCTCCACCAGAATTATCATAAAATATTTTATCTTTTAAGATAATATTCACTAGTTCTTCAACGGTATAAGTTTCACCAACAAATTTTAAAGCATTATTGGGACAAAAATCTATACAATTACCACAAAGAGTACACAAACTTCGATCTATACGATATTTATAATCAAAATTAATCGCATTTTGAGTACATGCTTCTAAACATTTACCACATTCGACACACAGTTCTTTATCAAAATAGAGTTCAATAAAAGGAGATTTTGCTTCTGGATTTTGACACCAAACGCAAGAAAGAGGGCAACCTTTAAAAAAAATTAGAGTTCTAATTCCTGGACCATCATCTAGAGCATTTCTTTTGATATCTACAATCAGTGTTTTTTCTATCATTATTTCAAGAATTTAAAATTAAAAAATAAAAATATGGGATATTTACTATCTTGGATGATATTCATGCCTTTCAATTAGTTCTAACTGCATATTTTTGTTTAATTTTGTAAAATAGGCATTATATCCTGAGACTCTGACTAAAAGCCATCTATAATCAATTGGGTTAACCATTGCATCTCTCAGAGTTTCCGAGGATACAACATTAAATTGCCATTGCATCCCATTTAGATCAAAAAAACTCTGGACATAACTAGTGAAAAGATCTAAAGTCTGTTTATGGTCATCACCTGGATGTGGAACAAGTTTCACATTATAAGAAGCATTATTTGCCATTTTTAAGTAGTCTAAAGCAGCAACACTTTGAATACTTGGAAGTAAGATGTCAGTGGTACCAGGTGCGGGAGTTAATCCAGGAGTTAATGCTTTTCCTTTCTTTCGACCGGAAGGTAACGCTCCAGTTAGCATTCCAAATCCCGTATGATAACTTATCGACCAATAGCCCACTAGATATTTACCACCTCTATAATTTTCAGCAGAATTATAGATATCATAACAGAAATCACTTATATCTTGAGCCATCTCAATAGTGCCATCTTCCCCTGAACCAAACTTAGGGACTTGTTCAATTTTATGTAAAATGGATTCGTATCCTTCAAAGTTGTTATCAATAGCGTCTATTAATGTAGCAAAATCAAATACTTTTTTATTGTAGATTAAATCCTTAATTACTAGTAAACTATCAATTACATCTGTAAGCGCTACAAGAGCAACTCCCGAGGTATTGTAAACAGCACCACCATTAATGAGATCCTTACCCTTTTCTAAAGGTCCATCATAAAAACCAGATAGTAGTGGTGTTGGATGTATATATCTATGTGATTCCCCGAGATAATTATTGATTTCAATTGATTGCTCTGCTAAATATTTAAGTTGAGTTTTATAAGCATTGAGGAAATCCTCAAACGTTATAAAATTGGTACGAACATCACCAGTTTCAATTCCCATTTTTTCTCCTGTTAATGGAATAATTCCGTTATTTAATGCCATTTCTAAAGGGGCAACTAAGTTCAGAAGCATACAATTCGTATGACCATAATGTTTTCCCACGATAGTTGGCTCAACACATCCAGTTGCTGCCCAATCTCTAGCATCTTCTACAGTAAAACCTTCATGAACTAAAGCTTCAATCATAGTTCTATCATTATGAATGCTTGGAGAAGCTCCCATATTAATATTCACTTCACATAAACGTCTTAAATATTCCTTAGAATTAATTCCAGAATAATATCGAGCATTCATATTAGGATCTTGGAAACCAAGCATTTCGTTTGTTTTTAAAATAATAAAGCTCATATCATTAACAGCATCATTCCCTTCTCTATCGACACCTCCAACCGTCACCGTATCATCTGAAGAACTGCCTCCGAAGAGTTTCCATCCCACATTTGGCATAAGGGGATCATGATCATTGATTCTTATAAATAACGAGCCGACTAGTTCAATTGCCTTCCTTATAAATTGTTCTTTTTCAATGTCATTTTTTGTATTCTTTATCTCTTTTAGAAAGAATGGTTGGAGCATTTGATCTAATCTACCAATTGATAATGCAGAATTAGCATTTTCACAATGCAGACAAACAAAACTCGTCCAAATAGATTGGATTGCTTCTTGAAGAGTTTCTGCTGGTTTTGCGGGTACTTTTGCACAAATTCTAGAAATTTCTCTTAGTTCTTCAATCCTTTTTGCTTGTTCGGGTTCATTTGGATCCAATGACTCAGTAAGTCTTAATGCTTCTTCACTCAGATTTTTAGAATATGTTAAAACACCATTTAATGCTATTTGAATGGACTTATAGAAAATTTTTCTCTCTTTGGAATCAGTTTCCTTTTCCAATTTTTCAGCTTTATGTTTTACACTTTCTAATCCTTCGGTTATAACCATTGGAAAACCCGGGACAGTATGACTGATTGCATTGGTTTTCATCATAAAATAAAATACCCAACCTTCTTCTAATGTTTGAGATTTGGGATTATTGAATTTTGTACGACAATATTCTCTTACATTTTGTTCCATCCAATAGGGAAAAACTTCTAAACTTAAAATATCCGCATCTTTATCGGAAATATCATTAGGATTTAGTTCTCGTTCACCAATTGTTTTCAACTCAGGCCAAATAGCTGTTGCAATAAGTTCAGGATACATAGGGATCCCAACTTCTTTTGAAGTAGTGGAACCTGCTATTAGATGTTTATCGTGAATTATAGGTTTTTTATTAGACATTATATAATTTACTGCTCCTGCTTGTCGTAATTCTGGGTCTAGTGGATTTCCAGAGTTATCTTCTTCGAAACCATTTTTTCTATGATATTCTGTGACTAATTTAGCTCTTTCAACACATATTGCTGGTTTTAAGGCAAACCTCCGGCTTTTTAAATATTTTAAACGTGGAAAATCATCTAAAGTATATTTTGCTAAATAAGGATCTTCTAACATCTCAACATTATCGACCTTTTTATTCAAACTTTCATTCTTGAGCTTCCTACTCTTTTCTCCTTTATCAATATCCTCAATTGGATACAGTAAACGATTTTCAGGCCCTTTATAATCCTTGATCTTAGCACCCATAACGAGTGATGTGAGATAAGAAAACTTAGTAAGATAAGACATGTTTCCAATATATCCCATCTCGTTTGTTAAAAGATAATCAAGTGATTCTTCAGCACTTTTGCTATAGAGATTTGCCAATGTCTCTTTATCCTTATAATATATTGTGATATTGGGATTATCAATTTTTCCATCGGCTACAGTCATCTTCCCATCTTTAAAAATGACGTGAACATTAAATGTATCATCTTTAGTCGTAAATTGATATTTGGCATTAAAGATGAATCCTGTTTTTTCATTATAAATCTCTCTACGCATTTTTCTGCGAGTATCAAATATCATAGCTAACAAATTTAACTGTTCCTTGAAATTTTCAAGCTCTTTCTCAACTTCTAATTCAATCATCTTATTTCTCTTAATTCTATTTATGAATGGATAATAATAGTTATAATTAATCTGGTAATTATTTATATCTTTAGTTTAAATTTGAGGAATAAAGTTTATCAGTTTTAATACTTTTACAAGAAGGTTTGTTATATATTTATCTTTGGTTATGATCAAGAACAGTAGTTTTGTATTATTTAAAAAAATAAGAAATTTCTGATAAAAAACCGTCTTAAAATAATCCCAAGAAGGTTGATTTAATTTTGGCTAATCTAATTTAAATTCTAAAAATCATATATTTAACATTCTAGTTAATTGTTCCACTCCTTGATCTGGATTATATAAAAGATGTGGGGTAGCAGAACTCGGTAAGATGGAAGTTTTTTCTGGGTATCTTCCTGTAAAATTTACGACTATATTATTTGTATTTATTTTTTTAGCAGATTTAATCGCTCCACTGAACGCTATTAATCCACTTTTTTCCAGTTCGAAAAATTTTAAAGCTAGATCAATTGTAGGATATATTCCTGCATCAACCAGTGTTTTTAAAATTAAATTTTTTTGATCATCAATTTCTTCTTGTGAAATTTTGACAGCAATAACTTTTCCTCCATTTTTTCTCCATTGAATAAATTTTTCAATCGCGTATAGTGGTTTAGTGCTACCTAATGTGGTCTCAATATTAGAAGTTTCATAATTCCATTTCTGAAAAATTTCAAAAGGATCATGGCCTAGTGAATGTTCATTTAAGGCATCGATTATTGGAGTAGTTTTACTATCAAAAGGCTGAACTACTAATAATTCTGGATTTATATTATAAAATGATGCATATTCAATCACTCCAGCAGGACAAACTCCTCCTGATACTGTCTGAACAAAACAAACATCATCATTTAAAAGATTCATTTGATCTAACACAAAACCAACTTGACTATATGCAGCTGTTTTTAAATTTGCGTCTGCTAAAACTATATTAAACCGTTCTAACAATTTTTCTTTGAGTTTACTCGCAAATTCTCTTATACTATCTAATGTTGAATTTTTTAGAACAACGTAATATACATAAGGGTTATTCTCAATGGCGCTTTTAGAAACTTTAAATGAGGAAATTTCCGGAACTAATAGAATAGCCTTAATTTTTTTTTTTGATTCTTGATTATACCTTTTTATAACGTTGGCCATACTTTCAACTGTATTTCCAGAAGAAGTTGAGATAACAAAATCAATATCATACTCATCATAAACATGAAATAAGTATTGACAATCAGTATCCTTAAAAGTTGGAGTACTCCAAAAAAGACCATATAGATTTTTATTTGATATTAGATCAGGTAAATAAATAACAGAAACTGGAATAGTAGGAAAGTATTTAGAATTAATTTTTCTTCCAGTTAATTTATAATATATTTTGTCACTTGATCTCCATTTATATCCACCAATATAACTTTCACAGATTTTTTTTTCCATAAATCACTTCACTATAATATTTTTATTATTAAATAGTTAAGGGGGATTACAACACCATTCAGAATCATTCGGAGGGGGAATTTTTTTACATTGGGCTTTTAAATTACACTTCTGACAAATTTCAGACTTATTATTAAAATTATCATAACAAGATGGGAATTCTGTATTTTGTTTATCTGATTCATTAAAATCTTTCTTATCTTTATTTATTGTAGTTTTCATTGGCCTAATAAATATAAGAAAAAAAAAATATGTCATATATTCGTTATGAAATGACATGAATATTTAAATATTATGTTAGATTATGACATTATATATGTCATAAAAATATATTATTCAATTTTTTCATCAAGATTATGTCCAATGAAAAAAAAATTTATAAAAAATCTGTTCATGCGACCATTTCCCATGAGTCATATGAAATTTTAAAGCAATATGAAGAAGAATTCGGTTCAAAATCTGCTGTTGTAGATGCAGGGATTAAATCATTAAAAAAATTTAAAGAACCACATTTAATGGATCAAAGAAGTATATGGTGTAGAGCTAGAGATGAATTAAATATGCTTTTAGTTGGAAAAACAACATATCTTAACTATATCAAAGGTAAGGTCGAGGAGGTTTTCACAAAAAACATTGCTGTTGAATCAATTGAATGGTATTTAGGGAAAAGGAAAGAAATAATGACATTCGAAGAATTTTTAAATGGTCTTAAAGGAATGTGGCAAGCAGCTAATTATTTTTACAATGTAGAATTAGAGAAGAATGATAAAGGTACATATCAAATGAGATTTAATCATGATTTAACAAAAGATTATAGTGAGTTTTGGGCAAAATACTTTGAAAAAGTTTTGAAAGATAATTGGAATTGTTTTGTTGAAGCATTTATTCGTAATGAATCTCTCTATTTAATTATAAGAGAGGAATAATGTTAATGCTAAAGATTTAATTTACTAAATAATGTATTTTTTAATTTCTTCTATATCTAAAGATGTAGATTAATAACTTACTTTTTTTTCTTCTTAATTTTTTTATCTATATATTTATTAAAGCTTGCTTCAAAACGATTTGCAACAGTATTAGTTTTTCCTCTTTCACTACTTATATATCCAGATACATAAGTATCTTTACCCCCTCCTCTAAATTCATAATGTTGTAGTTCCTCTCTTATAAATTTATTTAAACTAATATCAGTGTTTTCAGCAATTTCTGGAGACATCATTCCAGTGATATATGTTCCTTTTTCAATTTCATCAAAAAACCAATTAATAGAATTATCCACGTATTTTTGAACGTTTGAGCTTATATTGTTTAAATCTTTTTGAGATATATTGTTAAATGTATGATAAATTAAAGTGTATTGATCATGTTGTTCAGCATTATTATATAAATTCTTTGCAAATGTTTTACTTAGATAAACACTAATATCTTTCTGATTTAGTTTTTGTTTATTTTCTTCCCATTCCTCTAATAACTTTTGAACCTTAGAAGGGACATCAGTTTTTTTAGTTCCAAGTATTTGAGAAATCTCTGATAGTACATCACCTTCAAATGTTTTCTTGGAGGTTAAATGCAAATCCTCCTGATCTATATTACCAGTTTTCAGCGACTTATTGAGATTTTTCCATTTTTCAAATAATTCTTCTACACGTCCGACAAGTTGTTTACGTTCGATATTTAATATGCTTTTTAATTCTTTAAGAATTTTTTTATGTTTTTCTTTTAATTTATTTGTAGCTTCTCCAGCTACAAATGTAAGCCTGACAATCCCATCTTGAATCTTTTGTGATTTAGTTATATGTATATATCCCGTTTCAGAAGTATTATTTAAATGTGTGCCTCCACAAGCTTCAACATCTACTCCAGGTACTTCTACAATTCTTAAATTCTTTCCTGGAACAGCTCCCCCTTGATAAATTATCATTCCATATTCTTTTTCTGCCTTAGCACGGGGAATAAAACTAAGATTAAGGTTAATTTTTTTGTTTACAATCTGATTTGCCTTGTTTTCAATTTCCAGAAGCTTTTCTCTTGGAATTTGTTCATAATGTGTTATATCCAAATGAGAATTTTTTAAAGTCTTCTTCGCTCCTGCTTGATTTACATGACTACCTAAAACATCTCGTGCTGCTGCATTAACAATATGAGTAGCTGTGTGATGCTGGGAGAGTTGAGTACGCCATTCCTTATCAACCTCAACTTTAACAATATCTCCCTCCTTAAAAGTAGGGGTTTCATCTAAAATATGCACAGTATGATTCCCTTGTTTAAAAGCGTCTGAGAAGGTTTGTCCATTTATTGTTCCTATATCATGAAGTTGCCCTCCTGAAGTTGGATATACAACTGTTTTATCTAAAACCACCATTTTATCGATTATTTTCAATACTTTTGCTTCATTAGAAATCTTAGTATAGTCGTAATAATATAGTGATTTAGTTTCAGGAATTCCTTCTAAATCTAATTCTATATCTTTTCCTGTGGCATGGACTTGTTCGGCTATTTCATGTCTTTGGACTACTAGATTATAAAAGTCATCAGGAATATTTATTTTGATACCATACTTTTTAGCTGCTGTTTTTACCATATCAGGACTTATACCATTAGAATCATAAAGTTCAATTAAAGTCTCAGTAGATATCTCTCCTTTTTTAAGTAATTTCTCTATGATTTTTCCTGCTTTTTGTTTTGTAGCATAAAATTTTTCCTTCTCAACGTTTAGAATTTCACGAATTTCATCTAGATGTTCTGAAACTTCAGGGAAGATCCCTTTTAATTCTTCAGCGTGCCATTGGCAAACATCGGACATATCAATTTCCCATTTGAACCTATCAATAAAGCTTATAGCACGACGAAAGATTACTCTTAAATTATAACCTCCACCAACATTTGAGGGAAGTTTACCATCGTTTATTGCAAAGAGTAAGGTGCGTGAATGTTCTGCGATTGAGTATAGTGCCGTCATTGGCAATATTTTGTTTTTTAATTCCTTTAATTCAATTTTTAATTCTTTGGCAACGCTATTCCATGCTTCATCCATATTATCTACTTCATCCACATTTAGATAAGCAGAATAACGCGAAAATTGGTTATATAGATTCAAATCTATCTCAATATTAGTAATTTCCCTTAATTTCGATAAAACGTATGGAAAAATTGCCTCGTACATATTAGGAGTACCTTGAGAGAACCATGCCACACGTTCTTGACCTAATCCCATATCAAGTACTTTAAGCTTAAGTTCTCGTGGTCCTTCAGGAGTTTGCTCAAACATTGTATACACTTGATTAAAAAGTTCCACCCCTCTACTGAAGAATTCAAGACTACAACCAAATGAACCTCCTCCTGCCCATGAGTCTTCATGTATTGTTATTTCTTCTTTTGGTAACCCTACTCCCTTATGAATAAAATCATGAATATCCATAAAAAGTTCCCCTTGATTCCATTCTTCAGGGGATACGAATACGTGTT
This sequence comes from Promethearchaeota archaeon, assembly GCA_048939015.1. Taxonomy (GTDB): domain Archaea; phylum Asgardarchaeota; class Lokiarchaeia; order Sigyniarchaeales; family SOKP01; genus Loki-b32. The sequence continues at coordinate 15,139 of JBHLPW010000036.1, forward strand.
GACCTATCATAACAAATCCTGTATTATGTGAAGATGTGACACCTACATTTTCGATGTCGTTAAATCTCAAACAAAATTGAGGGATAACAAGTTTTTTTGCAGGAGGTTCAACTTCACCTGTAATGACATATGGTTGGAAGGCAGATATAGATGCTATTGTAAATTCTGATGTAGGGTTCCATCTAGCTACACAAGGGTATCTCCTAATAGGTAAATAACCTCTCGGTTCTAAAATCTCAACAATCTTCTCCCAAACTCCTATAAATGAAAGTTTCACCTTCGAAGGATTATTTACTGTAACTTGAAATCCACCAGAACAAAATGGGTCTCCACATACTTTTCGATCTTTATCTACCGTCCAGAAATATGTTCCGCATTGTTCACATTTTTTTCTTGTATATCCTAATTCTCTAAGTTCCTTAGTTGGAAAATAAACATCAGGATTTTTTGATGCAATTTTTTTGAAAATCTTTTTTAATTCCTTATCTGTTCTACAATCTTTAAGTTGGTTAACAAGTTGAACGGAGAGCATTATGATTCGATGCTAATAATTAGTAATTATTGAAGAATCTAATGTTTCTTCTCCTAAAATTGTTTTGATTATAATATTATGATTTAAATATTGAAATAAGAGAAAACAAAATTAAATTTTATATTTTAATATTAACTACAAAAGGAGGATTTTTTGTGATTTCTTGCATGATAGAATTTAATTAGGTAGATCGAATTTATTATGTTCTTCAACTTTTCTATGAATATTATCTAAATTAGACTCTGTGGTCTTTTTCAGATTATCATTTAAGATTTTTACTTGAATCTTCACAAAATCTAAAAGTGAATTAATTAAATTACAATTTTTACTAATGATTTCAAATTTTTCTATAATAGGATTATAATTTTTCCTATTTTTATTTCTTTTCTTTATTTTTAACATGTATATCACATTTTTGAATTAATAAAAACTTTAATTTTATATATCTATTATTTTCAATTCTTTTTCAACACATTTGGATATTTTTTTAATAAAGTAATCAATCATGAAAGGTTTTTCAATAAAACTAATAGCTCCTGTGAGGATAGCTTTATTTTTAATCGTAATATCAGAACTTATTATAATGATCTTAAGGTTTTGATCTATTTTTAACAACTCTTCTGTAACCTTTAATCCATCTTTAACAGGAAGGCGATAATCTATTAATATTATATCTGGTTTATTGTCTAATGTTCTAAATAACTCTAAAGCTTCTTGACCATTTCTTGCTATTTCCAATATCTTATATTTATATATCTTAAAAATAGATCTATATAATTTAATTGTAGTCTCATCATCTTCAATAATAAATACTTTTCTTATAATGAAAACACCCTTTAAATTAAATTTGAAAAAAAAAATTAAAATCTTTAATTTTTAAACTTTAATTGGTTTTTCAAGTAGTTTTTCCTTAATAGTCCTATTTTTATTCTTCTCTTTTTTCTTTGATAAAACTTTTTTCATTGATAAAACTAAAGAAAGTTTTAATTCCTCAGCTAAGGAATTCAGTTTATTAGCAGTTGCTGAAATTTCCTCCATAGATGACGTTTGTTGTTCTGTAGAAGCACTTATTCCTTCCATTGAAGTTGTAGTTATCTGAATCTTTTTAATTATATCGTTAACTTTCGTTCCGGTATTTTTTACAGCACTTCTCGATTCCTCTGCAAGTTTTCTGACTTCATCTGCAACAACCGCAAATCCTCGTCCATATTCTCCCGCCCTCCCCGCTTCTATACTAGCATTTAATGCCAATAAGTTAATTTGTTCCGAAATATTTGTTATGATTGACATTATTCCACGGATTTCATCAGAAGAGGCTAATATTTGTTGACTATCTTGTGAGATTTCTTGCGAAGTGTTTGCGATTTCTTCGGAAGCCGCATTTACTTCATTAGCACTTGCTGCTAATTCCGTTGACATATTTGATACATTAATAGAATTTTCATTCGCAACATCAATAACTTTTTTTAAAGCGGTATATTGTTCTTCGATTACCTTAGATATGTAATATATTATTACAATAATCATAATAATAAGAAGGGGAGCCGCTACAAAAACTGTTAAATTACTATTCTCAAGTATTGTATGTTGTAATGTTGAAACAGACGATACTACTCCAACCATGATTGAAAGTAAAATAGCTATTTTCAAAATTATTTTTGATTCGTACTTTTTCCATTTAAATAAAAGATAACAAAAACCAATAAGAACCAAGACAATAAAAGGAATTGTAGCTAATGAACTTATTAATTCATCAATTTCATTTTGAAATAAGATTTTTAAGACCTTTTTTTAAAGTTGTTTAATATTACTATTAAGATCTTTTTTTCAATATTAATGATTTATTTTTTACAAATATTTAAATATTTTTATTTCATAATCTACTTTTTTAAAAACTTTATCTTGAAAAAATATAATTGAAATATTTAAAAATTTATAGGGAATTAAATATTCAAGATAAATAGTTTAGAATGACTGAAGTTAATGAGATTTGAAATAAGATGAAAAATGATAATAATGATAAAATTGCTATAGATATTAAACTACAAAACTATTATAATCTTTCAATTTTAGATCTACTCACATTACAAATATTATTGAACCAAGTAAAGCCTGTTAAAAGACATTCTCTTTATTTAGAAGTAAATAGTTTATTATTAAATAAGGAAAAAAAATTATTATTAAACCAATCTTCTATTGATAAAAGCATCAAGGATTTTACAAAAATAGATAAAGAAATAAAATCCATTTCAACCTCGAGTTTCTATAATAATTTAGTAAATTTAGAAAAGAAAGGATTGATAAAATTTATTCGAAAAAAAAATAAAGTAAAAGAAGTAGAAAAGACAGAAATCACATTAAATTTCATAAAAATCATATTCCATTCTCTTTTAGAAACATTCATTCCTAACTTGTATAAGTTCCCTAAAGGATCAGCGATGTTAATCAAAGAAAAGTACAATTTAGTAGATCTTGACCCGGGACTAATAATCTATGTTGATGAATTTCATGAATTTGGATTAGATTTTTTTTTAAAAGTTTCTGAGAATATGACAATCTTGACTGAAAAATCATTTTATAAATATGCTTTAAAAGGAATAGATAAATTTACATTTACACATGTAGAAAATGGATTAATTAGAGAACCTGAGGGTTTTTTTAATGGTATATATCTCGGAAGATTTCGGAAAGATATAGATTTCTTTGGTTTGACAGCAAAAGATTTAATAAAAGAAGCTATACGAGTGTTAAAACCCGGAGGTTATATTACAATCTCAACTTACTTATTTGTCGAACCGATTAATCATATATTTATTGATGGTCTCATAAATATCTACAATGAGCTAAACATTAATTATATTTTTACCGAAGAAGAACTTAGAGGTCTATTGGAACCGAATGGAATTAACGATATTGAATTTTTAAAATTTCAGGGTTATTTAATAACAATTGGATCTAAGCTTAAAAATTAATAGGAATATTTCTTTCCAATCCAATCTATTTAATGGAAGAATAATATTTTCTGATTATAGATATAAATAAAGCCAAGATTAGATTCTCATCAGAATAAGCTTTTAAACAATAGAAACAATTTCTTCTTATAAAAAATTCTAATTTAGAATTTTGAAGTGAGGTTGAAATCATAGGGCTCATATTTTAGTTACAGGTTGGACTCCACAGAACAAAGGGGATGAAATGATAAAAGTATATACTGCCAAAGATAAACTTTTCTTTTTCGGTAAGCACTTTAATCAGATTATGATAATCAAAATTATTTTATAAAATAATCAAGAAAATTATGATTCTCCTATAATAATTTCATCTAATATTTTATTTCTTAACAATTTTATTATCCCTTTTCCTAGATAAGGTTCTATACAAAAAATTAAAAATATATTCTTATATAATTTTTAAAGGAAATTAGGTAATTAAAGTAAATATTAAAGTTAAAGTGTTAAAAATATGACTAATATCAAACGTGAATTAGATGATCTATTGAAACGATATAAAGAATTAGAAGTTATAATAAATAAAAGTCCTGTTGTCGTATTTCTTTGGAAAAATGAAGAAGATTGGCCAGTAGAGTTTGTTTCTGAAAATATTACACAATTTGGATATACTAGGGAAGAATTTATGTCTGGTAAAATTAAATATTCTGAAATGATTTATCCAGAAGACTTAGAACGCGTAACAAAAGAGGTTGCAACATATTGCGAAACAAATTTAACAGAATTTACTCAAGAATATAGAATTTTTAATAAATCAAAAGAGATTTTATGGGTTGATGACAGAACCTTTATAAGAAGAAATTCTGATGGTGAGATTACCCATTTCCAAGGAGTTATTCTTGAAATTACTGAAAAAAAAAAAATTCTTCAAGATTTAGAGAATTCTGAGAGAAAATTTAGAATGATTTCTGAACAAATATTAGTAGGCATTGGAATTATACAAGATGGAAAAATAGTATATGCCAATAAAAAAGCAGTTGAAATTTTTGGATATAGCTTAGAGGAAATGAAAAATTGGCTACCTGGAGAGTTTGCTAAAACAATTCACCCTGATGATCTTAAACGTGAAGTAGAATATATAGATCAAATACAAACTGATCCAAATATAAATGAAATTCAATTTCGAACTAGAGGACTTAAAAAATCAGGTGAATTGTTTTGGGCAGATGCTCTTTTTAAAAAATTTATTCTCAATAATCGCCCAGCCCTTATAGGTATGTTTATTGACATAACTGAAAGAAAAAAAGCAGAAAATGCTTTAAGGTTTACACAATTCACAGTGGATCATAGTTCTGAACCTGCCTTTTGGTTGGATGATCAATTTAGTATCTTTTATGTAAATGAAGCAATGTGCAAATCATTAGGATACTCTCGTGAGGAATTGGTTAAAATGAAAGGTTTTGATATCAGCCCCAATTTTCCCAAAGATGCCTGGAGACCCACCTGGGAAAAAATCAAAGAAAAAGGATCAATTATTATAGAAACAGATCATCAAAAGAAGAATGGAGAATTCTTTCCCATTGAAGCATATATAAATTATATAAAATATGATAATAAAGAATATAATTGTATATTTGCTCGAGATATCAGTGAGCGAAAAGAATCTGAAAGGAAATTAAAAAAATCAGAAGAAAAATATCGTGAAGCATTCCATCGGGAGAATTTTTATAAAGATCTTTTTACTCATGATATGAGAAATATACTACAATCTATTTGTACATCATTAGAGTTATATGAATTAAATTTTAAAAGTAAGACAGGAACAATACAAAATGATGAGTTCTTAGAAAATATCCATTCTCAAATAGATAGAGCAACTCATTTAATTAATAATATTAAAAAGTTTTCCGACTTAGATTCTTTTGAGCAATCTTTAATTAGGATGAATATTTATCAAATAGTTCAGCAAATTATTAACAACATCCAAAACTCATCAAAAAATAAAAGAATTTCAGTCAAAGTTGAACCAAATAATCAATCTAAGTTCTTAATTCTTGGTAATGAGCTTTTAAATGAAGCAATTGAAAATATCTTACTAAATTCAATTATCCATAATGATAATGAAGAAGTTTTTATCTCAATTAGAATATTAAAAGTTTTAGGAGACGAAAAACCATTTATTAGAGTTGAATTTTCTGATAATGGAAGAGGAATTGAAGACTCAAGAAAAAAAATTATTTTCAATCGTGCTTATAATCAGAATAAATCAACAATAGGAATGGGCTTAGGTTTATCACTAGTAAAAAAAATTATAGAAAACCTTGATGGTTTAGTTTGGGTAGAAGATAGAATTACAAATGACTATAAACAGGGATCCAAATTCATTCTATTACTACCTGAGGTGGATTGATAATACCAAATATATTCATTGTTGAAGATGACCTAAATATTGTAAAATTATATATTAATGCTTTACAGGTTTTTGGACATATAGTAGTTGGGTGTGCATATGATGGAATGGAAGCAATTTTAAAATTTAAAGACTTTATGACAAAGCCAGATCTAATAATTATGGATCATCGAATGCCAATTAAAAATGGTATAGATACAATGAAAGAGATTTTAGAAATAGAACCTAATATGAAAATCATTTTTGCTAGTGCAGATATTCAAATTAGAGATATTGCCATGAAAGCAGGGGCAATAAGTTTTCAGGAAAAACCCTTTTCCATAATACAATTAAAAGAAAAAATTAATAAAGCTTTAGATCCGAAAGGTTAATACGTAATTTTTTGAGAACAATTAGAATCGTAAACCTCTTCAATTTAATTGATAAAGCTTTTAAATTATTGAAATAATTTCAACTTACAAAGAAATCTATTCTTTAATTTAAAGTGAGGTGGAAATCAAATGGCTCATATTTTAGTTACAGGTTGGACTCCACAGAACAAAGGAAATGAAATGTTAAAGGTATATACAGCTAAAGATAAACCAGCATATCCTGATTTTATAAAAAGAGTACAGCATTGGATGGTAATGTCAACAGAGGGTATGCTTAAAACTTATGCTGTGTATGAATGCCCAGATGATAAAATAATGGAAGGGTTGAAAGCAATTGGTAGAAGATACACAGTCTATGCTCAAGTAGAAGGTTATAAATACTATCCCGAAGTATTATTTGATGCCCAAGAAATAATCAAGATGATGCTATAATGCCAAAATTTTTAAAAAAATTAAACAATTCTTTTTTTTAATTATTCTTATAGGTGTATCTAATTGTATATTGTATTAAAATCGAATTATTCACAGAGTAAATATGAAAAAATACTTAGTAATCTACGAGAATCTTTAATTAACTATTTTGCAAATAATGTTCAGCATGAAGATTTAAAAGAAGCAGAATCTTGGTATGAACGAATTGAAAATATTATTAAATCTGGAAGGGATAATTTTACAAGTTTTGAAATCAGAAAGGAAGATGATATTTTAGGATTCTTAATTTTTAGACATATAAACCAAAATTTCGCTTTAATTAGGCATTTTTATATACTAAATACCACTAATAGAGAAGAAGTTGCATTTATTCTTTTAAGAGAAGCCATTAAAAAGTTAAAATCTACTAATGAGGATATCAAATTTGATAATGCTGCATTTACTTTTCCAGAAGACTACTTAGCGAATCCACTAAAAAGACTTGGATACAGTATAGTGAAAAGATATAATATGACACTGATCTTAGATACGTTTAATAAAACATATGAGTTGTTACCTGAATATTCCTTTACTCACTTTAATGAAATTGACTTTTTAGAAATAGCAGAACTATGTGTTGATGCTTTCAAAAATCATCCAGATACAACTTTTTGGGAAGACATAAATTCAGTTCCTCTTTATTTAGAATATTTGAAAAATAGTATGACTACTTATATGCTGAAAGATTGTTCATTTGTTGTAAGGGATAAAAAGGAACAAATTGTTGGAATATGTCTTGTAGAAGATGGAGATCAAGAAGGTGAATTTATGATTCAAAACATTGCAGTTGAAAAAAATCTCAGAGGTAGAGGAATTGGAAGGGCTCTTCTTTCAAAATCCTTGAATAATATTCGGAAAAAAGGTTATAGAAAAGCAATTCTTACAGTTACTGAAGGGATTCCGGCTCAAAAAATGTATGAACGCTTTGGTTTTAAGAAATATAATTTATTTAATGTCATAGTGAACTAAAATTCTAAAACATGAAGGCTTGAATATCTTTCAATTATTTTCAATATAAGTATTCGTCTTCCATGGACAATATTTTATGTCTTTCTAAAATCTCTATATCTTTTTTTTTTTAAAATATCACCCTTTCTTTTCATGTTGTTTATCCCTTGAAGAAATCTACTTATGGGTTTATTAAGAATAAATTGATTCTTGTATATTGCTGGGATTTTTTATATCATGAAAATGATAATATACATAACCATGAAAAAATATATAATCGAAGTAGATCCCTCACAGATAAAAAACTTTGGATTGGATTACCAAAAGATTTTCGAGGAATTTGATTATATAGAAGGAAAGAAGCTTTTAAAACTTGATTTTGAGAATAATCGCAAATTTTTGGTGCTCGATATCCATTTAAAGCCCAAGAAACAATTAATGAGTAGCTATGCTGACGGAAATTTCAAAATACTTGAAGTTTTTCATTCTGAAAGAGTCATCCATACTTGTCTAGTGAGTTTGAACTTTTCTCAGACTATTTTTGCGAAGGATATTCATAATAAAGAGATGTTTTCATTATTTGATGATATAATCTTTGACCTTCCCTTTTTTGGAAACAAGTCAAAATTTACTTTTTCCCTCATAACAGAAAATAAATATCTTGATCCTTTTTTTACTCAACTCCAAAAGTACGGGAAGATAAAATTAATAAGTGTCCAAAAACCAGATCAATCCTCGGAAGACCTCCTTGATGGTCTCACTCCACGCCAGCGGGATGCCATCCTTCTTGCAAAGGAACTTGGTTATTATGAATGGCCTCGAAAGATGAATGCGGGGCAAATTGCAGAATACATGAATATTACGAAATCCACGTTTGTGGAACATTTGCGAAAAGCGGAAAATGCAATTATTAAACAAATTCTTATGGGTTTATAAACTAGGTTCATTTCAACCTTTGTTGTATTATCGAAATCTGGTTAAAATGGAGAAAAATTTACAAATTCAGTTTATAAGCATTAATTTATTCCCGTACATGTACGGGGTGTATTATTTTTTATTAGAAATGTTATATATAATATGAAAAAATTATCTAAAAAAAAAATCGGAAAACTCGGATTATATGAATTTCAAGCATATATAGGGGCTATGACAAGCCCAACTTTTGGAGGATGGAAAGGAACTAATAGACTAATTGAAGTATTAAAAATAAATGAAACCAAGAAACCAAAAATCTTAGAAGCAGGATGTTCGACAGGTTATATCACCAGGTATATTGGAGAAAAATTCAATTGTGAGATTACAGGTATTGATTTAGGCGATCTCGTATTAGAAATAGCCTGCAAAGAAACACAGAAATCAAACCTAACAAATGTTCTTTTTCAAAAAGCGAATGTAGAAAATTTGCCTTTTTCCGATAATTCATTCGATATTGTTTTCGGTGAAGCAATTACGGCACTTGTACCAAATCCAATCAAGGTTCTTAAGGAATATAAACGAGTTCTAAAACCAAACGGCAAAATAGGTACTCTAGACTTATTTATGAAGGAATCTCTAAGTTTAGAATTAGTGGAAGAGATAAGTAAGATTATGTCCATTGTTATAGGGGCACCGATTAGAATCAGAACTTTTCAAGAATGGGAACAGATTTTTATTGAATCTGGATTTAATGATATTAAAATGAATGAATATTATGATGAAATCTTTAAAAGATCTTATTCATTTGGTGAACTCGTAAAAATAATGTTTAAAATGCTTTACTATATGATTGTGAACAAAGAAATGCGAAAAAAATTATCTCCTACACTGAAATTCTCAAGAAAATTTCAAAAGACCCTAAAAGAAGGTCATTTTGGGTATCTTATTTTCACAGGGACAAAATAGAGATTCATTAAATATAATTAGAAAGTGAACTTAGAAATATTTAATTAATTTATGCTTAAGATGAATTTAATCGTAATTAATTTCTCTTAAAAGGTTATAGAAAAGCTATTCTTATAATTCTAGAACTTGAAGTCTTGAATATCCTTCATTAATAAAATCATAGTCAAGAAGCTCAATTTTTTCAGGAATTATTTTCAATATAAGTTTTCTTCTTCCTCGGACGATATTTTGTGCTTTTTTGAACTCTTCATCTCCTTCTTTTAAAAATATCAACCTTTCTTTTCCTGTTGCAGTAATTTGCATACCTTGAATCTTTCCTTCAGACATTGGAGTATAAATTCCAATACTTATAATAGGATTCTCTTCTATATTCCTTACTTTCCTTCCAGGAGCGGGACCTACATATATATTAAAACTATCTTTTTCTGTATAAAAATCCATGGGAGTTGCTCGAGGAATATTGCTGTGACATGTACAAAGTACTAGTACTTTCCTGTTATTTAAAAATTTGCGAATTTCTGCCTTGAGAATATCTAAAGGCATTTCTTTTTTACTCATTTTAAAATATCATTCTATAAATTTTATTTTGATAATAATGGAAAAGGAATAAAATAAGATAAATCTTCAAAAAAAATTTTAAAATCCGACTATACTTGTAGGAGTGAAATCCATATTTGAGTCAACAGCCGCCCTTACATAAGGAGAAACAGGACCATTGGCTAATACCATAATCTTAATCTTGGAACCCATATCAGGTTTATTCTGAACTCCAAATTTTAATTGAGCTTCTTCAGGGATTTCATTTGAGATAGTAGATACTACTTTATCGACTTTTGATAAAGTTAAAGTATGATCACCTGTTACTGATACTAAGCATCTGTTCACTTGTCTAGGATCTGGCTTTAGAAGAGGATTATTTAATGCTAATTTTGCTTTTTCAATTAAATCAGAGTCATCTCCTATACATTCTGCAATTCCTACTAATCCTGAAGGATATTTTCCGTTAGGGTTTTCTAAAAGTGTTTTTTTCACATCTGCGAAATCTATATTAACTAAACCACAATTATTAATTAAATTAACAACTTCACCTATATTCCTTATTAGGATTTCGTCCATGATCTTAAATCCTGTAATCATGGGTATTTTTCCAACTATCCCCAATAAATTGTCGTTTGGAATTGGAATTAGAAAGTCCGAATATTGAGCAAGATTTTTTAAGCCTAATTGAGCCCTTACTGTTCTTTGTTTACCCTCAGATGTGAATGGAAGTGAACAAAAGGTAACAACGATAGCATTGTTTTTTTTTGCTTCTGATGCAATAACAGGCGCTGCTCCTGTTCCTGTGCCACCACCTAGTCCACATGTTAAAAAGATAATATCAGCGTTTAATGTGTTGCTCAGCCTTTCACGATCCTCTTCTGCAGCTTCAGCACCGACTGAGGGATCATTACCTGAGCCTAATCCATTACAACGTTCTTTTCCTATGAGGATTTTGTGTTTTGAATTTGAATAATATAAATCATGTGCGTCAGTATTAATATTAATAGTTTCAGCATGACTGATACCCATATCTTCTAATCTAGAAACTGTATTATTACCTGCTCCTCCAACACCAACTACATATGTCTTAATTTTCAAAACTTTTAAAAGATCTGCCAAAAACTTGTCATCATCACAATTTGGATTAGAATTAGGATTTTGGTTATGGGTTGCTATTTCATTAAACCTTTCTCTTACTGATGCTCGGGATTTTGCAAGTTCAACTAAATCAAAAATTTCATCATTACTCATTTATTATCAACACAAAAATAGTATCTAGATAATACACACATATTTTGAATTAAAAATGGAAGAAATATCTGTGTAATACGTTAAATCATATTTAAATTATTTAATGATTTTTTTATTAAAACGATGAAATTTTAACCAATATACATAAATAGTATGATATCAATTTTTTCTTTTGAAAAAGAAGACAAATCAGTTAAGAGAATAAATTTATAAGTCTATATTATCATGATAGTCATGGTTTCGGGGTAAAAAAAAATGGAAATTGATAAAATTCAAGGCAACGGTAAGGAGTCAGTAGAATCATCAGAAAATAGTGAATTAATTAAAGTGAGAGCTATAATTACTTGTCCAAATGGTGATTACAAGAAGACGTTCAAAAATCAATTTCCACGAAAGGATATAGAGTTGATGGTTGTTTCTCTAAAAATTTTCGATTGGATGGTATGCCATCGCTGTGGAGAATTACTTAATCTTAATTTGGAATTTAATATCTAATTTATAATAAAACTAATTTGTTAGAATAAGATTAATTACAAGTCAAAATTAATTTTACCATAAGTTCCTCCACCACCTGGAGTATATTCAATCTCATTATTTCTAAGTGCTTTTATTACAGTTCCAATAGTCTGATCATACTTTTCAATTACTTGAATTGGGATATCTATTAAGATCTCAAATTCCGTTCCAAGTTCCTGAATTATTTTATTATATTCATTAGACACAGTTTTACTTGTTGCACTTTTAATACCTTTTACTGACCGGATAATATCTACTAAAGGTATAGCATTGATATAGAGAGGTCTATGATCTGGGTGCTTAGGTTCTGAATATGTAGAAATTTTTTCAATTCTTTCACTAACTCCTAGTTTAACCTTAAAATTTTTATTGAATTCTTCTTTACAAGCCGGACAATTAACCTTATTTTTGGAAACTTGTTCTAAATAATTTAATCTTGAAGATATAGGATCATTTGAATAGTAGATAACAAAATTATCTGTTATTGAGTATTGGTTAAAAATTTCACTTACTTTTTTTTTAGCATTCTTGAATAATATCCTTCTTCTGCATTTATTACAAAACATATTGTAATATTTCCCGAGCTTAGGATGTAGACCTACATTAAGATTGATCCTTCTTCCATTTTTTCTTTCTAATGCTAATACAATTTCATCGAACGATGGATTATCAGTATCAAATCTATTAAACTCTCGACCTAAAGAACGTGGATCTTGTGAGTGAGCATCACTATTGCTTAGAAATGATACATTTTCTAGGGCTTTCAAGCGATCTGCCAAATCTGTATTAGCAGAAAGACCTAACTCAATAAAACTTACTTTTTTAGTTGCTCCTTCATAACAATCCTCAAGAGATTCAAATTTTCCTTGTCGAAAGATGGCTTTAAAAGGAGTAAATGCATGAGCAGGACCAATTATAGCTCCAGAATCTGAAATAATATCGACTAAGGCAGGGGGTGACAAATTCACTCTTGGTCTTCCGCCCCACTCACCCAAGATGTTTTTAGAATATGGTTTTAATTTATTCTGAATTTCTATAACAGAACTAAAATCAGGAAATAAAACCACATGATGTATACTTTCAATATCTTCAATTTCTGTCTGTAGGATAAAACAAATATCTTTGTATAAAAATGAACCATCATTCTGTTTTTCTAAATTGTTTTTAATATATTTAAACCATTCTGGTTGTAAAATATCACCTGTTCCAAGAAGGTTTAAACCTTTCTTCTTACAAGTCTCCAGCATAGTATCCAAATTCAACGATTTTGATACTGCAATTGAATGAGGACTATGAATATGGAGATCAGCGTTAAATATATCCATCAGTTATTAAAAATCATACTTTAATAAAAACATTTTAATAACCTATTAATTATATGTTTTTAATTTAGGATAAGCATTTTATCTTTTATTTGATCAGTCAATAAAATACGATAGTATTCTAAAGAATTTCTAAAATTGACTTTTTCTAATTTTCCTTCTATTAAAACTTTCTCTCCTTCTTTAGCTTGTTCACAAAACCGCCCTCTAAATGAGTTAATTTCATTTATATCGCTTGAGTTAATATTATTTAATTTCAAAGTACTTTCGAGAATTTTTTGAGGTTTTATTTTGTATGAACATGGTGTAAAAATTGAATCTCTTGAATCTAAAATTTCAGCTTTGAGTTTAATTCTCCCAAGATTTTTATATTGGTAATCATAAAAATTACCTTTCCAATCAATAGGACTTTTTATGTATCTTATAAAGAAATCAAGTTCCATAAATTTGCCTTGATGTAACTTTCTTCGCTCACTTCTTAAAAAATCTTCAAAGGGAATATCAGAACCACCAACTCTCCAATCATAATGAAATTTATATTCTTCATTATTATAATTCCGAATTTTATCAGAACTCTTAAAGATCTGGCCCATTTTTTCATGGAATTTCAGAGAAGTTTCTGTACCATATATTATTAGATCAATATCAGAATCTTCAGTATTCAATCCTACCATTGTTGATCCTGTAATCCCTATTGAATCTTCAGAAATATCTCCTTGCGAAATTAATAATTCACATAATTCTCTTGACTGAATTTCAATACTAGTTAAATATTTTCTTTCTAGTAGCTTTTTAAAAAATTTTCTTGGAGTATGAATTTCGTTTATTTCTTTCTTACGCACTCCTTGAACCTCTAAATCGAGTTCTTTCGAAAAGAAAAGATACTTTGGGTACCTTTCTTTCAAGAGGGCATATCTATTGTCTAATTGGTAGATTTTTTTATATTTGGTACCATTCTTTATCCGGTCTCCTTCTAATGAAGGAAAAAATCTCAAAAAACATATGATATAATCATCTGGATGGAGAAGACCTTTTACATCAAAAAATAAATTAGTGTTTTTAGTTTCTATATAATCTCCTTCAATTGCCTGCAAATTTTTCATGAACTTCACAATTTTAATAATTAGTAGCCTGAAGGAGTTTTTGATTTAATATTAGAGGGAGTCTTCGTCTTGATTGACGGTGATTTCTTTTTAATACGTCTCAATTCTCTTTCAAAAGCCTTTTTCTCATTTAGAAATCGCTGTTTATCTTTTTCTAACTTTTCTCTTTCTCTTCGAATAGTATTTTTTTCACTTTCTAAATTTAATTTTTGTTTTTCTAATTGCCTATATTCATTATTTAATCGTCTATATTTTTCTTCAAAAGTAGGAATTTTTCTATTTAAGGATTGGAACTTACTTTCTGCTGCCGAGGTTTTCCTTTCTAATTCTTTAAGTCTTGCTTCTTGTTGTGTTCTTCTTCTTTTTAAATCACTTGCATCTTTTTCAACTTTATCTCTATACTTTTTTAGATCTACTTTTTTCTTATCAATTTCACGAGTTCTTAAATCAATATCTTGTTTTTTATAACGAGTTTTATCCCTCTCTTCTTTTAATTTTTTCTTTTCTTCATTTATTCGATTTCTTTCATCAGTAATCTCTCTCTGTAAGTTATGAATTTCCTTGTTTAGATTATCTCGTTCATTGGTTTTATCTTTAATTTCATTTCTTAAATCCATCAACTTAGATTCTAAATCATTAATAGTTCTTTCTAAGGCACTTTCTCTTCTTTCCATCCCAGGTATTTTGGTTTTAATTTCCTTTATTCTTTTTTCCGTTCTTTCTTTCTCCCATTCTAAATTCTTTTTTTGATCTGAAATATCCTCTCTTAATCTATCTAAGTTCTCTTGAAATTTTTCTAATTGTGCATTTTTTTGATCTAATTCCTCATTCTTTCTTCTGATTTTTTCTCTAAATTGTTGTTCTTTGGTTGCTAACTCAATATTTCGCTGGGTGATTTGATTTTTTGTTTTTTCTAACTCATTCTGTAAATTATCTCGTTGTTCAAGGAGATATTTAATCTTAAGTTCCTTTTCTTTTCTTATTTTTTCAAGATCCTCAATATTTTCCTTATAATTTTCAATTTGATTAACAACTTTTTCCCATTCACTCTTTTCTTTGTCTAATTTAATCCTTTCCTTCTTTAATTTTTTAAGTAACTTCTTATCAGGGATGAGGACTGATTCTTCATCTGGTGTTTTTTCTCGAATTTGATACTTAGGAATTGGTTCGTCGTTCATAATAAAGGTATTTTTAATATATTCTATTAATAAAGTCATATTAATACTGACTCTAAAGTGTTTGCCAATCACGATTATAATTTCAAAAATAGAATTTTTCTTGATTCTATTTATATATCCTAATTTCTTTTATTCTCATATAATTATAGCAAAAAAATAAGTGATTAATAGTAAATATATAATCATTAGGGTTTGTACTATGGGTTTTGATAACGAATTTAATGAAGAATTTGATGAACAAGAATTTGACGAAGATTTAGAAGAATTAGATGAAGATTTAGAAGAAGTTGATGAAGAATTTGAAGAAATTAAAGAAGATGATATAGAAGAGCCATTTGAAAATATTCCAGAGGAAGAAGTTGAGACTAAAACTCCGACTAAAAGGAGTGTGGGTGGTGGTAAGAAAATCTCTGTTTTTTTTATGTCTACTATAGGTCCAGGCGAGAAAAAGCAAAAATTAACTGTTAATGATGGGAATCTTGTTGGTGATATTAAAGAAACCGTAGCAAACTTATTTGGTTTAGATCCTGATGACTTTCATTTATCTTGCGGTGGAATAACAATGGATGAAACTAATCCTTTAAACAGTTATTCCATTTCTGATGGAGATGATATACTTTTAATTCCAGCTAGTATTGCGGGTTAAATTTTTCTTTAGCAAATAAAGAGATTTGAATTTAAATTATCTTAATCTTAATTTTTCTCTTTTCGTGAGGGTATAAGAGCAATTTCATCATCATCATCAATATTATATTCTTTAATTTGTAAAGTTTCATCCAACAATATCCCACCAGATGACAAGAGAAAATCCTGATTTTCATAATCAAATAATAATGCAATCTTATCCTTAATGATACCTACAAACTCACCAGTATCAATAATTATAATTTTTGTTTTCTCACCAGGTTCTAAAAGAGATCTAACATATACACGAATTTGGTCTTCCAATTCAACAGAGTTTATAGGTGCTATGTAAGGGATCATTTCATCAACAATATCTCTACTCTTTATCATATTGTCTATTAAATCTTTTCTCTCATTTGGATCATAGTATAACATTTCTCGGATAAATGAAATCTTATCCATTTTAGATAAATCCAGAGAGTTAATCTTATTTAATTCTTCTTGGCTTAAAATTGTAAAAATATATTTATCAATGATTGGCATGTCCTTATAGGATTTATCTGACTCAGCGTAGTCATCCAAAGAAGGCATAGCATCAATGTAATTCTCAAGAATAGTGGAAGATGTTCTTTTAATTGATTTTGGTTTTGTGATATATTTTTTTTCTTTTAGTGTTTTAATTGAACTACTTTTAGATTGTATAACAGTATATACTGTACTAGTTGATAAGACAGCAACACTACCTATAGTGAGTGCAAGAAAAAAAAGCGTATTTTCTATATGGTATAGGAAAAATACTACATAGAGCAAAATACAAACAATATATAATGCTAAAACACTTAATATTCGATAATTTTTTTTCATGATTTTTTAATTAGATTTGTTCTGAATTTAAAATATGTGATTGAAAATTTAAATGGGATTGGAATGAAAGTGGAGTTTTCAATCATTTTCATCTTGAATCAATTTTCTTATATTAGAATATTTTTTTTGGTTTAACTTGTATAAATTTCTATTTTTTTCTTTTTCAATATTTATTAATTTTAGACTTATTAAAACATTCATATATTTTTTAATAGTTGTATGATTCTTTTTTAAACCATTTGCTATCTCGGTGATTTTTAATGCTTCATTTTCTCTTATCATAAAACTGATTATATTTTGAACAATATTCTTTTTTAAATAATAAAAAAATGGGTCATATTTTGGATTTGAATCGAATTTGAAGAACATTTTATGATTATTGATTTGTTTTGACCTGATAAATTGAAATTTCTCTAAGCATGATAAATGCCATAAAGCTTGATTACTACCAATTCTTAATACTTTCATTATCTCATTAATATTTGAGGGATTTTTTTTTATAAAATTGAAGATCTCATTTCTTTTCGGATGCTCAATAATATTGTTTTTCATCAGTTTTGTTCCAGGGATTATAACTCTCTTTTTTAATAAATCTTTCAAAATTAACTCTATTCTATTCTCATTTATGTTTGGATTATATCGTACCCTATTGTTTATAAAAGAGATAATATCTCTAATGGAAAAGAAATTTTTCTTTGTTAAATACTCTCTTACTAATTCAAGAACAACAGATTCTACATCATCCAGAGAATTCATAAACCTTTACTTTTATCCCATTGATTTTTCTGATTTTTATAATAGTATGTTCTCTCTAAAACAACTTTTTATAATTTATATATATTAATAGGGTTTCATTCAATTTATAATATAATTTCTTGAGGATTCAATTATTCAGCATTTAGTTTTTAATAAGAAATTAAAAACTGCAAAATCATTCCATAGGATTTTATTATATCTTTTTAACGCCATTTTATTAAGATTAATAAAATTAAAAATTAAAAAAAATGGAAGTGATATGAATGAGTTTTGAGGATTTTGATGAAGATCTAGGAGTAAATGAACCTGTCAAATCTAAAACTCCAGCAAGTAAAGTTCCATCTGGAGGGAAGAAATTGACTTTATATTTCATGTCAACTATTGGTCCAGGTGAAAAAAAGGAGAAATTAACTGTGAATGATAGGAATAAAGTAAGAGATATCAAACAAACTTTAGGAAATTTATATGGGCTTGATCCTAATGATTTCCACATATCTTGTGGAGGGGTTACTATGGACGAAAACAGTGATTTAGGAGATTATGATGTAAATGATGGCGATGACATACTATTAATCCCAGCGAGTACAGCTGGTTAGACTTATAAAACTTTCTTCATAATTTATAATATATGGGCGTGAGCCCTTTAATTTTTTTTATTTTTTTTTTTCTATAAAATGTAATGGTGATTATGTTGGATAAGGATTCAGATTTTTTCGCAAAGGAACTATCGGTAGAAGAGAGAGACCTATACGATCGTCAATTTCGTTTAGAGGGGTGGTCGCAGAAATTAGTAAAGAATTCAAGAGTATTAATAGTTGGTGTGGGAGGTTTGGGGTGTGAAATTGCTAAAAATTTGGCGATGCTTGGTGTAGGTCACCTTGATCTAGTTGATTTAGACATTATTGAACACTCTAATCTAAATCGTCAAGTTCTTTTTACGGGTGCAAGGATAGGAGAATCCAAAGCAGTTAGTGCTGCTCGAAAGTTAAAGGAAATAAATCCAAATATTATCGTTAAAGGATATCATACTTCTTTAGAACGATTAAATCCTACACTATATCAATCAGCAGATGTTGTTATTGGTGGTCTTGATTCAATGAATGCACGTTTGAATTTAAACGCACAATGTATAAGATTTAGAAAACCATTAGTAGATGGAGGAGTATCCGGTTATCATGGACATGTATACACTGTATTCCCCTATAAAAACGCCTGTTATGAATGTAATCCTTTACCTGTAGCTGAAACAGATGAAATGGCTGCTTGTACAGTTGTTGGAATCCCTCGAAAAAGAATCCATTGTGTTTTTAAAGGTGAT
This sequence comes from Promethearchaeota archaeon, assembly GCA_048939015.1. Classification (GTDB taxonomy): domain Archaea; phylum Asgardarchaeota; class Lokiarchaeia; order Sigyniarchaeales; family SOKP01; genus Loki-b32. The sequence goes on from JBHLPW010000036.1 coordinate 34,172, forward strand.
ATGGCATTTAGGGAAAAATTTGATAGAGATCCAAATCCAAAAGATGTAAATGATATAAAATTCATTCAAAATTTTGCAAATGAATTAGTAAACAAGCATGATTTCTTACCTGAATATACTGAAGATGATATCGTAAAAATCATTGATAGACACGATCCTGGCATAATAACTATAAATGCAGTTATTTCTGCATTACAATCACATGAAGCGATCAAAATTATTCATTGGAATAGAAAACATAAAGGATTAGGCGAGCCTATAAGAACTTATGTTATCTATAATGCTATCACAATGAAATTCTATCATATCGAAAAAAAAAGGAATCCAGAATGTTCTCAATGTGGTAAAAACGTGAGAAGAGTATCGATAAAGTTAAGATCAGATTCACCTTGCATGAATATCATAAAAATTTTAGCAAAGAACGGATTTAAGTTTGATTCCGAATCTGAGCCGATTTTAACTTTACAGGATTTTAATGATATTATCATGGTTGATTTGGAAAAAAATCCAATTGAAAATGGTTTAAGAAATTACGAATTAATGACAGCTGCTGGATTCCTAGGTGGAGAAATTTATATAACTTTAAAATTAAAACAAAATGTGAAATGAAAACATATTTAAAAATAATTAAAAAAATTAAAAGAAAAATTTGGATAATAAATTAATAATAAAAAAATAAGGGTTGAGATTATGAGTATAAGAAGTAGTCGTATTTCCCAAGATTTTGCGGGATTAAAAAAAATGTTGAAGGATGGTAATATAGTTCAGTTAAAACCATTTAATCCAAAAAGGAAGAGTATTGATCATTTAGCAATTTCATTTAAAGGACCAAAAGGTACAGTTTATTCAGGGGGTCTTTTTAGGTTAGAATTGAAGTTCCCTGCACAATATCCGAAACAGCCACCTTTTGTTAGATTGCATACACCAATATGGCATCCTAATTTTTGGCCAAAGCCGTCTGAATATAAAGGACAAAGAAATATTTGTCTAGCATTAGTAGATCCCTCATTGGTAGGTAAAAAAGGGGGCTGGAGTCCATCAAAAACAGCTGTAACAGTTGTTCAAGCAATAATTGCTATGTTAAATACACGTGGTAAATATGTTAATCCTACTGATGTCTTTAATAAAAAGGCTGCCGTAGAAATGATGAAGAATCAAAAGTTCTTTGAGAAAAAAGTAAAAAATCTTGTTAAAAAGTATGCAAATAAAAAGTGGTGAGATTTTCTATGGAAGATAAAGCATCAACGAACAATTCAATCAAAGATACAATTAAGAAGAAGATAAAAGAAAAAATAAAACAAGAATTGTTAGATGAAATATGTGAGGAACTCCAATTGGAAGAAGATGAATTAACTGAAGAAATTACTTCAATGCTTACAAAAAAGTCCCCAAATAATAAACCAATAATAAAACTTACAAAGATACCTGCAGCAGAAAAAGTAGAAAAGAAAGAAATTGAAATTCCTAAAGAAGAGGAAATTCAAAAGGAGCTCTATATATCCGTAAAACCTATCCTTAAAATTGCTAGTCATGCTCTTAAGTATGCAAATTCAAAGATTCCACGAGAAAAATGGGTGGAAGTTATAGGACTTTTAGCAGGTAAAATTGATAAAAAAAATGGGGTATTAAATATTGAAGATGCTTATCCAATGGGGCATGGCACAGCAGTTTATGCTGAGATTAAAGATTATAAAAACTTTGCACGAGCTTTCCAAGATATTAAAAAGCAAAAATTGTTTATCTGTGGATGGTATCATTCACACCCTAGCTATGGATGTTTTTTAAGTGCGGAAGATATGGGTACTCAAGCGAGATATCAAAAATTTTGGGATAAATCTGTTGCTCTTGTGATAGATCCATATCAAATAGATGGAAAATCCACAGGATTTGAAATATATACTGCAGATCTTATTACTAAAACATGGTATCCTTTAGTATATGGAATTAAAGGATCATTAGATATTAAGATGCTCCCGGAAATTTTAAAATTCATGAATCCTATTATTGAAGGGAAGGCTGCATACTTAGAGTATGATGGAGATTAAAATAATAGAAAAATGGTGATATTAAATTATGCCTAAATTTAAGGCTATTGCAATTACGCTGGCGATATTTTCATTTATAGGCATAATACATGGTGCTATTTTAAATTCTATTAATGTGTTTTTAAGTTGGTTATTAATTGGAGTATGGATAATTTTTTCTATCAATATTGTAAAAAATATAAAACAATATCGTGAATATCGGAGTCCCCACAATACTGCCTTTTTTATTATCGGTCCCGTTTTCGTGGGTATATTTTATTCAATTTGGGGTAATTTTACGGGTTTATTGGGAGAAAATCTTCTGGTTAGTTCAGATTTGTACTTAAGTTGGTGGAGTATTATATTTGGATTCCCTTATGTATTATTTGGTTCTGTATCTTTATACCGTTGTTTTAAGAAATATAGTGTAATCTATTTCGGGACAAAATCAGTTAATGCCAGGAAGTTTGGATATTTTTTAGGATTCTCAATAGTTTTTTTTATTGTTGTCTATTGGTTAAGTTTCTATTCACTGATTGACTTTTATGAGTCTCTTTTGATACCTATTCATTTTTTAATTGATCTTAATCTTTTATTATTGCTAATAGGAACTATGTTAATAATTATTATACATGGATTTTTTGGAACTCGGTCCCAATTACCTCGATTGTCTCGAAATTACATAACAACTCGTACAAGAAGATTAAATGATTTAGTTTCTCCTAATCGACAAACAGAGAGTAGTCGTAGCACAATAAGATCATCTCCAACTCCATCAACTAGAACAGTCACTCGGACTTCAAGATCAGTTTCCCATTCCTCAAGGACAACCCCTTCTGGACATTTACGTTCACAAAATACTAGAGTTAAAACATCTACTCGAACTACAAGTAGTCGTAAAACGGGAAAACCAATTAGAAGTGATCAAAGAACCATAAAACAAATTAATTTTAAATTATATAGACCAAAAGCGGCAAATTTATCAATAGAAGATTTTAAATGTATATTTTGTTTTAGATTACCTGAAAGTCCCAAAGATAATGGTAGAGGAATAATTTTATGTCCTAAGTGTAGATATCCTGCTCATGCAGATGAATTTAAAGATTGGCTTAAAACTTCTCATCTATGTTCTAGATGTAATGCGCCAATTCCATCAAGTTATAAAAAAAATCCTAAAATAATAAGTGTAAAGAATTATATTGTCATTTATAAAGGTTTATTAAAGAAATGAATTTTACGTTATTTTCAGTGTTTGAATTTAAGTTTTTTTCTTAGATCTCCTACTGTTGTTTTCAATTCTGCGTATACGTTATGGGGATGTATGCTCTCAAAAGATTCAATTTTAAATTTTACTTTAAAATCATCTTCAAGATTGGGAAAATCTCTTAGCATGAAATTTTTTGCCATTTCTCTTATAACATCTTCAGAAAAAAGAGGCTTTAAATGCGCACTTCTTATTAATTCGGCTTCTTCTGGTCTTTTTAAAACGGATTGAATTTTACCACTCATAGATTGTTCTATAACATCAATAATATCTAAAACATCTACTTTATGATTAGTAAGGTCTCTTATTTGGATGATTATTGATCCAATAGATCTTTGATTATGTGAAGAAAAGGGAAGTAAATTAAGCAATTTATTGAGATCTTCTTCAGAAACATTAATATCTTTTCTAGATTTAACGATTTCTTCAGCATATTCCAAAGAAAGTTCTTTAGCACAAGGACAGACCGTCATGCCAACTGCACTAGCACCTATAAAATAATTATAATCAATATTACCTAAAATATCTCGAACTGCTTTTACAAAAGAGCTAATATCATATGATTTTTGAATAGTCCTTTCATCATTTTCTCTCACTTGAACAACAATCTTACCTTCTAGTTTTACTTCAGCTTTAGAAGTATAAGGGTGTCGTTCCATTAATTTCTTTACAATTCTATCTCCAACAACTTCAATAGTAGGAGTAGGTTTGAAAATTACCTCATTAATTACTTCTTCTATTGTTTCCGAAGTTCGGGACATGTGAATTCCACGTTGCTGAGCCGGAAGATTGATTAACGCAGATATTTTAGGGTAAAAAGAAAATTTTTTATTCTCTTGAACAATTTCAACTTTTTTTTCCAATTCTACAATACCAACCTTGTCAATTGGAATATCTATACTAGAATCAGAATCTTGCAAATCCGTTTTAAATTTTGTAATTAATAGCCACCAGCATCAAAAATTAATTTATTAATGTTCTATTCTTTAAAAGGATTAGAAATATTTAAAATAATTTACATTGATTATGAATTAATGGCTAATAAATACATATTTAGCAAATATGCTTTAATTGGAGAGAATTTAGATTTAAAGCAAAACGTAAAAATAGAAATTGATCAGGATGGGAGAATTTTTGATATTTACTTTGATGAAATAATTGAAAAAATAGAAATTCTTCCCAAAAATCAAACTTTTTTAATGATTCCAGGCTTTATTAACTCCCATGTGCATATTGGGGATAATTTCGCAAAAGAATTGGGTTTTAATAAAAAATTAAATGAAATTGTCGCCCCTCCGTTTGGTCTTAAACATAAGTTACTAAGACAAACTCCAAAAGATATGGTTATTGATGGAATCCAAAATGCTACTAAAGAAATGTTTGCAAATGGAATAACGTTTTTCATTGATTTTAGAGAGGGTGGAATAGAAGGTATAAATCTTTTGAAAAAAGCTTTGATTGATAATCCTATTAATTTTTTAACTCTAGGACGTTTTATGGATGAAAGTGAAATCGATCTTGTATTTGATAATGCAGATGGTGTTGGATTATCAAGTTATAAACAAATTAATAATCTTAATAAAAAATTTGTTACTTCTGCTAAACAAGAATTTAAAAAAATTATTGCCTGTCACTGTGCTGAGAAGATTCGAAATGAAAATCTCATAAATAGAATGTTTAGTGATGATCTTGTTGATGTAATCATTCATGGGACGAAATTTGTGAAAAAGGATTTAGAAAAAATAAATAATAAAAATAAATCTCTTGTTCTATGTCCTCGGTGTAATGGATACTTTGGAGTTGGATTTCCTCCTATAAACGAAATTTTAAATTTAAAGATTCCAATATCATTGGGTACAGATAATTTAATGGTAAACAATACTGATTTATTTGAAGAAATACGTTATCTTTATCGAATATCGAGAGTTTTATGCAGTTATAATGAAAAACTTCAATTTTCTTCTAAAGATTTATTGAAAATGGTAACTATTAATGCTGCAAAAAATTTTAATCTTGAAGAACAGTTTGGTTCTATCTCAAAGGGAAGATTTGCTAATTTTTTTTTAGTTGATCTTAGCTCCCCAAATCTTTATTCTGCAAAATTAGATTCTAATAACTTATATAATTTAATTACTCAAAGAGTAAAATCAGAAAATATAATAAAGACTTATATTAAAGGAGTTTTAGCATATGAAAAAAAAAGATAAGCCTTATATCCTATTAAGTGCTGCAATGACGATAGATGGTAAAATCGCAACTAAAAAAGGTGATTCAGAATTATCAGATAAAGTTGATTGGAAAGAAGTTCACAAACTACGAACTCAAGTTGATGCGATAATGGTAGGAAAGGACACTATTCTCAAGGATAATCCAAAATTACATATAAAATATTATAATCACAAGGGTTATCACAGAATAGTATTAGATAGTAATTTAACGATACCATTAGAGTCTAATGTTATTTCATTTCAACCAGAAATTTATCCTACAATAATTTGCACCACTGAAAATGTTCCAATAACTAAACAAAAACCTTATGAAGATAAAGGCGTTAAAATTATTAAAGCAGGATTAGGTAAAAGAGTAGATTTAATAAAGCTTTTACCATTGCTAAAAAGTAATGGAATAAATTCAATCTTACTGGAAGGTGGCGGTAATTTAAATTGGAGTTTTATACAAAATAACTTAGTCGATGATATAAGATTAACTATAGCACCCTGGATTGTAGGTGGGAAGGATGCAACTAGTTTGGTTGAAGGATTAGGATTTGATGAAATAAAATATGCCCCTAGATTTGATCTATTTGATGTTAAAATTAGAACTTATTACATAACTTTAAGTTATAAAAAGAGAAAGTGATGGATCCAAAGAAAATCAAGCAGTTAATAAGTTTAAATAATAAGAATCTCAAAAAAAAGGTTAAAGATATAAAGGATCTATTACCTGTGGAAGATCGATACGTAATAACATATTCTAAAAATTTCACTCTTTCTCTTTCAAATTATTGTATTAATCAATGTGGTTATTGTTTTTATAACAATAAAGTTCCTAAATTACATAGTGAAGAAAATGTGGCTTTGCTTAGTATTAATCAAATAGGAAATTTAGTTAAGAAAGCTCAGCATTTTAATTGTAAAGAGGCTCTTATTATGTCAGGAGAATGTCCCGAAAGTTTTCCTGAGGTTAAAAAAGAATTAGAAAAACACAATTATTCACATTTTATTGAATTCGTAAAATGCGTGTGTAATTACCTATTAGATTATAATATTTTACCTCATACGAATTTAGGATACTTATCTTATAATGAATTAAAAAAATTAAAAAAATACAATGCGAGCATGGGATTAATGCTTGAAAGTACAAGTATGAGACTTTTTGAAAAAGGAGGTGTACATGAAAATTCTCCAGGGAAGCTGCCAGAAAAGAGGGTAAATCACATAAGAAATGCTGGAAAGTTACAAATTCCATTTACTACTGGATTATTATTAGGTATTGGAGAAAACATTAAAGAGAATATTGAAGATTTATATTTAATTAAGGAGATTAATAGTGAATATGGTCACATTCAAGAAGTCATAATACAGAATTTTGTTAAGAAACAAAATATCCCTTACCAACCGAAAAGTTCAATTTCTATCGAAAAAATGCTTAAAATAGTTGGACTTGCTAAAATTATTCTTGAAAATGAAATAAGTATTCAAGTTCCTCCAAATCTTATAGCGGGTTTTGAAAAGGAATTTATTGATATGGGCATTGATGATTTTGGTGGAATTTCCCCTTTTTCATTAGACTTTATAAATCCTGATAATCAATGGCCTCAAATAGAAGATTTGTTTAGAATTTGTAAAGAAAAAGGATATGATCTTAAAGAGAGACTGCCCATCTATGAAAAATTTATTAAGAAAGAAGGTTTTTGTTCAAAAAATATTAAAAAAATAATAAATAATATAAATTTAGATGATAGATACTCAGCTTGTTGAAAAAATTAGTCCAGATATTAGAAAGATTTTACAGAAGGCTATAGATGCGGAAGAAATAAGTTCAGGAGAAGCCTTGCAGATTTTAAATGTAAAAGGAAAAGAGTTTTTTGCTTTACAAAACGTAGCTGATCATATTTGCTTAAAAAAAAAACAAAATGTAGTAACTTTTGTAATAAATAGAAATATTAATTTCACTAATATTTGCTACCAACGCTGTAAGTTTTGTTCGTTTAGTTTATCAAGAACAGATCCTAATGCTTTCTTACTCACAATTGATCAAATTAGGGAAAAAGTAATTGAAGCTAAAAATGTTGGATGTACGGAAGTTTGTATTCAAGGTGGCATAAATCCTGAAGTAAAGTTTGATTATTATTTAGATATTCTTAAATGTGTTAAAAGTATCGATCCGATGATGCATAATCACGCATATTCTCCACAAGAAATCTTTTATATGGCAAATTTATATGAAAATTCGATAGAAGATACTCTTAGAGAGTTAAAAAAAGCAGGTTTAGATTCAATTCCTGGAACTGCTGCTGAAATATTAGTTGATGAAGTAAGAAAAATAATTTGTCCAAATAAAGTAAGTACCTCTCAATGGAAGGAAATTATAACTACGGCTCATAAATTAAAGATTCCAACTACTTCCACTATGATGTATGGTCATATTGAGAGTTTAAGTGATAGAATTAAACATTTAGAAATTTTAAGAGATATTCAAAGGGAGACTCATTGCTTTACTGAATTTGTACCATTACCCTTTGTTAAAGAAAATCCAATTTTATCAAGGCTTGAAAATTTTCCTTTAAAACCAAGTTATGGGATGGATGATTTAAAACTATTTTGTGTAGCAAGATTGTATTTAAATAATTATATAGATAATATTCAATGTAGTTGGGTAAAATTGGGACCGAATTTTGCCCAAGTTTCTCTAAATTTTGGAGTGAATGATTTTTCTGGAACATTAATGGAAGAAAATATATCAAAAAGTGCTGGTGCCGAATATGGTGAACGTTTATCTCCGGAGAAAATAGTGGAAATAATAAAAAACGCAGGAAAAAAACCAGCACAGAGAGATACCATATATACTATTCTAAAATATTATTAAGATCTTTTTCTGTTAAAAAAAACTAGTTAAATTTTTATTTACTAATGAGGTTCCCGAGACTGTAATAAATCTAAGATATATCTTTGAGCAATTAAATCTGAATTAACTTTTCCTAATACTTTGCCTTCATCTACAACTGGCATTGCTGAAATCTTATATTGTTCTAATTCACGAACGACATCTAAAATTGTAAAATTTGGATGGGCAGTAATAACATCCTTTGTCATTATTTTATCAAGTGTAATTTTTATATTCCCCTCTGCCATAGCTTTCGTTACGTCCCAATCTGTGACAACTCCTACTAATTTATCATTTGAGAGAACAGCAATTATATCACTTACTTCTTTAATTATTAGGTATGCAGCTTCTTGTATTGTGCTATTAACCTCAATTGTAGGTATAGGTATCATAATATCTTTCACCATACGCTCTCTTTCTTTTGCTGTAAGTCGTTGTAGGCTTATTTGTTCTGCTGCAGTACATGGTAGTATATCTGGATTTGCAGTTAATAAATCGACTAGCTCAATCATATTATTATAAATTACATTTTCTCTATAATCTTCCCCTGCTATTAATCGTTTTTTTGATAATTCAGCAAATTCTTTTTCGTGATCTTTTAACCATTTTTCTACTGCTTCACGATTACCTAACATTTCTTCTGGAATCTGTAAGTGATCTGGGGTTCTTACAATATGTTCTTGTGCTGCAAAAATTACTCCTCCTGAATTAACCAAATAATCATTTGCAATCATAACGCCTTTTTCTCGATATACAATTTGTTCCATACGTATTCTTGAAGCTCTCCTATTCGGATCAGGAGAATATGTATTTGCACCTTCAATAATCACAGCCCATTTTCCCATTCGATCAACTGTCATTGAAGGATTTTCAGAACTTCTAACACACAAATAATTAAAAATCGGAGCTGCAGGAATAAAACAAAATGCATGTTCTAGAAGTAAATTGTCAGCATTAGTAGAAAATTTTGTTGGATGTCTATATCCTTCTGATACTATGTTATTCTTAAAATATATATTGGAAACTAACCTATTTTCTTTCCATAACTTAAACAATTCTTCTATAGGTAACCCGGTTTCATTATACAAATATCCCTCCAAATCGCTGATACCTACAACTTTTGCTTCAGGCAATCGTTCTTTCAATATGCGAGCAGCGTGAGCTCCCACAGCGCCAAATCCTTGAATCAATATCTTTAGTTCATTTGAGTGAGGAATTTCTAAATTAGCAAATTGAGGAAGTATTCGTAATCTAGGCATTATATCTAATAAAGTTTGTAAGGCAATTATTACACCTCCTGCAGCAGCTCCAAGTTCATCTATACGATTCCCTCCCATATCAGCAGGCTTAGAAAGAGCATTATCTATACCATTTTCAATAGCAACAGTCTTCATATCCGCATCATTAGTGCCAACATCAGGTCCTGGAAGATATATTTCTTTATAACGTCGGATTAATCTAGCAAAATCACGAACAATCTCAGTATGTTTTTCAGGAGCAAGATTCCTCTCTGCTACAATTCCTGCTTTTCCACCCCCATAGGGAAGGTTAGCCGCCGCATTCTTTAAGGTCATACCTCGTGCTAAATTATAGATATCAGAGGGAGTTATATCTGGTAACATCCTTATCCCGCCCATAGAAGGGCGTCCTCCTGCTAGAGAGTCAACTACTACATATCCACCAATCTCGTGTGGAGATTTTTCATCCCATATACATGCAACTAGGTGAGGGCCAACTTTATCACATATTATGCCTAAATGAGATAAAAGATGTACATCTAAATTACTAAATTCGAGATAGCATCTTCCCTCCTCTTTCTTAAGTCGAGCTTTGAAAGTAGCTTTAGGGAGATGCTCATTGAGAAATGATTCCATTTTTTTCGGGATCATATTATCTACCTATTTGAAAATCATAAGAGTATGCTATATAAGTTTAGGAATTATTTAAATTTCTACTCATGGCATTAGTATTATTCTTATTGAAATATCTCCAATATAGTTTAGTTTTGGAGATTACAATTGTATAGACAAAATTTATTAAATTTTTCAGTTTTAAACCAAAGTATGGGAAATAGGAGAAAAAATCTTTTAGTTATTGGTATAGATCAGGCAATACCTTATCTTCTGAAAAAATTCATTAAAGAAGGTCTAATTCCCAACATTGCTCAACTTGCAGAAACAGGTGTGATGGGAGAAGCACTTCCATGTGCTCCATGCGACACACCTACAAATTGGACGACCATAGCAACTGGTGCAACTACGGCAGTCCATGGTGCAACAAGTTTTTATATGCATTTACCTGGAGAACCTTTAAATCAAGGACTAGAACTGCGATCTAGAACTCAACTCTCACGATATTGTAAAGCGGAGTATTTTTGGGATGTAGCTGATAGAGCTGGGTATATCCCTTTCGTAACTAATTATCCTGGAGGATGGCCAAGATATTTTAATAAGGGAGCAATGAGTCTTTTCACATGGTCAATTCCTGAATCACTACCAAGAATGTTAGAACGGTCATCTATCTATTCTTTCAATTTAAATTCAGAAGATTCCTCAATTCATTTAGTAAAAATAAAAGAAAATAAGAATCAAAATAATTCACCACTTTTACAAGCAACAATATATTTAAAAACTAAAGAGATAAGAAATCAACGATTAATTGAATTTTATCTTTTTGACTCTAAAGGGAAAGGATATGATATGGTTAAATTCTCTACAAAAGATAAAGGTGAATTAGAGTATTTAAATATAAATGAATGGAGTGATTGGATAATAAGAGATTTGGATACTGTTTTTGGTATTTTACCATGTCTGTTTAAATTAAAAGCTTTAAATTTAGACCCAGAAGGAAATTCATTTAAAATTCAAATATCAAGTATCTATAATACCAAAGGATGGGCTACACCAGAGAGTTTTGGAAAAAAAATTGTCGAAAATGTGTTCAAATATGATTTACCGAAAAAACAGAAAATAGAGTTTATGATTTATGGTAATATAAATAAATTTTTGTCTTCAGCAAAACAAGAGAGTTTAACACTAGCAAATTCTATAAAATTTGCGCATAAGGAATTAAATTGGGATGTTTGCTTTTTTCATTATCATCATATAGATAGCATTAATCATACAACACTTGCCTATTTAGATAAAAATTCCCCTATTTATACGGAAAAGAAAGAAGAAAAATCATGGGAATATGTTAAGCAAATTTATTTAATAGTTGATGAGTTGGTAGAAAATTTAGTAAAATCTTGTGTAGATGAGAATACAGTCATAATTTTTATTTCTGATCATGGAGCTGTCCCAATTTGGAAGATAGTTGATATACCATTAGCTTTTGCTAAAGCAGGTTTAACTAAGTATAAATTAGATTCTAGAAGAAAAAAGTATTTAATTGATTGGGAGAAATCAGTTGCATTTCCTTATATGGAACCTCCTTTTATATGGATAAATCTTAAAAATAGAGATCCTCATGGAATTGTTAGTCAAACTGAATATGAAGATGTTAGAAATCAAGTTATTGAAACATTAGAAAATCTAAAAGATCCAGAAACCAATCAATCAGTTATCCAATCCGTTTTTAAAAGAGAAGATGCTGGAGATCTGGGTTTAGATGGTGAAAGAATAGGAGATTTAATATATTTTTTGAAACCCCCTTATGGGATTTTTGATGGGAGTCTAAATGCTATAAATGCTTCAAGTTTATCTCAAAATTACTTTAGCAAATCAATCGTTAATGACTCTAAAAAGTTTTTTGGAGCTCATGCTTATTATCATCCTAACGCTAAACTTGGTGATTATACTGTTAGTGCTCCATTAATTTTTAATGGTCCTGGTATAAAAAAGGGGATTGAATTAAATAAAATAGTAAATCTAACCGATATTGCTCCCACATTAGCCTATCTTCTCCAAATACCGAAACCGGCACAATCCCAGGGAAAGATTATTGGTGAAATTCTTGAATAAAAAATCAATTTAATTAATTATCTTAATACGAATTTTAAGACTCAATACCAAAGCTAATATTCCAGCTATTAATTGTAAAAAAATTGCGATACTAGGCCAGTAGTAATTGACACCCCAAAAAGTTGGATAATCCCTTACTAGAGTATAAATAATTTGCCATGAAATTATGAGGAAAAGAGGGGAAATTATCATCACAATTCCTCCAATCATATAATACCTTGCCCATATTTCTAATCTTTTTTTCGGTTTTAAGCTGGTAAATAGGAATAAAACGGAAGTTGCCATTATCAGAATTAAAATAATGACTGCTGGAATTAAAAATTCTATTTCTGTGTCATATACGATACCAATTTCGTTTGAATTTAAACCAAAATACATAACAGAACCCCATAGCCAAAATTGGTATATAAAATTCGCACTTATGTGAAAAATTACTGGTGTAAAAATTGAAATAATTCCAATTATTCCAGAAAAAAATAACAGTTTAAAATGAAATTCTACCATGATCTTTACGAACTTTTGTGTTATATTTTATTTAAGTTCGATGATCATAATTTTAAAAACTAATAAAATTATTTTTTGACTAAAAATTAGAATTAATATTAAAATAATAAAGAAAGAAGTGGTGTTAACAATTCCACTAACCTTAATTGCAACCGTTCGAGTGAAAAATGGAAATATGGAAGAAGCAATTGAAGCTTTAAAAGAAATTGTCCCAAAAATAAAAGAATCAGAACCAGGATGTTTACAGTACATTCCTCATACGATAAAGGGTGATGAAAATTCAATCATTTTTTATGAAGTCTATACTGATTCTGATGCATTGAAAGAGCATAATAAAAATTTAGGTAAGAATATGGCAAAATTAAGTCCTTTGCTAGAACCTGGAATGGATTTAAAGATCTGTCGTGAAATTCTTTAATAAAAATTTTTTTTTTATTCATCTTGAATATAGGGTTTTCCAAGAAATAAGCAAATTTCAGCTTTTTTCAATTCTCTACCTAGATAATTTAAGTGATACATGTCATTAGTTAAGCCATTTTGAATTATCTTTTTGCTTAAAGTTTCTGCACTCTCTCCAATAAAAGTTTGAAGTAAATTATCTTCATTTGAGTAGAAAAGAACATAAATTTTCCTCGAATAATGATTTATATAAATTCTAAAATAACCCATTGAATCAGGAATATAATTAGTAATAAGCCCATTCATGACAATTGCATTTTCTTCATTTATTTTTGGCATTTCTTGATTTATTTTTTCTTTAGCTTTAAAAATTTGGATACCTTGATTGATAGGGGGTGTTTTTTTATGTTTTGCTAGGTAATTTAACTTTATACTTTCTTTTAATTCTCTTACTCCTCCCATTAGTTTTGTACTATGTTCAACAGTAAAAACAATTCCCATGTCCAGTTCAACAGCGATACTAGCTAAAAGCCCATTAATTCCAACTGAGTCTATATCCATTAACTCTACTACATTTGAAATTCCAAAAAACATTGGTAATTCATGATTTTCATACTTATCTTCTTTAGCTTTCTTATCGTAAAGAAAGTAAGCTTCTAAAGAATTGCAGATTCCTGGATTAATTGGTGTTTCTAGTAATGGGTCAGCTATTAATTTCTTGAATCCATTGTTGAACAACTCTTTTGTTAACTTAAATAGATTTTCAACACGAGATTTAGGATCTTTAGGAAAATAAAATTGTTTAACATTCGTGGGAAGTATGACAATAGGAATGTTTTTAGGAAGATTTAACATTTCTTCATAATTGCCGAGATCTAAGCTTAAAATTATATCTATATTTTCATGTACTGCAGCATAAATTTCTTCTGGAACCATTGAATCAATACTAATCAAAACATCATGCTTAGATCTGATTAAATTAATTATCTCTTTGATTCTATCTGGGTTTGGCTTATTAGCCACACATCCAATATCTATAATATCCGCTCCAGAATTGATATAATGTATTGCCTTTTTAAGAATATGTTCATCGCTTTTTTCAGTACAATTAACAATCTCAGCGATAATTGGAGGTGGCATATTCCTTCCAATTATGATATTAGATTTTTTTTCATTAAGATAATATGTATGAGTACCTAACTCTTTTTTTGCCACTTCTAATTGCTTATTTACAATATCTGAATATTCACTTATTCCAGAAATTTCCAATAATCTATTTGCGGGCATTGTATTTGATAATTTTAAATGATCCAAATTTTTTAGAGTAATAGACAAATCAGAGGCAAATTCAGGTCCTTTTCTAATTTTTATTGAATATTTTTCCTCTAAATGAATAGAATCCCATTGGACAAAACCAGGTAATAATATCAAATCATAATTTGAAATTTCTATCTGATCCAAGAGATTAGTTGTGATAGATTGCGTAAGAAAGGCAGAAATAGAGATTGGTGCTTTTATGGTTTTTATCTTATGCTCTTTTATGGGTTTAACAATCTTTTCTATAGTTTCATAACTCTGTTCGCCAGTTATTATAAGGATTCTAATCTATATCACTTATCAATTTGTCTTTATCAAATGGAATAAAAATATCATCTAAAATTGAACCATTTGCTTCTTTTATTTTTAAGTTAGTTACTATAGGTTCGAATCTACCACCTAATATTCCATCGGCTATAAAAGCGGCACCTTGAGCTGCACGTTTTGCTATTTGGCTAAATGATTTCATAACTCTTACAGGTGCAACATCACTTAAACCTTTAATCATTATATCTCGTAAATATGGTAGATTTGCTCCTCTTCCTGCTAATAATACTTCTTTGATTTTTTCTTTTGATGAAAATGAGGAAGATATTCCAAAAACAGCCTTTTTCACACTAGATAAATAAGCTTTTAATGCAACCTTAGTTTGTTCATCTTTTTCAGCTAAAAGTGTTATTTCTTTCAAGCTTAAATCCGAATAGCCAGAAATATATGCTACTCCACCTTTGTAAATATTTTTCTTATGAATAGTTTTAATTAAATAGGCTAATTCTCCATCAAGACTACCACAGGCTCTAAAACCCATTATATTACTTCCTCCAATCCCATCGATTATTTGTCCATTTTCAATTGCTAAAACCGCTGTAAATCCATACCCTATCTCAACTAAAATAAAATTGGTATTCTCTGGACCAACTCGTAATTTTTCCATTTGATCTCTTATTCCCGTAACAGTCGTGCAAATCTTATCTGCTGTACCCATATCAATTTTATTAATTTTTCGATACTTTGGAACGGTGGGTAAATGCTTGACTCCAGGAACAATGATACCTGAAATCTTTTGAGCTTTGATAAGTCTTAAAACTTCACCAAGACCAACTAATTTATCTTTGTCTTTTTGATCAAATTTTAATAATGTAAAAAAAATATCCTGCTCCGTTAAATCTTTTACGTCTTTTAAAGGAAGTCCAAATCCACTCGGAGCTACCATTAGATCAATATCCTTTACAGAATTAATTATAGTAATTGCTTTCTGAGGATTAGCGATTAGTTCTTTAGTTGGTAGAGAAGTATCAAGAATTGTTTTATTATCCTCCAAACCGAAGAAGTCCCATGATAAACTGCCAGGATCTATACCCAGAACTCTTTTAACCATTTCAAAGATTAAATTTATTAATACATTTTAGAAGATTCTATAATTCTTTTTATATTCTATTTTTTTTTAATAATTGCTTTTAAAATGTAAAATTTTTAAAAATTAACTTGAAACTATAAAAACAGTGCAAATTTTTAATATTTCAACATAAGAATGAATTCTTATACTAAGTTGTAAGAGAATAAAAAAAGGATTTTATAAGTGGTGAAAAAAGATTTTTGTTAAAGTTTTTGTTTGTAAGATATGTGGAGAAGCTTATATTGGAGAAGAAGAACCAAGCCGATGCCCTTTTTGTGGTGCTTTCAAAAAATATTTCGTAGAATCGACAGAATATGATGATACAGGAGCTTGGGATGTTGAACTAAGCGAAAAAGATAAAGCCAATGTAGAAAAAGCTTTAGAAGTTGAGGTGTCGAACAATATCTTTTATAAATGTGCAAGTAATAAGACACCGGAATTAGATGGTCAAAAAATATTCAAAATTCTGGCAAAAGTAGAAGCTGAACATGCTGCCGTGTGGAAGAAAATATTAAAGCTAGATAAAGTAGAATTCCCAAAATATGATAAATGTGCTACCAAATATACTCCAAATTTAGAAGAATCTCATAGTAGGGAGGACAGAGCAATAAAATTTTATGGACAAGCAGCTGCTGAAGCCCAAAATTCGAGAGTAAAAGAAATATTTGAAGCTTTTGTAGAAGTTGAAACAGACCATCTCCATCTCTCAGAAGCGAGATTAAAATAATAAGAACCTATAATTGAAAACCTTATTTTTCATTTTTATTTTTCTTACTTATGTTAAAATTATTCATAATTCTTCATTTAGACATTTTTGGGGATGTTATATGAGTGAAAAAATGAATGTCCTTTTTATCATTACAGATCAACAACGTGCTGATATGTTACATTGTTATGGTAATCCTCTTATTAAAACACCCAATATTGATTTGCTTGCTAAAGAAAGTGTTAGATTCTCTAATGCTTTCACAGTTTGTCCGATGTGTATGCCTAATAGAGCTACTTTATTGACTGGATATTATCCTAATGTCCATGGTGTTAGAAGTAATGGAATTAATTTACCAAAAGAGATACCAACAATAACTCAATCATTAGTTAGGAATGGATATCATACAATTAGTATAGGAAAAACTCATTATAATACTTGGACATGTCGTTACAACCCTAAAACGAAATCTGCAGAAGATTTTGAGGATTGGAAATCTAAAAAACCCAAAGGAGCTTATTTAACTCATGAGAATTTTCCAATACCTTATTACGGATTTGAAGAGGTTGATTTAGTTGTTGGGCATGGTAATACATGCTTAGGGCATTATCTTGATTGGATTGAGGAGAAGGATCCCAAAATTGCAGAAAAAATTGTAGAGGAATATAATACTAAAGTACCAGCTTTAGAAGTTTTTTATGAAAGTTGGGTTCCATTGGAACTTTATAATACCACATATATCCAAAATAACACTATTGCTTTTTTAGAGAGGTTTGCTAAAGGTAATTATGGAAAAAAACCTTTCTTTCTACATTGTTCATTTCCAGATCCTCATCAACCTGTTTCACCACCAGGAGAATATAGAGAGATGTATAAACCAGACGATATAATTCTTCCTGATAACGTGCATAATATAAAGAATTTGTATAAGCATCCTTATCTTAAGCAACATTTAGAATACCCTCCTGTGAGAGGGGCAATGTTACGTGAGGAAACAGAAGAGAACATAAGAAAATTTATTGCTCTTAGTTATGGTTCAGTTTCTTTGATAGATCACGCAGTAGGTCAAATTTTAGCTTCATTGGAAAAGTTGGGTTTATCAGATAATACAATGGTAATTTTTACATCTGATCACGGCGATTATATGGGAGATCATGGTATAATTTTAAAAGGAATCTCTCCTTTCAACGGTACTTTGCAGGTTCCTTTGATTTGGAAGGTTCCAGGAGTTACTAAACCTGCTGTTTCTGATGCATTAATTAGTTCTGTTGATGTACCGAAGACAATTCTTGAATTACTTAATATCAGAGAAAGATACAGACCACCTGGAATGCAAGGTTACGACATGTCACCTGTTTTGAAAAATTCTAAATTGGAATTAAGGGATTCTATTCTTATCACTGAAGATGAGGAAGTTGGACCACAAGGACCTTTATATACGAGAATAGTTCATTTAATAACGAAAGATTATAAATTAACCAAATATGCTGAATTACCAGGATATGGGGATCTTTTCGACAGAAAAAACGATAAAGCAGAACTATATAATTTATGGGAAAAAGATAAAGAGAAAAGGCTAGAAATATTAGATAAATTGTTCCATGAGTATTCAATAACTCGAAGCAGATTTCCAAAAAGAGATTCTGGTTTTTAAGAATGAAAAAATCATCCTTTTCTAAATATATTCCCTTTTAATTCAAGATTATTTAAGTATAATACGTTAGAGATTAGAATTATCTTATTTTTAAGAAAAGTAAATATTTCTTTTTGTATAAATTGTTATTAAATATAATTTATAGTTTTAAAAAAGTAGTTGATTTAATTAAAATTAGAAGAAGATTTCTTAAATTAATAAGAGATTTAAAATTATATATTATCAATACACCAGAAAAGGTTTTCATAAATGAGTAAAATCAATGAAAATAATATTTACCAAGAACAAGTACCAAAATTTCCTATTGCAGAACCCCATGATCTTTCTCCTCGTTCTAAATGGCTTAGAGACTATTATTTTAAGGGTTTAGATAGAGAATGGAATAATAA
>JBHLPW010000037.1:0-52819 GCA_048939015.1 Promethearchaeota archaeon
ATTCTCATGTCAAATGTGTGGTAAATGCTGTACGGGTTTCAATGAGGGAGAGGTCTATTTATATAAAGAAGATATCCTTAGACTAGCTAAATTTCTAAACATTAAAGGAAAAAAAGGATTACAAGATTTCGCGAAAAAATATGCCAAAGTTATAGATGATAGTCTTTTCTGGAAAGAACCTGGAAAAGAAAGAGGTAGGACATACCGTTTTAAAACATTGGGTTTTAGATTCACGGGAGAAGATGAACATTGCCATTTTCTGAAAGATAATAAATGTAGTGTTCATGTCGCTCGACCATTTCAATGCAGATCATTTCCTTTTTGGCAAATGATGGTGTCTAGTAAACAAAATTTTGTAAATTATACAAAAAAATGTAAAGGTTTACAGTTATTAAGAGGTAAGTTCTATACAAAGGAAGAGATCTTAAATTGGGCAAAACAAGAGTATGAAATAGAAAAGAAATACTTTTTAGAAATGAAAAAGAATAATTTTAATATCTTAAAAGTTCATCCCTACCTATCCAAAGAAATGCTTGAGGAATGAAAGGAAACATGCCAAATGGTCTTATTTTTATGAAGTATGATGAACGGAGTGGTATGGAAATAAAAGCAAAATATCCAGAAGAAGTGAATATTTCAGATAGAACATTGATGCATATTTTAAATTTACATGAATTTAGTGAAGAAGCAGGGACAGTAAGCCTAACTTTAGATAATGTTAATTTCGTTACTTATTATACGGGATCAACAAAAGACTATTTCATAATTTTAAAATTGAATATTCTCGAAGAACCTGAAGATTATGAAGTAATATTAGAAGAAATCTCTCAAACTCTTTTAAAAAATCTTGATAAAGACAAATATCTTGAAATGCTTCCTTCACTCTTTAATAGGATTAAGGAATATCCTAAAAAGAAGAATGGTCTTATTGAGTAATTAGGAGTAAAAAATAATAATTTACATCTATTTTTAGAATGGATCTAAATTATTTTTTAAACAGAATTAATTTAGTAAAATAAAAAAAAAAAAATTTATTTATTTAGTTATTTAGAAGGCTAATACGAGTAATAGAAACGAAATCAATAGCCATCGGCCACTCCAACCTACAATTGGTGCGGAATTTGTTAAAAATGCATTCGCTAGTGTGGCACTACCTGCTACCCAAGTAAAGAATACAAATCCAATTATTAAAAGAACCCACCAATCCCAAGGGATTTTAATATCGACGAGATCAAATATGATTATTATTAAAACAATTGCTAATATTAGTCCAAAGACACCATTTAGAATCACAGGTGTATTTGCTGGAGCTCCAATATTGCCAACACCCATGAAGATAATAATACAATCATAGATCGCAAAACCAGCTCCTACGAGTGCCATCATCTTTGAAGCTTTCCAACCTTGTTTCTCAGCAAGAAGATCAATTAAAGCAGCACTTGTTACAATTGCTCCCGCCCAGTAAGATATTGCAAGACCTACGAATCCGAATATAATAGTAACTACCCCAATTACAAGCAAAATCCACCAAGTAAACGGAAGTGAAATTGGCATTAGTTCCCAATAATTTAAACCCAGAAAAATCACTATGGCAAAGACAAGTTCTAATATACCAAAAAGCGCCCAGAGTTCGTTTCCAGGTACTGCTGCTGCAGAAAAATAGGTAAAAGCATCAAAACCTAAGAAAAGCATTCCTATAAAAGCAAGTAATTTTACTGCTGTGAGTTTTTCACCTTCACTCATAATGTTCACTTTATTTTTTGTTATTAATTAATTCCTATTCGGAATTACAATTAGATTATTTTAACCAGTTTAAAAGGTTTTAGATACATCTTATTATATGTTTAATAGTATAATCCTCTAGCAAATGATATTCGAATAATCATTCAAAACATATTCTTTTCTTGAATAAACTCCTTTAGTGTAAGTTACAAGTCTTAGATTGATAAGAAATTAAGAATATAAATTCATTATAAGGATTTCATTTTAAATATTAATCAACTAATTTCTAAAAATAAACTCAATAGTTATTAGAAAATCATTTTTATATTAATTAAAGAATAATAAGATTTCTTATTGAGTAGAGGGATAATTATGAAAATTGGTCTATTTATTTGTGATTGTGGCAAAAATATTAGTGGTGTAATTGATAATGATAATTTAATTAAACATTTTGAGAAATATCCCAATTTAGTTGTCATTGGAGATCAGTATTTATGTTCTGAATTAGGAGTAAATAAAATAATCGATGAAATAAAGGAAAAAAAAGTGGAACGTGTGGTAATTGCTGCTTGTTCATTTAAATTACATGGATTATTGTTTCGAAAAACTATTGAAAAAGCAGGAATCAACCGATTTTTAATATCCTTTGCTAACATTAGAGAACAGAACTCATGGGTTCACTATGATGATCCCTTTAAAGCAACAAGAAAAGCAATAGACCAAATAAATATGGCAATAGAGAGAGTTAAACTTTTGGAACCATTAGAAGTTCAACACTCAAAAATAACGCCATCAGTTTTAATTGTCGGAGGGGGAATTGCCGGAATTAAAGCTGCTTTAGTAATTGCTGATACAGGAAATAAAGTGTATTTAGTTGAGAAAGAACTTACAATTGGAGGTCAAATGGCTTTATTTGACAAAACATTTCCGACATTAGATTGTAGTATTTGCATCTTAGGACCGTTAATGACAGAAGTGAAGGATCATCCTAATATTGAATTATTGACCTACTCAACGATTGAAAATGTAGACGGTTATATTGGAAATTTTGAGGTAAGAGTTAGAAAAAATCCTCGCTTTATAAAAGAAGATGATTGTGTAGGATGTTTTGACATTTGTCGAGAGGTTTGTCCAATAGAAATAGAAAATACTTTTTTTCCAAGAAAAGCTATAGATGTACCCTATCCTCAAGCAATACCTTTGTTTCCTAATATCATAGAAGAACATTGTATTGGGTGTAAAGCATGTGCTCAAGCTTGCGATAGAGACGCAATTGATTTTAATCAAAAACCAGAAATTATAAATTTCACTGTAGGATCTATAATAGTCGCTACAGGTATAAAACCGTTTAATCCATCTATATTAGGAGAATTCAGCTATGATTTATATCCAAATGTAATTACTACCATGCAAATGGAGAGATTACTTAACAATGATGGTCCAACTCATGGAAAAGTAGTAAAACCTTCGGATGGAAAAATACCTAAAAAAGTCTCTTTTATCTTATGTGTTGGTTCTAGGAATCAAAAAATACATCATGATTACTGTAGCCAAGTTTGTTGTAATGAAGCTATAAAGCAAGCAATACTTTTGAAAAAAGAGATCCCTGAAATAGAAGTCAATATCTATTATACAGATATTAGAGCAGTTGGGAAAAACTGTGAGGAATTTTACAATAGAGCCCGTGAAGCTTTTGGAGTACGTTTTATAAAAAGTAGTATCTCATCAGTTATAAAAAGTGACACATATGATGAACTCTTAGTTCGTGGTGAGGATATAATTGAAGGAACTCTTTTTGAAAATAAAACAGATTTAGTTGTGTTAGCAGTTGGAATAGAACCCGCAGAGGGGACAGATGAGTTAAGTAAAATATTAAATATTTCTCAAGATCCATATGGTTTCTTATTAGAAAAGCATTTAAAGGTAAATCCATCGGAGACACTTGTTAATGGGATATTTATTGCAGGAGCAATTCAAGGTCCTAAAGATATACCTAGTAGTATCGCTCAAGCGGAAAGTGCTGCTTCTAAAGCAATATCTTTAATAACGCGTGGAAAAGTAGAATTAGATCCTCATATTGTTTATTATAATAAAGAAAAATGTGACTTATGTAGACTTTGTGAAAATATATGTGAATTCAATGCTTTAAAAATTCAGAATAATCAACTAATAATTACTCAGGCTAATTGTTCTGGTTGTGGGGCCTGTGTCGCAATGTGTCCATATGATGCCCTCTATATTCCTGGTTTTCGAAAAGAACAACTTTCAGCTCAATTAAAATCAGTTCTTTCTGAAAAAAAAGAATTTCCTTTGATTATCACTTTTTTATGTAATTGGTGTTCTTATGTAGGAGCAGATCTTGCCGGAACAAGCAAAATTAATTACCCAACAAATAGTAGAACTGTACATGTTATGTGTACGGCAATGTTAAATCCATCAATAGTTTTTGAGAGTTTTTTTTACGGAGCAGATGGAGTCTTGATTGCAGGGTGTCATCCGCAAGATTGTCATTACGAAAGTGGATTTACTAAAGCCCAAAATAGATATGAAAGTATAAAAGAAATGTTAGCTACAGCAAATATAAACGAAAATAGGGTTAAAATTGTAAGTATCTCAGCTGGAGAAGGGGAGAAGTTTGCGAAGGTTATAAAAGAATTTAAAGATGAGTTGGAAAAAATAGGTCTAATTCACCCTGGAGAATTTTTGAAGCCTCCTAAAATAAAAAGTCAAATAGAAGACAAGGCTAGGCTAAATGAGATTTAAAAATCTTTTTTAAAAAAATTGAAATAGTCATCATTCTCTTTGAGAATAAATGTTAATTTTTTATTACTAGCTCTCTTATAAACCTTATTAATAGAGTTTTTTTACACATACTATAAAACCTAATTTTAAATTTTAAAATTATAACTTAACAGGTTAAATATGAGAATTAGAGCGATCACACTGGGTCAAATCATACCTTTCCTCTTTAAGAATGAAACGATACTTTCTTTTTTACAGGATAAATTAAGTAGTTTCTCTTTCTTTGTCAATGAATTTAGCGATATTTTAAAGGATTTTGATATTGAAATTGATACTAAAAGAATCTGCTCACAACCACTGTTTTCATATGATAATAAACTATTCTATGAAAAAAACTTAAAAGAAACTCTAGTAGACATAAATGAACAATTAATTTTTTTAGAAGATGTATTCAAAGACTATGGAATTGATTATTTTGCCTGTGCTATGATGAGAGCGGACCATATTCAAGAATTAGGTATCTTTGAGAAGCTATTGCTAGATGAAATCCCTCAATTCATTCAAAATAAACGTAGCTTTTTTACGTCATTACCCGTTGCATCTACTGATACAGGTATTAATTTAGCTGCGTTAAAAGCAGGAGCCAAAGCAATCAAGAATTTATCGGATCCAGATCCATTTAATAATTTACAATTTTGCATATCTGCTAATGTTAAACCTAATACTCCATTCTTTCCAGCTGCATATCATTTATCAGAGAAAACTGGTTTTTCATTAGCATTAGAAATGGCAGATGAAGTAATTAATGCTATCGAAGCATCAAATTCATTAAAAGATGCCCAACTTAATTTATTAGCAAAATTCAATGAAATATATGATAATTTAACAAAAATTTCAGAAAAAGTAGCACGAAACTTTGATATAGAATTCAAAGGAATTGATTTTTCCCCAGCTCCTTATCCATTGGCTAATAGAAGTATTGGAACTGCGATTGAAAAATTAGGCATTGATTACTTTGGAGCTAATGGAACACTAACCGCAGTAGCTCTAATAAAAAATTCTATTCCAATTAATAAAGAAAAAGTAATCGGTTTTTCAGGATTTATGCAACCTGTTTTAGAAGACTTTGTTTTATCAAAAAGATTATCGGAAAATAAATATAATTTAGATTCCCTCATATTATATTCTACTATGTGTGGAGCAGGTCTTGATGTTGTTCCACTTCCGGGTGATATTACAGAGAAAGAATTATTTTATATTTTACTAGACATTTGTACGATTTCAGTAACTTTAAACAAACCGTTAACTTGTAGATTAATGCCAATACCCGGAAAAAAATCTGGGGATGATGTTGAGTTTGATTTTGAATATTTTGCACCTACGAAAATAATAGATTTTAAAAGAATTACAGGGGAAAACAAGAACGATTTATTTAATCAAAATGAGAAAACTTTAAAATTTCTTTAAAAAGATTTAATAAGAGAGATTACCTAGTTATTTTTTTGAAAACTTACAAAAATTATTCAAATAATAGGTTTATGAATGGCAAAAAAGAAAACAACACTTTGAGATTCTTCAATGAAGCTGTTGAATATATCGATAAATTTGATTCTCAAGAAATATTTACGGGAGAAAATAGAGTTCCATTGGAGACTAGAGATTACAATTCAAATTTTTTAAGAGATGAGATGATACATGAATTAAATAATCTAAGAGATCTCATTAAAAATAATCCTGACTTAAAGATTGAAAAATTAACAAAAGAAGAACGTGAAACTTTTTATCAATTTATTAACTGGGCCAGAATTTGTCCAATTTGTGGCAATTCTAATCATTTCTTTAATTTAAAACGACTATTTTTTGATGAAGACAAAAAATTCTTGATAAAAGAAATAATAAAATTAATGTCTTTAAATAATAATAAATTAAGGAAATACAATTTACAATTAGGAATTCCATGTTGTAACTGTTTTAAGCAGTTCTTTGAGGAATAGATTGGAAAAGGCCTAATTTTATTTTAAATAATCAACCACTTTTCCACTTTGAGTGATTTCATAATAAATCTCATCTGTATTTTCAACCTTTATAGATTGAATACAAAATGCTTTAATTAAAAAATCCATATTATAATTGAACACATACTCATCATGAAGTATTTTATTATCAGCAAGTTGTTTTATCAATTCAGTTTTAGAGATTCGTTTTGTGCCATTCACTATGTTAAGAATTTCGCGACGTATTGGATGATTAACAGCCTTTAGATAAAGATCATGTAAATACCTTGTCCCTTCTACTGATTTACTATATTCTTCCATTGTCTTGTAGTTTTTGAAATCAAACTCATTTGGCATACTTATGCAAAAGAATAAAGAAAGAAAAACCTTGGGTTTTTAGATAAAAATCGCCATATTTGTCGAAATAAAATAGCACTTTAAATAAACAAATCAGAATTAAATTACAAATAATGTTAAAATAAAAAATACGATAATTATGGAAAAAGTTAAGCTTTCCAATAATCCTAAAGTTGAATCAATTAGAAATAAGGAGAAGGTTGGACATAAAATAGAAAGTTTATGGGGCGAAAATTCACATTATGATAAAAATTCTAGCTATGAATCTAAAAAGCTAATGATAAAACTTGAAACAAATGGTAAGGAGAAAAGAAAGATTACATTAAAAATGGAAAGCGGAAGTCCAAATGCTCATTCTAACAACTATTCTCTCATTTTTGATCTTTTAAAGGAGTTTTTTAATGGAACAAATAATTCTGGCTGAAAAGATAAGTGATTTTCTCCAAATCACCCTTGCTTAATAAATTTATTAGCAGAAATTAAAAGTAAAATATTTTATTTTAGGACTCCCTATTTCTTCATTAATTTTAATTTAAAAGTAAATTTGAAGTGGAAAAAATGAATTTTGAAGAAATAAAAGCTATATTAGGTTCTGATGCTGATAGTTTATTAAATCATGTATGTACTGGAATTCCTAAAGAACAGATTCATCCTCCTGGCCCCGATTTTATAGAACGAGTTTTTGAACATTCAGATAGAAATAATATTGTATTAAATAATATGGAACGATTATTTACACAAATTGGTAGATTATCCGGGACAGGTTATCTCTCAGTATTACCTGTTGATCAAGGTATAGAACATACTGCTTCCGCTAGTTTTGCTGTTAATCCTTCATATTTTGATCCTGAAAATATTATCAAATTAGCGATAAATGGAGGTTGTAATGCTGTTGCTTCTACTCTTGGTGTTTTAGGGTCTGTTGCAAGAAGATATGCTCATAAAATTCCTTTTATAGTGAAGATTAATCATAATGAACTATTAACAAAGCCTGAACTTTCAGACCAAACTCTATTTGCTAATGTAGAACAAGCTTTTGATATGGGTGCTGCTGCAGTAGGGGCTACAATTTACTTCGGTTCTCTTGAATCAAGACGCCAAATTCAAGAGATAAGTGAATCATTTAGATATGCTCATGAATTAGGATTAGTTTGTGTTCTTTGGTGCTATTTGAGAAATAAGAAAGAATTCATTAAAGATGGAAAAGATTATCATACTGCAAACGATTTAGAAAGTCAAGCTAATTATTTAGGGGTTACTATCGAGGCAGATATTATAAAACAAAAATTATCTACTCTTAATCGAGGATTTCTTGATTTAGGTTTCGGTAAAACAGATAAGTTAGTTTATGAAAAACTTGCTACAGATAATCCAATTGATTGGAATAGATATCAAGTTGCTAACTGCTATATGGGAAGAATTGGACTAATTAATTCAGGTGGAGAGGCGGGTGGTAATGATCTTCAAGATGCTGTGACAGCTGCCGTTATAAATAAGCGATCTGGAGGGATGGGTTTAATTTTAGGACGAAAAGCTTTTAAAAGGCCTACTCCTGAAGGGATTAAAATTCTTAATGCCGTACAAGACGTATATTTATGCCAAGATATTAATATTGCCTAATAATTTAATATTACTTCTATTTTTTTATAAATTAGAAAAACCAGTATTATACATTTGGCACCCATAATTTTTAAATAAACGAATTTTTTTCTAAAATCACGGAAATAAATTACAAAAAATTATTAAATCTTACAAGAAATTCTTTCTATTATTAATAGTAATAAATTAAAATTATAAACAAGAATAACAATATTCATAATTAATAATTAAGTATTTAATGAGATTATTATGGGAAGAGATAGAAATTTTCGACCAGATCCAAATTATAATCCATATAGAGTTAAACAGGGACCAGCTGTGCCCAAAACTACTTTTATTGATTTTAGTACTCGAAGGATTTGCCCAGCATGTGGACTAGACATTAAAATTAGTCATAATTTTTGTAAACGTTGTGGTGTTGATTTAAGTGCGATAGAACCGATAGGTAATGATGAAATTTCTAAACAATTAGCTATCACAGCCGTTACTGATTCTGATCCGGAAGTCAGAAAAGAAGCAGTTGACACATTAGGAAGTTTTGGGGATAATAGAGTATTAGGCGTTCTAACTTATGTCTTATTAAACGATCCTGATGAAAACGTAAGACGGGAAGCTGCAGACGAACTTGGAGATTTACACCATCCCTATAGTTTAGATGTATTTACTAAAGCTCTAAAAGATGAAAGTGCATTAGTAAGGAAAGAAGCTATAGAAGGGCTAAAGAAAATTAAAAAAAAGATCAAGCCAAAGGAATTAGAAGAGGGAAAACCAGAGAGTAGGGCAGTTATAGAAGATAAACCAGAAGAAAATATCGAAGAAAATTCGGATATACCTTCAGAAGAAACTTCTAAAGAGAATGATAATGATATATTTTAAAATTAATAATTACTTTTTCCTTTAATTTAATCCATTTAACCTAAAATTATTGATAATTAGAACAATTCTAAAATTAAAATTGCTTAGTAATGATTTCAATCATCACTACTCGGAATTTTCGGTAATTGTCTTCTACTACTAGGTTTTTTTTTTTCTGAGTTTTCTAAAATTTCTACAATTTCTGCTTTTCTAGCATTAGCTGGTAATTCAATCTTCTTTTCATCTGCATATGTTTTAAGATCCTTTACAGTCATAGAATTAAAATCTGTTTTTACAGGAGAGGGTTTCTTCATTGAGTTAGGTTTGGAAGGCATTGGAGATAATCCTGAAGAAGATTCTGCTTTCGGTACAAATCCATTCTTTTTTTCTAAAACTTCAATCGCTTCAACAATCCCGTTTTTTTCATCAAAATATACTCTCAAAACGTGGTTATCTAATTCTATCATATCTTTTGGAACCTTTTTAACTGCTTCCCATTCAGTTTCTTCAACTTCTTGTCCAAAAACACTAGCTACTTTCGAGACTGCGGCATATAGTGTATGTCCTAGAATAAGATTTGATCTTTTCAATCCCTCAGAAACTTCAGTTTTCAGAATCTTATCTTTAATTTTTTTCACTTCTTCTTCTGATATTCCTACTCCTTTAGAAGTTCTGGTTGGTTTCATGGGTGCTGATGTTGGATATTCACTTCTAGGTTTGGAAGTACTAGGTGAAAAAGATGAGGTTACCACTTTGCTACTTGTATCTTGTAAAGCAGGCGAAAAATATTCTTCTTCTTTAGGTTTTGTAGTTTTTGGAGCAACATCTGTGATAACAACTTCACCTATTCTTTCTTTTTCGATATTTCGGACATATCTCATATCAGCTAAGCGTTCAGTTACTTCCATTGATTCCAATCTGAATGCATTTAAAAATTCGGAGGGTTCATCTCCTGCATCTACAGAAACAATTTTACAACGATGATATCTTGCATCTTTCATTAATTCTTCTTGGAGTGCTGAAGCTACTCTTGAACTAATAAATCTTTTTCGAACAGGTGATTTTGGACCTTTCCAAATGAAAATCCTTCGTAAATCTTCTCTAATGATCACTAAAACTTGTTCTGGATGAAGATTTTCTTGAAGTTCCTCTTCAGAGAAGTTTAACTTTACTCTCTCTCCAGAATCATCTAATTCATATACCATAAATGTCTCGTATTCAGTCATTTTCTTATATTAGGAACATTAAGCTATGTAGTTTCAAATTAAATGATAGTAATTAATATTTTAATAAAGAAATTTGAAATTTCTATTCAAACTTATTTATTTTAAAGAAAATATAAATTAAATCATTTTAAATCTTTTTTTTTGAAAAAAACTCAAGAGGATTATTTTACACAGTTTATTATTAATTGAAAATGAAAAAAAAAATGGATTTAATTATTGATCATGGAGAACATTATCAATTGAAAGTACAAATCCTACCAGAATTCTACGATCAGTTACATTATCAAGTATCCTTAACGCATAGGTATCTTTAAAATCTAAAAGCCCTCCAAGAAATACATCTCGCCATCTATCGGCTTTTTCTATCTCTGCAACAACATTTCCAGTAGTTACATCATAAACCTTAAAACTCCACCCCATGAACTTACCTTGAGCCCTAAACCATTGAACTCCGTTAGGATCTTCTAAATAAAATACTGGTCTGAAAAATGATAAGATTTTTTTCTTAATTCGGGCAATAAGATTTCCTTCAGGATCTTTTAAGTCTTGAGCTCCTCGTGCTGATACAATTTTCGCGTGAATTGTTGCCGCAATAGTACCATCAACTTCTTGTAACTCAACTCTCCGCCTGATGCTTAAGATTACTCTTTTCATTCGACCGATAATTTGGTTATTTTCGTCTAAAATTTCACCGGAACCCCAGTCCCAATATTTCTCTTTGAGAATATAATAGCTCCGGTTAATATCAAACAATCCACCAGGTCGACTCGATGAAGGAACTCTCGATGCAGCTGGCACGGTTTGTGTAGGTGCAACTTGGCCTTGTTTAACACTATCTGGTATTGGTGAACCACATTTTTCACAGAAATTTTGATTTTGATCGGGAATTTTACTACCACATTCCTTGCAATATGGCACTTTTTTTTACCTTTAATTTTATAATTTTTTTAATCTATGAATAATCAAATATTCTAATAAAGTTTGGGTTAATTAGATATTCATTGTATATTCATGAAAATGTTTTAATTAGATAAGGGTTAATTAATATTAATAAAAAATAAATGGAGAATTAGAATGTCAAGCCAAAGTATTCCAAAATTATTGAAATTAAAAGATTATATTACACTTATTGGGACGTCTCTAGGAATTATTGCTTTGGTTTGTGCTTGTATAGGTCATCCAGCATTACTTTCCTTAGGATTCTTTTTGGTAACCGTGTCACTTGGTACTGATATGGTAGATGGCTATATTGCTCGAAAAACACAAACAGTAAATGAAATGGGTAAAGAAATGGACTCTTTGAGCGATTCTTTGACTTTTGGGATTGCACCTGCGATTTTAGTATACCAGTCATTTAAAACTAATACTGTTTTTGATATTGTAATTGTAATTGGATCTATATGCTTTGCTATTGGTGCAATACTAAGACTAGCACGTTATAACATCTCAGAAAATCCAGGTTATACTGGAGTTCCTACGCCTATAAGTGCCTTAGTGATTGTTACTTTTTTTTATGCGAATTATTTCTTTTCATTCGCTTCAGGTGCTTTTTATGTATTTTCTCCTTATTTAATACCGGTTATTATGATCTTAGTAGGGTGGTTTAATATTACAACCTATATTCACTTTGGTGAGAAAGATAAAGCGACATACCTTCTCTTTATCATTCTTGCACCATTATGTCCTATTTTCGGAATAATAGGGCTAAGTTCTCCTAATGACATTGTATCGATTATCGTATCAATATTCTTTATATGTTCGTTCTTAAGTCTTATGATTGCTATTGTTAGAGGGTTTTTCCTTTATTTTAGAGATAAGAACAGTAGACCTACTTAATAAATATTTCCTTTTTTTAAAAAATATGATTATTCATTTAGAAAAGCTTTTTTTTCCAGCTCTCGATATCTTCTATGATTTCTTTTTTATCATTTTCGTTTAATAATGTGAGCATTTCTTTATATTTATTTATCGTACTTCTTAGCTTATGTAATGTTACTGAAAATCCCTTCTTTTCTAGGATTATATTAGCAATATCTTCGAGTTCTTTAGCAAAATCATCTCCTTTTAGATTTCCAAGCTTATCAATTAATCTGTTAAGTCTATAATCTATCTCTAATGCTGCTTCATCATCTGCTTTAGGTTGTACCGCTGTTATAAATTCAAGTTTTTCTTGTAGTTTTTGTTTTAAGTCTTCAATTTTGGGCGAAGAAAAAGAAGTTGCCTGGGTTTCTGTGGGTGAGGATTCCATAGACCTTTGATCCTCTTTAGAAATTTCCTGAATTTGAGTTGGAATGGACACAGGAGATACAGGTTCAGATTTTGGTATCTTTTTAATTACTTCTTGTGATTGAAATTTAGTTGGAATAATGGGTTTTGCTGTACTAAAGGATTTCATTGGTTTTGTCGCAGGACTTATTTGTGTTTTTGATACTTGAGTTGCATGAAATGAATCAGAATATGCTTCTTCCCATATATTTCTTATCAAAGGATCTAACAGTTTTGTTAATGGCTCAAAAGAAGTCCTAATACCTATAAAATCTTCCAGAGGATTATCTGAATCTTGGATTACTCCAATTATAAATAAATCATTATCTGCTTTTATAACAACGAAATTGTCATTTTGGTAGGTTTTATAAACAATATTCTTAATTTCTTTAAAACTTTTAACTGTACTATTTGTATGAGCTTCTGAAGCAGCTATTTTAATTCTTAGATTTCCTGAAAGATTATCAAATTGGTCAACTGCTAAATGATTTTCGAGATGAGGAATTATTATTGTAAGGCTTTCTTTAGAATGCAAAATAAGATTTTGAATTATTTCATTAATTTTTGTTACACTACTTATTATCCAAACATTAGTAAAGAGTTGTTTATCAACTATACTTATCTTTTGTAAGTAATTATGCAACACTTTTTCAATAGGTTTATTTAAGTTGGCAATTTCATCAACTGAATGTTGTATAATTGCATCCAAATTTGCAGTAATACTAGTTTCAAACTTATTCATAGCAGGTTGCAATCCTTCCTGATTTTCTTTAAGTAGTTCATGAATTCTATTCATTTTAGTCTCAAAGTTATTTAACATGCCAAGTAATAGCATTTTAAAATCATTTTGATATCGAAATGTCAATTCTATCGTACTTTCCATAGGTTCGGTTGTTTTATTAAACTCTTTTTCTATCAATTCGCGTAGATTATTAGTGAACTCTCCTATCATATTTTCGAATTTTTCTTTAAAAGATTGCTCAATAAGCGAAATAATTTCTGGTTTATGACGTTTAAAATCCATAGAATTTATGTTATCTATTATTTCAGTCTTAAGAGTGTTAACCGTTTTTATTAAATCAGCAAAATTAGTTTGAATAACACTCTTAATTTTTTGGTTAAGATCAGAAACCTTTTGCTTAATCTCTTTTAATTCTTCCATTCCTTCAACGAGATCTTCTACTTCTTGTTTTTGAATTATAGAATCTTCATTAATATCTTTTCTAATTTCTTGAAATTCCTCAATAATACTATCCAACTCAATGGTGGTATTATCTCTAAATAGTTCATTCACTGTATTTATTAGTAATTCCTGAATTGAATGTTTGATATCTTTCAAATTTGAGTTAATATTATTATAATAGTTTAATATCGGGAGAATTGGAGGTAAAGTTGAATAGTGAATGATAGTTCCTTGTTTTTCTGAAGTGAGTTTGGCTAATAAACCAGCATCTATAAGTTCATTTAAGCTTTTATTGAATTCCTCTGGATTTGCTTTTGGAACAATTGAAAATAATTCATAAAAAGAAAGTGGATATTTACCTATTGTTTTAATATATATCTCTATTGCATACTCAGATAGTTTTATTTTTCTTAGAAAGTCATCCATTCATTCTACACCCACTTAATTCACAGAACTTTCACTAATTGATATAAAGATATAAATTATGTTAATTAATAATATTTTTAATTAATAATATTTTTGATACTAATTGAAATAAAATAAATTAATGTGAGAGAAATGGCGGAAGATATTTTTTTTTACTTGGATTTAACAAAAGAGATTTTAAAAAAGAAAGAAATCATTAAAACTATTAAATATTACATTGAGGAAAAAAATAAAGTAAATACAAAAGCTAATTATTCACTACTTATATTCCAAGAAGAAGGAAACCCTATTTTTATAAACAATAAGAAAGACTCAATTGTCATTTCAAATTCAATAGAAGAAAATTGGGAGAGCCGTCCAAAAGCACAAAGTTTTTTTGAAAATGGATTATTCTACATTTTTTCATATATTGCAGAGACTGTGAGAAAAAAATCCAAGTTTAATAGAATTATAGTGGTCACAGATACACCTTCTGATTTATCATCAGAATATCAAGATGCTTTATTTAATTTAGTGTCGAAGATCAAAAACTTTCCAACATTTATAGATATTGTAAGGGTATCTAAAGAAGAACAACGATTTTTTAAAGACGATGTTAAATTAAACGTTTTAGCTTCAGACACCAAGGGAGGTATATTCTATATCCAAGATAAAAAAGGATTTACGGATGTAATTAAAAAATTAGTAAAAACTAAGCAATTCGTCACTACTTTCACAGATAAATCTGAACTTGTTAGGATTAGTCAAGAGGATTATGCCTTTTTTAATTATTTAGCAAAGCCGTTAACAAAATCTGGTGAAGAACCTTTAGTGTGTCATTTCTGCAATGAGTTGATTTGTCCTGTTTGCACCGATGTTCATGATGCTCCAATGATATGTGAAGATTGTAACACAGCGTTTCATCATTGTTGCGTGACAAATTATACTATTAATAATAATATTGGTATTCCTAATATCTTTCGATGTCCTTCTTGTGATGTACTTCTAAAAATTGACGAAGATGAGATCATTGAACTACATGAAGAAATTGAAGGAGAATCCGTCAAAGAATATATGGAAAAAGAAGTGTTGCAAGATTTACCTGAAGAAATCGCCAAAAAGCCAGAAGTTATATTAGAAATTCCTCCTGAACCGAAAGTTAAGGTTCCTGTAGAGATACCGGAAAAGGGTTTAAGAGGAGAACAACCAAAAACTATTAGGATTGGAGGTTTTTTTGGAAAAGTCTATAAAGTGAAAAAGGTAGGCGACAAGATAGTTTATGAAAGAGCTACGAAAACATTACAAGTTAAATCTAGGTCCCGAGAAGAAGATCTATTAATTCCTAAAGATACAGTTTCGCTCTCACATGAAAAAGAAGCAAAAAAGCCGAGTTTCATAATTTGTTCTCAATGTGGAACTCAAAATAATGCACACCAAAGGTCATGTTCCAATTGTGGGAGCAGATTATGATATTGCTTAGGATTCTAAGTTCTATAATATTTCTATAATATTATCTCTTATTAAAAACGAAGAAAATCACAAAATTGTTAAAAGAAAAATAAATGAATTTAGTTATACAATAAAAATAAATAAAACTTATGTTATTATTCTTTTAAAGTTCCACGATTGATGCTAAAATGTTACCAAGATCTAATGCTGTGAATTCTGAAGAGTTTATTTTTTACATAGATTTAATTTCTGATTTCTTAAAGAAAAAATCCCTACAAAAGGCAATTAATGCTTTTATCAAAGAAAAAGATAAATACAATGCACTAACTTCTTATGGAATAGTATTATTTCAGAGAAATGAGAATCCTATAAATGTTTATGATTTAAAAGATGCTGATATGGTAATAAATACTATAGAAGATGCGTGGGAAACTCGGGAAAATGAAAGAAGTTATTTGGAAAATGGATTGTATGAAATTCTTGCATATATTTTTAGAAAAAGTCGTGAAAAAAGAAAAAATTATCGTGTAATAATTATTTCTGATACTCCAAGTAAGTTATCTGAGGATTATTATAATGCTTTATATGATTTATTGATTAAAGCGAAAAAATTTTCAACCTTTATTGATATAATCAGAGTAGGCGAAGAAAAATTCTACGAAGATGACGTAAAACTAAAAGTTATTTCGAGTGAAACTCATGGAGGTACCTTTTATTGCCCCAATGAGAAATTACTTCAAAATATTTTGGGATCTTTAACTCAAAACAAGAAAGAATTTAAAATTATTAAATCTGATGAAACTGAAGAAATTTTAAGCGAGGATCAGATTTTTTATGAGCGATTAGCGGTAGATCTCATTAGTCTTTCTTCTGAAGAACAAGAAATATGTGATATTTGTGAACAAGAGCTGTGTCCTATTTGTGAAGCACACAGTGATGAGATACATAAGTGTTTTAATTGTAACGCAAAATATCATAGTTGTTGCGCCGCGAAATATTCTTTAGCAAAAAATATTGGCTTTCGACATATATTTAGATGTATTAACTGTCAAACACTTTTGAAATTAGATGAAGACTTTGTAAATATGATATATGAGGAGGATCTAGAAGAAGAATTACCTGAAATAGAATTACGTGAACCAATTATAGAGCCAATAGAAGAAGAATTAAATGAAGAACCACTAATAGAGGAACCCGAGATTGAAGAAGAGGTCATAGAAGAAGAAAAGGAGGTGGCTGAGACACTAGAACCTGCACCGACAACCGAAATAAAGAAAGTAAAACTTGGAGGATTTTTTGGCCAAGAAATAACAATTTCAAAAAAAGGCGTAAAAAAAGATATTAAAGCAGATATTCCAGAAGTCATCGAAGCTTCTGAAGAACAAATTTCAATAACAACATTAAAACCACCCAAAAAAAGAGGAACGTCAACAATACGATTGTGCAAAATTTGTGGAGCGACCATAAAAAACACACCAATTTGTCCTAGTTGTGGTGCAAGGGTTTTGTAGAGACATTAGTTCCTCAAAATCTTGTAATAGATAATTGTTAAAATCTCAATCTAATCTTTTTAC
Source organism: Promethearchaeota archaeon (assembly GCA_048939015.1). Taxonomy (GTDB): domain Archaea; phylum Asgardarchaeota; class Lokiarchaeia; order Sigyniarchaeales; family SOKP01; genus Loki-b32. Next base: position 17,372 of record JBHLPW010000037.1, read on the forward strand.
AATTTTAAATTCTCTACCAGAATTACTCCCGAAATGTTTGTCTCTTTCACAGCTATAAAATCTTTCTCCATTTGTTTGGCATAATGCTTTAATAGAAGCAAGATCTGGTCAATTTTTTCTTTATGAAAATCTAACATACTTATATTGCATACTTTTTCCGAATCTTGGTTTATAAAATGAATATCGTATCTAACAAATGGCTTAAAATCAAGTTTTCTCATTCTAATTTCAATTCTATCTAACTCAGGCCATGTTATCATAAAAAGAGGGTGATTAGGTAATAGGAATTGAATTTCCTCTGTTGATATTGAGAATTTTCTGATCTTTCCAGGATTTTTTGTAAAAATATACGAATAATATACCAAAAAAACACCAATTATAATAAGGCTTATATACAAACTAACGTAAGATTCAGGAAATAAAAACATTAAAATTATATTAATAAACGCTACAATAAAGATTATAATCAAACTAACCGAACAAGGGATTGAAACTTTGTTTAATTTCTCTCCGGAAAAATCAATTACACTGTCTTCAAAAGACATAAACTTTCATTAATTAATTTTACATATAAACTTTAACTAAAAATTAGGAATTAGTTTTGATATTGGAGAAATTCGGAATAACCTAAAAATTTTAATGTTTTAGTTGCTAATTAAAATTACATAATAACCTATATAGATTGATATGTTTATAAAAGAAGAAATAAGTACTTTTAAAAAAAATAGACCAAAAACAAGAGATATTTGGGAAAAAGCTCTAAAATTTCTGCCAGGTGGGATTTCTCATAATATACGTACCTTTGGACTGCCAATAATTGGAGCTTTCCCTATTTTTATTAAATCTGCTCATGGTCCTCATCTAATAGATATTGATGATATCAAATATATAGATTGTTGGAATGGGCATTTTGCTATGATACTAGGACATAATCCTCCCGAAGTGCAAGAAGTTATAAAAAATTATCTGAATTATGGATGGCATTTTGGTACAAATACAGAATATCAAGTTGAGTTAGCAGAAAACATTGTAAAAAGAAATCCAGGAATCGAAAAAATGCGTTTCTGCACAAGTGGGACAGAAGCTACAATGTATGCTACTAGGCTGGCACGAGCGTTTACTAAGAAAAGATTGATTGCTAAGGCAGGATTAGGATGGCATGGTGCTAATGATACACTTTATTATGCGGTTGGAAGCTTAAATAGTGAAACATTTTCTCCTGGACTTCAAACTCCAAGGGATGCTGGAATAATAACTTTCGAAATCAACGATGAAAAAATATATGATATAGTTAAAAAAAATAAAGATGAATTAGCAGCCATAATTTTAGAGCCGATTTTAGGAGGAGGAGGTGGATTTCCAGTCGAAAAACAGTTCTTAAAAAAATTAAGAGAAGAAACTGAACGGTACAATATTCTGCTAATATTTGATGAAGTAATTACTGGATATCGCTTTACTAATGCTTTATTTCAGAATGAAATAGATGTATTACCCGATTTAACCACGATGGGGAAAATTATAGGTGGAGGTATGCCAATAGGTGCTGTTGGAGGAAAAAGAGAAATTATTGAACAATCTAGTCCTGATGCAGAGAATCAAGTTTTAATAGGAGGGGGAACATTTTCAGGATATCCATTGAGTATGATTGCAGGATTGAAAACATTAGAAATACTGAATGGGCGGCAAGAAGACTACATTCGAATAAATCAAGAAGGTGACAAATTATTAAATAATCTTAACCAATTATTCAGCGAGGAAAAATTACCATTTATGGCCATTGGACATAAATCTATGATTATGCTTCATGCACTTTCAAAATGGATTGAAAACCCTTCAATGAGACAAATTATTGAATTTAAAGATAAAAAACGAGAAGCACTTATTCAATTAGCACTCTTTAATAGAAATAATTCAGGTTTACATGGTTTGGGTTCTATTTCAATGGCTCATACTCATGATCACGTACGAAAAATTCAAGAAGTTATCAGAGAGATTGCAATTCCCGTCGCTCAATCCAAATTTGATTGAAATTTTCATAAAAAATAAAGGAAATTTACAATTTTTGAAAAATATCAGTATTACTATTATTTGAAAAGTGAGTTTTTTGAGAAAGAAGTTTAATGTTATACAAGTGGGATTAGGTCCTATGGGGATAATAATATCAAACCTTCTAGTTAAACGTGAAAATGTTCGGTTAATCGGTGCCGTAGATATTAATCCAAAGCTTGTAAATAAAAATTTAAGTGAATTCATTGAAATAAAAGATAAATCTGATGTTGTCATTCAGTCCACGTTAGAAAATGTCTATTCTGAAGAGAAAGTCGACGTTATAATTATTGCTACATCATCTTCGCTAGAAAAAGTTGCTCCATTAATTAAACAAGCAGTTAAATCTGGAAGCAGTGTTATTTCTATTTGTGAGGAATTATCATACCCTTTTCAACATTATCCAGAACTTTCTAAAGAACTAGATGAATTAGCAAAATCTTATAATGTATCTATAGTTGGAACTGGGATTAATCCAGGTTATCTTATGGATTTATTACCAATTGTTGTCACAGCAGCTTGTCAGGAAGTAAGTTCACTTAAAGTAACGAGAATGATGAATTCAGCAAAAAGAAGAGAACCTTTTCAACGTAAAATAGGTACAGGGTTGACTACTGAAGAATTTCATAAAAAAATAAGTCAAAAGGAAATCACGGGTCATGTTGGTCTAACACAATCAATCCAAATGATTGTAGCAGCATTAGGTCTTGAATATGATGAGATTATAGAATTCCCCCCTAAAGAAATAATTACTGATAAAGAATTTACTACCTCTTATGGGGAGCAAATTCCAAAAGGATATGTCTGTGGTTTACAAAGTATAGCTATAGCTAAAAAGAGAGAAAAAGATATAATTTTCTTAGATTTTACAGCCTATGCTGGAAAACATGAAGAATTTGATAGTGTAGAAATAGAAGGCATTCCCAACATACACCAAAAAATTATTGGTGGAGTTCACGGGGATATCGGAACAGCTGCAATGGTGGTTAATTTGATTCCTAAACTAATAGAAGCTAAACCAGGTTTACTAACAATGAAAGATCTTCCCGTAGCATGTTATACGGAATATATATGGAAAACCTAACCTTATCTCTTTGGTACAGTCTATTAAACATTATAAGTGAAATTATATCTCTTCTATTCTTGTTATTAATGACATTTTTGTTAATTTAAATTTAACGAAAGTGTTAAATATACTTTTAGAACATTTATACTTAATTGTCGGAATGCCATAAAAAAGTATCAAAGAATATTGAATTTTATTATTAATGGAACGATTTAAAGGGAGATTTATAACTTATATTTAAGATTCAATTAACACAATATCATTAAATTAATTTTTGACTAATAACATTCATTATTCTTAGTTCAAAATTAAATTTTTGCTTGAAAATATATATATTACCAAAAATCTATGGGATGATAATATGAACTCACATTTAAAGAATAATAATAGAAAAAATAAGAAAAAATGTTATCCATTTGGAATTTTACATAATCTTAAGAAATCACGAATAAGATTACTTGTTTTATTCGCCATATTCTTGTTTTCAATAATTTTCATTATAGATTCACCAATAAATTTTAACAGTAAACCCGAAGATTCACAGACTCCGACTGAAAAAAATCTGGAATTAAGTAATGAAGGAGACAACATATTCAAATTCAAATTAGCGATTAGTAATAATCCCGTCACTATCGATCCTCATAATGTTTGGGATGTAAACTCTGGGTGTGTAATTGATCAAGTATGTGAGGGATTATACATGTATAATATATCTGATCCAAATTACCCGATTATCCCAAATCTAGCAATAGCTAATGGTTCATGGTCAGTAGATAATTTAAATTATACAGTACCCTTGAGAACGGGAGTCACTTTTCATGATGGCTTTGGATTTAAGGCTATAGATGTTAAGCAATCTTTTAATAGATTACAGTATTTTATAAATGCCTCTGGTAATCTACCTTCAAATACTAGTATTGCAGTAATGGAATCTTTGTATAAATTCCTTGATGGAACTCCTATTATAAATAGAACTGAAGTTATAAGTGATTATTCCGTTAGATTCGTATTAAATAGACCATATGGCCCATTCCAAGCATTGTTGTGCTATTATAGTTCATATATTATTTCAACTAACTCAACGCCTAAATATAGTTATATTTCTCCATCTACAGGAGATCTTGTTGGAACAGGACCATTTGTTTATGATGGAGGCACAGCAGGAGAAGAAATAAGGTTCCACGCTTTTGATAATTATTGGAATGGTAAACCAGATATAGAATTATTATATTTTAAAATAATGGGCTATGATAGGAACGATGCAATATTGAATGGGTCAATTGACTATATAACTAGTTTTGATATATCAATGCTTTCTGATTTCAATGCTAACCCTGATGTAAAAGTGGTTGACAATGACAACGATTTGGCAATATATTATTTATGTATGAATAACCAAAAAATAAATAAGACCTTCAGACAAGTAATCTCTTATTCAATAAATTATTCTTATATTACGGATAATGCACAGCAAGGATTTGCTGAGAGAGCAAAGTCTCCAGTTCCTCCTGGTATTTCATATTCTAATTGGTCCAATAATTATGCTATTTATAATGTGACTAAAGCGAGAGAGATTATGCAAAGTATGGGATTTGGTATTGGATGGGACACAACCTTTCCCGGCACTAGTGAGGCGAATTGGGCAAGTGCAAACTTTGTTTCATATAATTTCTCCTATTGGACAGGTAGTTCATTTCACACGGATTTATATACCCTATTAAATGATAATTTAGAAAAAGTAGGGGTTGATGTTATTGATGGTGGTACCAGCTATGAATGGTATTTAACAATTTTTTATGGCACTAATCCCGGAGGATATAATGATATTGATCTTATGTATACAGGTTGGGGTCCTGATTTTAATGATCCAAGTAACATGATTAATCCTTTATTTTCAAATAATTCTGCTGCTAACAGGGGATTAACTAATGATCCATATTTACAAACTCTAATGGAACAGGGATTAAATGAGACTGAACCTTCTTTGCGTAAAGTAATCTATAATGAAATTCAAAAATATTTAGTGGAGGATCTGATGCCAGTAGCATTTCTTTATGTTCAACGGAACTTTGATGTGTATCGCAATTATATCTTAGGATACCAATCGAACAAATGGGAAAAAATCTGGCTTCATGGAGTTACTCAAAATAGCTCTTTAGCTCCTCAAAAAATAAATATAAATGGGAATCAAGAATGGACGTATTTTAAAAACGCCGGGAAATGTACTGGTTCTGGTACTTATTCTGATCCTTATGTTATAGCAGATTTATTAATCGATGCGAATGGTTTTAGCAATGGGATCTTAATTAAAAACACTACCGTATTCTTTAGAATAGAAAATTGTACGGTCTACAATTCTGGAAATGGAACGGATGACGCTGGTATTAAACTACAGCTAGTTAGTAATGGAAGATTAATCAATAATAATGCTTCATATAATCACAGATTTGGGATATTGTTATATTATAATTATAACACCACAGTTTCGGGAAACTCCGCAAATAATAACGATGATACAGGGATATATCTCCAAAATAGTAATAATAACACGGTTTCGGGAAACTCCGCAAATAATAATATTCTTAATGGAATTTATTTAATCTTTAGTAATAATACAAAAGTGGTTGGAAACTTATTAAACGGTAATGGTGTGTATAGCTATTTCGATTCTGATGGGAGTAATAATGTTTTTACTTGGAATGTTATTAATGGATTTGCTTATCCTTTTAATATTGATGATACTGGTGGGGGAGATTTCACCTGGGCTCAAGCTATTGATCAGTTAGCGTGGGTTACTGGCTCTGGTACATATTCTGATCCTTATATTATAAAAGATTTAATAATTGGTGGGGCAAATTCTAGTAGTTGTATCTTCATTGAAAACTCCAATGTACATTCCAAGATTGAGAATTGTAGAGTATTCGATTCAAGTGCGACGTGGCCATATGCAGGAATCCAATTATTTAATGTAAGCAACTGTCAAATAGTTGATAATAACTGTTCTAATAATAATGGTCGCGGTATAACATTAGCAAATTGTAATAATAATACAGTAAATGGAAACACATTATACCTAAATGGTGATCATGGTATAGGACTATATTCCTCGAATAACACTGTTATCTCAGGTAACACAGCATATTATAATAATTATGATGGAATCTCCATATATCTAAGTACCATGAATACTCTTTCCGGAAACAATGCATATGATAACAATTATGACGGAATCAGAATATGGAAGAGTAATAATAGCTCAATTTCAACTAATACCATCTATTCTAACACTCAAAACGGGATATCTCTATGGAAGAGTAATAGTTCAACAATCTCGGGTAATACTATATATGATAATACTTATAGAGGTATAAGATTAGAACATTCAAATAATATTGATGTAACAGGTAACAATGTATACAGCAATGATGAAGATGGAATATTATCTTATTGGTGTGATAATATTGAGATTTCAGGAAACACCGCAAATAACAACAATTGGCATGGGATAATTTTAGACAATACGGATGGTAATGTAGTAATGAGAAATACTTTCAATAACAACAATGAACGTGGGATTTGGATAGAAAATTGCGCTAATACGGAGGTCATTGGGAATATTTTAAATGGTAATTCTGGGGGTACTTATTATGAAAGTGGTTCAAACAATGAATTTTTAGCAAATCTAGCTAACGGTTATATAAATCCTATTGTTTTTGATGATAGCGGAGGAGGAGATTTTACTTGGACAGAAGCTACTAGTCAAATAGCTTGGTTCAGTGGTTCAGGTACTGGTGCTGATCCTTATATTATTGAAAATATAATTATCAATGCTCAAGGTTCTGGTAGTTGCATTGAGATAATAGGCTCTAATGATTATCTTATTATAAGAAACAGTAAATTTACCAATTCTGGGAGTGGAACTCTACCACATGATGCAGGAATTAGAATGGAATCTGTTACTGGTATAACCGAATTAAATAATGTGAATTGTTCAAATAATGGAGCTGATGGAATATATCTACTATCCTGTTCTAGTATTACTATAAAGGATAGTACAATAAATAACAATGATTTAAATGGGATTGCGTTATACAATAGTGGTTATAATTATATTGAAGATAATGATAATACTATTAATTATAATGAGGCTAGTGGGATTTACTTAAGCGCAGCGCATAATAATGAGATTGATGGAAATACGATAAATTATAATGGATACGGTATTTTTGTTGATGGTTCCATGTACAATAATATAGATAACAACGATTTAAGATATAATATCGGTGGAGGATATAAAGAAATTGGTGATAGTTCTGGTAATATCTTTGGTCCAGGTAATATCCTTGATCCTGTATCAGATAATATGTTTTGGATAATCATTATAATCATAGCATGCATAATTGCTTTAGTAGCAATCACTATTGTGGTAGTTTTAAAGAAAAGATCAGCTGTTCCTAAGAAGGTAAAGGAAAAGAAACCTGAGATTTCATTAGAAGAAAGGACAGCGATGACAATTTTAAAAGAAGAGAAGCGAAAAGAAAAACAAAAACTAAAAATGGAAGAAAAGGGAAGAAAAGTAGAGGCTGAACTCCTAAAAAGAATGTCAACTGTTGATTTTCTAATAAAGGAAGATAAATTTGAAATCGCACTTAAAAGTTTAGTTAGAATAAAAGAAGAAGCGCAAACTCATAGAATCGCAGACATTACAACTAAAGCTGAAGAACGTATAGATTTATGTAAAAAATTAGGGGAGGAAAGGAAAGAACAAGAAAGAATAATAGAAGAAGAAAGATTACGAGAGGAAAAACAAAAAGAAGAGGAGAAATTAGAAAAAGAAAGATTAAAAGAAGAAGAACGAAGAAAGAAGGAAAAACTAAAAGAAGAGGAGAGATTGAAGGAAGAAAGGCAACGAACCTTAGAAAAAGAAGCGAAAATTAAGGAAGAATTTGAAAAGAGAATAGCAAATGTAGAATACTTTATTAAAGAAAATAAAACAGAAATGGCTATTAAAGTATTACTTAAGATTCAAGAAGAGGCTCAAGCTCAAGGCTTTGAAGATATTGTGAATAGTGCAGAAGAAAAATTAATTGAATACAAAAAATTACAACTAGAAACTGTTAATCGAATTAAGCAGACAATTTTAACCTTAGGGGCGAAATTTACTCGTCTACAGCTCCTTGATATAAGTGAGAAAAGCGGTATTCAAGATGAAGCTCTGATTGAGAACATTATTCATGAGATGATCAGAAATAAAGAAATTTCTGGCGAATATTTTGAGAGTTCGAAAGCGCTTGCGTTGGAAGCAGCAGCACCTGTGAAAATAGAGGAAAGCGTAGGGAAACATAATGTCTTTATTAGTTATTCTACTTTAGATACAGATTACTTTCAGGTCTCAAAAATTGTACGTCGATTAGAACTATATCCCGAAATAAATCAAGTTTTGTTCTGGGAAGTCGATAGTAAACAAAATATTGTAGAATTTATGGAAGAGACTCTTAGAAAGACTAACGCGTTTATATTATTTTGTTCTGAACATTCTATAAAGTCCCAAGCCGTAAAAGGTGAATGGATGTCAGCTTATCAAATGCTTAAAAAAGGATTGATGAAAATCATTCCTGTATATGAAGATGAAGACCATATTCCTAGATTGTTATGGCAAATGCTAAATGTAAAATATACGAAAGATGACTTCGAAGGATTTATCCAAAAACTTTATGAAGAAATCATAAGATAAAAAATCTACGAAATTCAACTTTTTTTTTTATAAATAACAAGAATGTTCAATAAGGAGGAGTTAATAAATTTAAAAATCCATTTTCTTTTTAACAACTTTAAAGTTTATCCAATTTACTAATTCTTCAACCCCGTTTGTAATTGCATTTGATGCGAATTCACCTAAAGTAATTTTAGTGATTGATTTTACAAATTTTAACCATTTTGGGGGTTTAAATAACTTATAATAGTTAAGAGTATCCATAACAATTTTAGCCCATTTATCTTTTTCTTCATCTGTCCAATCTGGATTTTTAATAACTTTATAAATAACTCTATTCAACTCTTTAGGTTTTTCAATTATTATGCTTAATGTTTCTCTAATCTTAGACTCGTCTAAATAATAAATGACATCTTGAACTTTTTGAGTATCACTTTTTATAGACTCAAGTTTGATACTGATATCTTTCATAAGATCAGTTGTCTTTTCAATCTTATCACTTAAAGTCTGTATTTCTACCTCTGATCCTCCCTCAAATTGTCTCATAGCTACTGATACAGCCACATCTTGCTTATCATAAAGACCTTGAGCTAAACCTTCTAATCTCCTAAATCCACTTTCTTGAGCCTCCTTGATTTCCTGAAGAAGAGCAAAATTACATTCCTCAATATTTTTCTTCACAATTGTCTCTATTTCCAATGGATTTAAACTACTATCGATTTTCATTGTTCTGCCTTGCATATTTTCCACTTTTCTCTTGAATTCTTCTCTGGAAATCAACTTAGGTACAAGTAAGTTACAAACATAACAGATCTCAAAAGGCTCAATCTTTACAGTATGTATTTTACCAAAATGATCAGTATAATTGACATTTCCTTTAATTTCACTACCAACACAATTATCAGTAGCATATAACTTATATGCAGGAGAAACCTCATCATAGGGATTTAACTTTAAAAACTCAATTAATTTATCCATTCGTAATTCTAATCCAGGAGGTATATCACCGAAAATTACTTGTATATTAGAGATAACATATTGGGATAAATTTTGAATTTTTACTTTGTAATGAAATACACTCTGATTTCCTTCTATTTTCCAATCTCCCCCTCTTAACAGTTTTATGTTTTTACTTCTATAATCACCTATGTTTAACGGTATCGGTGGTACCTTTATAGGTTTAGAGAATGTCTCTACCTCTTCTCTTTTGAATACTACTTTTTGACTCTTAATTTGAGCATTAATTTCTTTGTTAAGAATCATTTCTTCGATGATTGGTTCTAATTCTTCTACATTAAGCCCTGTCTTTTCTGCGACTTTTTCAATCGTAATTTCACTGTATATAGAAGGCAACTTCTTGAGATAGTTAATGGTATGTAGTTTTTCTCGTTCCTTCATTTCTTTTTGGACTTTTTGCTGACAATATTCAACAAATTTCTGAGGTGTATTTGCTTCACCTCTTTGATTTAGGCCTCCTAATTTTTCAATTAATTTATTGGAAATTTGACTACCTTTAAGATTTAGAAATTTTAAATTAGTCAAAGTTTCTAAACCTTTAATTTCTCTTATTAAATTATTACTTAAGTTTAGGACTCTCAATTTAATGAGTCTATTTAATCCTTGAATCTCGGAAATTTGATTATCAGCAATATTTAATTCCCTTAAATTAGTAAGATTTTCCAAACCACTTATTTCTGCTATTTTATTTTTATTGAGAGTTAGTCTTTCTAAATTAATAAGAAGATCTATACCTTCAATTTGAACAATTTGATTATTTTTTAAGTCTATTTCTTGTAGATTAGAACATTTTTCTAATCCTTTTATTCTTATAATTTTATTATTACTAATATTTAACTCTTGCAGATTGGTTAAAGATTCTAAACCTTTAATCTCATTAATTTCGTTTTGATGCAGATTTAGTATTTTTAAATTAGTGAGAGAATTTAACTTTTCTATGTTAACAATTTTATTGTGTCTTAAATTTAGCCATTGTAAATTATTTAGGTCTCTCAATCCTTCAATTTGAGTGATTGAGTTACTACTAAGTTCTAATACTTTCAAATTTTTTAGCCCTTCTAGGCCTTCAATCTTACCAATGTTATTTCTATCAAGATATAATACTTGTAAATCAGTATATTTCTTTAAGCCTTGTATTTCAGTAATATCAGTAATATTTTTTGAATGCAGATCTAATTTACCACTTTTGATTTCGTGTTTCTCCTCATCTAATATAACATATACCATTGCAATTACCTTGTACTATTTAGAATATATTTATTGAATTAAGGAATTATTTTCTGATCAAATAGATAATTAAATTTATGAAATTCAATTACTTATATTTTTGTCAATAAATAAGATAGACTTTTCAGTAAATAATAAAAGAAATCCTTGTATATTTATTAGTTATTAGATAAATCGAATGTTTATCACCTTATTGGATGGCGAAAAAATGAAAAGTAAAAAATTAACTTTTATAATCTTATTAATTTTAATCCTATTTCAATCTATAATAGGATTAATTAATTTTAATTTAAATAGTGGGCAAAAAAGTGAAGTTGAGAAAGTCGTTCCAGAAATTTCTGACATTATTGTTGGGAATTACACATTTCCAGGATATTCAGGCTCGGTTGATTTAAATAACTCGATTAGAATTGGGTTACTTCACGATAAGAATAATGTTTTAGGTGATCATAATTGGAAAGGAGCATTTTTGGCAGCTAAAGAGATTAATGAAGCTGGAGGTATTATTATTAACAGCACAGCATTCAAAGTAGGACTTGTAGCTGAAGATACAAATGAAAATAATGAAACATTAGACGTATCTAAAGGGCTTGACGCTGCAAATAGAGTAATATCTTATGATCCTCATTGCATTATAGGGGGATATAGAAATGAATCATTATCAGCTTATCTAGAGCTAATAATGAACGCAAAAATCCCTTTTTTAAGTACAGGAGTCGCACAAGATGAATTTTGTCAAAATGTTTTAAATAATTATGCTAAATACAAGTATTTCTTTCGAGTTATGCCATACAATTCAACTAATATTGGTATAGAAACGATTAATCATTATCTTTGGCAGATATTTGTTTTGAATAATAGTTATTCTGGTTGGCTTAAAAATGTCACAATTCTTAGGGAAAATCTAACTTGGTCTGTAGGCTTGAGTAATGCTCTTCAGCAAATTTTACCTATTTATGCAAATTTCCTTAATCCTATCACAGAAATTAATATTTCAACTTCAATAACATATTCAGAAATGGAGGATATCTGGGAACAAATCAATGCATCAAAAGCTCAGTTAGTAATTCCAATATTCTCTTCAAATGCCTCAATAAATGTATCAAAAGCTTATGCGGCTGTTCAACCAAAATGTCTAATGATGGGTATAGATATCAAGTCTCAGATCAATGATTTTTGGGACAATACTGAGGGGACATGCCAATATGAGGCGGTATTTCAGGCTGTTTACAATATTTCTAAAACATCTAAAACTATGCCTTTTTGGAATAATTTTGTCAATGAATATAATATAGAACCCTATTATACAGGAATTGGTGCTTATGAAGCAGTTTATATGTTAGCAAATGTGAGTAAAACTTCTCAATCTTTAAAACCTAATGATATAATCTCTGGATTAGAGGGATTTGATAAGGATAATCCTTTTATTGGTCCTTCCAATAGAAAAGCTTTTTGGGGATCACACGATTTAGTTTATGGTTATCCTTATGCTTATGGTCTATGGTGCCAATGGCAATTAGACGGAAAAAAAGTGGTTATTCATTCCGATAATAACTATCCTGGTTCAATACCAACAGGTAGCTTATCTTTACCATATTGGGGAATTCATGATCTGACCGTGGCTCAAGATATTCCAGAACCCTTTACATTATCTAGTAATGCTGGCAAGCCAGATTCAGATGGATCATTTGATCTGACTTGGACAAACTCAAATGGGGCAGATAGTTATTCTGTTTATATGTATAATAAAAATATTTCATATGTAAGTAAAAGATTCGCTTTAAAATCTTATAAAGACGTAAGTTCTCCATTTCCCATATCTGGATTAAGGACTGGAGACTATTACTTTATAGTCGCGGCATACAATGGAACAGGTGAGAGACTATCTAACAATATCTACGCTGAAGTAGACAATAGACCTGGAATTTTCACACTTAGTAAAGATGCAGATTTTCCCGTAGATACTAACGGGAGCTTTAACTTAACTTGGTCTGATTCGGATGGTGCAGATAATTATTCTATTTATAGATATAATAGATCTATTACAGAGATAAATGAAAGTCTGACTATCGAAGCAGATCAAACAGCAACTTCTCCTTTTCCTATCACGGGTTTATTAGACGGGAAGTACTATTTCGTAGCTGTAGCATATAATGGAACTGGAGAAAGACTATCCAATATTGTCAATGTAACAGTAGATCGACCTGGACCGGGCAGTTTCACGTTAGATACTGATGCTGATGCTCCCGATAAAGATGGAACATTCAACTTAAACTGGACTGCATCTAAAAATGCAGACAATTATTCTATTTATAGATATAATAGATTTATTACAGAGATAAATGGAAGTCTGACTATCGAAGCAAATCAAACAGCAACTTCCCCATTTCCAATCACAGGTTTATCTACTGGAAATTACTATTTCGTAGTCGTAGCATATAATGAAACTGGTGAAACATTATCCAATAATGTTAATGTTACAGTAGGAATACCTCCTGGACAATTTACTTTATCTTCAGATGCAGTTACTCCTTTTGATATAGATGGTATTTTCAACTTAAACTGGACAGAATCAGCTGGGGCTGATAATTATTCAATTTATCAGTTTTCAAGCTATATTACTCATATAAACGATAGTCTCATTCCACTCATGATTGCAACAACTAATAAGTCATTCCAAATTACGGATTTACCGACTGGATTTTATTATTTTATTGTTGTTGCTAACAATAGTTTTGGTTATCGGCTTTCGAATTGTATTAACGTTTCTGTTCAAATTTATAACAATTTAACTGGATATTGGATAATAAACCCCTTGCTGATTGATAATACAGGTACTGGAGATTACACATGGCAAGAAGTTGTGATTTTTCCCTGGTGTTCAGGTTCTGGAACATTAGTTGATCCATATGTAGTCGCGTTCATTAATATTAATGGTTTGAATTTGAATAATTGCTTAACAATTAGAAATTCTAATGTATATTTTAGAGTTATAAATTGTATATTTTATAATTCAAGTGATAATGTTAATGATGGTGGAATTAAATTAATCTCCACTTCAAATGGAGATTTAATCCAAAATAATTGTTCCTTTAATAACGCAAATGGAATAGTCGTAGATTCTTGTAATAATATATTGATAAGAGACAGTTCCATTAATCACAATGAAATATCTGGGATAGTATTAATTGATAGTACTAATATCCATATCATTTTTAATACAGAAACAATAAATTCTAATGAGCTTTATGGTATTCATCTATTTAATAGTCATTATAATAATATTACAGGTAATACGATAAACTATAATGAAATAGGAATATTCCTTGAATCATCTAACTACAATTTAGTTGACTTGAATAATTTATTATATAATGGTCAATCACATTTAGATAATGGTATTGGAAACGATATTACACTTAATAATATTTTTCCAGAGATCTCTGGGAGATTTCCTTTTGATCTTTTAATTATTATTCTAATAATCTGTTTAGTAGTTGCGGGAGTAGTAGGTGCAGTTATAATAGTCAAGAAGAGAACATCTACATCTGGAATGAAGAAAAAGGAAATAAGTGATAAGAAAAGGCAAAAAGTAAGAAGAAAACTCGAAGCTAAATTAATTTTTGTTGATGAACTTATAGAAGAAAGAAATATCAAATCAGCTTATAAATATTTAGGTAAAATACAAGATACTGCAGATATGCATGACTTTTTTGATATCTTTAATTCTGCAACAAAAAAAATTGAAGATTGTAAGAATATTCAACAAGGAATTTATGAAGAAGTTAAAAGAGCATCAATAATTACTCCCGTAGTACCAAAAACCTTAGAAGAAGAACAGATTACCGCTATATCTGAAACAGCAGAAACACCAAAACACAATATATTTATCAGTTATTCTACTATAGATTCAGAACATTTTCAAATAAATAAAATTGTAAAAAAACTTAAAAAATACTCTGATATTGATAAAGTCCTATATTGGGAAAAAGACAGTAAAGAAAATATCGTTGAATTTATGGATAGAACTCTGCAAGAAAGTGATGTTTTTATTTTATTTTGCAGTGAAAGATCAATTCAATCTGCAGCTGTAAGTGATGAATGGCAGGCAGCATTTCAACGTAGAAAAAAAGGGTTAATTAAAATGATTCCAGTTTATGAAGATGAAAAACATATTCCTCCCATTCTTGGGCATTTATTAAATGTAAAATACACAAAATTCGATTTCGATACCTTTATTGAAAAACTTCATAGAGAAATTTTAAGGTGATTTTTATTTTTTTTTTTTTTGTTAAAAGAAGATTTCTTTAAAATATATAGTTTAATCTAATTATGAAAAAGATATTTTAAAAAGCAGCACTAACTGGAAAATATAGAATAATTGCAAAGATGGCAGATATTGGGAATGTTAATAGCCAAATTGCCACTATTTTCCATAATCCTTTTTCCATTGGAGTATTACTAGCTTTTGACAATCCTACTAATGATGCTACTAGCAAATGAGAACCAGAAAGAGGAATTTTTTGAATAGTTCCAAGTAGCATAACCGTAGCAGTTGGTACTTGCACTGCAAAAGCAGTACTTGGACGTAATTCAGTCATTTTCCCTAAATTTTTAATAACTATTCTCCCTAAAACCACAATTCCCGCAGCTAGACTAAAGCCCGTCATGACGAGTAATGCAGTTATATTAATTTCATCTCCGACTCCAACAACTATTCCTACTGCATTAGAACAATCATTTCCTGATCTAGAAAAGGCAGTAACACATATTACAATTAAAATAATATATGTGTAAATATTCTCCGTTCTTTCGTAATCCTGAAACCCATTTAAACGCCTAAATTTGTATTTATAGAGCATTTTTGCAACGAAATAAGTTCCAAAAAAACCTACTACAGGAGACATCAACCACCAAATACTCATTCCTAATATTGTATTCCAATTTACACCCCCTATATTACCTAACATCATGCCCAAGCCCATTATACCACCTATTGTGGAATGAGTTGAAGAAATTGGAAGTCCTAAAGCACTGGATAATATTAACCAAATAGCCGTCGATATCAGAATTGTCATAACGACAGCATTCTGGCTAATACCTGTAGTTTCATAATCAATTAATAATATTTTGTCGCCTACTGATTTTGCAACACCTTCTCCTAAAAAGATAGCACCTGTAATGGCAAATATTGTTGCTAAAACTAGAATTTGTTTCATATTAAGAATTCTAGAACCGTATAAAGGGGCCATAGTCTCGTCATTAGCTCCAATGCCAATTGCGATGATGATAGCCACTATTAGAAATAAAGTTATTATAATAGAAGGGTCCATTGTTATTCTTCTCTTTTTTTATTTGCTTGGATATTTAACAATCAGACTTCTTAAGAAATCACTAATTTCTTCAGCTCTTTTTATCATATCAAAAATTTTAATACAAATTTTTGAAGTTAAGTAAACTTGAAGCGATTTTGATTCAGATTTCTGATATACAACGCCAAGCATTTTATATTTGGCTTCACGAGCACTTCTTTTAAGTTTTTCAATTTCAAAGGATTTTTTGTATGCAGTTTGAAAGTCAGTCTCCATCAAGGTTATCATCTCGATTAATATTTCTATAGTTTGTTCGTATGTATCATTTATAGATTGCATTTCATTTTTAATATCATCATATAATTCAAAAGGAAATACCTTCAAGCCACGAGCTAATTCTTCTGAATCATCTGAAACAACATCTAAATATTTAATTAACCTGTAGCGATCCTCGACTAAGAAAGGAAGTGCTCTCTTGTCGTGGTATAGAACATTAATATATTCCTCCTTTGCAATGTCAGCATTATGCTCGCATTCTACAACCTTATCTAATTTTGAACTATCTAATTTTCCCTTGATAAGATCATTAATACATTCATGAAGTAAATCCGCTCCTTTTAAAACTTCAGAATGGAATTTTTCTGCCGCTTCAAGCAATTTCTTTTTTTTATCTTGTATTAATTTCATTAAATTCACATCAAGATTTAATTCTCAATTGATTATTTCTGATGATCAATTGTATTATTTGTTTATTAAAAAAAATTCCCTTTTTTCTATACCTATTAAATGGATGAGGAATTAAATTAAAATGGAAGGCAGATTTTTAATAATTAGAATTTTTACATCATAGAATAAATAATTAGTATATCTTTTGCCTTTTCTAGAAATAAAATCAGTAGATATAATTTTTGATCCAAAAGTACAAACTTATTGTATAAATCCTAATTTTAGATGTCCTAGCTATGGGCATTCATGGGCATGCCCACCTGAAGCGCCCTATTTAGAAAAGGAGGTATCATCATATAATAAATTTTTCCTTATATATGTTAAATATGATTTGAGTAGATATATTAATGAAGAGAAAACAAAAAATCCTAAAAGAAGTGTAAACAAGATACGTAATACTTTTTTCATGAAAAATATTTTACGAGACAATTTAGAACAAGAAATTTTAAATTTTTTTAAAGAATCTCAATTCATATATGAAGAAAAACTAATTTTATGGGATGGATTTTGCAGATTATGCTCTAATGAAGTAGATAATGGTTGTACTTATGATGCAGGTAGTCCTTGTCGATATCCAGATAAAAAAAGGTATTCTATGGAAGCTGTTGGAATTAATGTAACCCAAACTGTAAAAAATTTAGGTTTCAATATCGAATGGCCTCCTAATGAATTTGTCTATCGTTTTGGTTTAATATGTTTAAAATGATTAAAATATACAATCAGAAAATCTTAAAAATCTATTTCTTCTATTACTATAGTTTCTCTTCTATCTGGTCCAATGGAAACCATAGCGATATCAATTTCAAGAATTTCTTTAATAGACTGAATATATCTTTTCATAGATTCTGGTAGGGCTTCAAATCCTTTTCTAGCAAGATTCAACCAATCTTCTCTAGATCTTTCTTCCCATCCTTCAAAATTTTTATAAATTGGTTTACAATTTTCAATTATTTCTGATTGGATCGGCCAACTCTCAAGAACTTCACCATTCAATTCATAACTATAACAAATTTTAATTGGGTTTATTCCTTGAAGAGCATCTAGAAGTGTAAGTACAATTTTATCAACACCATTAATCATTATTCCATATCTAATATTAAAAAGGTCTAACCATCCAACTCTACGGGGTCTTCCAGTTACTGTACCATATTCTTGACCTTGTTCTCTTATTTTATCAGCGGTTTCATTAAATAATTCTGTTGGAAATTTACCCTCACCAACACGAGAAGTATACGCTTTTACTATACCAATTATTTTATCAATTTTTTTTGGTGGAATTCCAGTTCCTGTCGAAATACCTAAAGCATTTGCATTTGATGATGTCCCATAAGGATAATAACCATGATCTAACCCAAGTAAACTTCCTTGTGCTGCTTCAAGAAGAATGTTTTTTCCCGCATCAACAGCTTTATTCAAATAATATGCCGTATCAATGACATAAGGTTTTAATTGTTCACCATACTTTTTGTATTCTTCATAGATGGTCTCTAAATTTATATCCCAGCTTGGATCGTAAATATTTATGAGTTCTTTTTTAATTTTAAACAGTTTTTCCAATTTAGGTTTTAAAATCTCTGGATTTATTAAATCATAGATTCTTAAACCCCATCGAGCTGCTTTATCAGAATATGTCGGACCAATTCCTCTTTTAGTGGTTCCTGCAGCATAATTCCCCTTTGTTTTTTCTTCTAGTCCATCCAAAATACGATGAAAAGGAAAAATTACATGTGCAGTCGAACTCAATTTTAGGTTAATTGGTTTATTTAGATTCTTTAGATTTTCAATTTCTTCGAGTAGTACCTTTGGATCGACAACGCAACCGTTAGCTATTACGCATTCCTTTTCTAAAGGGGCACCAGAGGGCATCAACTTGAATTTATACTTAATTCCATCAGCAACTATTGTATGTCCTGCGTTATTTCCTCCATTATATCTCACAACAATATCTGCTTTTTGGGCAATGTAATCAACAAATTTGCCCTTTCCCTCGTCACCCCACGATAAACCTATAACAGCAATTGTATTATTCATAACCAATTTCCATTTGACATTTTTTTACATTTACTTCACGAAAAAATATTCCAATAAACTGTATTATATACAGTTTAAAAAATTTTTGGTAGGCGAGAACGTAATTAAAAACGATAAGGAATGATTTTTATATGCGAATTTTCTTGTAAGTCATAAACCTAATTTATTGAATATTTAAAAAATAATAATCCCCCTTTTAAAACCAGTTATTATCTCTTTCACTTGAGATTTGAGAACAATGCTTAAAAAAACTATCCTTTTTGATCTTACTCATAATGAAATGTTAAACGTTGACGAGGAAGAATTTAAAGATTTCATTAATCTTTTAAAGCAACTAGATTTAAAGATTAAAAAGAATGAGAATGGAGATTTAACAAAACAAACATTAGAAGATATTGATCTAGTGGTTATTGGTAATCCAATTGATGATTTCTTTTCTAGTTTAGAAATAAAGCAAATTGTTGACCATGTAAGAAGTGGAGGAGGACTCATAATTTTAAGTGAATATGGGGCAGATTTTCTCCAAAAAACTAATTTAAATGATCTAACTGGAAAATTTGGTATTTTTTTTGATAAAAATTTAATTAAAGAAAAAAATAAATCAAACCAAAATTGCACAAGCATTCTGCATATTCAAGACTTTTCAAAACATCAAATGACAAAGAATCTAAGAGAAATGAAAATTGGTGGGGCATGTTCTTTAAACCTGAGTAAAGACGCAAAAATCTTACTACATTCAAATGAGCATTCAGTTTGGTCTGAAGTTTATAATAACACTACTGAAGAATGGATGAAACAAGAGGAGAAAGAACATATTATCGCAGCGTACACAGAATTTGGGCAAGGAAAAGTCGTAGCAATGGGTGATATTGATATTTTTACTTCAAATTCTAAATTTGGGATCAATGCTCTAGATAATAGAAAATTTATTCAAAATCTGATTAATTGGGTAATAAATCCTGTTAAAGAATCTAAGGTAATTTCATTTTTACTTAATCAAATTGGTGATCTTCATTATGAAATTAGAGAAACCAACAAGGTGTTGAACAATATTATAGAAACTTTAACAATTTTAGAAAAAAGGATTACATACTTAGAAAAAGACTCAAAATTATATTTAGAAGCATTAGATCAAGAAGAACATTAAGAAAATATAATTTAATATCTTTTTATTTTTAGAACTTAGCAAAAAGTTATTTCGAATCAATTTCAACTTCAATTAAATTATAGTCTCTTATTCCTAAACCAATTTCTTCAGCCAATATTAATTGTTGTTCCCAATGTTTCGATTCTTTCCCACTAAAGTCCATTTCTCCATTGTCAGGATTAAAGCGAGGTATGTGCGAAAACCACTCATGGGGTCCTTGGGTTGGAATACCTTCCACATCAGAAAGAACGGAATGAGGACTAATTGATGATTTATGGATAAGGTCTATTGTAGCTTGGTCTAAAGCAACAGGATCAGATGAAGCTAAAACCCCAATGTCAGGAACAAATGGTATATCTGATCCACCAGTACAGTCACACTGATAGGTGATATCTATCGCATAATTAATATAAAAGATTTTATCTTTTCCAAAAAAATCTACCACTCCCTTGGCATTATCAACCATCTGGGTTACAAAATCCTCACGAGCAACATTCCCTAGATTAATTATTTTGTCTTTACAAACCGAAGCACACATATAACAAAATTTACATTGATCTTCATTAAATTTCAACTTTTTTTTATCATCTTTAGATAAAGCATTTGTGGGGCAAATATTAATACAATTCATGCAATTAGGATCACAGTTATCAAAATCAAATTCAAAAGTTATTCCAGTGTGTGCTTCAACCTTTCCTCCTTTACTCACGCATCCAATTCCAAGATTCTTTATAGCTCCTCCAAAACCGGTTGATGCATGGCCTTTAAAATGAGACGCTATGACCATATAGTCAAATTCTCTTAAACGTCCTGCTACTAAAACTTCATTGAATATCTTTCCATTGATTTTTTGAATTTCAATATCTGTTCCAACTTTTCCATCCAACATTAATATTGGTGTGCCCATAGTCTTTTCTGTAAATCCATGTTGTAGAGCAGTTTCTAAATATTCTTCTTCAGTTGCTCTACCAGAATATTCTGTATGAGTCCCTGAAACACTTTCAGGAATACCCCATCCACAGGATTCTGCTACTGAAGGAATCCCGCCTAATTCTTTAATATAGTCACATAAAAATCGTATGTAGCTTGGACGTAAATATCTTGTATTCTCTAATGCACCAAAATGTGTTTTAATTACTATTTTATCACCTTTTTTAACTTTTTGTTCAATCCCTATTTTCTCCAAGGCTAAAGCTCCTTTATATTTACTCATACTTTGCTTATGAACATGTGTTCGAGCCGTAAAATAAAATACGTCTGATTTCATTGCTAATTACCTATAAAAAGTTCCATTTAATTCATAATAATAATCAGAATTTATAAGATGAGTCAAAAAATATTTTAACACTAATTAATTCTATTAATATAATATATAAGTAAAATAATAGCTCAAAGAAGCAAAGAAAAAAGAATAATAAATGGTATTGTCATGGCTCGCTGCCCAGAAAGTATGCGGCTATTGCCTAAACCTGAAATGCGGAGGCTTTATGAAATACCATTCTGCCATAAAACAAGTTGTGTGTCAATCATGTGGACTTTCGCTGACTAGACATGAGTTAGATAGATATTGGCAAAAAGTAAGAAGTGAAAACATAACAGAGGATGATGATATGCAACAAAAAAAGAATAAACGAAAAGAATGGCTAGATTGGTATTCATCAAGTAAAGAATCCAAAGAAAAAGACTATTAGAATTAATATTTAAGAAATTCTAAAAGATAAGAGAATTTTATATAGAATAAAATTAAGAAAGAGTTATATTATTAAAAAAAGGCGAGCTTTTAATTACCAAACTTTCTTTCTAAAATATCTTCCAATAATTCAACTAGTTTGATTGAAGGAATATCCAATAGTGTTATTTCTAAATGTCTTCCTCGAGTAGCTTCTTCAATACGTACAGTCTTGGAAGCTATAATCTTTAAAGTAGTAAGTTGGCGAACATATTTCCTAAAACTCATCTTAACATGAGGTTCAATAGAATAATTCTCACAAATTGCATTATATTCTTCAAATGCATCATCTACTAAAGTAAAAGGTTCTTCAGTATTAATTAAGGATCGAGTTATCCCGTATAACGCTAAAAGCTCTTGATCTTTTAATTGATCAACAATATCATTTCTGAAAGTAGGATACACGTCATTTGATGCTTCTCTAATAATATCTGCTGTAATTCGATCGAGACCTTCTTTATCGCAGAATGAGCCACTTTTTCTTAAGATTTCAATACCATGTCTCATGTTTTTATGCTCAGTTACGATTTGCGATACCATTGTTAGAAGTTCTTCATTTACAACGTTTTCTTTAAATGCCAAATCACTTCTATATTCTAAGATTTTCATCGATTCATCAAAATCATAAGGTTTAAGTTTAATTTTTTCATTTATTCTGCTTAATATTCTTTCATTTTCAATTTTCATCCAATCTTTACTTCTAGAAATTAACAGTAAGGATAATTTTGCATTTTGATGCCCAAATGTTTCAGCAATGTCTAAAAACGCAAGTACATCATCTTGTTTTAAAAGATGAATTTCATCAATAATTAAAAGCATGTAACCTTTTTCCCGAATTAATTGTGAAAGAATTAACTTTAAAGCTTCATCATCTGAGAAACCACGACCGCTACCATGTTGGTATTTAGCCAATAACTCTCTAATAATCTTGCTTTTGGATCGGAAATTAATACAATTAAAATACTCTAAAAATAATTTGATATCTTTTTCAATCGCTATAGTTCTAAAATTTTTCCCAAAATACCGTGCTGTACATGTTTTTCCAACACCTCCTTTCCCTAGGACTAAACAATTAACAGACGGTTGTTCTTTTTCATCAACAATTCTTCTAAAATTAAAAATTAACGTTTTTAAAGCATCATCACGGCAATATAACTTTTCAGGTACGTAACTTAAATCTAGAGAACTCGCTTGTCTAAAAACTGATTTTTTCATGAATTGTTTTCTGAATTCATCTTCGTCCATGGCAAATCGATAAATTCTGATTTAAAATTTTGAATAATATGTATTAAAAGATCAATCTAAGTATAAATTTTCTTATACTACCTAAATCATATTTCTTCTATAAAAAATTTTTTAGTCAAAAAATTAATTTACGACAAAAATTTGTTCAGATTATTGAGACGTTGCATCATTAAACAAAAAAGCTTTAACATAAATACACAATGTTTTATAAGAAATTATCAAATTAAGGATTTATACAAAAGAAAACAAGATTTATCTTTGTTTATAATTAATCGTGATATTTATACAAATATTAATCTTCTTAACAGATTTTTATATAATTTGAATACTATCTTATTCTGAAATACTAAATAGGAAATTCTAATTATGATGAAATTTATTCGTAAGAAATTAAATCGAAAATACAAAAAAGAAGAATTAATTAAACGATATGAAGAACAGAAATTAGCGCTTGATAATGGTATCAAAAGAAATCAATCTGTTTGTGGCGGTTTAGGTCATTAGAGATTACTTATTAAAAGAATATATTTTATTTACAACTTTTCTAAATTATTTAAGGGATGCATCTGAGAATAGGACTCTTTTAACTTAGTTATATCATTTTTGGCATAAATACGGGTAGTATTTGGGCTTGAATGTCCTAAAATATCTTGTAATTCACTAATATCCATGCCAGAGCGTCTTAGATGAGTTGCTCCAGTGTGTCTGAACACATGCGGGGTAATTACCTTAGAAGTAGCAAACCCACATTTTTCTTTAATTGTTTTAATGTCTGTCTGTACAACTCGGGGACTTAATTGTTGGTTCCTAGTATTAACTAACAAAAAATCTTCAGAATCATAAATTATCCTATTTTTAAGATTTTCTTCAAAAATTTCTAATGTTTTCTGATCCACAGGTACAATTCTCTCTTTATTTCCTTTTCCTCGAAGTCTGATATAACCTCTCTCAAAATCTATATCTCTAATTTTTATGTTACATAATTCACTTACTCTGGCCATAGTAGAATACAATAATCTGATAATTAAATAATATCTACTGCTTCTACGAGAGTTGAACAATTTCCGGTCTTTCAATTTTTTAAAAATTTCTTCCATATCGGAGATTCTTAGAAATTTCGGTAAACTTTCTTCAAGTTTAATTTTAGGAGTTTTAATTGTACTCATAGGATCTTTTTCCATAAACTCATTTAAAGTTAAAAATTTAAAATATGAACGAAGAGAAGCGATTTTTCTCCCAATCCCCTTTTTAGTATAATCTAAATCATTTAATTTCTTTAAAAATAAACGTATTTTTTGGCGTAGTAGGGGAGAATTAATTTGTAAGTCCCCTACAAGCTCGATAAATTTCTGAAGATCATAATGGTATGCCTTAATAGTGGAGGAAGCACATCCTTCTTCAACTTCTTTCGCAATCAAAAAATCCTCAATAAAATCGGAAATTTTGTAGTTTTCCATGTTATATGGAAATTATCGTGATAATACAAAATATAGTGTGATATGCTGGTATCATGTCAGTTCTTCTCTGCTAATTTTATAACAAAGAGAGTTTATTGTCATGAAATTGAAGACTTTTTTAAAAAGATAATATCAGAGTAAAAACTCAAGAAGTGTTTTGGTAAATAATTCAGATTCCTCGGCAAAAATATTATGTGCGCTTTTTTCAAACAACACAACTTTCGCATCTGGAATTAAGTTAGCTAAAACCTCAGCATTTTCCGGGACTACAAGAATATCTTTTTTTCCATGCATAATCAAGGTTTTAGCCTTGATATTCTTAAGTCGTTTACATGAAAGCAAGGTCAATCCTGCTTTCATTCGACGCTTGAGAGTTTCTTCTGAAATTGGATTTTTAAGAATTTTCTTGATAAAGTTATCAATCTCTACTGGGTTATTTTTGATATACTCCTCTGTTAGCACATATGGAATGATTTCTCTAATCTGCTCTTCAGAATTAAATGCTAGATTAGTCCTCCCAGTCATTTTTATAACGTCGGGTGAGGGAAAAAAAGCCTTTCTACCCATACATTGAGTGGAGCAAAGAACAATTTTTTCGACTCTTTCTGGATAAGTAAGTGCTATTTCCATCACAATACCCCCAAAACCTGAAATGCCATAAAAATGCGCTCGTTCTATATTTAAGGCTTCCAATAAACCAATAGCATCATCAGCTAAGGTTTTATTTGTATAATCCAAATCTGTATCATCAGTTCTTCCAACACCTCTACAATCATAAATAACTACTGTGAAATGTTTTGAGAGTACATCTATTAAGTTTGGATCCCACCAATCAATATTATAACCAATATTCATTAAAAGTGGAAATCCACTTCCATGCTTCTCGTAATAAATATTAATATCATTTACTTTAATTTGAGGCATTTTGATATTGAATTGGATATTATTGAATGTAATATAGTTAATATTATTATCAAATTAATATCAGTTTTGATCACATTTGGATTATAAAACTAAAGACAGTTAGAGTATTTAGAAAAGAAGGAGAAGTCCAGAAGGACACTAAAACCTTTTTTGATTACCATACCACCCTTGATTAATGAACAAATAGGCATTCATCGCGGCTGTGGTCGCTTCACCAGTAGCAGTGGTTACCTGTCGTATTCCACCAGTGACATCTCCTGCTACGTATATACCTGTGAAATTAGTTTATTTTTGTAACCCTTCTCCATACCACCCTTGTTTGATGAAAAGATAAGCATTCATAGCAGCTGTTGTTGCTTCACCAGTAGCAGTGCTTACTTGTCTTATTCCCCCAGTCACATCCCCAGCGGCATATATTCCTGGAAAATTGGTTTGTTGATTTCTATCAACTTTGATATTATTATCTTCATCAAGTTCTATCCCCGCTTTCTTCGCCAATTCGCTCTGTGACTCAACTCCTATAGCAATGAATAAAGCTTTTACATTTACATTAGTTATTTCACCAGTTTCAACATTTTTAACTTTTAGTTCTGCTAATTTATTATCTTTAGGTATTGCTTCCTCAATAACACAATTATACATTGGTTCGACATTGGGTAAAGAGTCGACTTCGTCTACGATACATGCTTCTGCTCGTAAACAATGTCGTCTATGAATAAGATAGACTTTTTTAGCTACACCTGATAGATAAATTACTTCTAAACCCGCAGTATTACTGCCACCGACAGTGGCTACTGTTTGATCTCGAAATAATGGTCCATCACATGTAGCACAGTAAGAAATTCCATGACCTACTAAATCAAATTCATTTGGTATTCCAAGTGATAAATGTTTAGATCCTGTTGCAATTATTATTGCCTTGGCTTTTATGTCACCACCATAGGAACTAACAGTCATTTCATTTGGATTGATATTAGTAACTTCTTCAAAAAAGAAATTAGTACCATATTTTTCAGCTTGAGCTCTCATTTTTTCTGTTAACTCAAGACCATTTATACTTTCGAACCCAGGATAATTTTCAATCTTTGGAGCGGTTCCAGCTAAACCACCAAATCCTTTGTTTTCGTAGAGAGCCGTCTTTAATCCCATTCTTCCCCCATAAATAGCGGCTGTCAATCCAGCGGGTCCACCGCCAATAATTACGAGGTCAAATTCATTTGAATTAGGCATTTTAAAACCTATTAGATTAGAGTTTTAATCTATTATACTCAATATAATTTTAATAATTGTATAAATTTTTGTGTAATTTAATCCTTCTTTAATTGGCGTAGATATTTACATGCACTTATTCCTGCTTTTGCTCCTTCTGCAGTTGCAAAAACTACTTGAAAGATTCCACCTGTACAATCTCCAGCAGCATAGATTCCATCAATATTCGTTTTTTGCTCTTCATTTACTTTAATATTTCCCTTATCATCTAATTCTACTCCTGCCTTTTTATAAATTGAATTAGAGGAGATGTGAGACAAAATAAATAGACAACTTAATTCGAATTCGCTTTTTTCTTCAGTATCTTCTATTTTTGGTCCGGTAACCTTACAGATTATTTTTTCAATTATCCCTTCTGAATTAGGAACTGCTTCGATTACTTCCATATTTTCAATAATTTTAATTCCTGCTTCTTTTACTTGATAAATCATATCTGGTAAATTATCAATTCCTACATCTGTTATTATTCTTACAATACATCCCATTTGTTGAAGTGCTAATGCATCTTCTAAAGTTTCTTCATCTTTACCATATAAATAAACAATTTTATCTTTGTAAGATGGACCATCACTTAACGCACTATAGGAAACTCCAAAACCTAATAAATTATCCTCTCCTTTTATTATTTCTTTTCGAGTTCCTCTACCAGACGCAATAATAACTACATCAGATGTTATATTAGCAGTTCTGGTTGATGTACTATTTACCCCCATACCAAGCATAAGTGAAATAACATCATCTTTGATAATTCGGATGTTTTCTGAATAACTTTCAGCATGAGCTCTAATTTTGCCTAATAGATGCTTCCCCTTAATATCAATTTCTCCTGGCCAATTTTGTATCTCTTTTGCCCTTAATAAAGAAGAATTCTCTTTTCCCTCTAGTATTATTACATCCCTATTTGCCCGTGCGCAATAAATGCCAGCACTCAACCCTGCTGGTCCACTACCTATAATTAATACCTCACATTTAAATTCATCCATTTTAATAGCCTTTCTTTGGAGTATACTATTATTATTGAAAAAAGGAATAATTCAAGATTCCTGTTATTTTCTAATTTTAATTATATTTATTATGTGTCTAAATTTAATTTTTTTTACTTTTAAATTTTAATTTAACATTTAGATTTTTATAATTTCTTATGTTATGAAGAAAAATATTAATGAAATTAATCCTAAAAAAATCATAGTTGTTCCCATTCCTCTTCCCATAGCTTTAGCTGAAAGTTTTTGAATAAAGTTAGAGGTAATAAATCCTGTTATAAACGAACCAATGCCCAGATATACTATAAATTCGAAATTAAAATAAAATTGACCTTTAAATGCATATCCTAATATTTGATATGTAGAAAATGTAAAAACACACATGATTATGCTTAAGATCAATGCTGTTCCTACACTTTTTTTAAGTGGATATCCATATAATATGATTAAAACTAAGGTAATAATTAAACCTGAATTTGCTCCAAACATACCCGAATTAAGCCCTACAAATATTCCCAATAAAATTGCTAATATATAAAATAACTTCGAATAGGGTTTAATTACAGTTTCTATTTGATTACTATTTTTTATGGCTAAATCTTCAACTGCATTAGATTTATTCTCTGTTTTTTTTAATTTTGAAGTTTCCTTTCTATGACTTAAAATTCTTTGAGATATTTTATTAACCATCTCTCTTAAACTCTCAGATGTAGGAAATCCTTTAGAAAGGATAGTTGTTCCCAAGAAAATAATAAAAGCAGGTAAGAACCAACCAAAAATAGAACTCAGAGGTGTAGTAATAAGAATTAAAACACCTAAAAAGGAAACAATTAAAGAAATTAATATCAAAATCAGGATATTTTTACTAAAATAATACTGCTTTTTTCTGACATAATTAATTGCAACTGAGGAGGCAGCTATAAAATCATTAATAACATTAATAGCTATTGCTAATAATACATCTCCAGTGATTAAAAGAATTAGAGGAACCACCACTCCTTGACCCGTCTGACCCACAAAGCTCATGCTAATTCCTACAAGTGCACCAATAATAATAAGAAGAGAAATTTGAAATATTTCTAAAACCAAAATGCATCAATATTTCTTTTTTAAATTTCTAATTAATTATTCGTATTTAAAATATTAAACAGTTTAAAATTCAAAATATTTTAATGATTTAAGAAATTTTGTTTGATATCATTACACTTTTGTGTTATAAAAAATTTAACAAAAAAATCAAAAAAAAGTGAAAAGTTATGTGGACGGATATACCGCCAATTTTATGGCTTGCTTTAATTGCAGGTATATTTTCGATTGGGATGGCACTATATTTTGCTAAATTAGTACTGAAAGAAGATCCAGGAAATGAGAGAATGATCGAGGTATCTGGTTATATTGAAAAGGGGGCAAAAACCTTCCTTAAAGTTCAATATAAAGTATTAGGTATTTTTGTAATAGTACTAGCAGTAGCATTACTATTTTTACCTTCTCCATTCGAAGCTAGCCTTACTTATAATAGACTAATACCTGGTGCTTTAAATTGGGAACAAATGATAGCATAT
This sequence comes from Promethearchaeota archaeon, assembly GCA_048939015.1. GTDB lineage: Archaea > Asgardarchaeota > Lokiarchaeia > Sigyniarchaeales > SOKP01 > Loki-b32. The sequence goes on from JBHLPW010000037.1 coordinate 46,826, forward strand.
GTTATAGGCTCTATTGGATCAATGATGGCTGGCTATTTAGGAATGATGACTGGTGTGAAGACAAATACACGTTCTGCTCAAGGTTGTGTTATAAGTACCAAGAAGGGATTTGATATTGCTTTTTTTGGTGGTTCAGTAATGGGACTCGCGGTGGTTGGCGTAGCTCTAATCGGCATTTCTGTTTTATATTTTATTATCCCAGATCCTATGATAGTTTTAGGTTTCAGTTTTGGTGCGAGTAGCGTAGCACTTTTTATGAAAGCAGGAGGTGGTATCTATACTAAAACAGCGGATGTAGGTGCTGATCTTGTTGGAAAAGCTGAATATGATTTACCTGAGGATGATCCAAGAAACCCCGCAACGATAGCAGACAATGTAGGTGATAATGTAGGTGATATTGCTGGGATGGGATCTGATCTCTTTGATTCTTATGTTGCTTCTATTGTAGCTGCTATGATATTAGCGGCAACCCTAGCTGCCGCTGCTCCAGCATTTTCCCAAATATGGGGACCAATGTCTGAAACCATTAGATATACTTTTGTAATATTCCCTGTTGTCTTAAGCGGTGTTGGACTAGTTGCTTCTCTGATTTGTATTTACTTAATTAAAATTAAAAAGGGAGAAGATCCTGGAAAGTTATTAAATTTGGGAACATATTTGGCTACAATTGTTTTTGGAGGTCTAGCTGCAATAATTACAGCAATTATGACAATGGGATTAAGTGGTGCCGAGATGATTTTCCTATGGAAACTTTATGCTTCAGTAGTAATTGGATTACTTAGTGGCCTTATAATAGGATTTACAAGTGATTACTTTACTAATGACAAAAAGAAACCAACAAGATCTATTGCAAACGCAGCCAAAGAAGGTGATGCCGTTGTGATTCTTAGTGGATTTTCTTATGGATTATTAAGTGTTGTTCCTCCTGCTATTGGTATAGTAATTGCTATGGCTGCAACTTATATTCTAGGCGGCTTATTTGGCGTAGCAATGGCGGCAGTAGGTATGCTTGCAATTGTGGGAACTATTGTCTCTAACGATGCTTATGGTCCAATTGTAGATAATGCTAGAGGGATTGCCGAACAAGGTGATTTAGGTGAAGATGTTATTCGAACTGCAGATAGATTAGATTCAGCGGGAAATACAGCAAAAGCTATAACAAAAGGTTTTGCTATTGGTGCGGCGAATTTAACTGTGCTTGCTTTAATGTTCTCTTATGCAACTGAGGCAAATGATATTCAACCAGGTACGATAAATGTAGTGGATTTACTTAGAGTAGAAGTCTTAATTGGAGCATTTATTGGAGTAGTTGTACCTGCATTATACTCTGCTTTATTAGTTCTCGCAGTTCAGAGAAATGCAGCTAAAATGGTTGATGAAATTAGAAGACAATTTGAAGAGAATCCAAAAATTTTAAAAGGTGAGGTAGCAGCAGACTTTAACAAATGTATCTCGATCGCGACTAGAGGCGCTTTAAAAGAGCTTATACTACCTAGTATAATTGCAATCGCTATACCATTAGCAGTTGGAATCTTATTTGGTGTGGCAGGATTAGGTGCATTCTTAGCTGGTGCGATTTTATCGGGTTTTGTCTTCGCAATTTTTATGTCAAACGCGGGTGGTTCATGGGACAATGCTAAAAAATGGATTGAGGACGGTAATCTTGGAGGAAAAGGTACCGATGTACATAAAGCGTCAATTACAGGAGACACTGTTGGAGATCCATTTAAAGATACTGCGGGACCAAGTATAAATACCTTATTAGTTGTTATGTCATTAACAGCATCAATCTTTCTTGGATTTCTAATGCTTCTTGGCAATGGAGCCGGACTATTGATATTCTAATTAATCAAAAAATACTTTATTTTTTCTTTTTTATTTGTATTTTCTTATGGTGTGATTTTAAGAACAAGTTAAATTTTTTAAGTTATTTTTGATAAAATTAAATAATTTTTCTAAATTTCTCAATTATAATTTTCCTATTTAAAGAATTTAAGATTAAAAGTCTAAAAATGATATAAAATGTTTGATAAAACTAATTGTGCTAGCTGTGAAAATATTGATTGTCTAACTCGCTGTCAATGGATAGATATTGATAAGGAGTCAGCAAGAATCGAAATGGAAAAAATGATTAAGGGGGATGATTCATTTGTTTTAAAGGAATGCGTTACATGCTTCGCTTGTGACGAATATTGCCCCTATAAATCTCATCCTTTTGATTTGATTACCGAATTACAAGAAAAATATAGTAGTCTAAACATTGACCTCGACACACAAAAAACCACAATTGATCGGTTTAAACCTCCTGATGAATTACTAATGAAAGAAATCGATCCCGATAAACCAGTTTTCAATAAATGTACTTTTTCAAGAATGAATGAAAATGAAATGAAAGGACAGCTATTTGAAGATTTACAATATTTAAGTGGGCGTGCATTTTTCTGTAATTTGCAATATCATCACATGGCTAAGGATTCAGTAATTAGAGAAAGGCTCCCAATTGTAATGGATAATTTTAAGAAACATGGTGTAAAAGAATTAATTTGTTGGCATGATGAATGCTATGGATTATGGACATCTTATTGTCAAAGAAACAATATAGAAGTGCCTTTTAAGCCAATTCATCTCTTTGAATATGTATATAATTTTTTGAAGGAACATGAATCAGAATTAACTAAACTTAATATGAAAATTGCTTATCAAAGAAATTGCTCTAATAGATTTATACCTGAAACTGATAAATGGGTTGATATGATTTGCGAGTTAATAGGAGTTGAAAGAGTTGCGCGAGAATATGATAGAGAAAATGCTTTATGTTGTGCAGGAGCATTTGGTTGGATAGGTAAAAGTAATTTGGTTAGACCTACTCAAAATAAAAATGTTAAAGATATGGTTGAATATGGGGCTGAAGCTTGTGTATATAATTGTCCTATGTGTAAACAAGTGTTAGGCGCGAAAGTAGAGAGAAAGGGATTAAAAAATTATTTGTTAAGTGATTTAGCTCGGATGGCATTAGGAGAAAAGTTAAATTATTAAAAATATTAAAATTCTTTTTTATTTTAGAGCGTTTACATCAAGTTTGTCTAATATTTCAACTAGATCTAATACTTCAAACCCCATATTATATTTTTTATTGGCGTCTGATAGGTTTGTGCGACAAAAGGGACAAATTGAAGATAATACAGTCGCCCCTGTTTCTTTAGCTTCTTCTAATCTTTCTTTTGAAACTTCTACAGACCAATCTGGATATCCGATCTTCACACCACCACCTGCTCCACAGCACCAAGCGTTTTCTCTGTTTCTTTGCATCTCAACAAATTCAAGTCCTGGAATTTTTTTATAGACTTCTCTTGGTATATCATACATACCCATATGACGTCCTAAATGGCAAGGATCATGATAAGTAACTTTTTTTTGATATTCTGAATTAATTGAAATTCGCTCTTCATCTAATAATTGCTTAATCAATTCGACAGTATGATAAAGTTTAAAACCGTAGGCAGCATCTAATTTTAACCAATCTTTTTTTATAGTTCGATAGCAACCAGCACATGAAGTTATTACTTTCTTAGCACCAGTTCTGTTAATCTGATCAATATTATAGTTTATAAAATCTTTTACGGGATTTGTTTGTCCTGTTCGAAGTATTGGACTACAGCAACAATGTTCATCGATAAGAGTAAAATCAATATCTGCTTTCTTAAGGAATCTTATAGTAGCATCTCTGAGCTCTTTTTGTCGATAATTCGAAGTACATCCTACAAAATAAACCCATTCTGCTTCATCTGGTAAATCATATTTCTCTTTTAATTGGGAATTATCTGAGTTTTGTTCTCCATAGGGATTGAACATACTAGGATTTTCCGTTCTTTCTAATAAAGCTTTTTGTTTTTCTGGACAAAAACCGTTTTCAACGGCTAATGCTCGACCAGCTTCAATAAAATCAACTAAAAAATCTTTAAATTTATCAAATCTACAATTTTCAGTACAATTGCCACAAGTAGGACATGCATATATAGCGTTAACAATGCTTTCATTCCAATCTATCTCACCACTTAAAATACCATAAATTAGCCATAATCTGCCACCTGTACTGTACGTTTCAAATCTAAATTTCTTATAACTTGGGCAATTAAAATCACTAAAATCTTCTGTAAATTTACAATAGCCGCATCTAAAACATCGATGAACAATATCTTTCCAATCTAGTTTCTTTTCTAATGTCATTCTTATTTCACCTCCCAATTTCCTGGATTCATTATCCCATTAGGATCTAAGGTGTCTTTAAACGTTTTCAATAACTTTTTATAATTTGGATCTATTTTTTCAAGAACTAGTTGTTGTCCCGCTAATTCTACTTTCCACGGAATTCCACCTAATTCTAAAGCAAGTTTATTCGTTTCATAAAGCGCATTTCTAGCATTTTCCATATCTTTTGGGTCTGCTCGATTAAATGAATAAGAAACGAACAATATAATTGTATGTGTTCCACTCATCAATCTTGATCCTATTGTCGGAGGAATTCCATATTTTTTTGAGATTTCAGCAGCTTTTAAATATGCTTCTGGAATTTTTTCAAGCGGCATAAAAGCCCCAACATATTCGAATCCACCTCCTTTTCGATAATCTGCTGCACCTGCTGCGAATATAGGCTTTTGCATGTAAATTTCATGCATTTTATCAGGAGCATTCATGAACCTAGCATTGTTTTTTCTATATATTTTCTTCAATATCTTAGTATGCTGGTCTATTTCTTCTTGAGTTTCTCCAGTAATATATGTCATTACAAAAATGTAACCTTTCATCCAATCTGGTTTATCTTGCATTCCTAAAAGCAGATCCTCTGTAAATCGTTGTGTAGTTACGCTTAAGAGAAGATTTGGCAGGTCTTTTGGATCCTTTAACATACCAAAAATTATATCTCGGAATTTTGGTTTAGGATATAATTTTAAAGAAAGTTTTGTTATAATTCCCATGATACCAAAGGAACTGATAAACATACCTATAAAGTCTGGAATTGGGCCTCTACTAAACCAATAATCCGAAGTTGCGCAAGAACCTAATTTACAAATATCTCCATTTGGAAGTACAACTTCTAAGCCATTAATCATCGCCCCATGATCTCCATGCCTTTGAGAAAGATATCCAGAACCATGAATTAATACATTTCCTGCTACTGTAGCTGAAGGAGGCGCATCAGGTATAGGTGGTTGTAGATTAGGATATTGTTTATTCAAATGCGATAATAACTGACCTGTAGTAACTCCTGCCTCTATCAGAGCATAGCGGCTAAATTCGTTTATTTCTATTATTTTATTCATCCGTTTCATATCCATAACTATTCCTCCTTTAACAGGAATGATTAAACCACTTAAAGTTAATCCACCACCCATAGGAACTATTGGAATTTGTTCTTCATTTGCTAATTCTACAATTTTCTGAACTTCTTTAACACTTTCTGGCATTACCACAAAATTAACCGATCTAGGTTCAGAAGCACCAGGATCTTGAGAATAAATGTAAAGATCTTCTTCCTTATTTGAAGCAAAATCTTTACTAACAATATCTTCCAGTTTTGTCAAAATCTTTTCTAGATTCATATTAAAATCTCCTAAATTGAGTTCATAATAATAAGATTGTTCATCTTTTGAAAATATATAATTAATTACTAAATGGTTTCGAATTAATAATTTATTAATTAAAGGAGATTAACATATCTATTAAAATCAATGAATTGAAGTAAATTGAAAATGAACATTGGAAGTATAGAAAGTGGAAATATAGTAATAAAAGTAATAACATCTAATAGGACAAGTATGACTTTACAAGGTGACGAGAAATTCCAAGGAAAGGTTATCCAACCAAGGCATGATTCTTTTGCTACTCTTGGTGAACATGGAATTGCAATGAGTATTAAAATATTGGAAGGAAAATCAACCCATTTTATTTTGTTTGACACAGCAGGTTATATGCAAACGGTTCTTAATAATCTTA
>JBHLPW010000099.1:0-12343 GCA_048939015.1 Promethearchaeota archaeon
AAATAAGACAGAAAATGTTGATTTATTTATCCCATGTAGATGAATAATATCAGGATTTATTGTTTTGATATATCTTTTCTCAATCAATTCCACGAAATTTTATTAATAGGATCACACCAACACAGACAAGGATAATAATCGTTACTATACTAATTATATATATCGAACCAAGTACCATTCTTGTTGCATATATTGGCATTCCAATCCGTTCATATAAATTAGGGAAAATAAATATCGAGATAAATAGTGATATCAATTCTCCACCTGCTATTCCGAACAAAATAAATCCAATATTTCTCTTTTTCATTTTTCAAATAACTGGGTTTTTAATTGCATTAATGACTTCTTTAGACATAAATTATGATTATACCTTTTATTTTAAATAATAATAAAATAGTAAGAAAAAAAAAAGATTTAAGGAGTTACTGTTAATGCTTTTTTATCAAAATCTTCTGGATCTCCACCTTTCTCCATAAATTCAGCAAATCTCTTTAGGCTATCAAGAAGCATACCACCTGCGGAAGTAAGAATTTTAGAATTTTTTTCATCTTCAAATTCTCCCCAAAGTAAAGCATTGCATAGATCGCCCTTTGGTTTTAATATATATCCCATCTTAGTAAAGATTGATCCCTCTATATCGAGTGATATCTTTTCATTTTCAACTTCTTCTACACGATTAGAGATTAGATCTCCTAAGGTACTTTTAACTTCCCACCTCTTTGGTCCAATTGATTTTAATTCATTTACAGTTAAGTTCCATTTAGCTTCATAAGTATCACCATCAATTAATATATCATAAATAGTCTTTGCTGAAGCTTTTATATCATCATTAATTTCGACTCTTGGCATATCATCACCTCAAATTTGTTGCATGTATATTAATGACATATTAGTTATTATACATTTGTGTCGGTTAAAACTTCTGAATTTGATAGTATATTATTTGATTACTGCTTTCCTAATTATTTAGAGTTAACCATAGTTTTATATATCGAATTGTGATCATTATCCATACAACATTTAACTTCAAAAAGATGGAAGAATGAAAAAGGATGAAGAAAATAAAGTTGATACTTATTCTACTTTCTTATGTCATTCTCTTTAATTTTCAGTATTTGTTGATAAATTCTGGAGTAAATATGAGTTATAAGCCTAATTCCGAGATTTCTGTTCAGACCGGTGCTGCTCAATATGAGTGTATAGACGCTTGGATCATTATTGGGGGAGATAAACCATCACATGCTGAATGGGATTTAGTATTATTAACATGTGAATGGGTTTATGATCAAGCATTAGCATGTGGTAATACTCCTGATGAAATAAGAATGTTAGTTCCACTATATTCTGTCACATACACGGACCGGGAATATGCGGCTACTTCTCGTAGTAATTTAGATAATACATTTAATATATGGGCACCAAGTAAGGTTGGTCCAAATGGAATTTTAATGGTTTATATACATGATCATGGAGGAACCGATGGGATGGCAATGGCTCCTTTTCCTGGATTAGCTTCTTGGGAGGTTGATGCATATTTAGATAGTTTTGAAGCAGCTTCAGGATGTGACCGGATCATTGTTGTTTATGAAGCATGTGCTTCTGGATCTTGGTTAGATGATTTAAGTAAATCGGATAGAATAATTATGACTTCAACGGAACCTGGTTATAGCGCATGGTGGAGTCCGATCCCACCTCATATTTCAATGTTCGGAGAAGGTCTTTATAAATCCATCCTTGCAGGAAATTCTGTTGGAGATGCTTTCGTGGATGCTCACCATGAGATTAAAGCTTTAGGTTATGAGGTGCAAAACCCATGTATTGAGGATAATCATGATGGTGTTGGACATATAGTAAACGCATGGGGACAACTTCCAAGTTCAGGAGATGGAAATGATGCAAAGAACACATTCTTATGTCAGGGATGTCCTCCTATTTTGATTCAGGCTCCGCAAGTCATATTTGCGCCATTAAAATTTTGGGTGGCACATGACCCCGCAATGATTAATTTCCCAATTTCAATAGGAGTTGATAATTCAACAGACATTTCAAAAGTGATTTGTAGAGTAATATCTGAAGATTGGACACCCCCAGAACCGACCGATAATTTCAACAATGAAACAATGGTACTTTGGGATGAGAATGAAATGTTTTTTCAATGGGAATTAACTGATCCTGATGGTGATGGTAATTTTTCTGGAACAGTAGAGATCTTGTCCCCAAGCCGTGATTCTGACTATAAACTAAACTTTATTGTGGAGGATGTGGATGGAAGACGCAGTCAGATTGTTTCCACTAAAATAGGGGTTAATTCAGATGGAAATGCTCCAGTAGATACTGTTGATCCTATAGTAATAATTACAAATCCAGCCGAGAGAGCAGTATTGACAAGTATTGTTAATATTACAGCAGAAGGAGATGATGATCAGGCTCTTGATAAAATTCAGATTTATTTCGATGATACTTTAATGAAAGAAGAAACAATGCCTTCGTATTATCCTTATCCAGAAGTAATCTATAGTTTAAATACGTCAAAGTATAGTGATGGATTACATACTATTAAAGCTGTTGCGATCGATACGGCAGATAATACTCAAGAAACTTCAATTATAGTTCAAATTGGAGAAGATGAAATACCAGGCTTTCAAATAACATTAATATTCGGTGGAACAATATTAGGAGTTATCATAATCTTTATCACTTATAGAAAAAAGAAATTGGATTTGCACGAATAAGTAGAAATATCTTAAGAATTTATTTTCATAGGGATTTATCTCAAATTTTATTTAGAAAATTTGATATCGGATATTTATTGCAAGTAATCTATAATTTTAGACCCATTATTAATTCATCATAGATTTCTTTACCTGTATATTCAAAACCGCATTTTCTATAAAATTCTCCAGCATTACCGTCCGATTTAGAATGACTTGTCAAAAGTTCTTTTGCTTTTGGTCTACTTTTTACATGATTGATTATAAGTTCCATTGCTTCCTTACCATAACCCTTTCCTTGATATTTTGCATCAATCATAAACCTCCAGAGAAAATATGTAGGACGGTGATTTGGATTAGATCCATATTTTAATGAGCTATCGCTAATCATTACAAAACCTATGGGTTTTTTATCGGCGTAAATTGCTCGAAACCAAGCATCTTTACTAAAATAAGCCTCAGCTAATGATTTGGCATTAGAAGCAACTAAATTTTTCTGTTCTGGTTTAACATCTAATTGTAAAACTGACATTAAATTAAGTTTAGAGATTTTTTTTAAAGATATTTTGGGTAATTTACTCACCTATTAATTCTTTAAATTCTTTTGAGTCCTTTATCCCATCAAAATTTTTATCTTTAATTGCTCTTTCTATAAAATTTTCATCAAGCGTTATTATTTCTGCTAGGATTTCCAAAGCTTTTTCTTTATTATCTCTTAGTGCTTCAATAGAAGCAATATTATATAAAATTTCACTATTTGTTGGGTTCTTTTTTAAAGCTTTATTCAGATAATATTCTGCTTTTTCGAAATTTTTCAAGGTCAAAAATAAATAGCCAAGATTGTTCTGAACTTCAGAAACATTGAATTTATAGCTTTTGGGGTCTTCCCTTGCATAGTTCTTAAAAATCTTTAGAGCGTCAAGGTACATTTTTTCTGCATCCTCAAATTTTTGTAATCTAGTATATAAGGTTCCAAGGGAATTCTGGATAATCGCATTATTATACATATATACTTCTGGATGTTCCATAGCTAATTGAGAAGATATTTCTAATGCTTCATTGAAATATGGTACAGCTTCATCAAATCTATTTAAACTAGCATATAAATCACCAAGATCTAATAAAGTTAAAGTTAATTCTGGGAACACCTGATCGGGATAATGATCAGCAATACTTCTTTTAATCTTCAATGCTTCAAGGTGCATCTTTTCTGCCTCTTCATATCTCATCAATTCACTATAAGTGAGGCCAAGATTACTATGAGTTTTCGCAATGTCAAGTAAGTACATATCATAAGTTATTTTTGCTAATTTTTTGTAATTTTCTATAGAATCAACAGTCCCATCTTGAATATCTTCAATTAAATCTAAATCGATTCCACCTTTTCCATATTCATTCGTCATAGGAGGTGCTTTGGGTAGATATATATCATAATATCTTTTTAGTAACTCATTATATCCTCTTAAATCATCAAGATATGATTTTTCTACATCACTATATTCTTTTGAATGAAAATCAGGTGAATGTGCATCATAATACTGTCGTTGTAACTCTTGATATGAATCTAAAGCATCACTATATATATTTTCAGCCTCATCAAAACGTTTTAAGTCTATATATAAGGTTCCGAGGTTTTTTTGAGTTGCAGCGATATATGGTAAATATATTTTATAATATTTTTTTGCAAGATTTTTATAAATATCTAGAGCATTGAGATAGATTTTCTCTGCGGTATCAGAACTTCCTAAGATAGATAATAAATTACCCAGTACAATTAAGATTGGTGCTTTGTATTTATCCTCAAGTACAAATAATTCTTCAGCAATATCAATTAATCTATTATGAGTCTCATCGAATTGTTCTATATTATTTGCAATTGTTAGGAACTCATCAACATATTCTTCGGAGGGATTTATTTTTACTTTATGATAAAGAATCTCAATTTCATCATAAAGTGTGATTTTTCTTTTTGCCTTATAATATTTTAGAGCAATTTCATGGTGTTTATTCTCTGCAAGAATTCCAAGCATTTCTTTTATCAAGGGAAACGGAAAATTGTATATTAGATCTTTTGCTTTTCTTTGTTTTAATATTCCAGTTTCCAATAATTCTTTGAAGCTACTCTCAATATTTGGCAGTTTATAAGAAGTTATAAGATTTCTTTTGTTAATATTAGTCTCAATATCAGTATTTATTATACTTAAAACCAATAGTAATTCTATGGTTTCCTTATTTGATAACAGAATATCAGAAATAATTCGTATATAAAAAGTTTGTATTTCAATTAACTCACTCTCAGAATTAAAGGGTTTTAATTTATCAAAGTCGATTCTATTATAATTCTTTTTAATTAGTTTTATTAACCCGGAGTGTTCTTCTGGAAGCTGTTTAATTAATTCAACAACTTTATTTGGATATCTTACTTTAAATCACTTCTTTTTCATTTTTAAGTCTTTTCTAAAATAAGAATCTCCATAGGAAGTATATAAAACGGCTGCAGGATTATGAGGATTTGATCTATCTTTTGCAATTAGAGTACTAACTGGAGCATTTGAGAGTTGGGTAAAGGTAATATCATGTCCGACGCATAAACCAATTATTAAATTCAAATCTGTTTCTGCTTTATTTAAAATTAATGCTTGAGCAACAGGATTACAAGAAACAATTCCAAGAGGATATCCTGTTTTGGAAAGATTAGTGTAGTCTTCAGGAACTTCCAGATCTGTTTTTTTAATGCTTCCATTTTTACAGCAAACAGAACAAACTTCAAAACCATATTCAATTAAGATTTCTGCTGTTTTTTTTGCTTCTTTTCGTAAACCAACACAAAATGCTAATCCAATTTTATTATATTCCATTCCTTTTGCAAATTCAATAGTATCTTTTAAACGAGGCCAGTGAATATAACCAGATGCTTCTATGATGGAAGCTACTTTTGTAGTTCTTTTTATGATCTCATTTGTTTTGTAAATTTTCAGTACTTCCTCTTCGACTTCAGGACTCAAAATCATAGGACAATTTCCTATATTTTCGTTTTGTTTCTCTATGGTGCAAAAATTAATGCTATTACATTTATGACAAGTAGGATCCATATTATTTCCCTTTTTGTTTTCATTTTTGATTTGATTTGTAAATAACTTTACTATTTAAGAATTTTTCTCGTTACTAAATCTATTTCAGCTAATTCTAACTTCATTATTACAATTTTTTTATTCGTGAAATTTATCTTTCACGATAATTACTATTTAATGGTTATAATTGACAAATTTACTAGTTAAAACTCAATTTACTTAAGGATCTTTCCTGTTTCTAAATACCATAAATATAAATCTAATTCTGCTAAATTCAATTTTAGTTTATTTCCAATTTCTTTCAGTATATTTTCAATCTCGAGATATTTAGATTTACCTAACGATTTAGGTTTTTGAATTAGATTATAACTAACTAAAAGATCTATAATATGAAAATCGATTATAGCATAGTTTTTGTATCCTATATTTCTTAAAAAGTGACTAGCTTCTTTATAGCCAATCCCTTTAATGTTTTTTACTATCCATTCTCGTAAATTCTGATCATCACTTTCAATTTTTAATTTATTTTGTAATTCTTCGATCTTCTTTCGTGCCTCAAATATATACTTAGATCGCACATTTGGAAATCTATATTTATATTCTTTAAATTTAGATATTAATTCTGTTTCAGGAAGGGTTAGAAATCCAACACCCATCCTTTTCTGAACTTCGATACATCGTTCTGCACTACAATTTGCGGTAGTAATGCAAAAACACAATTCATTGAATATTAAATCAAACTCTTGATTTTTAAATTCTCCAAAATCCGCGATACGTGCATCAACTAAATTTTTGACTTCGCTTGTTTTAAGTGCTTGAATTTTATCTAATAACTCTAGCATTTCTCAGAAAGGGGAATCAAATTTAAAAGTAATCTATTAAAATTTTTAGGAATTTTAAATAATTATTATTTAGAAAAATAAGTAAAATGGATTAAATACAAAAATTTAGCGGGAATTGCCAAGTCTGGTCAAAGGCTATTAAGATTTTATCAAAAGCCGATTTTAGGCGGTGGACTCAGAATCCATTCTCAAAGGAGTTCGGGAGTTCAAATCTCCCTTCCCGCATTTTTTATTTGTGATTGTCAAAATAATAATATAGTAGGAAGATTATATAGTATTATATATTGAAAACCATTTGAGTAGTAAAATGCCAGAAGAAGAATTGCCAGAGTCAGAAAAAGAGAGAATTATAGTTTTTCAATACAATGATCAATTGAATGAGTTCCAAGAATTAGAGCTAGAAGAAGATGTTGAGATATCTGAGTTACTGGATCCTGACTTTGTACTCCTTATTGTTGACCCATCTAGATTTAGAGTCTGGATTTGGCATGGAAGCAACACAACAACACGAATGAGATTTATTGCTGCCCGGTTAGCTCCAAGTATTAGAGACAGGTACGGAATCGGTTTTAAGATATCAGCTGTAGACGAGGGGAATGAAACCCTAGGTTTCAAAGTAGCAGCTAAGATGGAAGAAGAACCGGATTATGCAGAAGCCCAAACGGGACCCGCATATAAAGAAACTGCGGAAGATTTAGAATTGATAGAAGCGTTATCTAGAGAAAAAATACTATTACTTTTAGAAAAAGCAGGAGTTCCAGAAGGATATGACCGAAAAATGGTTATAGTAAAAAATAAAATATTTGGTTACAAAGAATATGATAGAAATTACTTAGGTTCAGTAATTAAAGAGAAAAAGCTCTTTCCATTAAAAGAAGAAATTGATGATGGTCCATATTTAGCGGAAAATTATATCCCAAGAATGCTTTTTTCTTATAATAATGTTGTTTTAACTGAACTTCTACAAAAATCTGAGAGAAATAATAATTAATTCCAATCTTATCTCTGGTGCGATATAAAATAATGTCCCATGTTAGACGAAGACCAACCCCACAACGTGTATCTACCTTAAAAAAAAGACAAAGGAAAAAAAAAATTCTCGGTTTATTTCTTATGATAATACTATTTGTGAGTATTATACTATCGATTCTTTTTATAATCCTTTCAGCTTAATCTATGGTTAAATAATTAAATATATAATTCAAAATCCTTTACCTAATTCATCATTAAAAAAAGGGTAATTTAAATTGGAACTGAAGAAAATTGATTATCTCTTTATCATTATAATTATTAGTTTAACAATTCTATCGTTAGATCTTTTAGTAAATGCATCTCATAGAGAAGCGATAGAAAATATTTCAATGTATCCACAATTTCAAGATTTAGGTTCTGGTCTTTTCATTACATTTATAGTTTGTATGATTGGAAATTTGCTTCCAGTCCCTACACCATATACTTTTGTAGTATGTTTTAGTGCTCAACCTTTTCGAGAATTGAACATTTTTATCCCTTTATTAGTTGGATTTATAGCTTCATTAGGATGTCTAGTTGGTGAGATGGGCGGGTACTTAGTTGGGAGAGGAACTTCTGAATTGATTTCAATAGAGAGAAGTGAAAATTTAAAACGTTATCAACAATACTTAGTAGATCATCCAAAAGTTGCTCCTTTTCTCATTTATCTTTTTGGAGTCACTCCACTAAATGATGATATGATAACTGTACCATTGGGCTTAATAAAATATGATATAAAAAAGACCGTTTTCTGGATATGGTTTGGGAAACTTGGATTAATGCTCATTTTCGCTTATAATTTACTTAATATTTGTATGTTTCTAGGAGGGGAAAATTGGATATTTAGTATAATCACACTATTTTTCACTGTAATTACAGTATATCTTATGTTAAGGGTAAATTTAGGGGAACTCTTTAAAAAAATTAAAAAAAAAAAGATAGATGTTGAAACTAGCTAAATTTCAAGATATGGTTATTTAGAAAAATTAATCAGATATGAATTTTTAGTTAAAATCAGTTTTTATCTCGTATTTCAATACCATCAGGCAAAGTCACACTATCAACCATTAATCCCTCGGCTTGCCGATAATCATCAAAAGACCTTTCAGCAACTTTTTTCATATAATTTTTCAATTCCTCCTCCATTTTGTTGTCCAAGTCATTTGGTTGATGATCTTTTAGAATTTGATCAACTTTTTCTCGTGCCATCTGGACTATATCTTTTCCACCTTTTTTAAGCCAAGTTGTTCTTCTTGCTCTATTCGCTAACCGAGGCATATACAGCTCAGATTTCATATGTTTTCGCGTATGATTTTCTGCGAGAAAATTAACACCTTTTACGTCACTCGTTGCTACTTTCTTTATTACATCAACTGCTATAGTATCTTCATTAACCGTTATTCCTTCCATTGCTCTTTTAACCATACCTACTAAATCATCATCAATTACAAGTAGTTCTAAGGCTTCAACCAAAGTGGCCTCATATGTGCCCGCACAGGTGATGTAATTAACTCCTGCCTGAGCAGCTAACATAAGAGTTTGTAACCTTTCATATCCATTTTGTAAATCTAACACTTTTGAATCTGTTCCTGCACCGGGACCTCGTGAGGGAATGTTATAAAATCTAGCAAGTTGAGCAATACCTGCAGTAATTAAACCCATCTCCACAGAACCCATTGCAGAGTTTCCCGTTCTCATATCTGTGATGTGTGAGACCGTTCCAAAAAAGATTGGAGCTCCATGGTTAAGGACTTGAGATAGTACGGCACTTCCTACTATTTCCGCATTAGTTTGGGTTAATAATCCGGCTAAGGTAACTGGAGATGATGCTCCTGCTAAAGCTTCAGGAGCTATAATCGTTGGTTGTTTATATTTTGTGAAAACAGCAAATCCATTAGTCATTAATATAGGAAGGTGTAGAGGGCTAGTAGGATTCATAAAACCAACAAATCTTGGCTTTTTAATAAGTTCCTCATCACCACCTACAATGATAGATGCCATGTTCATCATATCCTGTGAAGCTAATCTTCCTAGACATCCTAATCCATAAGGTTTTTTAGTATTTTTTACCCATTGATATATACATTCAGAATGAATAGTGATATATGAGATATCATTTGGCCACACATCAATATGACTGCAATTTATGTGTTCCAAACTATCAACAATTTTTATCTGCTGAATTGTATCAGCGAGTACAGTCTTTCTTACACCTGTTCTTTTCGATTCATCCTTAATTTTAACCGGTGTCCCTATAGTAGCAAATTGAGTGTTTTTGGTATTGACTTCAAAATTAAATTTCCCATCTGGACCATATAATTTAAATGAATCTGGAACTGTCTTTAGCTTGTCCTTTATCATAGACTCGGGGAATTTTACAAAATCTGAATTCTCAGATACAATTGCTCCATTTTCTTTTAATAGATTTCGAGTCTCTTGAGCATCTATTTTAATTCCAACGTCTGAGAGTAATTGCATTGAAGCAGAATGAATTGCTTCAAGCTCATCATTGGAAAATACTTCTATTTTCTTTAATCTCATTTTTCCATCTCTATTTAACTAATTTTTTTATCAGTTTAACTGCTTCTATAGCATCATCTGCCCATCCATCTGCACCAATTTGATCAGCCCATTCCTCAGATGTAGGGGCACCACCAACAATTACTTTATATTTTTCTCTTAACCCTCTATTTTTTAATTCATCTATAACTTGTCGTTGGAAATCCATAGACATGGTCAATAATGATGAAAGTCCAATCACATCAGCATTCACTTCTTCTGCCTTTTCTACAAATTTTGCAGCAGGAACTTCTACTCCCAAATTGAAAACTTCAAATCCATTTGAAAAAAGAAAACTCCCTACAAGGTCTTTTCCAATACTGTGCACATCACTTTCTACTGTACCTATAACCACTTTTCCGGCTGTTTCTTTACTTTGTCCAGATTCTTTAATTACAGGGTCTAAGATATCATCAATTGTATTTTTGACAACATTTGCAGAACCAACTAAATCTGGTAGGAATATCTCTTCTTCTTCAAATTGCTTACCTATGTATTGCATGACAGATCCAATTATTTTTAATAAATCAACTGCAGAGGCTTCATTTTTTTCTATTGCCGAACGACAGATCTCTTTTAAACCCTCTTCATCCCATTCTATAATCGCATCTTTAATACTTTCTTCAAGCGTCATTTTTTAATTGTTTGAAGTAATTATAATATTCATTTTTATAATTTCAAATATGTAAAAAACTTTATCTAAATATTCAATATTGAAATGTTATGCCAGATATACTATATTAACTTAAAGAGAGAATGTGAAACTTATGCCAGAAATAAAAAAAACTTTTCAGGAGATAAATAAAGAGAACCGAATTGAATGGGATAAATTAAATTTTGATACTCAACTGATCCGTGCTGGTGAAGATCCGTACCCTGAAACTTCACATAGTATACGAACGCCTATTTATGCTACAAAATCATATACTTATTCTTCTTTTAGTGAATTATCGAAAAATCATTATCACTATTCAAGGATGGAGAATCCTACAGTTTATGCGTTAGATTATAAATTAGCAACACTACATAAAGGAGAAAGTGCGATCTCTGTAGCATCTGGTATGGCTGCCGTTCATTTAGCATGCTCAAGTGTTTTACAGCAACGAGTAGAACGTATTCGACCAAATAAGCTCAAAAAATTAATTCTAGAATCAAAAGGTAAAGGGATTCCTAATATTATCATTCATATCAATCAATATGTTGATATTTACCGAATTCTTACAAGATTATACCCTCAAATGGGATTTGAATGTAGAATAGCAAATCTCTGTGATTTATCAGAAGTAAAGAACAAAATTGATGAAAATACGAAATTTATTTTTCTAGAATCACCAGTAAATCCTTCTATTGATATTGTAGATATAGAAGCTTGTGCGAATTTAATTCATGAAGTAAATGGTAAATGTATCGTTGATAATACATTTGCATCTCCTGCTCTTCAGTGTCCTCTCGAATTAGGTGCAGATCTTGTTGTTGAAAGTCTTACTAAATATATCAATGGTCATGGAGATTGTTTAGGGGGAGCTATAATTGGTCCTAAGAATGATATTCAAGACATTCGGTTTTTTTGGCATTCAATGCAAGGTCCTGTATTAAGTCCTTTTAATGCATGGCTAATTTTACGAGGAATTAAAACTCTAAATTTAAGAATGGAACGCCATTCCTCAAATGCAATGCAATTAGCTCAATTTTTAGAAAAACATCCTAAAGTTAGAAATGTTGTATATCCTGGATTAAAGTCTCATCCTGGTCATGAAATTGCTAAGAAACAGATGAAAGATTTTAGTGGAATGATTGGATTTGAATTAGAAACGGTTGAAGCAAGTAACAAATTCATTGACCTGTTGAAATTAATTAAGGTTGGAGTTTCTTTAGGTGATTTAACTTCTCTTATTGAATATACATCTATTATGACAGGATTAGAGCTTGCACAATGGGAGTTAAAAGCTATGAAAACTTCAAAAACTCATTTTAGATTTTCTGTAGGATTAGAGGATCCAGAGGATTTAAAAGCAGATCTTGAGCAAGCGCTAAATCAATTATAAATTCTTTAATTTAATGAATATTTATTGTAAAAAAAAAAAAAAAAGAAATTACATTATTATGAAATTAAGTAAATTAAAAGTGTTAACAAGAGAAGAGATTGAAC
>JBHLPW010000038.1:0-52458 GCA_048939015.1 Promethearchaeota archaeon
CTTCAATATGAGATGGCTGACTGATTACAAACCCTAACATTGATTCAGATATTGGTATGAATTTATCGAATTTTCCTTTGAAATTATTTTTAATTTTATCTAATAAAAGTTTTTTAATAACCTGTGACTTTCCAATCTTTATATATTTGATATATTTAAAAAAGTCAGTATCGATCATTTCGCGATAAATGGATTTGTTCAAATCATAAATAACAGTAGCAGGAAAGAAACATTCATCTCTCCATTTGTAAATTGAATGTCTTTTATATTGGCTCAAATCAAATATATTATCAAAAAATTTTGTGATAGTTAGCTTCTCTCTATTAATCAATCCTTCTTCTCCAAAAACCTGATCCATATAAATATCTTTAAAATGTACATACACTTCAAGATCTTCAAAAGTTTCCTTCAGATCTGCGATTTTATTTTTTGGAATTTTGCCTAATGAATCATCCCAATAAAGGAGTAAATTAAAAATGCTTTTATAATTTTTAAAATAGATATAAAGATCTCCTTGAGATAGATCCTTTTTTAAATCATCATTATCTTTACTCTGTTTAATTGCTATATCAATATCTATAATTTCAAAAAGCTTTTTCAAAAATTCAAGAAATTTTATAAAATTCTCAAAATCACCAACAGAGGGGGGGAATATATGCCGAATAGCATTAGGGCTAGCTGATTTTAATATAGTAAAATTATTCATAAATAAAAATTGAATTATTAATTTTGGAAATTTGTTTGTAGGATCTCGTATATTTACAATTTCTTTAAATGGCGTGTCATCAGATATGGTGAATTTTTGGTTAGAGAGTCTTTTCATCTCTTTGATTATTGGTGTATCCTCATAGTATCCATAAAATTCTTTAAGGGAAGCTATAATTGGTTTCATATAATTCAATTTATCTATCATTTCAAATCATAAATCTTCTTTGTGTCTATTATAATAATAGTTGGATGAATTATTAAACTTTTGGTGATTTATCTTATAATTTATATTAAAAATCACAACATTTAAATATGTAGTTTTTTCTTATATTTTATAAACTTAATCAACAAAAATAATAAAATTAAAAAGTGATAATTATGTGTTTAGAGACTAGTTTAGTTAAAAATCCTTATCTAAAAGATATTCATGTCTATATTGATGGAAGTAATATAGCTTACTCGCGCTTTAATGAGCTTCAAAAACCAGTTTTATCAGACTTATTATTGGTTTATGACTATTTGGTAAAAATTTTGAAATTTAAACAAGAAAATATTCATTGTATTTGTGATCCTGCCCTCAAGTATTATATTGATAAGCCTATTGATTACCGAGGGCTAATTAGAGAGGGTGTAATTATTGAAGCACCGAAACTAGCAGATGAATTTATTCTTAGCTTCGCCCTTAAACATGATACTTGTTTTATTATTTCAAATGATAAATTTAGAGATTACATTGAACAATTACCAAGTAGACAGTGGTTAGAAGAAAGAAGAATAAGCTTCATGATAATTAACGAAGAAGTCTGTTTAAGTCCAAACATAGATTATACTAAAATTACTGATTTTTTTTTATATAGACAATCTGATTCACCAGAAGTAACTACTATAGATATTTTAAAGCAAATTGAAAGATCTGAAGGAGAATTAAATCTATTTTAAATCACAAAAAGGAGGTGAAAAAATGGTCGAAAAAGAAAAAAAATCTGTTAGTAATTTGTTAGATAAACAATATGGAAAAATAAATTATAGTGGAAGACGCGGAAGAGCTATTCATGAAGCTTATTCTAAATATTACAAGAAAATATTTAAAACCCCAGATCGAAATAGAAAACTTAATTATCGAGTATTTAGTGAAAGACTAACAAAGGCAAAAGCGGATATATTAGTCAATATCAAAATGAATTCTGATTTTGAGCTTTACCATGAGGATGTAAAAGTACTCCTAAATAGCTTGCATAAAGAGATACGAAAAGTAGCAAAACAGCTGGCAAAAGAGAACTATTGTATAATAGTACCAAAAGATATTGAAATTGAGCTTTTTGGTGGAGAATCTTCATTTGAAGTTGAAGCTATAGGGAAGATTGGAGGATTAGAAATCCCTGCTCAACTTGATTGCCTAATTGAAATTGATTCAGAAAACTTTATTGTCAGAGACTTTAAATCTTATGATCGGGAAAATGAGGATGATCCAATGAATCCTAAGTCACAACATCATCGAGCCTTTATGCAGGTATGCCTATATGCAATAATTTTCGAAAAGTTTAGATATCAGAGATGTAAAACTATTCAGTTAGCATACTTTCCAAATAAGATAATATCTTATGACTTTACTGATGAGTTAAAAGAAGTTGCTAAAAGATTCGCAATGGACACTGCTTTTGATGGTTTTGAAGGTATTAACTTTCAATTTTCTATAGTTGATGAAAATCAAATAGAAGAGCAAGTAGCTATCGGTAGAACTACTGCTACTACACCCCCAGAGTTTCCAAGTGTTGAACAAACTTCTGATTTTCATGATGATGACAGTTTAGGTTGGATTAACACAATCAAAGGAAAACCACTACAACTTATAATGGGTCAGGATAATAAAATGGAGGGCTTTTTGTATCCTAATAAGGCACACCGAATAAAAGTGGGCTACTGTGTTATAGTAGAAAAAGAAGATGATGGTGTTAGAATCATGTGCATTACAAAAAAAATTGAATGTTCTGAAGACTGTTTTCCAGGAGAAACTTCAAGCCATAAAGAAGAAAATTATAAAATTACGTTGATTCCAGAAGGTCAATTTACTCCAGAAGGATATCATGACTTATTACCACAAACCGTTATTGGTGGAAAAATTAAAATTCCCACAAACGAAGAATTCTGTGAATTTAAGAAGATACCTCAAAATGGACTATCAATCGGTAATATTCAAGGTTTGAACACAGGAATACCATATCCACTTGAAATTAAAACATTGTATCAGAGTGTATTTATGAGTGGTCAACAAGGTACTGGAAAAACTTCTTCACTAAAATCAATGGCGCTACAAATAGCCCAAGTTATGAATGCACCCGCACAAATCATACTTGATAACGAAGGAGAATATAGTGATTTGAGAGATATTCCTACGAATAAAAACGCTGAATATGTAATGAGAACGCACGGAATTAAAGAACTTGAACTCGGACATTTTCGCTTGATAAATATAGACACGAAAGGGGGCTATTGTCTAACATTGAAAGCAATAGATCCTGTTGATTTGCCCTATTTTCTACACGAGTTAACAGCGATCTCTCATGACACATTACAAACGATTATCTATGATATAATTGAAGATCATAAGGAACAAGATTTTACATTGCTAGAATTAGTGAAATTAATCATAAAATACATGGAAAACAAAAAGTATGGAGCTACTGATGGAACTAAAAAGGCAATAATGAGAGCCATGACCTCGATCTCTCTAAGAATCTTTGATGTACCTGGTGTGAAACCAATTGATTTTGAATCAATTTTAGTCTCTGGAAGAGTGACCGTAATCAATACCTATAACCTACGCGATTCTCATCAGAGAATTGTTGGTCTTTATCTTTTAGCAATGCTTCATAAAAGAGCTTTAAAAGGCAAAGAGAAAATCAACGTGGTGTTTTTCTTAGATGAAATTCAAAGATTAATACCAAAATCAAAATCAACATCTGATTCAGAATATCAGAAGCGTATAATTAAATTCTTAGATGAAGTGGTACATCGAGGCAGAAAAAGAGATTATGGTGTTGTATTTGCTACTCAGAGTGTCTCTGATGTGAAGAAAGAAATCATTGATTTATGTAATACTAAAGTTTTCTTTCAGACCCAGGGAAGCGGAATCAATTACATAAAGGAGTATTTCAGTAACAAGGAAGATTTGGAGCGATTGAAAAAGCTTCCAGTAGGACAAGCTTTCATTACCAGTAAAGGCAAGCATGAACCAGTCGAAGTTAAATTTCCTAATATAAACTAATTTTTTTTTCAATTTTTTTGTTTTCTAGCATCAATTTCACTAGGTGATAAGAGCTTTTTTTCACCATTTTTTCGCATATAGACTCTTAAACTTCCATCAGATGTCTTAAACCAACTTATATCTCCAAAGTTAGACGAGATTTTTATCCTAATAATTGATTTTCCTTTGTATATTCTTGAATCTATTCTGTAATTATCTTTACCTAAATAATTAAAACATCTCTGTCTTATCTCTCGCTTTAATTGATCTAAAGTCTTATTTGTCTGGTTAAGATATGGTTCTAAACCAATTATTTTTGCAGTACTTTTTTTTGATTCATCAATACCAATAAAAATATAACCTCCTCCTGCGTTTTCGAAAGAATTGATATGACCATAAATGTCATTACCAGATCCATCACCCTTAGTTGTTTCATTAGGAATTGATTTGAATTCAATATTATAATCTTCTCCCCCTTTTTCTTCAGCATCTAATATTGTTTTGATCCATTGTTCAACAGAGGGTTCAAAAGGTTTAATTTCATCAAAAATAGAATCTTCAGAGAACATCTCTAAAATATCATCTAACTCTTTTCTTATTAAATCATAAGTAATAGGTAGGGCATTATGACTATAGATTTCTGAGGTTAAAACATTGTCTGAAGTAATAAAAGTTCTTAAAAGAATCGAATCTTCGATAAATGAATTTATGGAAGAATACTGAATTGCATACAAATGTTTTGCAGGATAATATTCTCCAATTTCTTCTTCGATTAATTTAAATTCATTGCTTTTTTCTTCATTCAAGCTCTCATATATGAAAAGAACTTTAACATCTTCTCCTCTTTCATTATTGTAATATTTTTGAGTATAAGCAGTGATTTTTATAGGTTGTTTAGAATACAGAAAAAATGAATTTCTAATACGAGGAAAATTATCTATTATTAGTTTTGGATAATATTCCAAAAAATCTTCCATAATTTTTTTTAAAAATTTTATTTTTTGGCTAATAGAATACAATTCTGATTGTTTGTAACCTTTTCGTTTCCTCTTAGGACCATTTAGCAATGCATCAAGTGTAATATCAGCTTGGGGTAAATTAACAGTATAAATTGGAGTTGGATTTTTAAATTTAAAATTGCTAAAAAAGAAATCAAGATCTTCTCTTAAAAAATCTATAGCTGTACCTGCTATTCCACGATATATTTTAGAAGAGGGAGAACGAAAAAAAATTCCCTTTCTATCTCTTTCTACCTCATATTTTCTATTATAATTATAAATTAATCTAGGAGCAGAAT
This sequence comes from Promethearchaeota archaeon, assembly GCA_048939015.1. GTDB lineage: Archaea > Asgardarchaeota > Lokiarchaeia > Sigyniarchaeales > SOKP01 > Loki-b32. The sequence continues at coordinate 5,250 of JBHLPW010000038.1, forward strand.
TTCCACGCTTAATTACAATGTCTTTCATTGTGGGAAAAAATAATGTTCTAACAGATTCATAAATATCTAATTCTTTTTGAGCTAAATGAAATTGTTCTTTATATTTGTTTTTTGGATCAATATTTACCTCTATTGATAATTCTCCATAAATATATAATATTGCATGTGGAATTTTTGATACAATTTCGTTTTCAAAATAATCACATAATTCTTCTTCAGATGGAATACATTTAGGATCTTCTCTAAGGTTAGGACCTATTATAATACGTGAATGTAATTGATATGTCTTATTTTTAAAAATGAATGTCCCATTACTCATCTGAATTAAATTATCAGTTATTGTCTTAAAAAGATCTTTCATATTACTTAATTTTATATCAGACATCTTCAATTCTTTTCTTTTTCGTTAAATCTACACTTTAAACCCTTTTTATTTTTTAGAACTCTTATCTGCAGCACTCATAGAACGTGATTTAAACCCCTTATCGCCTTTTGAGCCTTTCTTATCTTGACTTGATTGAATCCTTCTTGCGGCTTTTTGAGTCATTTTACTTTTTGCCATTTAATTACCACCACCTTTTATATTATTTTTACATTATCTTTTTGTAAGTTTGCCACATTTAGGGCACTTATACCAATTAAACTCCTTTAGAAGAGTCATTGCTTTCTTGCATTTTATACAATAAATCCCTGATGTTTTATTTTTATTGACATTTTTTGGAGATTCTAATTTTAATATTGGTTTATTTCTCGAGAAATTTTTTAATGGTTTTAACTGAAAAACAGTTGCTCCATTATCAGAGAAGTCTTTACTGATAATTATATGCCCATTCTGAGTAGCATCGTTTAAAAATCCCTCTGAACGAAGATAGTCTCTTATCTTAGTACCATGTTTATATCCATGTATTATTTCCAAACTATTATCTCCAATTTCCTTACATTCATCAAATTTAAACATTATTTCATCTATTGCGTCTTTTAGAAAAAGATTATGCACATCTAATTTCATTTCGCTAAGGTTTATTACTTATTGTATAAAATTGGTCAATTTTGTTTATATCTATTTTGATTTCCAATCTATATAAATTTTAGTGTATAGTCTAAAATCTCTTATATAGTGAAAGAATTATTTATTTAGATTCAAAATCCGATAATTAAAGACTCAAGATTCTGACAAAAACCTAAGTTTAAATTCGTATTGGAGAAATAAGCTCGGGTGATTTTAAGTGGAAACTCAGAAATTCGAAAATTGCAGTTTATGGGCTCGATCTTTGGAATTAGAATAATCTTTTATTAAAATAAGAAATTTTTACAATTTCAAACCATTATATATATTAATGAAACTCAATGATATTGAAATTAAAGAGCGAATTAAATTGCTTGAAGAATATAAAGAAAATCTTCAACTAATTAAAAACAATCTTCATAATGAAGATAAACTTAATGAAATTCATGAATTTATACTATCCAAATCAGGAATAATTCAGTCTTATCTTGAAGATATTGGATATAAGGTTGATAATAATTTTTTAAGTAAAGCACTAAACTTTACAAGTATTCCATCATATTTTTTTGCTTTATCAACAAAACAAGAAACTATAGTAGATATTTATTTCTCAAAACCTATTACAATTCTAGCTCAATATATTGATAGGTACAGGAAATATAAAGATGTTAATAATATATATCTTCAAACTGGTTCAATTCTTGAACTGGAAAAAATATTAATTAAAAATATATATGAACAAGTCTTAAAGAATCCAGATTTGTATCATTCTTCCTCTCGAAGTATTTCAAATTCACGTAAGAGAGCTGTCAAAATACGAGATCAATACCAATGTCAGTTATGTCAAAAAATTTTTGAAGAAGATAATTTAGTAATTGATCACATATTTCCATTTAGTCTAGGTGGCTCAAATGAAAAGATTAATTTAATGAGTTTATGTAAAAAATGTAATGATGATAAAGGAAAAAGACTTGATTATTATAGGAGTGAGGAAGGGAGAATAAAATTAGAGGAAAACATTCAATCTTTTGTAAGAGACTTATTGATTATTCAAAACTTTGGAAAATGGTTGAAAAGAGCAGGAAATGCTCGAGGTAACACTTAATCGATATAAAGTTTTGAATATATTAAATATCTCATAGATAAAAACAAGACTGTACAAAAAATACGAGACAAAGTTTATTAGAGATTATTGAAATTCTCTCAGATGCAAGGTTTAAAATATTTAAAGATGTAAGAAAAGCTAAAGATTAATTCCATTTTAACAGAAAATAAAGAATAATAATAATTCGAACAACATTAAAAAATTGAGCACTCAAGGATTTAAAATCTTTTTATTTATAAGTATCTATTGTATAATTCAGATTTGGGAACTTTCAAAAAAAAGAAATCTCCGGTTTTTTGAAATAGAAATTTTTTATTTATAAATGATTGACAGATCTTTTTTACAAACTTAAAACAAGGAGTTTGGAAAAATGACTGAAATCGAACAAAGTAATACAATTAAGTCTGGTTTTCAAAATGAACTGTTCCAACAATTAGAGGGACTATTCGAAGTATATTTATTAAAAGATATTCGTGAAAAATTAAGAAAAAAGCTTAAAACCTTGGAAAAAATGATAAAGGGAGAAATTAACACAAAATTTGCCAACAAATTAGAAGCTTTTAAAATAATTTCTACAGAAAAAAATCATAAATTTAAAGAGCTTATGTTAAGACTTGAACCAAGGTATAACATTTTCAAATTAGTGAGAGAGCTTAAAAATAACCAACAATACCTCAATAATCTCGATAAGGAGAGAAGGAAGCGACATGTTGATGCAGATCAATATGAGATTACTAAGGGGTATTATCTCCAGAAATTGATTGATATACATGAATCAGTTGACCAATTGAAAGAAGGTGCAATAACTTATTATCAAAAATTAAAAGGTGATTTAATTATGCTTGAAGATCGTCGTATTAGATTAACTACAGAGAAGCTGAGAAAAAAAATAACTAAAGAAGAATTCAAGGATAAATCTAATGGGATTGAGGTCTTAAAACATAATTTAGAAGAGAAGTTGGCTTTCTTAAAAGTAGAAATTATTGATTTAGAAATTGAATAAAGAAGGGAGGTAAAATTGAATGGTAAAATATTATAAGCATAATAGAACAATAAAACTCTTAACATTATTTGGAGGACTCTCCAGTTTACTTTATTGTTTATTTCAAATATCAACTACAACTGAGTTAATTACATGGTATCTTATCTTTGGGTTCGATAGATTTGTACATAATCTTATTGGTATGATATTTGCAGCATTGACGTTATTTACTGCCTTTAAACCTTATGATCCACTTCCACGACATTGGCTTCTTCTTTTAGTATTTGGAATACTAACCATTATTTTCAGTTGGATAATAGCAGGAGTATTAGTAATAGCTAGTGCTATAGTATGTCTCTATGATGATATTTTTAAGAAAAAAACCTTTTTTTGATTTTTTTTTTCATAACTAATTTTTCTTTATAAATAAGTGCAAGTATAATTTTCTAAAATTAAATTTATAGAATTAAAAATGAATAAGAAAAGACATAAAATCCTGATTTTTTGGAGTATTTTTCTGTTTATCGGATTATCAACAACTATTATTGGAGGTATAAGTCGAAGTTCAAAACCTTTATATTATGAAACGAAGAATAATAATGAATTAACTGAAAATCCTCTAATTTCAAACCCACAGAGTAACTATGAGATAATTACAGACACTTTTGCGAATAAATTAAATCAATATTCCTCTTTTGGGTACTTTCCTCAAATATATCAGTCCTCTCTGCAAGCTACATATTATGCTCTGTATATTCTTGAAGCTCTCGACGAATTAGATCAAATAAATCAAACAAAAATTACCGATTATATCATTTCTCATTATGATGAAAGTTTACAAATCTTCATGGATGAATATTCTTACAGATATTTAGACACAGATTTTTCTCAATGCTATTATCCTTTTACTTCTGTTCTTGAAGTTAATTGTTATGCGATATTGTCCTTAAATATACTGGGGCAATTGGACTTGATAAATAGTCAAGATTCAATAGACTTTATCTGGAGTTGCTGTAATCCAGAAAGTTCTGAAAATGGGTTTATAGGACAGCCTTATGACTCAAATTTAGTAAATAAGTTTAAAATAGCAACAATGGATAATACCTACTATGCTCTTAGAACGCTTGACTTATTCTTGAATGATTGGAGCGGATATGATAATGAAATGACAAGAATTACGCAGTATATTAATGGATTACAAATGGTTAATGGAGGGTTTAATAATGATAATAATAGCACTTTTGATTCTCTTACTTCACTCATTTTTGAACCAAATTTACTATCCTCATATTACTGCATTAAGAGTTTAGAAATATTAAATCTAATAAATACGATAAAAATCACTGATTTTTACCAATATTTAGACAACCTGTATGATGATTCCCTTCATACCTTCCAGATATGTAGCTTTGGGATGCCGGACTTTTGTAATATCATTGCTACCGCATTAGGTTTAGAATTATCAAATATAACGGGATATTCAAGCATTAACAGTGCAGGAATAATAAATTTCCTTTTGTCTAACCGAAATAACTTAGGTAATTGGGATTCATCAACAGTTTTTCAAAATCATGAACTGATTGATACCTTTCAGATAATTCGAAGCTTAAAAGAATCAGGGGAAATTTATCATTTAACTACTCAAGATAAAAGTCAGATAGCTAATAGTATGGGTTATTTTAAGCAAAATTATGGATATTCTTTAATTTCTAATGATTATATGTCAATTGACCTTATCTACACTATTGTACAATCATTTGATTTATTCAATAGTATCCCCGATTTAGATATACAAGGATTATATAATGCAATTGAAGATGCATTTCAATATTTTAGCTTTATTGATTGTTATGGATTTTCTGGAAGTACAAATTTTAAAAATTTTATTGGATTTCGGTCTTATCCTATCGAATTTTATAATCTAGGTTATCGTCGATATACACATGAAATTGACGGACTATATAATCATAAATTTAATTATAAAGCGTTAAGTTCCCTACAAAGTATATTTAAGTTAGATGACCTTAATTCATACTATGATTTAACAATATTAATCAATAATATCTTAGATTCTCAGTTCTTAAATTCAGAATTTGAAAATTTTGGAGCATTTTTACCATTTTTAACAGATACCTTAAAACTTCCTGAATCTCAAAATAAAAGTATATTTTTAGAAAGTAGTTATTATGCTATTAAAACATTAGAATTGTTGGTTGATTTTTTAGATCTTGGAAATATTGCTAATTTAACATTTAATAAGGGTGCTTTATATGGATTCGTTAATAGAAACTTGCATGAAACTAATTCAATGATATATTTCAAAACACCATATGCCTCAAATACAGAAGAAATTCTTAAATGTACATATTACTCGATATATATCATTAAAGCTTTAAACTTATTTGATTTGGATAAGGTGAAATTAAAAGATTATGTTTTATTTAATACAGATTATTCCAATGTAGAAAACATTTACTATTCTTTTAAGATCTCTGAAATTTTAGATTTTGAAATTGATTTTAATGCTACATTAACGAATTCCTTAATTAAGCAAATATATTTTGAAAATGAAAATGAATTTTATGAGAGTTTTAAGAGATTAGAAATTGATCAAGAGATTTTTTTGTGGATCTGCGATATGGCGAGAAATAGTGAGTTATATATTGAATGCGATTATATTCCATCAATTTCGTTAGGAAGCGTTAACACAATCACAGCATATTTTAGTAATTTAATTTTCAAGGAATACGGACAATTAACTACTGTTACTTTTGTAAGCACTGAGTTTGGAACCTTAAGCCTAGAAGAACAATTTGACAATTCATACCAAATTAACTTTTTGGTACCAGAAGACCCAAAATATCTTCCTTCTATTGAAGGAACATTAAATATATATGATCATTCGGAACTTATAGGACAAGTTCCTATTTTTTTCGAAACAACCTTTGAACAGATAATAGATTATAAGGTGACAGAAAATGATAAAGAAATAACCTTCAATGTAAATGTCTCCCGTAAAATCAATTCAGAGTTTCATCCTATTCACAATTCAACAGTTGTGGTTCATGTATTTAAGGATGGTTTATCTGGGGAAGCAATAAATTTCACTAAAACAGATTTGACAACATATTCGAAATTTTCCTGCAATTACAAATGTGAAGGATCTGGGAATTACTTTTTCAATATTACTCTCGTCGATAAATTCTACCCAAATGGATTATTCTTATTTGAATATGAGATAAAACCAGATTTATATATACCTTCGCAACCAATACCGCCTCCAGAACCAATAATTCCTCCTCTATTTGGTCTTTTTGATTTGAATGGGATTATTTTAGCAATATTAGCTTCGATAATCACAGCAATAACAGTAGGTGGTGTAATATGGTGTGGAAATTTGATAAAAAAGAAAATTCATGGTGAAACAGGAGATGTTTTTGAAAAAGTTATAGAGAAAAATCAAGGTAGTGACATGAAACAAAAGTATCCAGTTCTTTTTGAAGACTGGGATTAAATCTCTTTTTTTTTTAACTTTCCAATTTAAGTTTACTTTTTATTCTTTTATTGGAATAAACAATAAAGAGTAAATTCAGTTAAAACTTTATGGTAGAAATTTGTAAAAGTAATTTATTAAAGGAAAAAGCTAAGATTAAATTTCACAAGAAAATTATATTAATTTCACTTTTTATCATCAATATTTTTACTTTCTCGGTTTATTCATTAAATGAAGGGAAAATTGATGCTTCTGTAAATTATCAAGAACTTAAAACAGCTAATATTATTGGTACTGACGATCGCGTGAGAGTTACATCCAGTACATCTTATCCTTGGAGTACAGTTGTTAGATTGCATATCACGTGGGGAACATATAATACATTCGCTACAGGTGCTTTAATAGATAAAAATCATGTGCTAACAGCTGGACATTGTGTTTATTCACATACACATGGGGGTTGGGCTGACAGTATTAAGGTTGTACCTGGAGAAGATAATGGAAACGAACCGTATGGATACGCTTGGGCAATTAAGATGCGTTGTTATGATGATTGGAAAAATTTTGCTTCTCCTGAACATGATTTTGCGCTTCTAACACTCGATAGAGATATTGGCTTGACAACTGGATGGATGGGATTGTATACAACATTATCTTCAAGCTCAACATATTCAGAACTATTATATACGGCGGGTTATCCTGCTGAATTGGATAATGGAAGAAATATGTATTGGACTAATGATTATGGGTATGAAGCAAATGAGTATAATCATTGGTATTATTTAGATACCAGTGATGGTCAAAGCGGCGGTCCTATATGGATATATGATAACGGATTACCGTATATTCTATCCGTTGTTACTTCTGGTGTAGTTGGATTAAACATTAACTATGGTACGAGAATAAACCAAAATAAATACTATTGTATCGATAATTGGATAAGTGCTGATGAAACATCTACTGATAAACCTGACTTAGTATCCGAATATAGTGAATTAGCGGGGTATAATGTAGATATGGTTGGAGCAGGAATAACCCCATTTGAAACATGGTGTAAAGTACGTAATATAGGAACGAGTTCGGCAAATAATATAATTATATCATACTATGCATCAAAAGATACTACTATTAGTAAATCGGATTATTTCATCGGAAATGACATTGTTCAATCTCTAACTCCTACAGCTTCTATAGATTCTCATTGGTCTGGTACATTCCCTGATAATATTCCTAGTGGAAATTACTATATAGGCTGGATCATAGACTCAGATAATTCAATTGATGAATTCAAAGAAAATAACAACTTTAACTTTGTATGGACTTCCCAATTGTTAGTTGATGCTACTCCTCCAAATAATCCGACAGATTGTACTCAATTAAATGGCACAACTGAAAGTGCTGTATTACAGAATACTATTTCTAATCCCGAATTTAGTTGGAGTGGAGCTGTGGATTCGCATACAAGTGTAGTGGGATATTATTATTACTGGGGTGGAGACCTTTATGGAACTTCAACCAAATTTACTTCATTACCATATTATGATCCCTCAGTAGTTAATAATGGAACTTATTATTTGAGAGTCTGTACCCAAGACATTGTGGGTAATTTAGCTCCATGGATTACACTTTATGTATTTAAATATGAAGATAAAATTAATAATACAAATGGCGATCCCTTTGATAATTCCACTGTAGATCCTACTGATGATCCTAATGATAACCCCATTGATGATTCTGATGAAGATCTAAGTGATAATACTAACAATGATGTCGAAGACGATCCTAATAACAATGACAACATTAACTTAGGAGAAAATCTTATGTGGGAATATATCCTTACTATTGGGATATTGGGCTTGTTAGTTTTTTTATTTTTAAAAGTGTACTCGAGAAGATAACGATTAGATGGATGTGAATTATAATTTTTTTTTAAATAAAATGAAATTTAGAATTTTATATGACAGAAAATATTAAGAGTCCTTCTAATTGCTGTCGATATTGTGGTTGGTTAATACAGCAAGATATTGTTCAAAAAATTGTGGAAAATAATGAACCTGTAATCTGTGAGTTTTGTGGAATTGAAATTACTCCAGATGTTATTAAAACTAGAGAAATATCAGATAAAGTTCCTCATCAAGAAAAATCTAATCTTAAAGAGCAAGTAGAGCAAAATAACGAATCAATAACAAAAAGAATTGGTAAACTTGAGAAATCAAGAATGTATTCTGTGAATATGATTTTAGAGGACAAGGATTTTCCTCTGATATTCAAAGAAAATCTAATTATTGTCATTTCTCGTTTATTATATACTCTTATTAGGGAATGGGAGCAAACTAATAATGTGAATATTCATCGTGCAGGGTTAAACCAATCTATTCTCACATATCTAGCAAAAGAATTAAAGCCTATATTGGGAAAGCGAATAAGTAGAAAATATTTAGAAAATTTATGTAATATTTCTACTGGAGATTTTGATAATTTATTTAGGCAATTTCAGGAAAAATTAAAGTTGGATCAAGATTATCGAGCACACTTTAAAGCATTTTTATTTTGGCTAATGAGAATTATATTCAGGTTAATCTCGGATATGTGGGAAATGAAAAACCTTCCTAAATTTCAAGCAACTATCCTTAAGGATTTAAAAAGTTACCCTTTCAATTGGAATGTTAAATTAAGTGAATCTGATATTCCGATTGAAGAAAAAATTGAATCTTTGGGATATAATGTAAAAGATTTCATTGATGAACTAACAGATGAATTAAATAATTATCCTGAAGAAATGTATAAATTGAATCCAAATAGAGTTTTAAAAGGCCATAGTGGATATACTTTAAAAGATCTTTCTAAATTATGGGGGCATCATGATGGTTATGTTTCAGAACGATTAACAGATCATAAAAATCAACCAAATTACATTCTTCCCAAGAAAAATCTGAAAGAACTTGAAACTGCTATTAGAAATAAATTTGGTAAAAAAGCTAACCATAGCTACCAATTGATAAATTCTCACAAAAATAGTCTATTATCTCTTAATCTATTCATCAAAAAACTTCGAAAGGAAATAGGAAAGATTTCAATAAAGGTGAAGACTACACTTGAAGATATCGCATTAATATTTGGATACGGATATGGAATGATGAATTATATTCGCCATAATCCGAACTTTGTCCTAACAAAAAGAAGATTATCTATAATAAGAGGAAATCTAAAATTGATATTAAGTAAAAAAGCTAGGGATGTATTAAAAATAGTTGATAAATATCAAAAACACAATCCTAGTATGCTTGATTATGCTAACCAGAAATACACAATAACACAACCAAATTTTTTTAGTAATATATTCGAAGATCCTCAAATAATGTATTGGTTTGGTTGGTTATGTTCAGATGGATGGGTTTCTAGACATGGTAATAAACATTATCAAATTCAACTTAAATTAAAGAGAAAGGATCGTATTATTATAGAACGATTTGCTACTGTTATAGGGTATAACCAGGATCGAATTTATGATGAGTCTTACTTAATTGAGGATGAGGATGGAGAGTTAAGAGTGATAAATAGTTCTAGAGTAATTTTTGGTTGTAAACCCATGTGGTTAGATTTAGATAAGCTTGGTATTTTTGAGTTCAAAATTCATGGACATGTTCCATGGATTATCAAAGATCTAATTAAAAGAGCAAGAAGAAAAAATAAAGAAGGGAAATTAACAGAGACTATGGAAGGGCGTCTAGCGTTATGCTTTCTTATGGGATTTTACGATGGGGATGGTAATTATCGTGGTGGTATGTCTGCTAGGATTTTAAATACTAAAAAAAGTTTTTTAGAAGAGATAGCAAGTCTATTTGGTATTTCAAATGATGTTAATGAAAATAATAAAAAAATAATAGATGAAAAAACACATAAGATAATTTGGAAAACAAGATATCAACTTCATTTAGGTCCACAATTGTTTAAGCAAATGTTACTTACCTACAAGGATAGTTTACCAAGAAAAAGACCTGATGGTTATCAATAAAATATCAATAATTTTTGACAAAAATTAGCTTTATTGATTATTCAGTTAGAAAATAGACTAAAATAATTTATAAATTAGAATATAAATCTTTTTTATTATTATCATTTATTTCTAGAAAAACAATCAAAAAAATAACAAAATTAAGATGATAACTAATGACCGAAGCAAAGACGCCAATTGTGATAAGTAAGGAAGACTGTCATAGATGTGCGGAATTAAAGGAATGGTTAAAGGAAAATGACGTTAGATATATTGAAAGGGATATAAATGATGAGGAATTTGTACATGAGTTATTACATGATGACAATTTTTTAACAACGTTCTGTGATGCAGACGGTTGTATTGTAAATACACCGGTGGTAATACATAAAGGAAAGTATTGGTTTAAAGAGCTCTGGGGTGTATCTGGTCTTAGAGAGAAAGAAGCCAAGAAATTATTTGGAGTTAAATAATTCTTTTTTTATTTATACCTTATTTTTTAAATTCTACTAATCTTTTTATTACTTTTCGTATTGCTCTCAACCCCTCTTCATCTTTTTCAATACCTTGTTTTCCCTCATCTCTACTCCATAAAGTAGCACCGAGGTTTGCTCCAAAAGCACCACCTGATATTGGAAGTATATGATTTTGTTGGTAAAAATCTAAAATACTTCTTATAGCAATCTCTTGACCTCCATTTCTATCTCCTCCAACTGCCAATGCTGCTCCAATTTTATCTTTAAACACATTAGGATTCTTAGCAACCAATGCACGACACCGATCCAATACCGTTTTTAATTGACCTGATAAATTGCCTTGAAACACTGGAGTACCAAATAAATAAAATTTAGCATTTTCCAATTTAGAATAAAGTTCTACCATATCATCCTTATGGATACATCCCTTTTTCTCTCGAATACAATAATCATCATGAATACAGAATTTAATTTCTTTCTTTCTAACACTCCAATATTCAGTTTCAAACCCAAACTTTTCAGTAGCATAATTTAAAGCATATTGGACTGCATATTCTGTCCCTTGTTTCCGAGGACTGCCACATATCCCAAGTAATAAATTCTTCTTTTCGACCATAATAATTCATTTAACTTGCTTTTATTAATAATTAATCATTATGTATAAAAATAAAGTCTTAAAAACTTATAGCCTAATAATTCAAGATGGATTCAAGCAAACCTAGTTTAGCTAGAATTAAGATTAAATTTCCAGAACAACTATGGATTTCTGAAATTTTTAAAAATTTTCCTGATATAAAAATGGAAATTTCCCATTTTCTACCTTATGACCTTGAGAAATCTATTGGAAATAGTCTAATTGAAATTTTACATTATGATATAGATTCGATTATAGAAGAGATTAGTCATCATCCATCTGTTTTTGAGTTAAGTGTAATAGAGAAACAAGAAAATAAAGTTAAATTTAATGTGAAAACAAAAGATCCATATTTATTATATGCTATAATAAAATGTGGAGTACTTGTGAACTTTCCGGTAAGAGTAGTAGATGGTTATGCTTATTGGAGGCTTATATCGAGTAGAGATAGAATAGATCAACTATTAACTCTATTTGAGGAGAAAAATATTAATTTTGAATTGTTAAGAATTGGATTATCTCCTTATTCAATCGAAGACGATGAAAGTAAGTTATCCTTTGATGAATCTAATATCCTTGATAAGGCTATTTCTTCAGGATTCTTTGAAGTTCCTAGAAAAATATCATTAGAGGAATTAGCAAATGAATTAGGTAAATCTAAATCAGCACTTTCTGTAATGCTTAGAAAAATCATCAAAAAGAAAGTTGTATTTGAAAAATAATAAATAATTAATATAAAATATAAAAAAAAATTATAGCGATTCTTCTTTTAATATATTTCCTTGGATGCCAATAACAACATACTTTATAGGAATTTTTCTACTTGCTCGTTTAGCTCCTTCTTGAGCTAACGCTAATAACCCAGAACAACAAGGAACTTCCATTATAGCAACTGTAAGTGTATTTATTTTAGTGTCATCAATTAAAGATTTAATTTTTTCTATGTAAATTTCTTTACCCTGGTCGAGTTTTGGACAAGCAATAGCAATTGATTTTTGTTTTAAGAAATCTCTATGAAAATCACCATAGGAAAATCCAACACAATCAGCTGCAAGTAATACATCTGCACCTTGATAGTATGGAGCTCGAGGATTAATTAAATGCATTTGAATTGGCCACTGTCGTAGAGCTGAAGGAATCTTTCCAGACACTTCATTCATTTGTGCTTCAGGTTCTTCAAATACCATTGTTTGAGCAGAAGGGCAACCACACTGATGTGCATGTTCAGAGACAATCTGTTTTATTTGTTGAATCTCAGCTTGCTCACTATGTTTCATAGTCTCTAAATGCTTTTCAACTGCTTCTTCATCAAATTCTAAGGCATCTCTTTCAACTATTTCAAGCGCACCCTCAGGACACCCAGAAATACACGCACCAAGACCATCACAGAAAACTTCGTTTACCACCCTCGCTTTCCCATCTATTACTTGTAAAGCTCCCTCTGCACAATCTATGACACAATTACCGCATCCGGTACAAAGATCTTCATCAATTTTAATAATTTTTCTATTAACCATTTTATGTTGTTTTGTTTCAGTCATGATTAAATCGAATACTAGTGATTATTTATCTTTGATTTCGAACATGTTCATTTAAGAATTGAGAATGAATTTGACATAAAGATTACTTAAATTTCTTTTAAAAATTATTCCAGACTATAAATCTAAGTAAAAAAATAGAGAAATTATTAAAAAATGGAAATTTAGGGAGGTTAAACTTAAAATAATCCCTGCATTTAAATCTTATTAAAAAAAAATTTTATGTCTGCTGAGTTATAATAAATTAGAACAATTTAACGTTAAATATAAATAACAATATTACTTCTATTAATACAGACGTAAAAAAAAATTTCAGATCCTTGAAATTTTTAAGTTTAAGATTTATTTTTAAATTTTTTCTCTTTTATGATTGTCATTTTTAATTGTTTCGATAATAACAGTAGACAACTATCTTATAATTTTTCGAAAGTAAGTCTTTAAATTTGATGATATTATGAGATTAAATTTATTGGTGTTTCGATGAATGTGAATAAAACAATGTATAGTAAATTACGAAAAGAGGTATAAAATAAATGACAATACATACAGAAAATTATTCTAAAGTTTTGAGAAAATATCCTTTCTCATTATTAGAAATGGATGGTTCATTGGAGATATGGCAGAAAATATATAGCCCTTACATAGATTCAATCGAGAATAAAATTAATGTCTCAAAAAATAATTCAATAAGCATATTTAGAAATCATAATTTTGCATTTGATAATGAATTTCAGCAACGAATTGCTGATTTAATTATAAATAAAGATGCAGAACAGAGTTCTAATTCTGAAAAACAAAATGAAAAAACTAGAATCGAAGATCAATATTCTGATGAAGTAGAAAAAGAAAATAGTAATCTAAAAATTACGTTCGTTTTTACAAATAATAAAATACAACCATTAAAATTAATTCAGATGCTAAAATTAACTGGTGAAGTAGAGAAGTTCGCTCAATTACTGCATAAAAAAGAGTTTAAACAGTATTCTAAGATAATCCCTCAAATTATCTTTATATCCCTGTTTGGTTTTGACGCTCCAGTAGGAGACTATCTAAGAGATAATCTTCATGGAAAATTAAATAGAAATATATCAATCTTAGTTGTCCCGCCTATTGATAATAAATTATGGAATAATTATTTTATAAAAAATTCAAAGGAAGGTAATAATGATTATAAAAAGCATAATTCGGGAATTAATTTCGAAGAGTATAATATTTTGAGAAAGAATGGAGCAGCTAGTCATTTACAAGTAAAAAAAATGGAGACTTACTATAAGGATTTAAAAAAAACTAAAGAGATTTCAGAACATAATTCTCAAGAGTTAAATAATTGGGCACATCTCTTGAGTATTAATAATTCTCCTACACTATTGGATTTAGAAAAGTCAAAAAATAAAATTAAGGAATTATTGATTGAGTAATCTAACGATAAAAGTTTAAAACAAGGGGAATGAAACTATTTGATTAAAATTTAATATTTCTTGTGAAAACCCTCAGTCATGCTATTGGTTTTTGATAAGACCTACTATAAACCTGAACAAATCTTTAATTTATTACTGAAAAATGCTTTTGATAGTGTAAAGGCAATTCGATTTAAAGACCGGGATTCTTTAAATCTCAACTCTGCGTATAATGACGACTGTTGGATATTTAAAGGATATTGCTGCCAATCCGAGAATTGTAAACAACTTACTATTACTATTTAATGAAAATGGAACAATTTCTAAAAAAGGAAGAAAAAGGCAGTAATTGGCAAGAGAAAAATCCAAGTGTATTTATTATGCAAGATTAAACAATTTTCTCGTTTTTTCTACTGTATCAGAATCAAATTTCTTAAATAAAGCATAAGCAGCAATTGGTACAACACATCCGCAATTGTCGCATAAAAGTGGTGAATTTCCCATGACACAAAACTTTTGTCTTCCGTCAGGAAAGAAACTTTTTACTTGACCGGTTTTAAATATACAATGTGGTACAAATTCTTTTGACATGTATACTTCTA
This sequence comes from Promethearchaeota archaeon, assembly GCA_048939015.1. Taxonomy (GTDB): domain Archaea; phylum Asgardarchaeota; class Lokiarchaeia; order Sigyniarchaeales; family SOKP01; genus Loki-b32. The sequence goes on from JBHLPW010000038.1 coordinate 20,477, forward strand.
ACATTTTTTTTGAATAAAAAATAAAATTTCCATATTCACGCATTACTTTTAAAATATCTTTAATTGTCTTTTTTAATACATTTCCTTTTAACAAAAGTGGATCATTAGGATACCCTGTATATAATAAAAAAACAAATCCAGAAGCACCATTATCGTGAGCAATCTTAACAATATCTTCAATTTCCTTATAATTTAATGCCATAATGGTTGATGTAACAACTGGATTGCTTTCCCGAATATTTTGTATGACTTTTTCAAAAACATTCGCACCTCTTATCTTATCATGAGTTTCTTTAGTACCATCTATACTCACCCAGTATTTTGTTTGTTTATATCCTTTAAATCGAGGTAATTTTATAACTCCATTTGATACCACTTGAACTGATGGGAAAATTTTAAATGCTTCTTTTATAACATCCATTCTTAAAGTAGGTTCTCCACCAGTTAAAACAGCTATCTTTATTCCTATTTTTCTATGGTATTTAAAAATTTTAATCCAATCTTCGTTGGATAATTCTGCTCTTTTACTTTTTAATTCCGTTATTGACGAAAAAAAATAACAATGTTTACATTTTAAGTTACATTGCCAAGTTAAATCATAATTCACATATAATGGAACATTTCTTATAATTGACTGTAAAAATGATGGACCCATGGAAATAAGACTTATTACATTTTTTACTGAAACTAAGCCCATAATTAATAATAGATTCGATGTTTTAAAAATAAGTACTATCTATATAAATTCTAAGTTGATTCATTACAAAAAGTTAACGATTTTGGAAATAAACACTGCATAACCCTAGAATAAAAAAAAGAAAAAAAAATTCAAAGATCTAAGAATAAGTTCTTATATACCTAATTTTTTTCGATTTGCTTCAATGTGAGTCATCATTGCATCAACTGCTTCTTTAGTGTCTGTTTCTACATGTAATACACCACCAGTTAAATCCCTACAATCTTTTGTTAAAAGGTTCACTAAGTCAGTGCCACCAGTAACGGTAGGTATTGGATTGACGTAAGTATAAAGTCCAAAGGCTAGAGCGAAGATTGCATCTATAGTCGCTTTCTGCTCCATGTATTCTGGAGCTACGGCTACTACTGGTAAATCTGGAATTGGTACGCCACCAAGTGCAGCAGAGATAGACCCTACTAAGTCTGCGACTCTACCAGTATCAGTACAAGTCCCATAGCTAAGCACTGGGGGAATTCCTAATTTTTCACAAACCACTTTTAGACCTGGACCTGCCATTTCTTTCGCTTCTGGTATACATAATCCTCCAACTTGTAATGCTCCATTACCACATCCCATTGACAATACTAAAACATCTCTTTTAATTAATTCTTTAGCCACTTCAATAACATGTACATCTTGTCCATAATCTCTCAGTGTAGTACAAGAAACTAAACCCGCTACTCCTCGTAAAGTACCATCTTTAATTAAATCAAGTAATGGTTCTAAAGTTCCTCCCAGGGCGGCAAGAATACTTTCACTTGAAAATCCCACTACTGCTTCATTCATATCCAAATCAGTAATAGGTTTAACATTTGCTCTGCGTTCTTTGAAATTATCAATTGCCATTTGTAGTAATTTAGCTGCTTGAGACTCAGCTTCATCTGGTTTATAATCTACTCTTTCAGTTATACCTTCAAAAGCTACAACTTCAGAAACTGGAACCAATTTAAATTTATATTTCTCAGCATAAAGAGGATCAATTGGCATACAACAATTCATATCACAGATAAACGCATCGATGCAACCACTTGCCAAAATAGCTTCCTGCATTATCCAATTTCCGGTAAATCCATAAAAAACATCATCCATTTCCCATCTTTGGATCATTTCTTGTCCAGTCTCAATATTAGCTATTACTCTTAGCCCTTTTGCTCCGACTGCTCTCGCTTTTTCTTGCCATTCAGATTTTCTAGCAAGTTGGACCATTGCAAATCCTAAGAATGGTTCATGCCCATTTGGAAGTATATTTACATAATCTGGGTCTAATACACCTAAATTAACCCTCATTTTATGGGGTCTAGGAACATTAAATAAAATATCCTGGGTGAATTCATTAACAATTTGACTTTGATAAGCCATTGCTATCCCGAGTCTCATTGCTTTAAGTGCTAAACTTGCATAATATCCATCTACGTTTGTTAAACAAGAACTAGTTGAAAACATCATTTCACCATATAATCCACCTGGAAAAATACCCAATTTTCTCCAAATTTCCTGTCTTTCAGGAGGTGCGAGTCTTTCAACAATTTTACTTTGCTCATCAAAAGGTGTGTTAAAGTCATCCTTCACAAAATAATATAAGTTGAGTGCAATATTTTTATCTGAACCAGAAGTATCTAACCCAAGACGCTCAGCAAAGCTTTTTAATTTCTCAGGTTCAGCAATTTTAAATGGTGTTTTTCCTTCTACTGTAGCTTTTAATGTTTTTAAAGTTGTTTCTGTATGATAATGATAGGTAGACGCTCCCATAACATTCCTCAGAAGCATCATCCGCATTGCCATTCCATCTGCTGTAATTCCACATACACCACGTTTATCTATTGACGAATCAGCCCTACAAGGACCATTAGAACACAAATCACAACGTGCACCTTTTAAGCAAAATGGACATCGTTTATCAGGGTCACCTCCAAATCCTTGTGCTACAAAACGATCCCAGATGTTATTCATGCCATCTTTTTTAAGTCTTTCATATACTTTTTGAACTGATTTATGATAAGAAATCCTTTTGTTTTCCATAAATTACCACTTTTTTCAATTTTTATAAAATTGTCGTAATTAAAAAATAAGTAAATTTGATTTAAGTTTATTTTAGAACATGTTCATTTAGTTGATGTTTCTAGATTGTATTCTATAATAAAAACTTTAAAATAAGATGTTAAAACTAGTTATTCTATGAAAGTAGTAATAATAGGGAACAATGTTTCTGGGACTTTTACAGCCCAAAATTTAAGATCTCTTAATGATGAAATTGAAATAGTTATTTACACTCAAGAAGAATATCCTTATTATACAAGAATCAATTTACCGGAGTTAATTTCAGAAAAAAAAACTATTGATGATTTAATCGTTTTTAACGATGATTGGTACAAAAATAAGAGATTAAATCTTTTTCTTCGCAAGAGAATTAATAAAATTAATCCAAACAATAAAACAATTCAAATTGATGGAGATAAAGAACTAATTCACTATGATAAACTTATCTTAGCTCTTGGAAGTACTCCTAATATTCCTCCGATTAAAAATGCTGTTGAGATGGAAGGTAAAAAACAAGGATTATTTACATTAAGAAGTATTGATGATGCTTTAGACATAAAGAATTTTATTAAAAGTAAAAATTCTAAGAAAGCAATTATAATTGGTGGAGGTTTACTTGGATTAGAATTAGCAAATCAAATAAATGAAAGTAATTTAAATACAACCGTAGTAGAATTCTTTCCCCGTTTATTACCAAGACAACTTGATGAGGAATGTGCTAGTATGTTAAAAGAGGAAATCGAAAATCGAGGAATTCAAGTTATCTTAGATGCTGTTACAGAAGAAATTCAAGGTAATGGTATAATTACCGGAATTAAATTAAAAGATGGGCGTATATTAGATACGGATATAGTTTTAATTCAAGCAGGAATTAAACCAACCATAGATTTGGCTAAGGAAACAACTATACAAACAAATAGAGGAATAATAGTGAATGAATTTTTAGAAACCAGTGAAAAAGATATATATGCTGTTGGAGATTGTATAGAATACAAAAACCAAATATGGGGTATTATTCCAGCATGCATGGAACAATCAAAAATAGTTGCTGCTTCAGTGCTTGGGTTAAAAAAAGTAGATTATAAAGGTACAACTCCAAAGAATACTCTTAAAATAGTTGGATTAGAATTAACTTCAATAGGAATCATCGATCCTTCTAAAGAAGAAGGTGGTGCTTGGGACATCCTAAAAAAAGCCGATAAAAAGGATTGTTGTTACCAAAAGTTAGTGCTAAAAGGAAATAAATTAAAAGGTGCCATTTTATTCGGTGAAAATAAAGCTATGTCTTATGTTTATAACAAGATGGAGGAAGATGTTGACAGAGATGAGCTAAAAAAATTATTAGAATTATATTCTTATGTATGTAATAATTGTGGATCAGAATATGATGAAGCTAAAATGGGGGTACTTTTTAAAGATTTGCCTCCTGATTGGAAATGTCCAAATTGTAATGGTTCTAAACAAGATTTTACAAAAAAAAAAGATAAAACTTAAATATATATAAAAAGAGGTGGTAAATAATTTCTATCTATCGATGTACAAGATGTAATTATATTTACGATAATAATGAAAAAAAGATTCCCTTCGAAGATTTAAAGGAAGGAGAATTCAAATGTCCTAAATGTCGTTCTTCAAAAAAATTCTTTGTTAAGAAAGAACCTCTCTAAAAACCTAAGATTTTTCCTTATTTTAATTATATTATTTTAATTTTATTATTATCGCTCATAGAATGGGTTTATATTTATAAATTATTAAATTAATATTTTTTATATACAAACAACTACAAATCATAAAATCAAATAGACCAGCATAAAATTAAGAATAAGTGGTAAAAATGGGAAAATGGGAATGTCAGGCATGTGGATATGTTTATGACGAAGAAGCTGAAGGTACTAAATTTGAAGATTTACCAGATGATTGGACTTGCCCTGTTTGTGGTGTTGGGAAAGATATGTTCGAAAAAATTGAATAATTAATAATAATTTACTTCTTTCTAATTTTTTTTTATTGATTAGTTTCATTGAAATTTTATAATAAATAGCATATAAGTTTTTAATTTGATTTATATTACTATTAAAAAATAAGTTACAAATCCTAGTTAATGAAGGTGAAATTGAAATTACTCATTTAGAATTAATGAAAGATATCTACTATGTTGGTTATGTAGATTGGGAAGTACGGAATTTTCATGGATATTCTACTAACCGAGGGAGTAGTTATAATTCATATATAATTAAAGGAGAAAAAACTGTATTAATTGATACGGTCAAACGTCCTTATTTTGAATATTTTTTGGAGAATATCAAATATGTCTGTGATCCATCAGAGATCGATTATTTTATTACAAATCATGTTGAGATGGATCATTCCGGTTCATTTCCCCTAATTCTAAAGCATCTTCCTAATGCTGAATTAATTGCTTCAAAGAGAGGAGTCGAAATTTTAAAAGCTCACTTTCATGAGGAAGTTGATGAAGAAATATTCAATAAAATTAAAGCAGTAGAGGAAGGAGATACTTTAGATATTGGAAACGGCAGAAAGTTTACATTTGTGCCAATTCCAATGATACATTGGCCCGATTCTATGGTTTCTTTTATGACTGATGAGAGTGGGAAAAACGTATTATTTTCTAATGATGCTTTTGGGCAACATTTTGCAGCATCTAAGCGTTGGGATGATGAAAATGATCTTGCTGAAGTATTTCAAGAAGCAGAGAAATATTATGCGAATATCTTACTTCATCTTTCAATGTTGATTGCAAAAGCTATACCGAAGGTTGGAGCATTACCAATCGAGATTATATGTCCTTCTCATGGAATCTGTTGGAGAAAACATATTCCCGAAATTTTAGAAAGATATACTAAATGGAGTAAAGGGGAAATTGATGGAAAAAGTGTCCTCATAGTATATGATACAATGTGGGAAAGTACTGCTAAAATTGCTAAAGCTTTAACTAATGAGATTAAACATCGAGGAATTCCAGTAAAAAGATACAGATTAACTAGCGCAGATTATTCAGATGTAATTACAGAAGCTATGAAAGCAAAAGCAATATTAGTAGGAAGCCCTACTCTAAATAATGGATTATATCCAACTGTAGCAGAATATTTATCTTATCAAAAGGGATTAAAACCTATGAATAAAGTAGGATTAGCTTTTGGCTCATTTGGATGGGGTGGAGGAGCAGTAAAAGAAATAGTGGAAATGATGAAAGCTGCTAAAATTGATGTAATGGAAGATACAATAGAAATTAAGTTTGTTCCAAGACCAGATGATTTAGATTTTAAAGAAATTGTAGATAAATTAATAGAAAAAATGGGTTAAAAGAGGTAAAAACAATGGATTTTATACTAACTGAGGAACAAAAAGTTTTACAAAAAAAAGCAAGAGAGTTTGCTATTAATGAAGTCTTACCAGTTGCAAGAAAATATGATGAATCAGAAGAATTTCCCTTACCAGTTATCAAAAAAGCTTGGGAAGAAGGATTGTTAAACTTAGGAATCCCTAAGAAATATGGAGGTCCAGGGTTTGGTTTATTAAGTTCCTGTCTCGTTGTTGAGGAAATATCGTCTGCATGCCCTGGAATTGCAACTTCAATCTTTGATAATAATCTTGGTGCTGAACCAATTGTTATTGGTGGTAACGAAGAACAAAAGCAAAGAATTTTGGGTGAATTAATTAATGAATTCAAATTAATTGCATTTGCTACTTCTGAACCAACGATGGGTTCTGACGTCGCTGGAATGAAATGTAGAGCAGAAAAAGATGGAGATGAATATATTTTAAATGGAAATAAATTTTGGATCACTAATGGTGGATATGCTGATTATATTACCATTTTTGCTACGGTAGATCCCGAACAAAAGCATAGAGGGATCGCAGCATTTATTGTAGATACAAAAAGTGAAGGAGTTAAATTAGGCAAACATATCCCTAAATTAGGTCAAAGATCATCAAATACAGTTTCAGTTGGTTTAAAAGATGTGAGGATACCTAAAGAAAATGTTCTTGCTAAACCTGGAAGGGGATTTGTTTTAGCTATGCAAACATTTGCTCACACTCGTCCTGCTATTGGGGCATTTGCAATTGGATGTGCTCGTTCTGCGATGGAATATTCAATTGATTACGCTCAAAAAAGAGAAGCTTTTGGAAGACCAATTGGGAATTATCAAGTAATTCAGGAAAAAATAGCCAATATGTATAAGGATATTGAGGCTGCACGTTTACTAACATATAAAGCCGCATGGGAAGCAGATCAAGGCATGGATAATAATTTAAGTTCATCTATTGCTAAAGCTTTTGCCTCAGATGTTGCTATGAATGTAACAACAGAAGCGATTCAAATTTTTGGTGGTTACGGTTATTTAAGAACATATCCTGTTGAAAAATTATTTAGAGATGCAAAACTTTACCAAATTTATGAAGGGACGAGTGAGATCCAAAGAATTGTCATTTCACGGTTTGTTACAAAAAAGTATGAACATGCAATGCCTTTTCTTGGAAAAAAGAGAAACTAATTAAATTCCAAAAAAATTCTTTTTATTCTTTATTTTTCAGCTCATTTTGCTTTTTCAACTTTTTTCTTCTAAGAAAATCATAGTATATTTTATAATATTTACGTTGGCATAAATTATTACAAAATACCTTGAAATTGGGATCTAGCCACAGATTTTTTATTTCATATATCTTTAGATAGTTATGAAATTTACTAAATTTGTAAATATCTATTGGAGTTTCACAGAATAAACATTTTCTTTCACTTAATTCTCTCTCAATACTCTTTAATTCGTGAATTTTAAGATATCTAAAGCATTCACAACAATGAAATTCTAAAATGGGAGTCTGCCATAATTTTAAAATATATACAGGAGTAAAATTTACATTATCACTTAAAAAATCATAAATATTCAGTTCTTTACCACAATTCCAACATGTTCTTTTCTTGAAGTATTGTTCTGCTTTAATGAGTTCTCTTAATTTTTGAATTTTATCCCACATACCAGCGTTATTTAATTTTTTGAAGAACAAAGACATTTTTCAAATATATTCTTATTTCTAATATAATAGATTATTAGTTTTTTATACTTTTATACTAATCGCTTATAAGAAGTAAGATTTATGGAAATTCTAAGATATCTTTGACTGCTTCTAAGAAATTCTCCCGGATGATTGTTGGTTTTATTCCAAGGAACTTTAGATCATCTAAATGTTCAAATCCATGTCCTGTTGTGAGAAAAATTGTTCTACAACCTGCATTTATTCCAAATTGGATATCCGAAGGATGATCACCAATCATCCAAGATTTATTAATATCAATATAAAATTCTTTAATGATTTCATCAATGAATTTTGTTTTAGGCTTCCTGCATTCACAATTATCTTCCTTTACATGGGGACAGAAAAAAGTTTTAACAATCTCAATATTTTGTTCTTTTAAAACATTTATTAAATGATTGTTGAAATTTTGAAAATCTTGTATGGAATAATAACCTCTACCTATTCCAGATTGATTTGTTACAATAAAAAACAGATAATCTTTCTGAAGTAATTTTAAACCTTCAACTACTCCATCTAATAATTCAAAGTCTTCTACTTTATAAGTATAATTTTTATCTTCAATCAATGTGCCATCTCTATCCAATATAACTGCTTTCTTCTTGTCCATTTAGTCTCCCTATTAAAAGAATATAAAAATGATGACTGCGAGGTATATAATTCCTAGTATAATATGTAATGCTGCAAAAATTCCTCCAACCTTTAATAATTTTTTATAGTTCATTCCTTCAACGCAATATCTGGTTGAAAGTTCCAATGTCATCATATCAGCAGCGCTCCCTTGTGGTAAGAAATTACCGCCTAAATTTATCCCCAAAATAAATGCGATTAACAAGGGAACGGAAGAAAAACCAGAACCTATTAAAACTTGAATTACAGGTATGAAAAGAACTGTGACAGGAACATTATCTAAAAAAGCTGAGAGAATAGATGACAGTATCAATATTAAAACACATAACAAAAATAGATCTGTAGGTGCGATTTGCAATACAAAAATCTCTATTATGGCAATAATTCCCACTTTTTCAAAACAAAACACTAATATAAATAAACTTATAAAGAAGAAGGGTAATTTGAAATCGACTTTTTTGAAGTAATATGAAAGATCTGGTTTTTTTTTACCAGATTCACTTCTCCTCGGATTAAGAAATACGAATAAAAGCATACCAAGGAGGCCTACAAGTAGAATATCAGGAATAATAATTAGCATTATGAAAAAGATGATTAAAGCTCCTAAGTTCCGATAAAAGACTTTTGGATTAATTGATTCTTCTAATATTATTAATTCATGTTCTTCTATATGCTCAGTTTCTAAAGGTTCATTATAGTCAGTACAATGAGGTATCCAAATTTCTTTCATATGTTTTTTGAGAATAAAATAATCTAGAAGAGATAAAGTCAATAAAGTAGTAACAATAAAATAAATTGAAAGACTTGCAAAAAACCAAGTAGTTGACAATGTAAATCTACTCGCTATTAAAATATTTTGTGCAGAGCCAAAAGGAGTCAAAGTAGCAGCAAGATTAATACAGATAGTCATTCCTAATAATATTGGAGTAGGATTTATTTTCATTTTTTCACTAGTGATTATTATCATTGGTATAAAAATAATTGCTACAGAAACATCTTCAATAAAAGCAGCACTTAAAGTTGAAATTAAGCAAATTACCCAAAAAAACCTTCTGGTATTAGTGTGGAACTTTTTAGTAATTCTTGAGGCAATTTCTTGAAAAATCAATTGTTCCTCTAATATTACTACTATTGTAAAAACAGATATTAAGAAAAAAATCACAGGCCAATCTATAGCTAAAATGAACTCTTCAATTGTAAAAGGAGTTGGTGAGAAGAGGAAGGTTGCAGTTGCTGCAAGAAGCATAGCTAATATACTATAAGTTAAAAAGTCGGTTTTTTCACGAAATAATGCTACAATTACAATACTAAAACAAAAAATTACAAATAACTGTAGAAATATAATCATCCTTCTCTTGAATAAAAATATCTATATCATTTTACTATTTATTATTTTGATTAAAATACTTAAAACTTCATTGTTTTAAAATAATTGAAAATAAAAAAAAGAGATTTGTTTAATTTGGGATTTAACTTTTCCATAAAAAGTGTATATTACAATATTCTCGCGCCCAGAGGCCTTCAGGATGAGCAACTGTAAAAGTTGCTTTAGGCTCGTCACCAGGCTTTAAGAATCTTCTCTCGTAGCATCCATCCTTGCATATTATTTCAATCCACATTATATAATGCTCATCGGTCATAGGATGAGGCGTTCCCATTGATATTCCCACATCAACAGTGACCTTATTGCCATCAACCGTAATTTTTGGAACATGCTTTTCTGTTTTCCAATCCTTAGTTTGTTCCTCCATAAGTTTCATCGGTTGACCGCAACAAATAGTTTCAGGGGCGGCAGGATGTAATATTTCAATAACTTTTCCACAGATGCTACATCTGTATATTTCTTTTTGTTTCATTTATTATTCACGTATTATATTTTTATTTTTTAATCAGATATTTTAATTTTTAAAAATTATTATTTTAAAATAAAAATTCAATTCCATTATTAGAAATCTTCACATTTCTTTCTATAGTACTCTCGAGGATGATCACAAGATGGACATTTAAAGTTTTTGGGTAATTCATCCATTTCAACTTCATAACCACACTCCATGCATACCCAGACGATTTTTTTGCCACGTTTGAAGAAAGCATCATCTCCAACTAATTTTAAGAGTTTTCCGTATCTCTCAGAGTGATGTTTTTCAGCCTTTATGATTGCACTTACTCTTTTAGCAACTTCAGGATATCCTTCTTTTTCAGCTGTTTTAACAATATCAGGGTAAAGTGTTTGCCATTCCATATTTTCTCCTGCTATTGCGGATTTTAGATTTTCAATCGTAGTACCAAGAGTAGTTGGGAATTCTGCATCCGGGAGAACTTTCATTTCATCAAACTTTTCTTCCTTCTTAAATTGCTGGAGCATTTTATAGAACCAACTACCATGTTCCTTTTCTTGATCTGATGTTTCATCAAAAATTTTTGAAACAAATACATATCCTTCTTTTTTAGCCACTTTAGAAAAGTAATTATACCTATTACGGGCTTGAGATTCACCAACGTATGCGGTATATAATTTTTTGGGAGTTTCTTTCATAATTTTTAACCTCTATTTTATAAATTGGAAATTCGTTATATAAGATTATATTTGGATTAATAACATTTCGCCTTTTTTATAACTTTTTTACTTATAATTTAAAGAAAAACTAAAAAAAGTATATTTTAATAATAGGTTTCTGTCATTCTACTTTCTTCTAGCTCTACGGGATAACCTTTTCTATGCCACATCATCATTCCTCCGGTTAAATTTCTGATATCCCTAAATCCTGCTTGAGCTAGAATTTGAGCAGCCATCATAGACCGGGAACCAGAATGGCATATTGCGATTATTTCCTCCTCTTTATAATCTTTAATAATTTCGGGGTTATTTAATAACTCTCCTAAAGGAATTAATCTACTATTTTTAATATGACCATGTGGACCAAGATATTCTTGAGGTGTTCGAACATCAATCATAAGTGGTGGTTCTTCTTCAGTACTAATTCGTTCAAAGAGTTCGTCGGCACTAATATCTGAGACGGGAGCTGCATCAGGAGGTCTAAGTTCTTTTCTAGTTTTCTTTTTAACAGGAATAATAACTTCATTTGGTTTAACCCTTTCTAATGTAGCAACTAACATACCCTTTTCTTTTCCAAGATGTAATAAATTTACTGCTTCGTTTAATTTGGAATAAGCTTCAACGCTAGATTTAAATCCGGGATCTGTTGCATATACTTTTAATTTCTTATTTTCTGGTAATGTTTCAAAACCTTTTATTAAAGCATTTAAAGGACCTGGACATGAAAGTCCACACGCATCTACTTCAATGTAATCTTCACTTTCAGTAGCCTTTTCATGTACAAATTCTTCGATAACATATTCAGAACCTCCACACGCAGCCATTATTTCTTCTGTTGTTGCATTTGCCATCTCATAAATTTTAAATCCCCCCGTTAATTCATATACTTCTTTAAAACCACTTTGCAATAGAATTCTTAAAGCTAAATAACTCCTATATCCTACTTCACAGTAAACAAATATTGATTTGTCATTAGGTACTTCTCCTATACGTGTTCTAAGTTCCTCAATCGGAATATTAACTGAGCCTCCAATGGATCTAGCAGAAAATTCCTCTTTAGTTCTAACGTCTAATAAAACAGCCCCATTATTTAAAGTATCAATTGAATCATGCCAATGCCAAATCGGCATATCTTTTCTAAGATAGTTTGATGCAACAAACCCAGCCATGTTTACGGGATCTTTTGCGGAACTGTAAGGAGGAGCGTAAGTTAATTCTAATTCTTCTAAATCAAAAACAGTTCCGTTAAACTTTATCACAGTTGAGATAACGTCAATCCTTTTCTCAGTACCAGGACCTCCGACTGCTTGCGCTCCAAGAATTTTACCATTTGGGATCTCAAAAATTAATTTTAATGTTATCGGTATTGCTCCAGGATAATAACCTGCATGATTATTAGGATGAATATAAATTTTATCATAATCTATATTTTGATTTTTCAATTGTTTTTCAGTTAATCCTGTGGAAGCGACTGTTAGGTCAAAAATCTTAACAACAGATGCTCCTAAGACTCCTTTATATTCTGAATTTCTTCCAGCAATATTATCTGCTGCTATTCTCCCTTGTTTGTTTGCGGGACCTGCTAAGGCAATCGATATTGGTTTTTTAAGCTGAAAATGATCAACTTGAATAATATCACCAACAGCATAAATATCCAAATTAGATGTTTGCATTCTATTATTAACGATAACATACCCTTTTTCTGAAATTTTTAAACCAGCTTGTTTAGCTAATGTGTTTTCTGGTCTAATACCAATAGATAAAATAACCAATTCTGTTTCTATCACACGACCACTTTTTGTTTTAACAAAAGGTTCGCCTTTATCATTTCTACCAAAAGAATCAACAGGATCCTCTAAAACTAAACAAACACCATTTAATATTAATTCTTGGTGTATAAATTGTGCTATTTCCTTATCTATTGGAGGCATCACTTGATCCAGCATTTCAACAATTTTAACTTTCACACCTTTCTCTACTAGGTTTTCTGCCATTTCTAATCCAATGAAACCTCCTCCTACGATAACGGCTTTTTTTATATTAGATTTTTCAACATATTCACGTATTTTTATCGCATCTGGAATTGTCCAAATTGTAAAATAAGGAACATTACTGAGCCCATGAAATGAAGGTACAATTGGTTTTGAGCCAGTTGCTAAGATTAAATAGTCATATTCAAGAATATATTCATTTAAATGTTCTAAATCTTTTACACTAACTATTTTTTTGTCTTTATCTATTGAAATTACCTCAGTATTAATTCGAACATCAATATTAAATCTTTCGAGGAATGTTTCTGGTGTTACTAATTCCAAAGACTCACGATCTTTTATTACATTTCCTACATAGTAAGGTAATCCACAATTCGCGAATGATACATATGGACCTCGATCTAACATTGTTATTTCGAAATCTTCTCTTAATCTTCTTAATCTAGCAGCAGCAGAAGCACCTCCTGCCACACCTCCAATTATTACTACTTTTTTCATAAAAAAACCTGATTCTATATTTGATTACAATCTCTTTAACTATTTTTATAACGCGATTAATTTAAATTTGGCTATTATAAGTTAGAAAAATTACTATATAATCCAGTATTTTAAAAAAATGATATTAATATGGATGATAACAAATTATTAACCGAAATAAATTCATGTGTAGACTGTAAGGTTTGTATGGATGTATGCGATACTTATAAGGTTACCCTTGATGAATTAAAATCCCCTAATGGAAGATTAAAAATAGCTGAAAAAGTTTTTTCTAATAATCATATTACAGAAGAGGAGCGTTTAGCGCTCTATACTTGTACATTATGTGGATTGTGTGATTTAACTTGTCAACAAGAAATTCAAATATCAGAGATTATTCTATCATCAAAAATTAGGCTTGTAAATGAAAATAAAGGACCATTAGAAATACATAATAAAATTATAAAAGGTATTATTGAAAAAGACAATTCGGTTGGTGGAAATCCCGAAGAAAGATTAAATTGGTTGCCTGAAAGTTATAGAACAAAAGAACTATTTGAAAAGAAAGATTCAGATACTCTGTTATTTTTAGGATGTATGTCTTCTTTTCGTGTACCCGAAAGTGCTCTTGCTCCCTATGAAATTCTAAAACTAGCTAATTATGACTTTAAAATTTTAGAAAAGGAACCGTGTTGTGGAGAATATGTATATTCCGCAGGAAATCTTAATCTTGCTAAGAAGATTTTTCAAGAAAATATTGAACTGTTTAAGAGAAACGGAGTAAAAAATTTGATAGTTACATGTGGAGGTTGTTTATATGCCTTTGATAAAGTATACAGAAAATATTTTAAAGATTTTAATCTAAATGTAAGGCATATAATTGAAGTCATTTATGAATTGGAAAGAACTAATAAAATCACATTAAAACCATTAAATAAACAAATTACCTATCATGATCCTTGTCGTATAGGGAGAAAATATAAAAGTGGGCCTTTATACTCTGAACCTCGAAAACTTTTAGATAAATGTGGCCTAAGAGTTAAAGAATTATCTAATAACCCAGAAGAATGTCCTTGTTGCGGAGCAGGTTCCGGAATTAGAGGTGTTGAGAGTAGTATTTGTATTAAAATAGGTAAAGAATTATTTAGTAATATCGAAACTAGAGAAATAGTTACCTCTTGTCCTTTATGTGTATTTAACTTTAGATATGTTAACTACAAAAACCAAATGGATAAAGAAAGTAAATATATAACTGATTACCTTTTGGAATCAATGAAAAAATAAAAAAATTAACCTCTATAATCTAAAATTATTACGGCATCCACAAATAGTTCGTAATTATCATCTTCGTCGAAATCATGTATAATAACTTTTTCTACTTCACCGAGTTCTCCTTTTATCTCATTCAGCTCTGATTGACGGAGAATCTTTACATCAGATTGTTTTAATTTTTTCGCAATTTCCACATTTCCAGGGATTTCTTTTGCAGAAGTTAATACTATTACTCTCCCCGTATATTCAGTTAATTTCAGAGCTAATTCTAAAGAAGCATCCCCCGTATCAACTATCAATGTTCTTTTTTCTCTTAATTCTTCGAGATCGGGCACTTCTAGATAGACTCCTTTCCCTTTGAATTCATCAACTCCCAGAATTACTCGTACGTCAAGTTGACATGAAGTAACTACTTCTATTTCTGGTTGTGTGCCCTCACGATAATTATTTATAGCTGCTTTTAAGGCATCTGCGGCTAGATTTGAACAATGCATTTTGATAGGAGGTAAGCCGTCTAATTCCTCTGCGACATCACTCCGAGTAATTTTATATGCCTCATCAAGAGTCATACCTTTAGCCATCTCAGTTACCATTGATGAAGTCGATACTGCTGATCCACAGCCAAAAGTTCTGAATTTAATATCATCAATGATATCTTCTCCTTTTTCATTTTTTCCTACTTTTATAAATATTTCCATTAAATCTCCACATACAGGATTTCCAACCTTTCCATACCCATCAGGATTCTCGATTGAACCCACATTTCGTGGATTCCGAAAATGATCCAATACTTTATCTGTATATTTATGTACACTCATTTAATTTTCCTCCTTTTGTAATTTTTTTAATAAATCTGAAGGTGTAAGTGGTGATAATATTCTTAATTTTCTTACTATTCCAGGTAGTACTTCTATAATTTTATCAATATCCTTTTCTTCTGTAAATCTACCTAGAGTTAATAATAAACTCCCATGTGCCTCCTCATGTAATAGTCCACATGAAATGAGAGTATGGGAGGGTTCTAGAGTCTTTGAAGAACAAGCAGAACCGGTTGCTACCTCAACATTTTCGTCCTTTAAGGAGAGAAGTAATGATTCACCTTCAATATAATCAAATCGGAAGTTAGCATTATGTGGTGTCCTTTTCTCAGGATGCCCGTTTAGATAGGATTTAGGAATTTTTAAAACTTCCCTAATTAGTTTATCCCTAAGAATTTTTAATCTTGTTGCTTCATCATTTATTTCTGCCTTCATTATTTCAGTGGCTTTAGCAAATCCTATTATTCCAGACATATTTTCTGATCCAGATCTTATACCTTTCTCTTGACCTCCTCCAATAAGTAAAGGATTTACTCTAACTCCTTTTTTTAGATATAATGCTCCTACACCCCTTGGACCATAGATATCGTTTGATGATAAAGTAAGTAAATCAAAAGGTACTGCTTGTACATCAATAGGTATAGAGTTTTCACTAGCTACAGCATCAGAATGAAACCATATATTATTTTTTTGAGCAAGTTCCGCAATTTCTTCTACAGGCTGGATAGTCCCGATTTCGTTACTAGCTGTAGAAATTGATATCAAAATTGTTTTATCATTTATGAGACGTTCTAATTTTCCAAGATTTATCATTCCAAATCTGTCTACTGGAACTCTACTCACTCTAAATCCTTGTCTCTCTAAATATTTACCAATATTTATTATCGAAATATG
Source organism: Promethearchaeota archaeon (assembly GCA_048939015.1). Lineage (GTDB taxonomy): Archaea > Asgardarchaeota > Lokiarchaeia > Sigyniarchaeales > SOKP01 > Loki-b32. The sequence goes on from JBHLPW010000038.1 coordinate 36,944, forward strand.
TTCAATCTCTGATATAACGATATGATTTCCTTTTTTTTGATTTCGAAGAGCAGCTCCAATTATTCCTAAATTGTTTGATTCGGTGGCCCCTGAAGTAAATATTATATTGTCGGGACTTGGAGCATTAATGAACTTCGCAACTTTAAGTCGAGCTTCATCTAAAGAATTTGTAGCATTATATCCATAAGTATGTAATGAAGATGGATTTCCAAATTCTTTAGTGAAATATGGTTTCATTGCCTCAAATACACGAGGATCTACTGGTTTAGCTGCTTGGTAATCTAAATAAACACTCATCTCTTACACCCATTTTATCTATTTCAATTTTTTAAAAATAAATACTAAATCATCGCCATCTTTATTAAATTCTACTATCTTTGTATCAGTCCTTTTTGCCCATCTCTTAAGATCCTCTTCAGCAGCAGGATCATCAGCAATTACTTTAAAACATTGTCCTACACTAAGAGTTTCACTTAAATTTCTTACTTCAAATAATGGTTCTGGACAGAATAAACCACGAGTATCTAATTCTTTATCAATTGTAATCCCTTTATTTTCCTCATTACTCAATTCAAAAACCTCTTTAAAATGATTCTATTTCTTAATTTTCCTTGAGTTATAAACGATTTATAAAGAGTATAAATCTTCTCATTATAATTTAGTAAATTTTAGTCTAATTAAAAAGAATTCTATAAAATCCATAGAAAAAGATAATTATATTTTATAAATCTCAAAAATAAAAGCTTAAAAAAGCTGAATTTAGATAGAAAGGGTACTAACTTCCCGCTAATCGTTTAATATGTTTTACACCATCAACAGCGTCATCTGCAAAATCATCAGCTCCAAGTCTTTTTGCAAGTTCCATATTCAAAGGAGCACCACCAACAATTAATTTAACCTTATCACGTAATCCAGCAGCTTTTAATGCTTCATGAACTGCTTTTATATTTTCAACGGTCATGGTTAATAAAGAACTTAGAGCAATTATAGTCGCACCAGTTTCTTTAACCTTTTCAATTATTAGATTCTCATCGACATCCATCCCCATGTCATGCAGTTCAAAGCCAGAACTTAATAGAAGAGAACCAAGTATGTTTTTTCCAATATCATGATTATCTCCCTTCACCGTAGCAATAATTATCTTTACTTTATCCTCTGTTTTATCCGCAGCCTCTAATGCAGGCTTCAAAATAGCAAAAGCTTCTTTCATTGTTTCTCCTGCGAGAACGAGTTCTGTTAAATAATATTCTTTTTCTTCATAACGGCGCCCTACTTCGTCCATTCCTTCGGTTAAGGAATTTAGTATATCAAAAGCATCCTTACCCTCACTTAAAGCTTCTTTTACGGCATCTGCAATATCATCAACTTCTAATTCAATTACTAATTCTGTAAGTTTTTCAAAATCCATAAAAATCTCTTTCCTTTAAGAATATATGACAGTAGTTATTATAAAAATAAATTAAAATTATCCTTTAAATCTTATTTTAATATTAATATATATTAGACACAAAGGATAAAATTTTAAATTAAAAAAAGAGATCGAGGGAGATGAGAAAAAAAAAATCTTAAAAGTCTAAGATTTCACAAAATTTAGATAGTTACCATTTTAATTAGGAAATTCCTCATTAAGTGTATGTCACATTAATTTTAGGGGATATTATTTGTATTTTCTCAATCTTCCCTCTAGTTTATAAGTATGATACTTTTGTATTTAAATTTAATTGCAATTTTTTACTATTCCTAAATTTCGAATTAGGCTGGTTTTATGATATTACTATATTTTATTATTTTTGACACTAAAGATTTAAATAAGAAATTATTATAAAAACCGTGCCAGAAAAAGAAAACAATTTTGAGGATATAAATCAAAAAAGTACAAAAGAATTCATTGAAAATATATCAAAATTTAATCCTCCAGTAGACAATAATATAAAGTATGCGATTTATTGTGAAGAATTAGTTAAAGATTATGAGATTGGGGACTTTATTGTTAGAGCCGTTGATAATATTTCTCTCTCAATTCTCAATGGAGAATTCTTGGTTATTAAAGGTCCTAGTGGTGCGGGTAAAACTTCACTTTTAAATCTATTAGGTGGATTAGATTCTCCTAATAAGGGAGTTATTTTTAATTTTGGTGTTAAGATCTCAGATATGGATGAAGAATCATTAACGACATGGCGTTTATTAAATTCAGGATTTGTTTTTCAGAATTATAATTTAATTAGCACCTTAACAGCTGAGGAAAATGTCATGTTTCCTATGAATCTTTCAGGTGTTGACTTTAAGATGCAAAGGGAACGTGCAAAAGAACTATTGAGGAGAATGGGACTTAGTGAAAGGAGAGAACATTTACCATTTCAATTATCTGCAGGTGAACAACAACGAGTAGCAATTGCAAGAGCATTAGCAAATAATCCACCAATGATTATTGCTGACGAACCAACAGCAAATTTAGATAAGACTACAAGTAAGTTCATTCAAGAACTTTTTACAGAATTGAAAGATAAAGTTAGGACAATTATTATAGCAACTCATGATGATTTTTTAATAAGCTTGGCTGATAGGGTAATTACTTTTGACGATGGAAAAATTATAAAAGAAGAAATAATGAATTAAATCGAAAATTAAGAATAGAAATATAAGATGTCCGCTCTCGATTTTGCTTTAAAAGACCTCTACAGGAAGAGACAATCAAATTATCCATTTCTTTTAATTATTACTATAATTATTGCGCTTACAGAATTTTTAATATATTTTACATCATCAATCGGATTAAACATTTTTTATCAAACTGCTTTTATGAATAGGTTTTATTTCTCTGGAGGAATTAGTTCTATGTATAAACAATTCAATTCTTTGATCCAAATAATTTTAATAATTTTAACAATTGCAATTGTAATTACTGTTACAACTACACTAGTTATCTCTAAAAAAAGAGATATTGCTATTATGAAAGCTTTAGGTACTCTCCCCAGAAAATTATATAGCTTTTACTTACTCGAAAGTTATATCTTATATTTTATTGGATTTTTATTTGGATTAATCCTGGGATTAGTAGCTTTTGGAGTGTTTGCTTTAATAATGATTTTCATTAATTTTCCAATCATTATACAAATCGATTTATTTTATACCCCCATTTTATTTTTTTGTTGTATTTTAGGTATTTTTTTCTTTACAGGATATACTCTTAGAAAAATTGGGAGACAAAATATTATTAACACATTCTCGAAAGATTTACCATATGACTATGATGCCTCTAAACAAATAAACTTTATCCCTAAATGGTTAATCTCGATTGGATTTAATATAAAAATGGCGATAGTTAATACATTGAGGAAAAAGGGAGAATTTAGAAGATATTTATTTATCTTTTCAATAATCGGTCTAGTGATTTTTACTTTAGGTTTGGGGACAATTGTTTTAAGGACAACAACTCAGAAGTGGATTAATAGTTCTCAAAATGAAAATATAATAATAATTGGGCACATAGATGTTTTAAATAGTTATTCATCAATGTATAGAATGTTTTCTGAACCTAATTTAATCATTGAAGAGTCTAATATTAACTTCTTAGAACCACATTATTTATTTAATCTTAGTGATGTAAATGAACTGTTTAATATTAGCGAAGTTGAAAAAATTGATGAAAGGTTAGTTAATTTCTACAGTGTGGAAGAAATTCCCGGAATTATTATACATGAAGATGATTCATATGAGATTATAGGGCAACATAGAACAGAGATTATTCCAATTATTGGTATTAATCCTGATAATTTAATTCAAAATTTTGAGACCGAGGGAGCATTTTTTACCAATGAAGATGCTTATTATAATATGAGTGTAGGAGATGGGCTAGCTAATAATTTATTTGATTATGCAATATATCAAAGTTTAAGACTTGATTTAATTGGATCAACATTTCACATTAGTGGCGTGGTTATTGATAGCTTATATTCAGGATGGGCAGGATATGTAGGATTAGATATTATTCAGCAAGCTCTAAATTTATCATCAGAAATTAATCTTATTTCAATAAAAATACAAGATGGCGCATATAGTAAGATAGAAAATTCACTTGAAAATATTTCAGATTCTATCGGAGAGAATTTTACTTACTTAAAATTAGATGAAATTTTTCAAAGCAATTTAGATTTCTTGAGTAATTTATCATTATACCCGATATCTTTGATTATTGTGATTTCAATATTAAGTATATTATCATTATATAATTATCAGAAAGCAGGAATAATGGAAAAGGCAAAAGATTTCCTAATTATGCGCGCTATAGGCTCAAAAACATCATCCTTGAAAAGAATTCTCTTTTTGGAGTCAATTTTTATTCTTCTGCCCTCTTTACTTCTAAGTCTAGCAATAGGAATGATAGTAAATTCTTTATTTTTGTTTAATCGAGTCTTTTTACCACCTTTGTATGTTCCATTTATAGTTTTTTTAATTTTGTTTGTAATTTTTATCATATTTAATTTTTTAAGCACTTTTCCAATTATTAAGAAAATTAATAACTTTACAGTAAAAGATTTTACAATGTATTAATGATTTTATTTGAAAAAATTGAAAATGATAAAGTTGATTAGTAGACATTAATAAGTTAAATTTTAATTTCTAAAATTGTATTAATAAATTAATTTCTAATAAATTAGTGATTCTTTTCTATGATTGAGGATGCTTTAAGAAATAAAATCAGAGAATTAGAGTCAGAATTAGAGAAAAGGGATCAAGAAATCGAACATCTCGATGATGTTATAGAAGAATTACAGGATAAAATAATAGAATTGGAAGATCTCAGAAAATTAGAAGAAGGGGCAAATAAAAAAAGTAAAAAAATACAAGCAGCAGAAACAAGATTTGCCTATGAACTCGAAGAAAAGGATAGGCAAATACGAGAATTAAAAAATAACATGGGTTTCTTGAGAAAAGAAAAAGTACAACTTCAACAAGAATTAGAAAGAATAAAGTCCGAGAGTAAGGATTCATCTGTTATTAGAGTAGAAGATTTAAGAAGTAAACAACCACTTAATGCTTTAGTTAAGGATTTACAAGAAACTGTTAATAAACAACGTTCTATAATCAATAAACTGAGGGCTACCAATGCTGATAGTGAAGATTACGCTGAAAAAATTGTTCAAAAGAACGAGCAAATTGAAATGTTAAGGGAAGAGATCTCAGGACTAAATCAAAAGCTTAAAGATCTTAGTTCTCAATCCGACAAAGGTAGTGATTCAATTGCTAAGAAATTAATTGAGGATCTTCAAAATCAATTAACCAAAGCTAAAAGGCAAATAGTTGATTTAAAACAAGAATTAGAGAAATCTAAAAAAAAAAATAAAAAGAAAGAAAAAGAAATTCCCAAAGTTGAAGGTTACAAAAAGGATATCAATGAATTAAATGAAAGACTCAAAATAAAAAATAATGAAATTGAAGATCTAAAAAAAGAGATTATTATTTTGAAAAAATCAGAAATTGCTACCAAGTTTGAACAAAACGGGAGCCCTTCTGATGATATGATCAAAACATTAAAAGAAGATCTCCAAACCAAGTTAAACAGGTCGAAAATGCAGATTAAAGCACTTCAAGATGAACTTAGTAAATATGGGAAAGGAACACCAATAGAATCAAGTGATTCTCAAAAAGATTTAGAAGGGAAACTAAAAATGCAAAGAGAGATGGCAATATTCCTTCAAAAACAATTAGAAACCAAAGAAGGAGAAATTGAAACAATAAAAAATGAGGCTGTACAAATAAAATCAAAATACCGACAATTAGAAAATCAATCTCGAGTAAAAGATCAAAAACTTAGTGATTTACAACGCCAGTTAGATTCTATAAACCTTCAAACCCAAGAACCACTAAAAAGGGAGGATCCTGATTCAGCATTGAGAGTAAGGGAGCTTAAGAATAAAATCGATAATCTTAAAAAACTTAATAATGAACAAAGAATAGAGATTTCTCAGTTAAGAAAAAAAATCTAACTTCATTATGGAATTAATTATTTTAGGAAGTGCCGCTGCAATTCCTATAAAAAATCGAAATTTATCCTCTATTGCTATTAAATATAAAAACCAGACTGTTATTTTTGACTGTGGTGAAGATTTCCAACGTAAATTTGCTGAAGCCTCTCTTAAATTTAATAAACCATTAAAGATCTTTATAACGCATTTTCATGGGGATCATATTATTGGACTCCCTGGATTCTTATTTCGATTAAGCTTAAACGATAGAACGGCACCGTTGATGATCTATGGACCTCAAAATTTATTTCTTTATTTATTTCTCCATAGAAAAATTCTAGGATTGAAGGCTAAGTATCCTATTAAGATTTGTGAAATTAACCATGAAACTGATGAATTAACCGAGTTTGAGGGATTAGATTCAGAGGTACCAAAAAGAACAATCAGGATCGATAATAATATTGTTTTCGATTCTAAACACTTTTCTATAAAGTATGCTTTAGTGGAACACTCTGTTATTACATATGCGTATGCATTCGTTGAAAAACCTCGCTATGGAAAATTCAACCCAAATAGAGCGAACGAGCTTAAGATACCCGAGGGTCATCTTTGGAAGACACTCCAAGAGGGAAAGATGATAGAAATTAATGGAAAATCTATTGATCCTCTTAAAGAAGGAATTATCGGTCCAAAAAGTCCAGGAAGAAAGATAACTTATTCTGGAGATATGAAACCAAGTGATTCTTTGATACATCTAGGAAAAGATTCTGATGTTTTAATTCATGAGGCTACTTTTGCAAAATCATTAGCAAAAACTGCTGAAGAAAAACAACATTCAACCTCTGTTGATGCTGCAAATGATGCTATAAGAATGAATGCAAAACAATTGATTCTCACTCATATATCTTCACGATATCAAGAAGATGCCGTAAAATTACTCGAAGAAGCTAAAGAGATTTTTCCAAATACTATGTTAGCGGAAGACCTATTAAAAATTGAATTAAAATAATACAATATTAACATCTAATTATTAAAAAGACGATACAAAAAATCTAATTTAACTTATGATCTAAATTCCACCGGCGATATGGGGAAGGATAACCACTTCTGATTGTTCATTGATGACGGTATCGGGTGTAGCTTTCTTTCCATCCACTAATATCCCGAAATACTTGTTTTCCAAGTTTAATTCTTGTAATAGGTCAGCCACGGTCATTGTTTTTTCAGGTTTGAAAGTTTCATACAAACCAGTATCTAATAATTCTGAAACTTGTTTTATACCAATCACCTACAATTTTTTATTATTAATAATATACTCGCTATACTATTTAATATTATTTCTTTAGATTTATTCGTTTCAAATTGATGTGAATTAATGTTTTTGAAAAGAATCTGGTTGATTTTTTAGTTATTCATATTGTTTTTTTGAATACAAAAAAAAAGAAATGATCTTTTATATGAATTTGATATAATTATTAAAATCTTGAGATAGCGTGCAATTTATTTCAAAATCTTATCCTAGGATCCAGAAATCCATAAAGAATATCAGTTATTAATGTAGTTATAACAAATATTATTGTAATCACAAATACTACAGCATTCAGTACCCAATAGTCTTGTTCCCGAATTCCTTCTACTAATGCTAATCCAATTCCATATATACCAAATGTAGTTTCTGTTAAAACCGCACCAGATAATAATCCAGCAAAATTTAATCCAATTACTGTGGCCGTGGGAATAAGCGCATTCTTTAAAGCATGAGTATGAATTACATCTTTCTCTTTACACCCTTTTGCCCTCGCGGTTCGTACATAATCTTGTTGCAATACTTCTAACATACTTGAGCGCGTCTGTCTTACGATCCCTGCGATGGTAACAAATGCTAAACAAAACACGGGCATTGTAATGTGCCATAGATAATCGATAACCAAATAAAAGTAACCTCCTAATATTGAGTCAATTAAGAAGAATCCTGTTATAAATTCAGGGTCAGGGTATTGCGCTTGTTTATAGCCAACTATTGGAAAGATTTCCACTTTATAGCCTAGGAAAAATTGCATAAACATTCCCAAGAAGAAAACTGGAACTGAAACGCCTATTAATGCAATTCCCCTAAAAATAGTATCTCTCGCTTTATTTCTGTGAGTAGCTGAAATTATCCCAATCTTAATTCCTAAATATGATGCAATTAACATTGAAAAAATTGTGAGATCTAAAGTTCGAGGAAGGCGTTTTGCGATAAGCTCCCAGACTGGAGTTCCTGTAGAAACCCCTAGAGAGATGCCCCAATTCCCTTTAAATAAGTCTGACAAATATCTAAAATACTGATTAATTATTGGTTGATCTAGGCCTAATTCGTGTCGCGTTTGTTCAATTAAAGTTGGATTAATGTGAGGTACACTTTGTGCTTGTAATAATGCTATAACAGGATCTCCAGGCATCAATCTAGATAGAATAAAAGTTATGGTTAAAGCTCCAAAAACCACTGGAATAAGAGAGATAAGCCTCTTTAAGATATATTTCGCCAGACTCATAGCATTCAAACTTTAATTTTTTACTTTTAAATACTACCATAACATAATAGGCTAGTTATGATATTAAATATTTCCAATAGAGGTTATTTATAGTTATACTTTCGGCAATTCTTTGAAAATTCCGAAACTAAGTGGAAGTTTTGAAAAACAGATATAAAATATTAGAGCAAAAATGTATGTTAAAAAAATTAAGGATAATATTTGATTTATTCATATCCCATTGGTGTGAATCAGAGTTTTTGAAGAATTTTTTCTTGAATTTTTGATATTCTGATTATATTTTTAAATACAAAAAAAAATGAAATGATCTATTATTAGATTTTATGAAAAACCATTTTTTTTTTATTTTTACATTAATTTCTATAATTAGGTTTTTGTTGAATTGAGGAGATTTTAAAATTATTGAAGACGAAGAGTTCATAGATTATACAGAGTATTTAGATAAAATAAGAAAATATGAATCTAAACTTAAACAGCTAACTGATCCACTAGAGAAAAAAAAAATAATAAAGGAAATGGTTTTAGGCGCAATAAATTTCTCTAAGGAAATTGCTGAATCTGGAGAATATTTTGAAGCAGGAGAGTTTCTTTTTTCTGTAGCTGAAATTCTTGAAAATTTTGATTATTCAGAAGCACTTAAGATTTATCGACAAATAATTGACCTTTACAAAAAATTAATTGTTGATTTTAAGCTTCAAGCAAAATTACACGAGATAGCCGAGTTATACTTACGAATAGCAGACATTTATCAAGATAAGATTGAAGATTTGCAATCTGAAGAAAAAAATATCATAAATAGTATTAAATTTCTAAAACAAGAAAGCAAACTTTTAAAGGAGTTTGATGAAACTAGAAAGCTTGCCCAAAATTATCAAAATATTGCAGAATTATTTCTAAAAATTTCTGATTTTAAAAACGCAATAAAATATTACGAAAAAGTCATAGATATATCAAAACCAAATAACTATTTTGATATGTTATCTTACTCTTATCGACAGATTGGATCTTGTTATGAAGAAATTGACGATTATAACAAATCACAAGATATAATTTTAGATGGAGTAGAGCATTTCTCTAATTTACTTGCAAAATATGAAGAAAAAAGTGATAAATTAACCTTATCTCAGATTTATCAGATAATGAAGAACCTTAATAAAATTTTGGATAAAGAGGAACAATATACTATTTTTTCCAAAAAAGAAGCAGGAGCATATATTGATTTAGCAGAAAAATTGGAAAAAAAAGAAGAGAATTTCAATAAAATTGGTAGATATTATCGAGGGGCGGCTCTATGTTATCAAGATATTCAAAATAATTTAATTGAATGTGCTTCTTGCTTTTTATTGGCAGGTAATTTTTCAGAAAAGATAAATGACTTTAATCAAGCAGCACTAAATTTTGCTGATGGAGCAAATATCTTTAAAGAAATGAAAAACTTTGAAATGGCTTACAAACATTTTGTTAAAGCGGGTGATAACTTTTGGAAAGTAGGCAGTATAAATGAGTCCACAGAAAGCTATTTAAATGCTTATGATATAGCTGTGGAAGGAGAATTAGAGTTTAATAGATTTGGGATTTTTAACCAAATTATCAGAGGTTTAAATAAAATTGCGGAAGAGGGTCTGAAAAATAAACAATTTTTTACAGCCGCTACTCTTATTTTAGAAAGCATAAAATTCTATGAACAACTAGATACTGCTAAAGATTTCCTTTTACGAGAAATGGTTAATAACCTTTATCGCTACTATTATAGAGCTGCAAATCTTAAAAAAATAGGTTATTCCCATATTGTGCAAAGCTATGTTCTTGCTTCAATCTCATGTATCCTAACTGGAAAATTAAAGAAAGCTTGGGAGATTATTTCCGAAATCGACAGTGAAGGTAATACTGTAAAAAAATATAAAGAAATTATTAAAATAATGATTAAGCAAGTTTCAGAAGGAAAAGAAGTAGTGTTAGAAATTTTTCCTTACGATTTAAGAAGATTAATAGAAAGTTCAGAAGAAATAACGTTTTTATTGAAATTATTTAAAGGATTTAAAATAAAGTAAATAGACACTTTTGTAAAGGCTTTTTCTGCCACTTTAAAACTTAAATATTTAAAATTAGTTCTTTATGTGAGTATTAATAAATATTTTTTAAAATCCCTTATAATAATAAAACCTTGTAAAAAATTAATCGAAAAAATCAAAAAGCGGTTAATTATGAAAAAAATAAATAAAATTCTCATAATCATTGCACTTTGTGCCATATTCGTTGGTGTAACAATTCCATTTACTTTAATCAATTTTGGAGGTAGAGGTACTAGTAATCAACCTCCAGGGATTCCGACTATAACCACCTCAAATCAAACTATTACAACTGATCGATTGACAATTCAATGGACTAGTGTGACTGGAGCAAATAATTATTGTGTATATGTAGACAATATATTTAATGTAAGTTCTATTGATACTCAAGAGGAAGTAATATTTTGGGGAAATGGTACCTATCAAATTACTGTAACTGCTGTAAATGCGTGGGGAGAATCTCAACATTCTAATCCTATTACTATTACCGTTGGTATTCCACCAATAATCCTGGGTAATGTCTTGATTTATATCAACTCGACGATCTATAATAGTATATCCTCTAATATCACACAATATAAACAAGACATAATTACTCAAGGATATACAGTAAATATGTTTAATTGGTCTATTAATAACGTTACTCAACTTAAGAGTCATATAATACCACGTTATTCAAACGGTTCAATCGGTGCAATTTTAGTGGGCAAGCTTCCATATGCTAAAGCGCGATATTATGACTCTGCATGGTTTATGTATCGTCAATTTTCTTGTGATTATTATTTAATGGATTTGGACGGAAATTGGACTGATGTGAATTCAAATGGTTTTTATGATGTCGGTGCTACAGATAATCATATTGAACATAATAATGGTACTGCAGATGCACTTCCAGAAATTTGGGTTGCCCGTATAAGTCCATATACTATTTCTATGGCAGGGTTTAATCCGATCATGGCGTTAAACAATTTCTTCAATAGAACTCATAATCTAAGAACTGGTGTTACATATCGCCCAAATAAAGCACTCCTTTATATTGATGATGAATGGGCAGCTTGGACGAGTGAATGGATTAGTGCTTTTACTGCTTACACAGGAAGTAATCTTACTTGTGAATCAGATTACGATTATTTAAATTATGATTTTACAAATTCCATAAGCTTTCTTTCAAACATATCAGATGTCACACATCCTGCTTTTACTAATTTTGAACTTGTTCATGTATTGGTTCATTCTAATGGCACCGAACAACAATTTGGGCTTAATTCATATCAATATCCTAATTATAATGCTACTGATGGTATTTTAACATATCAAAATATCTATAATAATGGACCACGACCATTATTCTTTAATTTATATTCTTGCTTTTCAGCAAATCTGATGACTACAAATAATATTGCTACCCATTACCTTTTTAGTGGCCAAACGTTAAATGTAATAGGGTGTTCAAGGTCAGGAGGGATGTGTCTTTATCAACCGTTCTATGATTCACTAAAAAATGGGAAGATTTTCGGAGAATCTTATAAAGATTGGTTTAGTAACCCGGAAATTATTCAATTTAATCATTGGGAAGAAGTATATGGTTTAAAATTTTTTGGAGATCCTTTACTTACTATACAGATGACATAAGAAATGTAAGCAAATTCTAATAGAAAATTTTAATAAACCTTCTTTTCTTTATTTTTTACATTTTAACATCTATTGAGTATTAAATAAAATGCATGAAAAAAAAAGCAAAAATATCATTTTAAGTTTCGATCTTGATAACACTTTAATTAATAACAGGGAAGGGATTATAGCATCTTTCAATTATGCATTAAACAAATATAATTTACCTCTACAAGAAGAATCTGAAATAGAATGTATGATTGGAATCCCTTTAATTGAGATGTTTGAAAGTATTACTGACTATGATTCTTCGAAATTGGTTTTTGCTTTTAGAGAATATTATGGGAGAAAAGGAATTTATAAAGCAAATATTTTACCAGGGATTAAAGCTACATTGAAAGAATTAAGTGAGTTATCCTATACTTTAGGAGTAATAACATCAAAAAAACAGGAAATGGCAGTTAAAGTCCTAGAAATTTTAAAACTTCATGAATATTTTGATTATGTTATTGGAGAAACAGAAGATACCAAAGAATTAGGAAAACTTGATCCAAAACTAAAATTAAAAATCGAAGAAAACTACCCTGGATATAAAATTATAATCATTGGGGACCATCCTAAGGATGTCTTACTCTCTAATAATTTAAACTGCCCATTTATCGGAGTATTGACAGGTCACCATTCATCCAAGCAGTTAAAAGAAATTAAAAAAGGAAAAGCAATAATACTTAAATCTGTTAGTGAAATAACTAATGAGATAATTATATCTTTAATTTAAAATGCAAATCTTTTTTTAATTAATCTCTAATAAAAAAGAGAAAAAAAGTAATAAATTTTAACTGTCTTTTATTCTTTTGACCAAGATTCATATTCCTTCATAAATTCCTCTGGCTTCCATTGAGTATCCATAAATTTTGGAATTCCAGAACTATCTCTAGGTCCAACAACTACAAATGCATCTGCTTCATCTTCCAATGCTCCGCTCAAACGAGCAGCCATACCAGGGATAACAAGAATTCTATGTTTAACTTTATCAAAAACTCCAAATTCTTTTACGGCCTCCGCTATTGAACCAGCATTAAATTGACCCCCTGCAACAGCACTTTCTATTCCAATACCTTCGCTATCAACTACTAAAAGCCAACAACTTAAATTTGCTCCTTGTAGATCCTGCTCAACTGGGATTTTAGTCATCCTATAATTACTAGTAACAAAGATTGGAGCCATATCTCCAGGTTCTCCAATTTTATAAACTCCAGGATCAACCGCAGGGTAAATTCTAGGATCTGAAAAAACACTCTGTCGTAAAGTCATTAAAGCTAAGAGTGCCCAGACTTCTTCCTTCTTCTGACCAGTGTGTAATACTAATAAATTTGTATCGATAGATTCCATTATAGCACCCATTATCACTTCTTGATATTGATGTTCCCATAGTTCTTTTTCATTTCCAATCTTTACTTGACTCCAATATGCTGCAGGTACACCCATAACTGGCCAACAAGCATTCTTATCTTCTTTATTTATTGCTGCGGTTCTTAATTGCATAATTCTGTCATATGTAATTGAAAGATTGCCCGGTCCAAAATAAGTCCCTGGATCTAATACAATCTCCTTCACGCCAAATTTCTGTAGAGTAGCACTTAATGACATTAATTCATCTAAATCACTAGATGTAATCGCAACAGGTAAGTTATTCTCTATTGCAAATTTACCAATTTCCTCCCAGTTATCTTTTGTAACCGCATAGAGGAGAGGTTTTTTATCCTTGATTTCTTGAGCAGCAGTAATTAAATTTTCTGTATTAAAACTACATAACATGACAGGAAGATTAGAATTTTCGTTTATTTTTTTAGCTGCTAATTTAAATTGATCTTTATCTCCTGAAACATTTCTTAAAGCAATACCATCAAGAGTTAGAACATCTCCAATTCTTTCAATTTTAAGTTCTGAAAGATATTTAGTAAGATCTTCTAAATCTGTCTCATCATCTGCAATTTCGATAAAGAGCGCTGTCTGATTATAAAACGTTAATTGATGTCTCATCAAAATTTCTTCTCCCCCAATAGTTACAGATTTATCTCCAATACCAATTGTGACAGGTACTTGAGGAGGAGTCAAAAGTTTAATAAGCTTTTCTCTATTGTTTGCCTGTTTTGGATCCTGCATTAAATGAGTACAATCTTGAGGTTTTACTTTCCTTTCTAACGTGTCTGTTGCAAAAGCCATGCAAGTATCATATCCGCAGTCCTTGCAATTTGATTTATCTAAGAGAGCATAAACTTCTAACGGACTTGGTCTAGCCATTTCATTTTCTCCAAATTCTTATTTAATCTATAGAAAATATTCAATAAGTATGGGTACTCTAATTGTAAATTTAATTAAAAATTTGGGTTCTTAAAATTGATTATGACTTTAACTCTCTTCTACATTTGGTTTCTAAATTAAAGTATTAGAAAATTATTAAAAAACATCTATATTTAATTAGTTAATGGTAAAGGTTCAAAAAGACTTTGAGGATCTTAATTCTTTATTTTATCCTAAACATATTGCGTTTATTGGGGCTTCAGAAAACTCAAGATTAGGCTCAATGATGTATTTACCAGCATTCAAGGAATCTTTATGGTCTGACACTTTTTATCCAATAAATCCAAAATATGAGGAGGTTTTGGGTTGGAAATGTTATCCATCCGTTTTAGATGTTCCTTATCCAATTGATACAGCATATATTTCATTGAATACTAAATTTATCTCAAAAGCTCTTAAAGAATGCGTTTCTAAAAAAATTAAATGGGTAATCATTTTTGCGTCAGGATTTTCTGAAACTGGAGATTTTGAAGGAAAAAAACTAGAAGAAGAGCTTATAAAAATTATCAAGGGCTCCTTTACAAGGATAATTGGACCAAATTGTTTAGGTCCAATAAATGCAGAAAATGGAATGGCATTCTCATTTACATCCCAGAGTGGAAAATATGGTGGAGTATCTTTTATGTCTCAATCCGGAGGTCATTTAACCCAATTAATCAATATTGGATATAAACGAGATATACGGTTCCGTTATGGTATTAGTTTTGGAAATCAAATTGACTTAAATTGTATAGATTTTTTTAGATTTTATTATCAAAATACAAAAACAGATATAATTGCCGCTTATTTAGAATCAACTGGTTCAGCATCGGGGCATGAACTGTTTTTGGAACTAAATAAAACATCTCCGATCAAACCAGTTATTTTATGGAAGGGAGGTTATACCAATTATGGATCTAGGGCTGCTTTTTCTCATACTGGTGCATTAGCTTCAAATAATATCCTATGGCATGCAATGGCTAAACAAACTG
>JBHLPW010000100.1:0-12194 GCA_048939015.1 Promethearchaeota archaeon
TGAGGCACTTATGCCTTCTAATGAACTAGATGTTGACTGAATATTAGCTAAGATCTCACCAATCTTATTACTACTATGATCAACAGCATTTTTTGATTCCTCTGCTAATTTCCTTACTTCATCAGCTACAACCGCAAAACCACGTCCATATTCTCCAGCCCTACCAGCTTCTATACTTGCATTTAATGCTAACAAATTTGTTTGTTCAGATATACTTGAGATGATATTCAATATTTGTTTTATGTCCTGAGAATAATTCGAAATTTGAGCACCTTCGTCTGCTACCTTTTTAGTTGAAACAGATATTTCTTCAGAAGATGCATTAATTTCATTAGTATTAGCAGCTAATTCTGTGGCGATATTAGCAACATTTGTACTAACATCTGATGCGGTGTTTAAGACTTTTTGTAGAGTCTTATTAATGTTTAATATTCGAGTTTCTACAATTGCTACTAATGCTGTTACTAAAAAGATCATTTCAATAATACAATCAAGAAGGTTCTGAAATTCATGTAAATCATAAGGGTCAAATAACGAAGTAATCAAATATTGGATTATTGTAAAAATCCCAAAACACAAGAAAGCGTGAGTTGGAGTTTTTTTTACTTTATATACTCTAATTAATAAATAAGCAGCAAAAAGCATTATAAAAATCATGAATACTTCTATACCTATTATGGCGGGATTTATTACTATAATCGAGCTCATTAGTGGAATTATTTTATTCTTAGACATCTTCAGTTTATTTTTTAAGAACGTTTGATAATATTCTAAAAATGCACTAGCACAGATTAAAATACCACCTAAAGATGAAAAAATTGGAGCCCCAATCATGATCTCACTATTGAAGAGTGCTAAAAATGATCCTAATTGAGCAACTGTAAAACAATATTGACCAGGAAGCCATTTCCTCAACTCCTGTCTTTTGATGCTAACATAAGTGAATACCGTAATTCCCATTATTGCTAAAATCAACAAAAATTCTTCTGCAGCCATTGTCTATAACCTCTTTCTAAATTTTTTATTTCTCTTCTGTTCTTTTAGGTTTTATACCCTCAGCCACCCATTCAAACACTAATTCAAAAATATCATCAATATTTATTCCTATAGATTCATAAAGAGTATGAAAATTTCTAAGAATATCAATTAACCCCCCTGTTAAAGATGTTAGTGTGAATGTCAAGAAACGAGGATCTAAGTCATCTCTAATGATTTTTTTATTAATCGCTTCTTTTATTGGTTTAAATACAAGTTGTTGATATCGCTGTATCTCAACATTCATTTCTGTTTCATTTCGGTTTAAAGGCTTTCTCTCTATTACTTTTTTATACATGTTTAGATAAACAGGTTCTTTTCGGATCTCACTTGCAATCATATATAGTTTTGGATATTTTTTTGAAAATTCATAAGTAGTATACCCTTTCGATAGAATACATTGGAATTCTGATTTTGATGTCAGGTCAGTAGTTTCGTAAGAATCGTTTAGTCTTCTGGTCGCCCTTGTTGCTACAGCCAAGTAAAGATCATCTTTCGAATCAAAATAATTATATAAGGTACCTTTACTTAATGATGCCTTAAGAGCAATATCTCCCATAGTAGTTTCATTGAATCCTTTAGAAATAAAAAAATCCATAGCTGTCGTTATGATTTCACGGCGTCTTTGTTCTTTTTCTCTTTCTTTTCTTTGTTGGATACGTTTTTTACGTTCGTTATTCATCTTAATAAAATTGAACATGGGTAATTTTCTGACCGAGGGTCATTAAATATAATAGTGACATTTTTAATATTTAAACTTTTGGTCATTAATTGACCGCCAGTCAGAAAGTAAAAAATAAATCTAGAACCTTTTTTTTGTAGATAGTGGCAAATGATGAGTGCTAGCATGAAGGTCATCTTTAAAAAGAAGATTATTAAAAATTGGAAATTTATCAAAAAGCTGTTTAGTTAGAATAAAAAAAAGAATTTGAGAAGATTTAATATACCATGGCAGAAAGAATACATTCTTTAATATAACTGCTGCTAGTAGCATGAGCCCATGTAACAACTTTTACTACATGAGTATCTGCTGTATTAGATTGGATGTCGGCTTTCATTATACAAGAACTATGAAAGAAAAGAGTTGACCCGTCTCCTATTACGGTCATTTCTGTATATGGCGATGGAGGCGAACCATTAATCTCAAAATAAAAGTCAATAGTAAGTGATCCACCACTACAATCTATATGTATTTCACAACTAAATTCAAGTAAAACAGAATCACCCGCATTGACGTTATACGTGACATTTAGATTAGGTATAACTTCAATAACGTCTAAATTTAAATCAACTACATTATAATTTGTTGCGACGTAGATTCTCGGTTTTTCTGTGGGTGATTGTGCAGGAAGAATAAATTGATATATTCCCAAACCCAATGCTCCCATTGCCAATAATAGAGCAAATATTCCGAGCCCCTTACCAGAGCTTCCCATAATTAATCAACATTTTTATTTTCATTGAAATTTTTATAAGTTATGATTTTAATTAGATTTCAGTTGTTAGAAACTAAATGAATTTTTATGAATTTAAATTTAAGTAGATATTCTGGGCAAAAAACTAATAATAAGAGAATAAAATTACTAATGAAAAGTATATACATGAGAAGTGGGAAAGGGGGGCTTCGAACCCCCGACCTCACGGTTATCAGCCGTGCGCTATACCAGGCTAAGCCATTGAAGAGAAGCTTCGAATTAAAGAATCCACTCTCCCAAGGTGCTTTCCCATTCAAATATTAGTACTAAATTCTATAATACTCTAAAATATAAAAATTAAATTAGTATTTATCATAGTACGATTTGATTGAATAATTTAAATAAAATATAGCTAAAAAATTTTTTGACAATTTAAAAGATAAAAATCAGACTTTTACAGAATGCCCCACTACCAATTGTGTAATCAATTTAAATCCCTATACGTTATAATAGTAAAAATTTCTGTATTTGTAAGAACAGATTCATTATTTAAATCTATGGAGAAGCAATAAAACCTTATAATATTCTAAAAATTTCAAAAATAAAAATAGAAAAATAATTGATTTTTTGAAGATCAATTAAGGTAGAGTTACCTTTCCACTATTTTCGTCAAGATTAAGAATTCCCTTAACAGCTAGTTGTTTAATTGTTCTAACTGCCATTATTGGTGGAACATCAAGAAGTTTCTTTAGGTCATCTAACTTTGCTTCTCCCTTGTCCATGATAGTTGCAATTATATCAACTTCATGGATCTCTTCATCAGAATTTTCAATCAGAAAGGAAGTAAAGAAATTCTGCTGTCTCATTTGATTAATTTTAGATTCAAGTTCATCCATTTTTTTCTGATAAGTGTTTGTTAATTCTACTTCTCGGTTTTCGTTTTCAACTGTTTTCTGATCTAATGTAGTTTTTTCTTCTTCTTTAACAGTGATTTTTTCATTTACAGCACTAAGCTTATCCTCAAGTTGTGTGAGTTCGAATGCAGGTTTTTTCAAATCATTGATGCTGGTTTCCAAAGTATTTGTTAGCTCAGATATTTTTGCTGCTAACTCATCTTTTTTTGTTTTTAGTCCCTCAATCGTACGGTCTAGTTCTTCTGATTTTGTTCTTAATTCTGTTAACTCTGAATTTTGAGCAGTTAATTTTTCTTTTATACTTTCTTCTTCTTTTTGCTCAACTTGCATAAATCTCCATGCTTCTCTTAATTGTGAAAGTACTTCTTCATTGTGTTTCTGGAGGACTTGCCAATAAGTATCATAAGCGGTCTCAAATTGCTCGATTAATGCCAAAATATCTTGTGAACTCATCAGAAATCAACCTCCCCTTTTAAAGTTACTGTTCCACTTCCTTGATCATACTCGATGGGACCATTTTTTTGAACCATTTTTGTTAGTATACTCTTTGCTACATCTTCTCTTAAACCCATTGCTTGAACAATAGCTTTTAGATCGAGAGTTGTATTTGGTTGTAAAGCTTGTATAAGTTTTAATTGAGCAGATTGAATATAACCCGCCTTGATTAAAGATTTCATTGCAGCTGCTCGCATAGCATATGAATTACTAAATTTCTCCTTTTTATCATATTCAGCTTGAAGTTGTGTTTCAAGTTCTTTCATTTTGTTATCGAATTTCTCTTGTAGATCTTTTAGTTCTACTATTCTGTTTTCTAATTCATCTAACCGAGCGCTACGAGTTGCTAATTCTTCTCTTCGTGCGGAAATTTTTGTTTGAGTTTCATTAAGTTCATTCTGCGCTTCTTGGATCTTATCAAGAAGACCTTGTCTTTGAGTATTAAGTTCAGCATTATGTTCTTCTAATGAGGAAATATCCCGTTGATTCTGAGATATCTTATTCTTTAATGAGTTGATCTCATCATCGTTAGATTCAATAGTTTTTAAATCATTGGTTTTAGATTCTTCAAGTATTCCAATTTGTTCAAGTAAGGTGTTTGGTTGAGTTTGTAATTTAGGAATCGAATCTGAATTCAAACCATTAAGTTCTTCAATAATAGAAAGTATCTTTTTGAGGGAGCTTTTTGTATCAGTTATGCTCATAGAAATTTCACTTTTTTTATATTCAAAATTTTGTAAAAATAATAGTGTAATTATTATTAAATTTTAATTTTTAGAAAGGTAAGAAAAAGATCAAATTTCTTTAGATAAATCTTTTATTAACTTTTCTTTACTCACTACACCATACGGGAGATTTCTTCTTTCTATAACAATATTTAAATTCTCTATTATTCTTTCTGCGAGATAATTAAATTCAAAGGGAAAGTTTGAGTTAATTCGGTAATATTTTCGCAGGAAAATATTTATTAAATCAACCTTATGCTTTGGTTCTTCCATTTCAAAAATCCCTGGATCCGTATCAAGAAGGGAAGTACAGATCCAAGCCAAATCATCGTAAAAATATCCTTCATATGCATCCTCAAAATCAACAGCATAGAGATTATCTAGCTTTGAATCATAAATGAAATCCCTAAGCCTTGTATCTCCTTTACAAAGAACATATTTCCTTTTTTTTTCATGCACTTTTCTAACAAAATTTTTTTCATGAAATTGGGCGAGAAATTCGGCAAGTCTTTCTATACTTTTTACAATTTGACTTCTAGTTTCTGAATCCAAATCATCTAATTGTTCGGTTCCTTTTAATCTTTCATTAATGAAATCACATAAGTTTGTACCATCAATCTTTTCGAGGATTAAATAAGGAGTATGAAAAAATAAAATACTTGGAACATGTAATTTTTGATTTTTTAATCTATTAAGGATGTTAATCTCATTAGCGATATTTTCAGTTTTAAAAATTTTAACAACGACTTCCTGTGGTAATTTAGAAGGTTTCCTATCAAATTTTAATTGAATAACAGAATTTTTTTTGCTAGGAAGTTCAGAAATTTGAATTTTATCATTTGTAATCTCAGGAATTTGTTTATGTAATTCTTGGACCATTTTATTTTTTATCTTTTGAATATCCATTTTTTAGGAACATGGTTATAATTTGAACTCTTATAAAGCACATAATTATGGCTATATTTATAACTATTTATAAATACGTAAATAATGAATATTAATAAAAAGGTTTTAACTTTCTAATTTTCTTATTTTTTTTACCAAATCATTGAGATATAAATTTCCCATCCCCAGTTTGACGATTTGAGAGAAAAATAACACTAAAGCAAATCTTAAGCTGTTAATTTCGATATAACTAGAACAAATTTTCTGATCATTTTCCAATTCTAGATACATTTTCTTTAAACGTCTTAATTTCTTCTCGCTCCTCACTTCGAATTCTTTTATTATTGAGAATAGTGTGTTGCTAGGAAGTGACGAGTAAATTACGTGTCCGTCTTCAGTAAACATCCCGCTTCCTAATATCTCTTTATCGTCTACGTAGCTTCGTAATAAACTGATAATATCTTGGAATAATTGTTGTGAGGTTAGTATAGATTTAGAATCCTCTGCTTCTGCTGAATCTTCATCACTTCTCTCGAAAAACTCCATATGAGAAAATTCAAAATCGACTTTTTGATAACCACGTACTTTAAAATTTTTATCAACAAACGATTGAAAACCATGTTCGCATACAGCTCCTGAAGGAATAGAAACAGTTGTGAGTTGTTTTGCTTGATTAATAATTTTTGAGGGGATTTTTAATTCCTTTTTAGTCCCACAAGTAGGACAGACAACAATTATATTCTTTTCTTCTTCTTCTAATTTTACTTCTTCACTATCAATCATATGATTTGATATTATTTCCATTATTGAAAATCTATAATTATATGATATTTATTTTGTTTTTAATAAGTTTTCTTCAAAAATCAAAAGAATTCATGTTATGGAAAATTAAATTTATTTTGCTCTTATCAATATTAAATCAAGAGTATATATTAATTCAAATGCCAAGTTTTCTCAATTCTTTTATATAGTCGTTTACAAAATAGTTCGCCTTACCAACTCTGACCTCGTCAGAAAAAAATAGGACAGACACGAATTTCATACCTTCTATTTCGTGATAAATCAAATGAATTTTTTGTTTATTTTCTAATTCTAAGTATAATTTCTTTAATCTGGTTAATTTTTTCTTACTTCTCACTTCAAGTTCTTTTATTATTAAAAACATTGTGTTATCGTAGATTGAAGAGAAAAGTATATGTCCCTCCAGAGTAAATATACCACTTCCTAAGATTTCTTTACCATCTACGTAACTTCTTAAAATGGTAATTAATTCTTGGAACAACGGTCTTGAACTAAAAATTGCTATTGGGTCATATTCTGCATACTCCACTTGAGTGATTTCATAATCTACTTTTTGGTATCCACGTACCTTATAATTTTTGTCTACAAAAGATTGAAAGCTGTGTTCGCAACATAATTTTGAAGGTATTGAGATTGTAGTTAGTTGTTTACTGTGTTTAATTACTTCTACAGGAATTTGCAACTTTTTACTAGTAGAACATACCGGACATACTACTAGAATTTCTTGATACGGTCCCATTACTGATAATTCATTCATTTCATTCATAGGATTTACGTGTCTTAATTCGATGAAAATCTGTATGTATATGATATGATCTAAGCTTTTTATAAATTTATCTCCAAATAAAAAATGAATTAATTATAAAAAAGTGGGGATTATGTAGAAAATTTTTGATCAGAAAAATTTAATTTTGAGAAAGCTTCATTTCTTTTTCGACAAGATGTACAGCTACCACATGGTTGATCTCCATCACTGTAACAGCTCCAAGTCCATTTTAAAGGAACCTTCAATTTTTTCGCTAATTTTACTACATCAATTTTAGACATTTTAGCTAAAGGAAATAATAATTTTAATGTGGTCTTATCCTTAAAGTGCTTTCCTTTATTAATAAGATCCTCAAAAGAATTGAAAAAGAGTGGAGCAGCATCAGGAAAATATTGTGGATCAACAGATATATGACCCCCTATTATGAATTTACATCCAAAAGCTTCAGCATAATAAGATGCTATTGAATAAAAAACTAAATTCCTAGAGGGGATAAATCCTTCAGGAGCATGAACAGCACTTGGTATAGGAAATCCTTCTATTCGTAAGTCTATTGATTCCTTCAGAAATGGTAATGGAATTTCAATAATTTTAATATTGAGACTTTCTGCTAGTTTTTTAGCTGCTTTTTTTTCATTTTTAGGTCTGAGATGATAATTAATTGAAAGAGCTATTAATTCAAAACCTTCTTGATGTGCCTTGTAAAGTGCAACAGCAGAATCTATCCCACCTGATAATAAAATTATTGCTTTCTTTCCCCTTACTTTGGATTTAGGAGTCATTTTCGCTTTAACTGCTTCTTTTATAGCTTCATTTATATCTGATAATTTATATCCAAGTGTTTCAGCTGCGATATTACCATCTGAGGTTATATCACATCTCATTATATCAATCATTTCTTTACATAGCCCGAGGAGTTCTGGAGCTTGTTCATAACTTATATGGTTAATTCGTGGTTGAGGGATATTGAAACCTGATGTTTTCATATTCTGAAAGACTAATTCAACCAATTCAAGCATATTTATAACTTTTGGACCAACAAGATCATAGATTTGATTATTATCTCCTTTTCCATCGGCAACTGCTAGAAATGCATGAACTGCATCCTTAACAAAAATAGGTTGCATAGGAATTTTACCATTGCCAGCAACATGAACAATCCCACTAGCAATTTGGTTTATGATCTCCGGAATTAGTTCATCATCTGGACCTAAAATATAGGATGGTCTAAAAATTATATAGGGAACGGTTCCATTTTTTAATAATATTTCTGCTTCTTGTTTTGAATAAAAATAAGCATTAGTAGCCCATTCTTCTGTTCCATATCTATCAACGCCTAAACCTGATGGAAAAATAATTCTAGATACATTTGCTTCCTGAGCAGCTTCGATTAATACACGCATCCCATTAATATTGATCTTCTCAAAGAGTTCTTCAGAACCACATACAACACCACGAAAATGAATTAATGCTTTGCATCCCTCCAATACTTTACTAAGCTCACTAAAACTAAAATTTCTGATAATAACCGCTTTTGCTCCCAAAGACTCTATATCTTTTGCAGCATCTTCTCGTCGCACAATACCAATAACATCCCAACCATTTTTGACAGCTTGTATTATCGTTTGTTGTCCTAAATATCCATTAGCTCCGGTTATTACTAATTTCTTATATTCCATTTTGTGAGCATCCTCAAATTTATTATGAAAAGTAAAACTCATATTTATTTTAACTTATAAATAATTATTTTATAGAATTCAATTAAGTGATGTAAAATGTCTTATTCTAAAGAAAAAATCTTTCATATTTATTATTTTTAAACTTAAAATATAAGATTAAAATTCAAGTATTCAAATAAAATTACAGAATATGTAAAAGTAGGTGAAACAAAATAGGAAATATTATCTTCTTACAAGGAGAGAACATTGATTTATTAGTAAAAAATAAGGAACATATTGATATCTATGTGAAATGGATAAATGATCCAAGGGTAGGGAAGTTTTTATCAGTATATCTTCCCGAGACTACCGAAGTTATAGAAAAAGAGTGGTTTCCAGAATATCAGGATGAAAAAAATATATGGTTTGAAATTTGGTATAAAGAAGATCAAAAACCAGTAGGAATGGTTGGTTTATCCAAGATTATCCATCCATATCGTAGAGGAGAGATCGGAATTTTTATAGGAGAAATAGATTATTGGGGAAAAGGGATCGGTACAGAAGCTGTGAAAATGATACTCGATTATGCGTTCAATGTTTTAAATTTACATAAAATAGTAGCTGAGGTTAGTGTTACTAATTCTCGTTCGATAGCTATGTTTAACAAACTTGGTTTTAGTGAAGAAGGGACTCTAAAAGATCATGAGTTTATTAATGGAGACTGGATAGATAATAAGATATTTGGTTTGATTAATAAAAAAAATTGAAAAAAGTATTATAAAATAGTATTTCTCTTACCTAAGAAACATATACGATTTTATAAACATAAAATATAAAAATGTCAAAGGGCTTGTTGCATACAAAAATGATTATAGTAAATAAAATATTAATGGAGGCAATTTTACTATCGGTTTTAAAATAAGATTAGAGTCCACGAGTATTAAATTTAGTGCATCTCACTTCTTAAAAGAACCAAGCCAATGTTCACGATTACATGGTCATAATTACTATGTTTCTGTTGAGATTAGCGATAAATTAGATGATAAGCATTTTGTTGTTAATTTCATTGAATTGAAAGAAAATTTAGAGTCGATAGTGAAGCCTATGAACCATTATGTTTTAATCCCAACTGAATCGGACGAGATAAAGATTCGAGAAGAGGAAGATTCTGTTGAGATCACTACTTACAATAAAAGATATGTTTTCCCCCGATCTGATGTATTTTACATACCTTTACCAGCAACTACAAGTGAGCTTTTAGCAAAATATATTCATGGTAAATTGAAAGAAATATATGAAAACAAAAAAATCTCAGTTAGAGTGGGCGAAAGTAAAAGTAATATGGCTGAATACTATGATTGAGAACATGTTCAGCCAAATTAATATATTTTTTATAAAGTATTAAAAATACAAATAAAAAGATATTATTATTCCATTTTAATGGTGACTGAGAAAACCTATAGACTTGGTGTACTTTACGGTATTGGCCCTGAGACAGAGATGTTGACTCAGAAGTTTGTAGGTAATCTCATTAATAACGAAGATTTCTGTAAAGCGTGCGAAGTTTTAGAACAAAATGTAAAATGTGATAAGTGTCGAGAGCATTTAATAAATTTTGCAAATTTTATCTACTTTTATGAAAAGGTAGGAGAAAATATACCTGAGTTTGTTGAAGAACCAGATGAATTTCTCCCAAAAAATCTCCCTCCTGTTGACTTTTTAATGGTTGTAGGAATCCATCAAGATTTGCTATCTGGACTTCCTTACTATTTAAAAGATAATGGGATTAAAGCGGTCATTGTACCAATTGAAGATCCCAAATGGGTTCCTGCCGGACTTCAAGTTCAGGTTCTAAAAGAATTCGAAAAATACGGAATTCAGGCTGCTTTTCCAAAGCCTTTCTGCTCTTTAAGTAAAGAATTAAATGAATATAATAAAATTGGATTTCATTTAACAAATAAACATAATTTTATTGATGAATTTATTGATTATTTTAAAATTGGGGAACCAATAGTTTCATTTTTATTAAGTAAAGATGGGGAATCTATTGAGGATGTTTGTGTTATTCAAAGTGCTCCTTGTGGAAGTACTTATTACATTTGTCAACAATTAAAAGCAAAGTATTTCAAGAATGGAAAGAGTGGGAATCTCTCTTTAAATGAAAGAATAAGTAAAGCTCATCATGCCTATCCTTGTAATGCCTCAATGGACCAGGATTCAATCCTAAAAGATTCTATACTCCATATAGGAGGATACATAATCCGAAATGCAATTAGAAATGAGTTAAAGCTTGAAACAGAGGAAAATCAAAAAATAGTTTACGTTATAAAATGATTTATAAATTCTTTATCTTATTTTTTATAAATAATAAGAAAAAAACTGGAAAAGCTATTAATTAAGGCTATTGATAATCTCAAAGCTTTATACAACATAAATGTTAAGTTCTAATTGAAGTGTAGCCAATCATTATATAGGTGAAAAATTATTACTACTATCGCATGTTCATCATCTATCTGTGAAATAGAAGAGGAGGAAAAAGAATCCTTTTTTGAAGAACATTTCTGGTATTTTATCATTCCTGCGGCAACTTTACTTGGAATTTCCATATTTTTAGAATTTGCATTCGGAATAACTTTAGTTGCTCAGATTCTGGCAATTGGTTCAATTATCCTTTCAAGTTCAGGAGTGGTTAAAGAGGCAATAGAGGATCTTAGTCATAAGAAAATAACGGCAAATTTACTAATGGTAATAGCTGGTGTTGCTTCATTTTTTATTCTTCATGGTCAAGAGGGGGCCACTGCACTATTATTATATGCAATAGCTGAAAAACTAGAAGAAATAACAACTGAAAAGTCGAGAAACGCAATCAAAGAATTACTTGAACTTGCTCCTGATGATGCTTTATTAAAAACTGAAGATGGATATATAAATATCCCCTCGAGGGATGTGAAAATTGGAGATATTGTTGGTATAAAGCCAGGTATGAAAGTTCCTTTAGATGGTGTTATTATTAAAGGGAGTTCCTATCTCGATGAAAGCGCAATTACTGGTGAATCTGTTCCTGTTTTTAAAGAGAAAGGTGAAGAAGTTTTTGCTGCTAGTTTAAATTCTGAAAGCTTTATTGATATTGAAGTGGTGAGAGAAAGTACAGATACTATTGTAGCTCAAATCGCAGAAAGCGTAAAAATTGCTCAACAAAATAAGAGTGATCATGAAAAATTTATTGAGAAGTTTGCCAAATATTATACACCAATGATTCTTTTATCATCTATTTTAGTTATGACTATTCCATCAGTATTGGGACTTAACTTTTATGAGTGGTTCTATCGAGGGTTAGTATTATTAGTGGTTTCATGTCCCTGTGCTTTAACTTTATCTACTCCCTTGGCAAATATCGCATCCTTAACAAAGCAGGCGAGAGAGGGAATTTTAGTAAAAGGAAATAAATTTATTGAAAAGCTTCAAGATATCGAAGTGTTCGCGTTTGACAAGACAGGAAC
>JBHLPW010000039.1:0-52005 GCA_048939015.1 Promethearchaeota archaeon
ACGTAGGGTTTAGCAGTATGTTCTTTCTTACTGAGGAAGGATATAAAAAAGTCCGAGATCTCTATTCGGAGTTTACAAAAAAAGTTTCTGAAATTGAGAAAGAAGAAAATGGGATTCAGAAAGAAAAACCATATTACATATTCACCTTGGGAATGCCATTAAAAATAGTAATTGAAGAAATTGCGAAACCACCAGTACCTCCAAAACCACCCTCATCACCAAAACCACCAAAATCACCAAAACCACCAAAATCACCAAAAGTACCTCCACGCAAAAATAAAGGACATGAATAAATTTTAGTAAAATTCACTTCTTATCAATATCTTAATTAGTATTTTTCCTATAATTCAACTTTAATTCTAAAAATTGGACCCCATTTTATTTTTATTCTTTTTAATTCTTCTTCTATTTAGTATAAAATAGTGAGATATTATGGAGGTTAAAATAAGAATAGATACAAGTTATTATGAATTTTTGGATTTAGTTCAAGATATATCTAAAAACTCGATATCTATTCAAAATAAGCTTATGAAAACAATATATGAAAATTATGATATAAACAAGGTAAAGCGTAAACTAGATGGTCAAATTGCGTATCTAGACAGATTATTGATAAAATAATAAATCACACTCAATCTTTTCCATTTCCTAGTTGAGTATATTCTTAGGAATATACTCACTAGTACTTTCAATTTCCTTTAACTTTTTTAAGTATTAGTTCTAAGTATGATTCTCGTATAGATTCTTCTCTTCTGATGTCAAATAAACCTAAGAAATCGAATAAAACTTCTTTGGAATCTTCAAATTTTTCCGAAGATGGTAATAATAATTCAACTTCAACAAAATATTGATCTATGATCGGTAAATAATCAATCAAGGCTTCAATCTGGTAATTTTCAAATTCAAATTCATATAACTCCCTTTCCTTTTTAATTATAAGTACTTCTTGAAAACCTAAGTGCTTCAATAGTTCCTTCATTCTATCTACATCTTCAATCTTAATTTCCAACTCTTCACGAGATTTTGTAAATTTATCTATTTTCTTGCCTTTATATGTAATATAATGATTAACTTTTTGTGTGATTGACTTATTAAATTTGTTAAATTCAATCGACTTTCTTACTCTTAGTGCCTCATCCGTTTCTTTAAAATCTCTTAGACCACTTGGCATATTAAAATAAGTGTCTTCATGATTTAATGAAATTTTATATACTCCATTATTTTTTTCAAATTTTTTTCGAATTATTGTTGGATCTGAAATTCTAACTTTGATTTCTACTTCAATCATGTTAATCTTTTCCTTTTCTGATAACAATTATAATTTACAATTTTTTATTAGTATTAATGGATTGAACTCGAGTTGATTTCTTATTTCAGCATCACGCAGAATTGTTGAGGAACTTGCAGAAGAATATAAATATCTTCCTTATATGATTGAGAGATATATCCAATTTTTGGGGTTTGATGAAACGGTCAAATTATTAGAAGCAAATGACAAACCATTAACACCCTCAATACGAACTAATACATTAAAAATAACTCCTTCTGAATTGAAAGAACGTTTAGAAAGGAAAGGAAGTGAGCTGGAAAAAATTGAATGGATTCCATACGGATTTAATGTCATTAAAGAAAGTATAAACTTGGGATCTTCACATGAATTTCTACAGGGGTATTATTATTTACAGAATGTTGCTTCGATGCTTTCAGCTGTCATCCTCGATCCTAAACCTGATGAGGTTGTAATCGATATGTGTGCAGCTCCAGGAAGTAAATCAACTCATTTAGCTCAAATTATGGAAAATAAGGGTAAGCTTATCTTAATCGATAAAAATAAAAATCGAATCCCTGCCTTGGACATCAATTTGAGGAGAATGGGTATTATTAATTCAATTATATTAAATATGGATGCTTTTCATATAACAGATCTAAATATTAAACCAAATAAAATTCTTTTAGATGCGCCATGTACCGGAGAAGGATTAATAAGACAAGATCATAATAGGAAAAAAAGCAAATCGATGAAACAAATTGAAAAAATGGCTTCAATTCAGAGGAAATTATTAAAAGCAGGATTAAATGCATTAAATTCAGGAGGAAAGCTCTTATATTGCACTTGTTCTATTGCCCCTGAAGAAAATGAGCTGATTGTTGATGAAGTACTAAAAAAATCCCAGAATTTTGAAATTGTAGAAATTTCTGGAAACTATGGTGTGAAAGGATTAACAGAAGTGTTTGGAATTTCATTATTAGAAAGTCTAAAATTCTCACAACGTTTATATCCTCATCTACATGATACTATTGGTTTTTATTACTGCCTCATAAAAAATACTAAATAGATTATTAGTGGAAATTTGGTCTATATGAATTTATAGAGAATTCCAACTTTAAATAATAATATTATTATCTTAAAAGGAATTTTTTAGTTTCATTGAGTTTTTCACAAGAAGTAAGAGAATCTTCAAAACTTCATACTTTTATCGAAGTGTTATATTTAAATTTATTAAGAATTAATCTTTATAGAATTCTTGACTTAAATATAAAAGATACTAACGTTAGGAAATTAGTAAAAATTAGAATTCTGAAAGAATCTAAATTTAATTCAGATCTCAATTACATGATGAACTCGGTTATCTCTATCATGAAAACTCAAATTTTCTCTAAATCCCTTGGATTAAAACATCCAAGCGTAAAAAAAGTAAAAGAGATAGCTGAAGAGATAATGAGTAAAAATAAGTTATTAAATGTGGAAAATCTCTATAATATAGCAAAAAAAAGATTAAACTTATCGAGAAATAGCCTTTTATGTATAATACAATTCTTGATTAATAAGAAGATATTAATCGAGGGATCTAAATTTTCTAAAGAAACTGCTCTTTTGAATGATAACAGAAGAATTATTTATAATTTTATCAAATTGAATCCAGGAGTTCATTTCTCTTTATTAAGAAAAAAAGCATTATCTGGTGAATCTGGTAGTTCAGGACAATTAGTATGGCACTTAGAGATGCTCCTAAAATTTAATTATATCGATAAAACTAAAGTAGGGAATTATACTATTTTTTTTCCTATTGAAATGGAAGTTGATTTTGGAATAATGTCTTTTTTGTTGCGAGACACGATTAATTTGAAAATCATCGATTTATTAACTAAACAGAAATCACTCAAAAAATCTGAAATTTATAAATTGTTAGACGAAAAAAGGGATATTGTTAATTACCGTATAAATAATCTAATTAACTATGATTTAATCCGTTCTATAGATGATGACACTAAAGATCTCTATATAAATTCAGATAAAAAAAAGGATATTCATATTATTTTAAATAATTATAGAAATAAGTTAAATAAAATTTAATTAAAATAACTTAGCAAAAGGAGAGAATGATGATATTAAATTGGACACCAGAAATCATTGTTGAAATTTTCGCAAGTTCGATTATTTTGATAGCTACACT
The DNA here is from genome assembly GCA_048939015.1 of Promethearchaeota archaeon. Taxonomy (GTDB): domain Archaea; phylum Asgardarchaeota; class Lokiarchaeia; order Sigyniarchaeales; family SOKP01; genus Loki-b32. The sequence continues at coordinate 3,456 of JBHLPW010000039.1, forward strand.
ACTAATGTTTATTACTCCCAGAACAAAAAACATTAAATCTTTGTCTTATATCCGAGTAGCTCTCTTTTTCATGGCGATGCTCTTTATATTGGATTTATTAGCTAATCTTTTTTTGAACCTATTTATTTCCCGAATTTGTGGACTTATGTTATTTCCTAGTGCAGTGTTTTTTGCAATTGGTATAAACTATACAATTAAAGAAACATCTAATTCACCATTCTTGCTTATCGCTGTAGGTTTAGGTATTTTATACACTTACCTAGCATTTCAACCTGGAGCAGTTAGATTTGAAATCGAGGGGGGTTATTTAAATGTCAATTGGACTGGATTATATGAATTAGAGGGTTTGATTTTCATATTCTTTGTTGGAAGTGCTTCATTTTATTGGGGCTTGAAAACTTGGTTGAATGCTCCATTTTTAATCAAGAAAGAAGCCACTATTTTTTTCATTGGCACTCTAATAAATGGTCCCATTACTCTACTAATTTACTTGTTTTATTATTGGAATCCTATTTTTATTTTGTTTGCTTACGCTACTACTGGTTTAGGAAATTTATTAGTAGGCCTCGGTATATTGTTGGAGCCTAAACTACTTTATATTTTACCATTTACAGTTAATAGGATCGTTGTAAGAGATCGAAGAGGTAATGCATTATTTAATTATGATTGGTCTCTTTCTAGTTTAAGTGAATCTGTTTTTACTGGATTTCTAAATGCAGTACAACTTATGAGCGAAGAAGTAATAAATATGGGTGGTTTATTAGATATAAAACTAGAAGAAGGTATATTAACGCTATATGAATCTGAATTAATATCCGTTGGTCTAGTGTCATCTAAGTCTTCAAAGTTATTAAGGGAATGTGTCGTTGGTTTTTCAAATGAATTTCAAAATATTTTCGAGAAGGAACTTAAGCAGTCATGTATAAATCAAGAGAAATATGAGTCCGCATATGATTTAATAGAGAAGTACTTCTCTAACTTTCCTTATAAAATGATTACGAGCAAAAAACAACCTTTAATTTTATCAGGTGAATATACAAAAATTCCTATAGAGTTGGAAAGTAATTTTAAAGAGATTTTCAAAGACAAGATGGAATATAATTTTATTATAACTGAAATTCAAAAGTCTTCATTAAATATGAGTTCAGAGTTCTTTTCATTGTATAAAGATCTAGAAAATGAAGCACGAGAAATGATCGAAGATAATTCTAAGTCTCTGGAATATAAACTCCATGATGAATTTTAAAGTTTAATGTCAAAAAAAATACATATTCGAAGTTTTATCTTTCAAACTAATTTTTTAAATTTCTATTTTACAGAATTTTGGTCCTATTAAATTTAAATATTCATAAAACAAAAAAATTCATAACTCAATTTTATTCAAAATTTTAAGGGAGAATTGGTAGGCGAAATCCTCCCTTTGTACTATTTTTTATATTTTTAAAAAATGATATTTCTTATTGCTTTTCTCTCAAATAGATACCCTTATCACTTAAATTAATTGCTATAATCTCATTAGATTTACAATGTTTTAGAGTGAGGATATCAACCTTAGATTGCGCAATAGCAAGAATTTCATCAGCCTCATTAAAAACTAATAAAAAATCCCCTTTCTTTAAATTAGAGGATGTATTAACAACCATTTTCTTTAATATATTATTTCCATACAAAACTGATTTTTCGCCCTTCTCGTTAAGATATATATGGTTGAGATCTGAAAGATTTCCTTGTTTATATAGAAATTCTGCGCCTTCTAGGCTTAAATAAAAACTTGATTTTTTGATAAAGCCAAAGTATAAGTTAATCGAATAAATTTTATCTTTATATCCATTTAGGTCTATGTTTTTAAGAAAATCATCTGAAACTAAAAAAATTTTAGGGTAATTCGTTTTAAATTTTGACTCGATTATTACAATATATAACTCTTTCTTAGACTGTTTCAAGGATTTTAAAATTTGGGGAGATATTTTAGCTAAAGATTCAGAAATGATTTTATTTTCGATTTCATTTATTTTTCTGAAATTTGATGATTCAATCATAATCAAATAAAATAGAACGAATTAAGAAGATTTATAATTATTAATCAATAAAGGAATTAAAAAATAGTGTTATCAAAACATGGCATTCATTATATAGAAAATGAAATCGAAATAAAAGATAACAAAAATAATTGTACCCTCTTTAGCTTTAAATATCACACAGCTCATTTTGAATATAAAAATTCTAAAAGCGTAAAATTTTATCTGTAAATTTTAATCAATTTTACTTATGTTTTACTATTTTTTCTTGCGATTTTGTTTTTATCAAAGTAAATTGAGTTAACTGATTTTTCAAATCTTCAGCTAATATCCCTAATTTCTGTGCTGTAGTTGATATCTCTTCGATTGAAGATGATTGCTCCTCAGTAGATGAATTTATTCCCTCTATAGACGAAGATGTCCTATAAATTTTATCCATAATATTTCTAATTTTTGAGCTCGTGTTTTTTACCGCACTTTTTGAATCGTCTGCTAACTTTCTAACTTCATCTGCTACAACAGCAAATCCTCTTCCATACTCGCCTGCCCTGCCTGCTTCAATACTGGCATTAAGTGCTAATAGATTTGTCTGTTCTGAGATATTGATTATTAAATCCATTATCGCTTGAATTTCATTTGATGCTTTGACAACATCTTGAGAATCTGAAACAATATCTTGAGTTGTTGAGGATATTTCTTCTGATGCTGCACTTACTTCACTAATACTCGCTGCCATTTCCGTGGCGATATTTGCGACAGATATAGAAGTTTCAGAACTAGATCTTAGCAAGTTATTAATTGTATTCTCTTGGCGCAGAATAGTTTTTAGAATAAAATAGGTTGTATAAAAAATTAAACAACCTAAAGCAGGAACTACACATATAACTATAATCAATTCATTGTCTAAATATCCCATAGTGATTACCGCCATTAATATTAAAATTATATTACCGATGGTCGTATACAGTATTACTTTAAAAGCCATAGATTTTCTGTCTAATTTAAACCTTCTCTTGAATAATAATAAAACTAGAGTAAAAACAAATAATGCTGATAATATTTCATATTCAAATGGGAATTGAGGCATTCCTAAACTATTCCTATCTTAAATATTTGACAAAATAATCAAATAATCTATTTATAAATATTAGCAAAAAAAAAAATTACGTTCTATATGCGATCTAAAAACTTTATATCAATATATCTCATGTCTATATTCATTAGAAGTATAGAATAAAGGTACCAGACTATGATTTAAAATTAAAGAAAATAGTTTCTAAATTTTTATTAATGATGTTAATCCATAACAATTAAATTAAAGAAATTTTATTATAATATAAGAGTAAGTAAATCAAGATTAGTATTAGAATAAATTTACATATTATAGAAAAGATCTGGTTAAAATAAGAGTTCAATTATATTATTATGAATAATTATATTAAAATTTCTATTATTGATCAATAAAAGAATTAAAAAATAGTGTTATATAGAAATGGGTATTAGGAAAATTGAAGACGAGATTGATTTAAAAGAAGCAATGAAGAAAAAGGCTGCAGAACTAAAAATGAAAGATATGCAAGCAAAAGCTGCTGTTGAAAAATTCACTAAAGATAGACTTAGGGATCTTGCTAAAAAACATGGTGTCCTATTAGCATTAACTCCTGAACTAAGACAAGAGGTAAAAGAATTACAAAAAAAATATAACATTCCCTCTTCAAAAATTATTACTGATCAAATATCAGAACATGATGTATTGAAAAAATTCTCTAAAATTGACCATCAAAAATTAGGAATGTTAGCCTATCAAAGAGTTTTGATGAGTAAAGAAGAAACAGGAGGAATAATCCCATTATCAGAAGTCTTTGAATTAGTAAATACAGGAATTTTAAATGGGAACATAGAAGTAAAAGATGTAGAAAAATCGTTGAGATTGTTGAAAAAGACAAAAGTTATTGATGACATAACTGAATTGGAATCGGGAGCAATTTTAGTTAGATTTTTTCCTATTGAGTATACTAGTGATGAAGCAAAAGTTGTTGAGTTAGCCAAAGAAAAAGGTATTCTTACATTAGAAGATGTCTGTGCTAGTTTAGAATGGTCACAAGATCGCGCTTTAAGATCTTTAGAATCTCTCGAAAAAAGTGGTATTGCAAAATTTAGAGAAAATATCTTAACAGGAAAACAGTGGTATTTTCCTTCACTGTGACTTCATTCTAACTTTATTTTAAAGGCTAATTTCCCATCGTCTAATTTTAAAATTTTAGCTCTACGATTCTTAGCCATTATTTTAAAAATCTCTTCTAAATCTTCTAAAGGAAGTGAACTAAAATCTTCTTGTTTTGCCTCTCTTAATTCATATATCATAATAGGTTCAATTTTACCATTCTCATAAGCCCATTTCCATATCTCATCAGACCAAGCTTCAAGAGTTTTCCAGTATACTCTTAAACTTTCTTTACTTTTTGTAAGCCATTCTGCCTGATTCTGATTTATTAGTTCTTCAGCAATTTCTCTTATATACTGCTCTCGTTTGGTAAAATTCATAAATGGTTTATGAGTTATTAACTCTCTTGTATAGATTATGTGAAGAATCGCAAATCGAGCATAGTCAAAAAGTACTTTTGCCCATTCTATTTTCCAAGATATATAATCATTTTTATTTTTATTTTTATCAGGCATATCATACATGAATTTTTTTCTTTCCTCCTCGAGCCAGGGATATGCCTTTAATAAATTTTCATACGCAGTTAATTTTTTCTCTATTAAACCCTTTTCTCCTATAATTTCTTCTTCAAGAGTTTGCAATTCTGATTCAATTTGATCAGCATGCTTTTGATATACTTTTGTATCGATCTCCCCAAATTTAGAGGATAAAATATCTTCTAGTTTATCAAACTGATCTTCAATATAATCTAATTCTGTAGCTTTTATATCATCCTCTTTAATGATATGCTTTTGGGTTGCTTCTTGCTCCAATTGTTCTTTTTCTTGTTTTAACTTTTTTAATCTTGCAAGTTCTTTTCTTAATTCTTGTAACTCTTTTTCAGCTTTTTCTTTAACTTCCTTTGGTACTTCAGCTGGTCTTTCTCTTTGTCTTTCCATGGTAATCATTTATTCTTCTAATTTTCTCCGAATTCTTCCGCCCATGCTTGATATTGTTTTAGCAAAGCTGCATTTGTCATCGGTTTGACTTTTTTAAGTGCTTTTTTGAAATCTTTTAATGAAATATCTCTTACTTTCACTTCTTTATCTGAATCTTCTAAAAGACCACCCATATCTAGTTCACGTACAGGCATCATTATAACTTCACGACATACATTTGCAATATCTCTTCCAGAATAACCTTCACTTCTAACCCCTAATTCAATGAAATCTTCTTCAGTTAGCGCTGAATCTACACCTTCAGTGTGGATTTTAAATATTCCTGCTCTACCTTTTAAATCTGGTAGGGGTACGTGCACTCGTTTTTCAAATCTGCTTAACATAGCATTGTCTATGTCCCAAGGACGGTTTGTTGCCCCCAAGACCAATAATGGTTTTCCGTGTGAAGATTTCAATCCTTGTATTTCGCTTAATAGCTGTGTTTTAACCCTTCTTTCACCCCCGCTCTCAGAACCCTCTCCTCTTTTTGTTGCTACAGAATCAATTTCATCCATGAATATTAGACTAGGTGCTTTTAACCGTGCGACTTTAAATAAAGAACTGATTAACTTTTCACTTTCACCTAACCATTTGCTTAATAAATCAGCAGAAGATGCACTAAAGAATGTAGCCTTACATTCGGTAGCAGCTGCTTTAGCCAGTAAAGTTTTACCACATCCTGGAGGTCCAAATAGTAGAATCCCAGACCAAGGTTTTCTAGCCCCAGTAAATAAATTTGGTTTTGCTATTGGTAAGACAATAGCCTCTCTCACGGCTTGTTTAACATTTTCTAATCCTGCAATATCATCCCATCTTACGTTAGGGGATTCTGTAACAATTGTACCAGAGATCATATCAATCAGTTCTTGTTCTTCAGATGATACTCCTGCTTCAGCTTTTGATTCATCATCGTCCCCTGAAGCGTCAGGTCTTCTAGATGGCCTTGCACTTCTAGGACCACCAAGTTGAGATTTTAATATTTTTGCACGATCAACATATTCCTCAATGTTTTTTTGACATAGCATTCTCATTTGAGGATTCTTATTATATTTCATAAATTGCACTAATATTTCAGCTGCACGTTGATATTTATTAATTGCTTGCCGATATTTTCCTTGGCTATCTAATAAAACAGCTTCCTTCGCAGTTGATACCGCATATTGATAAAGTTTTGAATCTACCGACGACATGATAACTTTTTTAAAACTATTTTATTATTTGAATTTAATCTAATTTAACAATTAGTAATATTAATAATTTTATTAGCATATATCAAATTTACTCTTTAACCTAAGGAGTATAATGATTGGTCTCCAAAAAATTAAATACCAATCATAGCATTTATATATTAAATAATAACTAATTAGATTTGATAAAAATGGGTTTCTTAAAAGATATTTCTAAGTGGTTATCAGGAAATAGACGAGACAAAGACACAGTTCGCTCTGCCTCTGTCAAACTGAAGGTTTTCAATAAGAGATTGATGAGACAGGTAAAAAAGTTGGAGATGAGTGGGAAATTAGCGAGGGATAAAGCTGTAAATCTCAGAAAGCAAGGGGATTTAGAGGGTTCAAAATTTCACGCGAGGAACTACCTCCAAATAAAAAAACAAAGTCGTGCTGTTGAAATGTTTCGCACAAATTTAGAAGGATTGCAATTCAAGCTAGAACAAGCAACAGCAGTTAAAGATGTATCACAAATCATGACGGGAATTGCCCAATCTCTATCGACATTAAAAACACAGCTTTCAGTACCGCAAATGACAGAAATAATGAGCCAAATTGATATTGATATGGAAGAATTTGCCGTAACAGCTGATATTGCAACAGAAGGCATGGATAGTATCAGTATCGATACTGCTGTAACAGATTCAGATGTAAGTGAAGTTTTAGGGGAAATTGATGCGGAAATACAAGTAGAGATGGGCGTAGCTTTACCTAGTACGGCAGAAGGAGCTTCAGATGAAAAGATAGCCGAATTAGAGAAAGAATTAAATCGTTTGAAATCTGATCAATAAATTTATTTTTTTGTTCTTCGCATTCTAATAATTACAAATTTTTCAAAAAAGTAATATACTATTGATTAAACTTAAAAATATAATTTACAATTATAGATTTAATTATAAAATTAAATTTAGTGCATAATTTCTATGCCTTCACTGGTGATGTATAATGGCTAATAACTCATCCACAACAGCTCTTTCATTTAAAGTGATAATCATAGGACCGGGTGCAGTGGGGAAAACCAGTTTACTTAATAGGTTTGTACACAATGAATTTTCTTTAAAATACAAATTAACTATTGGCGTTGATTTCTTAACTAAAGTCATAGAGTATGAACCTGGAAAAACCGCAAAACTCCATATATGGGACATAGGAGGACAAGAAAAATTTAAATTTCTCCATCGTAGCTTTTATGAAGGTGCATTTGGAGCATTAGTTGTTTTTGATCTCTCAAGACATCGAACTTTTTCAAGTATGAAAGAATGGCTTTCCGAAATGCGAAATATAGTAATTAATGACATCCCTAGTGCAATAATAGGAAATAAATCAGATCTAATACCTGAAATTGGCCAGATAATAGATAGAAAAGAAGTTGAAGAATATGCAAAAAAACAAGATTGTCTTTATGTTGAAACCTCAGCTAAAACTGGAGACAATGTTGAAAAAGCTTTCCTTGAACTTACACATCTCATGATAAATAAAATGGGAAAATTGGTAAGCAAAAGCAAAGAGGACTCATAAAGAGCTCCACATTTTTATATAATTTTCTCCATTTCTATCAATTAACTCAAAAATAAATCTTAGCAAAATTATTAAAAGATTTATATCTATTTTAAACTTATTCTACAAATCTAATAATTGTAAAAAGTAGTGATAATCATGGTTTTACCAGAATTAATTACGATTGGAAGTAATACTTTAGACGTTATAATTGATATTGACGATATATTACGTTTTGAATTAATGGATAGAGATATTATAAAAAAGTATACTGCCATTGAATATTCTCGTAAATTGAATGTTAAAAACGTCAGATTTGTACCTGGAGGCTCAGGTGCTAATATTGCAGCTAATTGCTCTATGCTAGGCTTAAAAAGTGCATATGTAGGTATAATGGGAAATGATTTTTCAGCAGAAATTTGTTTAACTGATTTGAGAAAGCGAGGAGTAGATCTTTCTCACGTTATACAAACAGAAAGAGATACTACTGCATTATCGATAATATTAAGAACACCATGGGGTAAGGATAGAAGTATTCTTGCATATAAAGGGGCTAATAATTTATTAAATCCATCAGATGTTGATGATGGATTTTTCAATAATATTAAAGCGTTCGCTTGGACATCTTTAACCAACGATGGTGCCTGCAAGGCAATAGAAAAAGCAATAACATTAACAAAAAATAAAGGAGGTATGGTGTTTGCGGCTCCAAGTATGTCAATTATTAAAAATGCATCAAATTGGGCAAAAATCTTAATTTCCAATTCTGATGTAGTATCAATGAATTTAGAAGAAGCCCAAGAATTTACAGGTGAAAGTAAGAAAACACTAATGATTAAAAATTTCTTGGATATGGGAATTAAATTAATTTCTATAACGGATGGTCCGAATGGTTCAATCATTTCTGATGGAAAAACAATTATAAATAGTGGTGTTTATAGTGCAGGTAATGTAGAAGATACCACGGGTGCAGGTGATGCATTCTTAACGGGGATTTTAATTTCTTGTCTAAATAATTTCTCTCTTGAGAAAACATCAAAAATGGCAACCGCAATGTCTTACTTAGAATGTTTAGAAGTGGGAGTTCGAGAAGGTTTACCTCAAAGTGTAGCAGAGCTTGAAAAATTTGTAAATGAAAATACAATAAAGCAGGTTATATCTGAAATTGTTGAATAAAACAGATTTATTAAGAATCATTAAATTTTAATTTTAAAAAATATTCTTATTATTATTCTAATTATTATCAATGCGCTCTTAGTATAGTGGTAAGTATGCCAGGTTGCCAACCTGGCGACCCGGGTTCAATTCCCGGAGGGCGCATATCTTTCACTTTCCCTTTTAGAGGATATTAATCTTGGAAGAAATAAAGGAACTGTATGAAAAATTAAACGCTGTTTCCGAGAAAGAACGAGCAGAACTCTGGAAAATTATTATTGAAAAAAATAGAATTCTTTTTAATAGAAGAAGGGATGAATTGAATAAAATTTTAAAAAATAGATAATATATTAACTTATTAACTTAATATCAAGAGGTCCAAATATGAGTATAGACATATCAGATGGTATTGATAGTGGTAATTTAACAATAAAAATTCTAACCACAAATACAACCCTCGCAACTCTATTAACAAATGAAAAATTTGAAGGAAAAGTAATACAACCCCAGACTAATTCAAGTAAATATTTAGCAGAGCATGGTCTTGCTATGAGTATCGAAATCAAACAAGGAGAAGAGACGAAAAAATATCTTTTAGATGCAGGAGGACCAAGAAATTCTATAATTTCTAACGCAGAAGCTATGGGTATAGATTTTAAGGATTATGATAAATTGATCTTAAGTCATGGGCATGTAGATCATTTTGGAGGGTTGATGAGTGTACTTCCTAAACTTAAAGAAGGATGTGAGATAATTATTACTCCTAATTCTTTTAATCAAAATTCTATTTTAGTTCCAAAAGCAAATCAAAAATTTTACTCTCCAGAAGAATTAACAGAAAGATTTCGTGAACTGCAGAAAGAAAATGCTTTTCTCTTTAGTATAAAATTACCCTCAATGAATAAAACACTAATTGAGAACATCGCTACTCAGAATAAACTTAAGATTGTAGAGACCCAAATACCAATTAAATTAACTAAAGGAATTACTACTAGTGGAGAAATTGAAATTCTTGATGAGAATGAACTTACTAAGGGGATTTATTTAATGAAAAGCAGAAAGGAATTTGAAAAAAATACCTTTAGAGACGAAATTTCAATCTATATAGATGTTAAGGATAAAGGACTTGTAGTGATTTCAGGATGTGGACACGCTGGAATTATAAATACAATTAAACATGGACAAAAATTAACAGGAATCAATAAGATTTATGCTGTTATCGGTGGATTTCATAAAGAGTGGGAAAAAACTGAGGATATAGAAGAATCAGTTCGAATTATTGAAGAATTGAATCCTGAAATAACATGTGGAATGCATTGTACTGGGTTTGAATTTAATAAAATAATGTCTCGACATCCATCTCATACCTTTGGGATTGTTGGAACAGAGTTTCATTTATAATTTTTTTTAAATATTATATTTTATCTCAATAGACGTAAATTGAATAAAATTTAAGTGAGAAAATGGTAAATCTTGATTATGATATAATTATTGAAATTTTTGAAAGTGATGGTATTTGCACTCATCATAAAGTCGGTGAAAAATTCAAATACCCAGAGGATAGAGGCAAAATTTGTCAATGGTTATTAGATAGTATGAATTCAATGATTCGTGTCTTAAAGTATGGTGGTACTCTTCCATGGACTTATAGCAACACACCTTATGAAAAAAAGATTGATCTTAAAGGAATTACAACTGAATTTGTACGTTGTCCAGATCCAACAGCTAAAATAATTGCCAAAATTACACGAATCCCAAATTCAAATGAATAATTAATCTGTCCAGAAGTTTTTAGCTAGATTTCGTCGCTTGTTCCAAAGTTCATTTTTTCCAGAAAAACCTATTATTCCCGCACCTTTATCGGCATCTTTAATTTGCCACATTCCACTTACAGCTCCAGTTAATGCCCCAGACAAAACCTCGAATCCTTGTGCAGTATACAAATCACATTCGACTCCACGATTAATTATAAATTTTAATTGACGTATACCTTGCTGATTCTTTGAAGCTAAAACCTCAAGTAATTTTTTAACCTCTAAATCAAGCTGATCATTAGGAACAACACGATTCCATAAATTCCACTCTACAGCCCTTTTTGCTGAATGCAAGGCGCCAATTAAGTTTATTTCTTTTGCCCGACGTCTACCTATTAGTCTTGCTAAGCGTGTAGTGCCCCCCCAACCTGGAGTGATACCAACATCAACTTCAGGCATACCCCATTTAGCCCTCTCTGTAGCAATAACAAAATCACATGCCATAGTAATTTCTAAGCCACCTCCAACAGCATAACCGTCCACTGCAGCAATGGTTATTTTATCTAATTCTTCTAACTGATTTGCCATATTTTGATAATAGCGAACACGGCGAGTAATATCGTTTGCATTTCCCCAATTCATCATTTCATTAATATCATCACCAACACTGAAATTATCCCCCGCACCCTTTATTACAAGAAATTTAATCTTTGTTGACTTCCGAATTTCTTCAATAACATATACAATCTCGTCTGAGAGTTGCATACTTAAAGCATTAAATACTTTTGGTCTATTGAGGGTAATCCAGACTACATTTTCTTTTTCTTCATATATTAGTTGTTCAAATTTCATAAATTAAGTTTCAATCATATTGTTATTAAAGGTTCTTCATAAGTTAATCCAATCTTAGAATATGTCATTTAATACTTGAAGTGATATTTCCTAAATAACATGGAGGAAGTCTCGGGAGATATATAAAACAGCGTGAAAGGTCTGTTTCACGAATATTTAAAATATTAAGATTAGCTTCGTGAAGTACATCAGTTGAATAATATAAAAAAAACAGAATGGGTAATACTTATTATAATAACCCTAGCAGATCTGTCACTCCACTAATTTTTGGAACATCAATTTTAAAATAGTTATGGACAATATCTATTAAAAATGATAAATAGGGTTTATTTATTTTATCGTCATATTTTTTTGAGATATGTTCTATGATATCTTTTGATGTTAAACCTTTTGCTTCTTCATTCTGTATAAGTTCCGTTATACATTTTGAGTATTCATAAGCTTTATTTATCTCATTTCTTAATAGAATTACTCCTGCCATCAAATCATATTCTGTTAGAAATTTAGTAACCATTTCCTTTTCAAAATCTAATTTCTTTGGATTAATAAGCTTTTCTTTATCTCTGATAATTTCTCGATTTTTGAAGACAATATACTCTTTAAAATTACTCTTTTTTGATTGATATTCCTCTTCAGATAAGATTACAATATCAAAATCAAAAGTATTTTCCATTACAGCTTTAAAGAAATTAATTATATGGTTATATAGAAATTCTTGATCTGAAAGAATTATTGCTTTCTTGCCTAAAAAAATGGTTTTAATAACATTTACCATTAAAACATCTGGAATATTTAATCTAATTAAATCAAATTTAATTGTTTCTGTTTCTGGTTTGATAGACTCTTCAGTAGATGCACTTTCTGGGAGTTCTATTTTAAAATCAGCTACTAAACAATCTCTCACGGTTAAATTTTTATCAACATATGCAATAAAAGAATGTTCACAGATCATTCCTGCCGCAATATTGATTGCTATCAGACCTTTTGAAACATTTTTTGTAGCATCATCTCCAATCTCAACATGTTCCCATTTTTTACAGATTGGACAACGAATTTCAACCTTCGCCATATTCAGGGAAATTTTATTTAAATAGATAATAACAATAATGAAAAACTGTTCTTATGCATCCTTATTTTTATATACATCAAATATTGTATTATTACTTTATAAATTTGCTCAACAATATAGAATATAGTAAGAAAAGCGAAGTACTTTTAATATCTTTTAATTCTACCGTAATTTTTCTCTATTAGATTAGCAATAAGCAGACAAAATACTGCACTTAGAATTTCTGCTATTAAAAAAGCTATGGTATTATCAAAGAATGCAATAGAGATTAAAAAGACAATAAAGAAAAAGCAACTAAAAAAGATAAAAATAATCAATAATGGTTTAGTTATTGGAACACTTAAAAATCTCTTAAGAGTTGAACTTTTGATTTTAGATTTAAGAAATCTAGTCCTCAATTTTTCTCTTCTCTCAACTTGTGCATAGCTTTCAAAAATAATAAGTGCTGCATAGAATAATGCCACCCATATACCAATGGGGATTAAAACAACAATTATATGGTTACCCATCGCTAAAAAATATTGACCTATAAATATAAAGAGTAATTGGAACATTCCGCTCATTCCTAGCAATAACATTCCACTTCCAAAGTATTCCTTTGATGACCAACGAATCCTAAGCGGCATTTTAATCTTTGTTTTATTGTAATTAGTGGGCCCGGCGCGATTTGAACGCACGACCTTCCGCACGTCAAGCGGACGTCATTTCGGGTTTGATACTTACCGAGCTAGACCACGGGCCCTTATATTCATAATGAAATTACTCGTATGTAATTTAGAATATTAAAAGATAAATATTTTATTAAAATTCAGAAGATTAAAAAGTAATATAAAAAAAAAGAAAATATTAGTTAGAACCTAATCTGGTTTTTCTAAGTACAACAACTGCAGCAAAAACAGCTACACCAATAGAGACAATAGACATTGTTTCGAAAAAAGGGAATTCAAATCCACTTGGTATATAACCTTCAATAGTAAATAGAAAATCACTTATATCCTCAGAGACTCCACCATAACCATCATAAGCAATTACCTTTAACAATATTGAATTAGAATATGGAAAATTACTAACATCCCAATTATATGAGTTTCCCGTCAAATTAGCACTAATTAAATGCCATCCAATACCTCCATCATTATAAGCTAAAGCATAGGTTAATGAATCACCATCAGAATCAGATGCGGACCATTCAACAGTAATTGATTCTTTAATGATTTCACCACCATTAGGAGTAGTTATTACCACAGATGGTGCTCGATTAATTACTGTATAACTATATGGATTTCCATGTGGATCTTTTCTAGTAGAATTTGAGCCTTCAATGTCCCATGATATCATATACCAGAGGACTTTTGTTCCATGATCTTGAATTGGAATGGATCCTTCCCAAGTTCCTGGATTTTCAGTTTGTTCTGTTAAAGTTGCACTAACCCAATTGGCCCCATCATTAATGGAATAATAGATGATAGCTAATTGAATCCCTCCTTCATCAGAGATTTCAGTAGTAACAATAGGTGAATCATCCATGCATGGACCTAAACCGTCATAAGAAGTATCATATTCAATATTAGGAAATTGGATAATTGGAGGAATGTAATCAAAAGTATTATGTTCTAAAGGATTAGAAGTTTTACATGCGAATCTATGAGGTCTAAAAATGTATGTACCAAATCTCTTATCAATGCCAACTTCTTGGATGATAAGATCAGTAGGATCATTATCAAATATCATATATGTGGTAGTATATTCTTCTGTTTCACTCTTTTCATTTGTGTTTTCATATTCAAATCCAAATGATACATTTACTTTAGTACCAAGTACTTCTGCCCAAACGCTAGCGTCAATATCAACGTTAAAAGTAAATCCCCATTTTTCGGTAGTTCTAGTTGAATGGGATTTCTTTAAAGTAGTTCCTCCGTCTACTGTTACATTTTCTACCCAATTAACATTTGAATAATTATTGTGGACAGGATTGAGTTCTCTCCAATTTTCTGGAGCATTATAATCATTAAGTAAAGCTTCTCCACTTCTAACAACACCATAATAGAATTTAGGTTCTTCCCATCTTTTTGTATTATTATAATATGTTCTATAATTAGCTTTAAAAACCCAATAAAATGTCCAAACTTCACCCCAATAAATATCTCCATAACCTGGACCAATATAATCCATGTTTGATGCATCAATATTCGAAGTAAGATCAGTTGTATCAGTAATTTCCATTTGAAAGTCATAATTCCAAGATTCTTTAAATTTAGTTCGTAAAGAAGCACCGCCCTCAACACCAAAAAGACCAAAATCTGCTTTAGTTTCAACAGAAAATCCCTGTGTGAGGCTCAGAGTGCTTGAGACCCCCATAGAGACCGAGGTGGTTTCAGAAAAACCTGAATAACTATTATCACCACAAGGGTCATGTAAAATGAGATATAATTGCCTTCCAGTATTTTCTGAACCATAATCCTTTATTGCTTCTACATCTATTTCAATTTTACCAAACGTAAAATTTCTCTCATGTTGTACTAATGGAATTCCCGCTTCATATCCTACAAGAGTAGCATTTACTTTTCCATCTATATTAGAATTATAATTTAAGATAATGGAATTATTATTCCAAACACTTCCGTGATCAATATTATTAAGAAATAATTTTACATCATCTAGTCTAACTGTATCATATTCAAAGTAGAATGTTGCTGGACCCATTGGAAAAATTATATGAGCGTTCTCTTCAGGGCTGTACCATTCAACATGAGGAGCATTCCTAGCAGCACCCCAAACTTCTGTTGAGTTTCCACTTCTACCCATAATATTTTCAGCATTAATAACATAATAAAATCGATGATCAATGTAGTTTCCCGCATCTGTGTCATTATAATATGTTTCAGAAGTACTTCCAATAAGCGTTTTTTTGCCTCCTGAAAAATTACCCCTAAATATGTTATATTTCAAAATTGGAGCTCCATTATCATCAGGTGCATCCCACTCCAAATAAGTGTGTCCTATACCTTGATCAAGACTTAAGTTTTCTGGTATATCTGGTATTAGTGCAAACCAATAAAAATGGAAATATCTCTTATCAGATTGAAATACAGTACCAAGTGAATTATTAGCAAAAATCTGAATTGAATGCATACCCTCATCAGGAACTGGAATTGTATAATTTCCCAAAATTGTTTTATTGATCTGATTATCATAAGAATATCCTATCCAATCAAGAGCGGTATTATTTACAAAACTTACTAATAAACCCTCTTGACCATTGTCTCCAACATCATATTTATTATCCCATGAATAACCTATAGCATCAATATAGTATCCATACCACGCGTCAGAGACATATGTTCCAAAAAACAAAGTATCCATTTCTGAGGGATTTCCATAATAACTATATCCTGCTCCACCATCAATGGAGACATACCCGCTTCCTGAATCAATCCATAAATGCCAATCTGTTGTACAATTAAATTCAATTTTTACACGATACCATTGTTCCGCTGAAAAGGCAAACCCTGTGTTAATCCAGCTTGTTCCATCATGATATCTCACCAAACCGTCAATAAATCCTAAATAAATGAAATCTGAAGGACCTCCATCTCTGATGCTTAATTCGTGATGTTTATTTGTATTAGTAAACCATACATACATTTCTACAGTTCCTGTTGCTTGTCCTGAGTCAAAATAATTGAACATTCCTACGTAATCAATAGTACTGGAATCATAAATTCGCACTACATTTTTATGAGCATCTACATTATCCACTATTGATACAGATCCTCCACCTTCATAAGTAACAAAATCATCTGGATCAGAACCAACCTCATCATTACAGAAACTATAAGAACCCGGATAATATCCGTTCATCGTATCCGTATATGTTTTATTCTCAGGGGTGATTAAAGTTATTTCATTATCGCTAACACGTAATGCTGAATTTCCCTCAGAATTAGAGTTTATTGAATTATCCTTGGAGGGAATAAATATTGTAAGAGCTCCTAAGCAAAATAGAAATATTATACTTAATACAATATATTTTTTATAGCTATAATACATTAGATTCGCCAAAAATTTTGTAATTAAACAAATTGTCGATTAGACAATAATGTAAATAATCAAATTTACTTTTTAAATCTATATCTTAATTTCTCAAATTCAAGGAAAATAAGGACCTTTTTTATATTTGGTTGTGACACTTCAATAAAAGTGAAGTAAACTTGGTAATTTCACAAATATGCTTGTTTTAATGAAAAAAATAAAAAAAATAAATAGTTTAACCTATTAAGCTTTTTTCTCCCGTAAAGCCCTAATCATTGGTAAATCCTTTCCAGAAAGAATTTCTAGCATTGCGCCTCCTGCAGTCGAGATAAATGAAACATCGTCTGCTTTACCTGCCATTGAGGCAGCAGCACCCATTTCTCCACCACCTATTATTGTAAGCGCTTTATTTTTCTTTGTCGCATTTACCATAGTATCGACAATTTCATTTGTTGCTTTTCTAAAAACTTCCTTTTCAAATATTCCTGGTGGACCATTTGCGACAATAGTTTTACATTTCATAAGAATTTCATTAAATTTATCAACGGTTTTCTGTCCAATATCGCCTGTTGTTGTATTATAAGTACCTGCTTCGTCTATTCCTATAGTTTTTCTATTACCATTATCATCGATGATTAAATCTTCTGGAAGAATAATCTTGTTTTCATACTTCTCATAAGTGTCAATAATCATATCTTTATTTTCTTCTAAATCTTTCGCGATAATATTGTGGTTAGGTTCTCCCATATTTTTACCTAAAGCTTCAAAGATCAAAATCGCAGTTAATCCTGAACATAATGCGTAGTCCAACTTATCATTATCAAAATTATACTTCATTGCTTTAAATTTATCAATAGCTTTTGCTCCACCAATTAACATTGCCATAGGTTTTTCAGGATCCTGCATTATTTTCTTCAAGGCGTCTAACTCTTTATCAGTAATTGGTCCTGCCATCATCTTTGGCCACCCTACTATGGATGCATGAGCTCTATGGGCAGCTCCAAAAGCGTCAACAATTACATAATCCACTAATGGATATAGTGTTTTTATCATTTCAGTATTTTCTGCTTCAGAAAAATCTTTATAATTTTTCATTTCTCCTTCAAATTTTCGAACATTATCAAGAACTAAAACCTCTCCTGGCTTTAGTTCTTTAATTGCTTGAACAGCCTGCTGACCAAATATATCTTTAACAAATTTAACTGGACGACCAAGATGCTTTTCTATCTCTTTAGCATGTATGTTTAAATCAGTAAAATCTTTTTCTCCAGGTCGAGATTGGTGAGCTAAAATAATAACAGCACTTTTCTTAAAGTATTCATTCAAAGCTGGTACTAATGCACGTATTCGGGGAGAATCTCTAATCTCCATTTTATCTAAATCAATGTTAGAGTTGATATCTACTCGCATTAAAACTTTCTTACCTTTTAATTTCACATCTTTAAAAGATGTATAATCAATCTTCATCTGTTATTTCACTTTTATTTAGGATTTAAAATTGTTATAACTGTAATTTATATTTATTTTGAGTAGTTATTATTTTTTTTCAAAAATTAGTAAAATACAAAATTCATAGATTTTTATTGATTTTAATAATATAATTATTTTTTATGGTAGGACTAAATGAGTGATATGAAAGATATCCTTCAAAACTTAATTAATAAGAAAATTTCTTTAAATGAAGCAGAAAAATTATTAAAAGCAAATTTAATTGAAGAAATTGGTGATTTGGCTAAGTTAGATACTTTACGTAAAACTAGAACTGGAATTCCTGAAGTGGTTTTTGCTCAAAGTAAAGATCCCAAAATGATTATTGACATTATAACAGGATTTTTAAAAAAAAACAAATTCTCTATTATTTCACGTTATAATGAAGAACATAAGGAAATCATTCTCGAAAAATTTTCAAATAAGGATGAATACACCATTGAAATAAACGAATTAGGGAAGATAATAGTAATTAAGGAAACCTCATTTAGCTTTGAAAAAAAAGGAGGAATTATAGGAATTATTACTGCCGGTAGCTCTGATATTCCTATAGCTATTGAGGCAAAAATCATCGCAGAGGCGATGGGATGTGAAGTCGAAACTAGCTTTGATGTTGGGATAGCAGGGATACACCGTATATTTTTTCCATTAAGTGAAATGATAAAAAGAGGGGTTCATGTGATTATTGTATGCGCAGGAATGGAAGGAACTTTACCAGGAGTTGTTGCGGCTCTTGTTGATGTTCCCGTTATTGGGGTTCCTATCTCAAGCGGATATGGAATGGGTGAAAAAGGAAAGGGAGCTCTAGTTACTATGCTTCAATCTTGTTCTCCAGGATTATTAGTTGTGAATATTGATAATGGATTTGGTGCTGGATCGTCCGCAGCTATTATTGCTAATAAAATAGCTGAATAAATCCTATTCTCATTTAAGTCCAAATTAGATTAGAAAAATAATTTATATATTTGGGTTTAAATTTCACTTAATTAATCATATTAAATTACAAAAAAATAATAAAGAGTGAAATAAATGACTCCAACACCCGCTTCAGCAACAGCTTTAGCTAATCTGCGTTTATTAAATCCAGAATTAGGTTGGTATGTTATTCCATTATTAGCGATAGTTCTATATATTTATGGTGTAGAAATCAAAAAGGCAAGAGAAACAGGAAATTGGAGTACTATTTTTGCTGGTTTAACTGTTTTAGGACTTGATTTGATTAACGAAATATGGAATGGACTTGTTTTTGCTTTTACCAATTATTCCGCTTTTTGGACAACTCCTGGAGCAAGTGCCTATATAATTTTAATTGGATGGAATATTGAAATTGCTTTTATGTTCTCTATCGCTGGAATAATATTTGCTAAGTTCTTACCTGATGATAAAAATAAAAAGATTCTTGGACTTCCTAATCGATGGGCTATGGCAATTGGATTTTCATTATTCTGTGTTATAGTAGAAATTTTCTTGAATATTGGAAATTATTTAATCTGGGAATATTGGTGGTGGAATTGGTATAATCCAATTCTCATCTTTCTAATCGGATACTTTTATTTCTTTATAGGAGCGTTCTATGTGTATGATTTACCAGATAGAAAATCTAAGATGAAATTCGTTGGGATAATCTATGCCATAGGAATTGTGCTTTTATGCATCTTTTTACCACTAGGTATCGCAGGAATAATCAATTTCTGAGGAATTTAACTTTATTTTTATTTTTTTTATTCTAATTCTCTATTCGGTTTACTTAAATAAATACTTGATTAAAAATTATGTTTTTTTCCTTTAAGTGAAGGAATAGATTATTCAATTTCTTATCCCTTTTTGATATCTCTAGGGTTTTAATTTAAGATAGATAACTATATATAGGTACATTAATATAATTAATATTGAACTTATTTTTCAATTAATAATATCTAAAAAAAAAATTCTAAGAACAAGTAGTTGAGACCCAGATGGTCGCATCTATTAATCATACTGAACTATTTGAGAAATCAAAGAAATTTTTTGAAAGTGGCGATATTCTTAACACTTTAGATCATTATACGAAGGCAATGGAGCACATTGATCGATCAAAACTTAAAAATAAAAATGAATACATCCAATTTCTGCAAGATATTATAAATCATTGCAGAGAAAATAATTTACCTGAAGAAGAAGCACTCGCTTTAAGAACCTTAGCAAGAACATACTCAATTTTTAAACAACATGCTGAAAGCATGAAATATCACTATCAATCATTAAAAATTCAGAAAAGATTAGGTAAAAAATTAGAAACTGCTGAAGGGTTAGTTTTTCTAGCTGAAGATATCGAAGTATCAGGTAATTTTGATAAATGCATAAAAACATTTGAAGAATCACTTGATTTATATCAAGAATTGGGTAAATTAAGGAAAGTGAAAGAGATTAAGAAGGAAATTTCTAGATTAAAAGCCTTTTCAAAAGAAATGGTTGAAGATGAGTATTATTTACACAAATTTAATGTCGACAAATATTAAATCATAAAAACGTTGAAACTCTTTTACAACTTTTTTTTTCTTTTTATTTTGGCATTAAAATTAGATTAAATCAATATCATCGTATATCTGCTTCAATTTAACATCAGCTAACAGTTGGATTTTTTTGACTGGTATACCAGTATCATCACTTATCTTTTTAAGATCCTCATATTCGGGCTTAATATTTATTATTTGTATTCCTTTCTCTGATTCAATAAATGAAACTTTATAGTCTATTTCGAAATTTTTTCCATTGATATCAATGCTTTTATTTTCGATTTTTCTGTCAATACAAACCCGGTTAATAATGTTGAATCTTACGCCTAATGTCCCTAATTCCTTTATTATTTTTTCAATTATCTTAAAAGTAAATTCTGGATGGCATATGACTTTAATAACTTGTCCTGTTCTGTTTTTTTTTGTTGTGCTTGGAAGAATTTGGATATCTAAAATATGTTCTTTTGCTAAGGTTGAGATAAAATTTCCAAGAATCTCTCCGGATATATCATCAACATCAGTCTCTAATATGCTAACTTGCTCTACGTATTTTTGCAAAGGATGAGTTATATTAGAGACTTGGAATCCTTTATCCTCACCATAGAATAGTCTTAAAACATTTGAGAATTTTTCAAATTTCGTTTGACCAGTACTATAGTTAGTTTTTAAAATTTTCATATCTGGGAAATAAAAATTAACTTGAGGCTCTAAGCTTGCTAATAATGCAGCCCCAGTGGGAGTAGTCAATTCAGAATTTATTGGTCCACCATATGTTATTAGATTTGATTTTTCTAAAATCTTTAATGTAGCAGGAGCAGGAACAGCTAGAACACCATGTTGTGTAGTAATTGTACCACCACCTAAGGGGAGTTTACTGCAGTAAATTCTTAAATTTTCGTTATTAAAAACGTTAATCTCATCTAGCGCAGTGGTTACTCCGATAACATCTATCAATGTATCAACGGAACTTAGTTCATGCAAATGAATATTCTTAGTTAATTCTCCATGAACCTCTGCTTCTGCGAGAACCAATGATTCTAAAACTTTATTTGCATACTCTTTAGCTGAATCAGAAATATTAGAATTAGCTAGATAATCATCCAATGATTTTTGAAGAATAGTTGCTGTTCGGTGATCCTTGGTTTCTTTTATATCAATTTTTAACTTGTTTATTTGGATTCCATTTATTTCTGTTTTAAGTAGTTTAATTTCTAATTTTGAAACTCCGGGTAAAATATTTTTTAATTTTTCTAAATCTTTTAGAATTTTATCAGGTTCTGGAGTTAAATCTAAAAGAACTGCTAGAAACATATCTCCAGAAATACCAGAATTTTGTAAATCAATATATATTATTCTCATTTTATTCTTCTTTTAAATTCATTATAAAACTCATTAGTTAAAGTAATAACAATTTTATAATTATATTATCTTTTTAATAATATTAAGAATTATAAATAATAAATTATATTTTCACCGTCAGGGCAAATATATGTCAGAATTACAAACTGTTAAGGCTTATCTTAACCAATTACCTGCAACTCTACTAAAATTATTAAACATTGAGCCTCCACATGGAACAATCCCAGAACCTGTTCAACAAATTGTAGATTTATATCAAGGTATTGAACGAATTAGCATAAACTTAATTGATAATTTTGGACTTTTTGAAATTACGTACCTTAAACCACAATTTATGATAACGAATTCTGAAGTAATGTTATTATTAAGCACTAAAAATCCTTATACATTAGGAGTATTGCATCAGTTAATGTTCGGAGGGTTTGATGTTGATCCTAATGGATTTCACCTATTAAAAGCTATAAGTAATGGCGGAAAAACTTCATGTTTTATTGGCAGAAAGAAAGATTTAGATAGATATGATGGAGGAACAAAATCTATTCCAAAAGATACAGATATGAGTACTTGGGTCGAATCTGCGAAAGTTATTAATACCCATGACCTTTCATGGATGCATTATTTAGATTTTGAGAATTTACATAAACAACAACAACGATTAAAACAAAGAACTCCAGAAGATTTGATTGAAAAGCTGATAAATCGAACCGATAAATGGATCCTGGGGAATTATAAACAACTCAGGTCAAATTCATTAATGATAATCATTGGAGACCATGGTCGTGTAAAGATGGATATGGCTTATAGTGGAAAAATAGCGCAATGGAGAGAAGCAAGCGTTCCTATTGCGATTCTTATGAGAAAATAAATCTTTTTTATATCATTTTATTTTTAAATTAAAATAGTTGTTTGATATGGAGGAATATAAACGTTTTACAATTTCTCTTCCTCAAGATCAATACAAAAAATTTGAGGAATTTAGAAATCAATTAGGAATCTCAAGGTCTGATGCAATTAGAAAATCTATGCATCTTTTTTTGACGCAAGATGAGAATATCTCTGTAGTATCGGAAAATGTTGTTGGATGCATTACAATAATGATGACTCATGAACATGTTGATTTGAAAGATGAACATTCTCACAACCATACTGATGATTCACACCATGATCATGATTATATATCAAGACCTATTTATGCAAATGTCCAGCAAACCGATGAAATCTTAAAAAATGATATTCAGCATCATTTCCATGATATAATTATCTCTACAATGCATGTTCACCTAGAATATGAGAAATGTTTAGAAATTATTGCTGTATCTGGACCCTATGAAGAAGTAAAGAAGTTAAAAGAGTCTCTTCAGCGATTAAAAAGTGTATTATCTATAGGATTCTTTATTATTGATAAAGAGATAAAATAAGAATAAAATATTCCATTTCCATTAGAAGAAGTATAAGGTTTAGGCGATTTGGTTAGGAATTTTTATTCTTTATTTATATTAAGTGGGTTATGTGTGTTAAATACAACATCCAATTTGAAAAATATAAATTTCTAAAGAGTAATAAATTAGTAATTTCTATTTTGGATACATTAAAAAATAAAAAGAATAATATTAGAAAAAAAACAAATTTAAAAATTTTAAATTATAAATCTTTCTCTTGTACGGTTTTCCTATTATTTGCTTTAGCTCTTCCAATTGCTTTGTCGAGAATACCAATGATTGCATCATTAAGTGCAGGACCATCAATCAAATCTCCACTTGTATTGCAACCCTTACCTTTGATATATTCTCGGACTTTACTTTTTACAAAAAGAGCCTCAACAGCAGCTTTTTTAGCCATTTTTTTATTCCTCCTTTAAAGTTTTTAAAAGTGTTTTAAAAATGTTTTAAATTAAATTTAATTTTAAATATTATTCTGTCTTCCTTATTTTTAAACTTTAAGATCAAATCATCTTAAACGATGAATAAAAACTTCCTAGATGCAATTTTTATAAATTCAAATTTTAGTTAAATTTGAGTCAGAATTTAAAATTAAATATAAATTTAGTACGATATTATTTATTCCATATTGGAAATAATTGATTTAATTAGAAAATTAGGTATTTTCTGATGAAAACGGTTTCTCTCAATGGTAAATGGAAGTGCATATCTGATCATCAAAATATTGGTATTAAGAATAAATGGTATGATCAAGAGCATTATGAGCTTGATAGAAAAAATTTAATAGATATTGAAATTCCTAAAAGTTTTAACAATTTAGATGAATTTGGGAATTTTGAAGGTATCGTTTGGCATTTTTATCAATTTAAAATGAGAGAAACATTAGATTTATCCAAGTTCGATTATCAAATTAGATTTAAAGGTGCTAACTATAATTCGAAAGTATGGTTAAATGGTAAGTATTTAGGTCAACATAATGGTGGATTTACACCTTTTACATTCAATATTAACAGTAAAATTATAGATAAAGAGAATGATCTAATTGTTCGGATTGATAATAAAAGAAGAAAAGACTATGTGCCTGCAATTTCTTTTGATTGGTTTAATTGGGGAGGAATCTACCGAGACGTAGATTTAATAATCTTAGATAAGAATAGGCTAGAAAAAGTCTCTATAAAAACTTCTGTGATCACAAAACAGAAGAGTAAAATTGAGGTAACGTTCCAAATTAAAGGGAAAGTCTCTCTAAGGTGGCAGGTATTGGATCAATCCAAATCTAATGTCTTATATAATGGAACCTCTCTTGAAAGTTCTGGGAATGGAGGTTTTAATTTTGTTATGAAGAATCCTCAGCTATGGTCTCCAGAAAATCCTAATCTCTATAATTTAGAAATTTATAATTCATTGCACAACGATACCTTAATTTTTGAGACTTATTTTGGCATAAGACAAATTGAAATCAACGGGATAGATTTGATTTTGAATAAGGAAAAAATCTTTTTGAAAGGAGCTAGTTTACATGAAGAATATATGCCCTATGGAAGAACTATTCCGTATGAAAAGCGAAGGGAGGATATTCTTAATATTAAAGCCCTTGGATTTAATGCTATTAGAACTGCTCATTATTCCCATGATGAAGCGTTAATGGATATTGCAGATAAGGAAGGAATCTTAATACTTGAAGAAATACCCGTATATTGGGCAATTGATTTTAAAAATCTAAAGACATGTGAAACCGCAGCAAATATGTTGAAAGAACTTATTTGGCGCGATATTAATCATCCCTCTGTTATTTGGTGGAGTGTGGGGAATGAATGTCCATTACATAAGAAATCATGTTCCAAGTTTATTAAATCCTTAATTAATTTAGCTAAGGAAATTGACAATACTAGACTTGTTACCGTAGTTTCCCGAAAGTTAATACCTGATTTAACAAGAAAAGCAGTGGATATAGCAACAATTAATACATATTTTGGTTGGTATTTTGGCCATGAAAGGATGATTAGTTTGGTTTTAGATTTAATTCGAACCCCGTTTATTAATAAGCCTTGGATTTATACAGAATTTGGGGCTGGGGCAAAATATGGTTTCCATGGTGATTGGAACAAACAAGTAAAATTTAGTGAAGAAAAGCAATTACAAGTTTTGGATTACACAATTAAAACCATTAATTCAAAAGAATACTTCGCAGGTTGGTTTATTTGGATTTACAGAGATTTTCGTGCACTTCATCGTAATAATGAATATCAACAAGGCTATAATAGAAAGGGAATAGTGAGTGGAGAAAAAAATGAAAAAAAACTTATTGCATACAGATTTCCAAAAATTATTAATGAACAAAGAAAAACCATTAATACAAAGATGATAGGAATTCTTTTATGGATTGTTTTATATCCATTTTCATTGTTTTTTACAAGACTAATGAATCAAGTCTTTGAAGTTATGTCAAAAAAAGAATCTCTATTCTTAACATTTGATCAAATTTCTTGAAATTAAAAGAACATCAGAAAGTTGAAGGAAATAATTCTCTCAAAAGCTCCTGTCCGAATATGTGATATTGGAGGGTGGACTGACACATGGTTTTATCCAAAAGGTGCTATTTTTAGTATTAGTATCAATTTATATAGTCATGTTAAAATTCTTCCTAATTTTTCAAAGAGTGTCAAAATTTATTCAGAAAATCTTAATTTAAGTACAGAAATCCGAGATTTTCATAATATAAAGTATGATGACAATCTCGATTTGCTAAAAGCAGCAGTAAAAAGAATGAGTATTAATACAGGGATTGATATTTATGTTAAAGCTGAAGCTCCTCCTGGTTGTGGTACAGGAACAAGTGCTAGCGTAGCCGTTGCTTTAATTGCAGCATTAGCTCATTTTTCCGATAAAGAATTACAAAAAGGAGAGATTGCAGATTTAGCTCATAAGCTTGAGACTGAAGAGTTATGTCTGGAAAGTGGGGTTCAAGATCAGTATGCTGCAGCTTATGGAGGATTAAATTTCATGAAAGTTGAATATCCGTCTGTGAAGATAACTCCGATAAATATCGATAAAACTAGACTAAGTGAACTTGAACGTCAATTGATTTTAGTATATTTAGGTTCGAGAAGTTCTAATATAATGCATAAAGCTGTAATAAGTAGCTATAAGAAGGGTGATATATCCACTTTAAAATCCTTAGAAATCATGAAAAATTGTGCTTATGAGATGAAAGAATTAATTAATTCTGAAAATCTTGGTGTAATCGGTGAGGTTATGAATAAGAATTGGAAAGCTCAAAAAAATTTACACCCCCTCATGACTAATCCAATGATCAATGAAGTGGAAAAATTGGCTGAAAAATACGGAGCTCTAGGTTTTAAATTAAATGGTGCTGGAGGAGGTGGATCAGCAACAATATTATCTGCAAAAGGATCTGAAAATAAAATTAAAGCGAAAATTGAAAATGCAGGATTTAAAGTGCTTCCAGTAAAATTAAATCTTAATGGTGTTCAAACATGGATAAGTAAAATGAATAATAATAAAAAGTAAAATTTGTAGAAAACTAAAAAATCAGTGCTTTTTATACTTATTTTTTAATAGTAAATCATGGGAATTCAGGATCAACTACCCATGTCTTCAATAATTAAAAGATCTTATGATAATCTAAACATTCACAATATCTTTATCTATAATAGATCCGGTGTTTGTTTTTACGGCAAGAATTTTACTGATTACTTTAAAGTTGAAAAAAACCTTGTTTCTCCCTTTATCACAGCTTTAATGTCTTTTTCTAAAGAAATGATTGGGAAAAAATTTAAGACATTAGAAATGGGTGATGTAAAATTTGTAATTTTTGAAATGGGTCAAATGAACTACAACATTTTATGTGATACAATAGAAAACGAGAAATTCTTAGAGGAAATTATTTCAAAAATTAACAAACGCGTTTCTAAATATATGATTAAAAACAGAATTAATATTGATAACCAAATCGTATTCGATAGCAAACTAAATAATACGATTGAAGAAATTATCGATGATGTCTTTAGTAATGAGTTTAATTTAAAGAAGGAACAAAAGATTATCGAATATATAAAAGAAACGAAATCATTTGATGGAATAGATGGTACTATTCTTTTAACAGATAGAGGAAAGGTTATATACTCTTCTTACAACACAGTAAATCTAAAAAATTTTCTAAAAGAAGTTGAATTCCGTGTTAAAATATATAATAATTCCATATTAAAGTTATTTTATACACTAAAGGATAATAGATTTATATTTTCAGAGTACGTAAAGAATAAATATTTCATTATATTAGTTTTTAATTCACATGTCAAATTTGGGATGGCTGAACATTATTTAACACGTATTGTGAAATCTGTTAAAAAGATCCTTTTAGATTAAATTATTTTTCAAGTAGACTGGTTTTTTAAGTATTGCTATCTTTAAAAATCTTAGATTAAGATTCATATTTATGATTTATAAAGACTAAATTAAAAAATCTTTTAGTATAATCATAAACTAAAATTGATTGTGAATATACCATGTCTAAAACAGAAGAAGGTTTAAAAGAAGCATTTGCTGGAGAATCACAAGCAAACCGTAAATATTTAGCCTTTGGTGAAAAGGCAGATCAAGAAGGATTCTCTCAAATCGCAAAAATTTTTAGAGCTGCTGCGGCTGCAGAAACAGTCCATGCCCATAATCATCTTAGAGTTCTTGGTGGGGTTAAATCAACAAAAGAAAATATAAAAGCTGCTATCGAAGGAGAACATTATGAATTTACAAAGATGTATCCTGAATTTCTTGAAGCTGCTATGAATGAAGGAAACAAAGATGCAGAAAGAACATTTAAATACGCTAATGAAGTAGAAAAAGTGCATCATAAATTATATAGTTCTGCTCTTGAAGCAATTGAGAATGGTAAGGATTTAGAGAAAAAGGATGTATATATTTGCCCCGTCTGTGGATATACTCATGAAGGAGATCCACCAGATAATTGTCCTGTTTGTGGAGCAGCAAAAAAAGTTTTTAAGCAAATTACTTAATTTTTTTTATTTTTTTTTGATTTTCACCATTTTATATGGTCCAAGGACTATAACATTCTTTAATTTTCAATAAGTAATTATTTAGAGAAAAATTCAAATCCTTTTCTGCTTTTTGTAAATTAACAAATGTGGCACCATTATTATAATACTCAAAAAGTAAATTAGAAACCTCCTGATTTCCTAAAGAGATTAAAGTTTGCAATCGAGCATTTTTAATAATTGATTTAAAATTTCTAAACTTTAACTTTATTGAACTTATCTTCCTAAGTTCTTGTTCCAATCTCTGATACTTTCTTTGATATTCAGATATCTTATCATCTAAAAAGGATGATATCTCTTTTTCATATGGTGTGTTAAGTTTTGGTATAAATGGATTGACATTTATTCTTAATGAATTCTTAGGGAAACCTATTTGGTCGATTAGTTCCAATAAGTTTACAATGGCTTCAATATCTTTTTCAGATTCACCAGGTAATCCAATTAGGAAGTAAAATTTTACATTTTTGATCTGAGAATTCTTTATTAAAGTTAAGACAGAAATAATTTTTTCGTTTGAAATTTTTTTTCCAAGCGCATATCTTAATTTTTCAGATCCTGCTTCCGGGGCTATTGTAATTGTTTTAATTTCCGCTTTTTCGAATACTTTAATTATTTCTTCTGTTAAGTGTTCAACTCGAATTGAAGGAATAGTCAATCTTTTTCCCATATCAATTATATATTCACAAATTTGCTTGAATTTAGGATGGGATGATACACAAGAACCTATAAGACTAATTGTTTCATAGTTAGAATAATGTATGCTTTCTTGAAGGGAATTAATTATGTTTTCATAACTTTTATTTCGAAATGGATAATTATGAAATGAGGATATACAAAATTTACATTGAAATGGACACCCTCGATTTATTTCTAAAAAGAAATTACTTTCAAAAATAGGTTTTTTATGAGGAAAGCTAGAGATTAATTGAAATATGGGTGTTGGAGAATCATCAAGATTTTTTAGAGTTGCTCTTATTACTTTATTTTCAAGTATCGGAATAAATAATCCTTCAATATTTTTTGCTCTCTTTAAAAATTCTTTATAAGTTATTTTTTTATCAATGTAGTTTTGAAATAAATCGAAGAAAATGGGTAAATTTTGTTCTGAATCGCCGATAAATAAGATATCAAAAAATTTACTAAACGGAATTGGATTTGAAGTAACAGCCGGACCACCTGCAATTAATAGTGGATACTTAGAATCATCTTTTATAATTCTTTCTTGACGCTCTAGAGTAGTTAAAGGAACTTCTGCTTTATCTAATATCCATAATACATTTTTAAAATCATTTTCAAAATGTATTGAAAATCCTAGAATATCAAATTCATTTGGTAATATTTTATTTTCAAGAGATCGCAAAACGTTTATTGAAGCATGATCTTTTGAAGCAGGAAATCTTAAAGATAGGTCATTAGGTAGAAAAATCCTTTCACAGGCAATATATTTAAATGAGTTAATTAAGTAATAGAGAAGTCTAATAGAATATGAAGACATGCCAAGTTTGATTTTATTAGGATATACTAATCCAAAAGAAAATTCAATTTTACGCCAATCCTTAATTATAATGTTCTCTGTAAGCATATATAAGGTTTTTAAAAATTAATTTTATAAAAATCATTCAATCATACGATATAGAATCATTCTCTGTTTTAATTTTCTTAATTTCTTCTACGATAAGAGGTAAAATTGTACCTGTTTTATGATTGATAACTACTTCTGCCCGTTCATCTAAATCAGTTGGATCATCATTGATTATTATCAATTTTCCTCCTTCTCTTAAAGTATAAAGAGGTAAATCACAAATAGGTGCAACTGTGAGAGAAGATCCAGCTATTAACATTAGATCTGATTTTTTTGCTAAATCAATTGCCATATATTTTTCAAAATTAGGCAATTGTTCTCCAAATAAGACTACCGAAGGTTTTAATGGGGCACCGCAATAATTACATGCGGGGTTTTTCTCTTTTTTAACTTTACGCAATATTTGCTCTTTAGAATAGCTTGCACGGCATCCTATACAAGTAAATCTATTAATATTCCCATGAACTTCATAAACAATTATAGAACCTGCTTTTTGGTGTAATTCATCTATATTTTGTGTAATTACCGCTTTAATGATATTCATCTTTTCAAGAACGGCAATCGCATGGTGACCAGGATTGGGTTCTGCGCTGAATAACGTAGGTGCAATGTCCTCGGCCATTTTCCAAAACTTTGACGGATCTTTTAAAAATGACTGAATAGTTCCATATATTTCTGGTTTATACTTTTTCCAAATTCCACTTTCCCCTCTAAAATCGGGAATTCCTGATTCTGTCGAAATTCCTGCTCCAGTTAATACTATAGCATGTTTTGAGTTTAATATTAATTCTGAAGCTTTACGGATATTTTCTTTTACTTTTACTTTCAATTTGTTCATGTTCCATATTGATGAAAATGATTAAGTTGTTAATGCATGTAATTCTAATAAAATTTATACTTATAGTTTAAATTAATACGTACTAGTGCATATTTCTAACATAAAATCAAAAAAAATTAATATATTCAATAATTCTAATATTCATAATAGCTAATTTCTCAAAGTTTTTCTGCATGATCTCTTCTTTCAGTATTATTCTAGAGAATGATGTTTTATATTGTTCTGATGAAGATAGATACAAAGCTTTTGAAATAGTATTATTTGTAGAAAAGCTCATGAATATATTTAGATGGCGTTTAAAACATATCTGTTTTAAAGGCAGAAAAAAAAAAAGAGAAAGAATTATTGTTGAACATATCATTACAAATGCTGGTCAGAATCTATTTTTTTGCTGCATTGGTCATTTTCCTGTAGGGTCAAAACAATCTTTTAAAATGTTAAAAGAATTCCGTGATCAAGTTAAAATTCAATATAAAGATCTTGCTCGATTAAAATTTGCCTCAAGAGAACCAACATTTAAGCAAGTTATTAATCTTATAACAGAATATTTAAAAGATAAATATTTAGATCCTTTAGAAGAAGAAATTATTTATGATAAAGTTAATAATAATAATGGTAATAATGCTATTTTATATGCAGGTATTTCTGCACAAGGATTGCCAATTATTTCTCAATTATATGACAATAATCTTTTAAGTACCCTAGAAAGAGAGAAAACTTTTGAAAATATTGAGTTATTTAGTTCAGATCTTTCAGCTAAACTAGCTACTATTTCCATGAACACCCTAATCCGTACTAAAACAAAGATTAAAGAGATCCATCTGGATGATATTATCGATTCTGAAAATTATAATGGTAAAAAAGTTATACTTTTTGGAAATATAAATGGTTATTCAATAGATTTCATAGCTACGGGTAATTTTTATAAAATAAAAATAATATTTAAACAACTCAAGGCAAAAATGGCATTGGACTCTGCCTTTAATAATGAATTTTCAGGAGATTTAAGACCTTTCAAACATTTATCTTATTATCTTGATGAAGTGGTTAAAGAATTTGAACAAAATCATTAAGCTATTAAATAAAAATTAATATAATGAATTAATTATTTGTATATCTTTCTATTTTATTGAATTGCCAATTGTTCTTGAATTTTTGGTGATTCTCTTTTTTTAAACTCTCGGAATAACCTCGAGAATTTTAGTGGTTTGCCGGTATAATTTATTACCGCTAATGCTTGTTCTTGGTAAGCAATAAAGAGTTTATTCGAAAATTCTTCCCATTCTCGACATATAGCTAAAGTTTCTTCATCATTTTTAAGAAGAGTTTCATATGACATAATTCTGTTAAATTCTAATGCATATTCTTCAATAATATCCAAGTTTGCTCCTTCTAGTAAATCTCTGCAAAAATCATCAGCAGAATACCAGTCTTTTACTCGCGAAAAATCTCGGTGAATTTGTGTGAGGAGAACATTTCTGGGGCCTTCCCATAGTTCCATAATCATTGAATCTCTATGAAAGCGTGGAGATGAAAGAAAATCTTCCATAATACCATGTCCTCCATAAAATGAAATTGCTTTTCTTATCATCTTTGGTGCCTCATCCGCTACTACGATTTTTTGAAGCATAATCAATTCTCGTAATCTAAATCGACGTTTTCGTTCTTCAATATCTTCAATTTTTTCTAAATCTCTTATACCACTAATTAATCTTTCTTGAAAATGAATGTACTCCCCATAAACTTTAAAACAACCAGCTGCTGTTCTTTTAGCAAAATGATCTAATTCATTTATTTGATTTATCATCATAGGAAAGGAAGATATTGGTATACCAAAGGCAGTTCTAAATTGAGAATATAATATCGCTTCTCTTGCTACTCTCAATGCTCCTGATGCCATTCCAAAGGCAACATGAAGCCTTGATAATGAAAGAACAATCCCTACAATATCGGCAAGCCCCATTTCAAGGGGTCCTATTGGATATGCTACAGTACCATTATATGTAATTTCTGCTGTTGGTAATTCAGCAGTTCCTAATTTTTGTTTAAGGCGATCAATAGTATAAGAATTTCTTATTTCCATTTCCTTGTTCCCGGGTAACCATGCAGGAACCGCAAATGCGGCTACTCTTGTTGATGATTGTGTTCCTTTAGGTTTTGCAGTAACTATTTGATGATCTGACTGGATTGCTGAACAAAAGAATTTTTGACCATATAGGCGCCATACATTTGAATAGCCATCTGGGCCTTTCGCTTCTTCAAATACTGCTTCAACTAAGTTTGCAGGAACATCGCTACCACCTTGAATTTCGCTTACAAATTGAGATCCTAATGCATATTCACCATTTATGCCATCTCTAATGGAAGTAAGGACATTTTTTGCTTCAGTGCTTAAAGTATCCTCATACTTTTGCATTAACTCAACTGCTCCATGGGTGCAAGCCACAGGACACATTACGCCTGCTTCCCCATTCTCATATAATAAGAACATTTTAATAAATCTACTCCATGCTGAATTCCTTGTGGGATCAAAAAGACCAAGGCTAAAAACTTCATGTTCTAAAATCTCAGTCTCTAAACATCTTTCTATGCGATCTATTCGATGATTATGAGCATCATAATGCTTCACTTTAGTAACTTTTATTCGATTTTCAAGCTCATTAGCTTTATCAGCAAGATTTCGGAATCGAAATGAAATATAATCAGAAAGAGCTTGAAGGTCTCTATCAATTTTCTCAAACTCGTCCTGGGGGACATATTTTTTCACAAGAGCTTGTAGAAACTTATCATCTTTATAATAATTGATATGCTCTCTTACAAATAAAAAATCATCAAAGGAGTAAGGATTGTTTCTATTTCCTTCTTGTTCAGAAATTAGTATCACTTCCTATTATTAATTATAATCAATAATAAAATGTACCTTAGGAGATATATTTTAATAAACGTATATAGTTTATTAATTTTTTAGAAATTAAATATTCTTGAATTATGAGATAGTATATTTCTCATACAAAAATAATAATAATAATATTTAGTTATTCAGTACTATATTTTTCTTATTCATCATTAGTATCGTCTATTTTAGATTCATCCTCAGAGACTTTACTATTTGTTTGAGTTCTACTAGAGGTTTGAGCTAGTTTTTTTACGTTAATTCTTTCAGATCTTTTAATTTCTGATTTTCTGGATCTCTTAACCTCCACTTCCACAATCTCGAATTCATCATCGGGAATTTCCTTATCTATCCCTCCTTCGGGAATTGAAATTAACTTACTCTTGATAATCACAGAATTAGATAATGGATATATAGTTTTTGCAACTCTTTGAATTTGGTTTTGGAACTCACCAAAAACTATTCCTGCAATGAATTTCTCATGGTTCAGACTTTTAGCGAACTCTCTCAATATCTCTCTCATAATTTTCCGAATCAATATCTGCTGGCTACTTCTAGCCCGTTTTATAGTGGTGCATAAAATTGTAAGCCGAAAAATATAATTGTCTTTTGTAGTTAAATTAATAATTGTTTGTATTTTAGTACTTCCTCTTCCAATCAAGGATCTAACAAAATCATTAGTATAACTATGACCTTGAAATACAGTATTGCACTTTCTTGCTTCTTCATTAACGTCCGTGATTTGAAATTTTAACTTTAAACTGATATCCGAATATTTTCCTGTAAAATCATATAATAATGCCTCTAAGGTCCTTCCCATCAAAGTATCCTCCATACCAATTATTTCTCCAATTGGTTTGAAATTAAAGCTCTTGCTCGTTACTACTGTGTACCAATTTTTATCTTTAAAAGTTACCTTCTTAACTTTTGGTTTCTTTTTTTTAGCTCTTGAACTCACTTTGCATCCTCCATTTATCTCGCTACAAGCGTTCTAATTTTTTCTACATCGTATTTGAAATCAGATGCTAAAATTTTCTTCTTTTTATAATATTTTATTAATCGGTATATCTTACTCTCAGTTCGATTTAAGCCTTTTCGGGCTTCAAGGTCTTTATGATTTGTTTCTAGATGTTTTCTTATACTTAAAGCCTTTCTAACTAAATTAGCCAATTCTTCCGGTAAAATCGTTTCAATATCGTTTTCTTCTAGAATTTGACTAACTTTTTTACCAGTTACGACTTTAACTAATGGTACACCTCTAGAATCTCTCATTTTAGTACCGATCATTGATTTTGAGTGTCCTTTTCTTGCAAGTTTAACAACTTCACTTTCAACTTCCTCAGGTGAGAGTTCTATCCATACTGGTTTTTCCAATCTAGCAGGTCTAGTGGACCCACTGCGTCCCTTTTTTCTGCTATGCATCCGAGCCATTTTCTCTATACTTCTCCTGTACTTTATAGATGATAACTGAGATTTAAAATATTAAGTTATAAAATATTTAAAGAAGTATACAAAATAAAATTTTGGAATTTTAAAGCTATAAATAAGAACTACTTCAAATATTTCTATATTCTATGGGTTTTGATTATTAACTATTTTTAACTATAATTATTATGAAGAAAGAAGAAAATTTGATCTATTTTGTCACAGGAAATATAAATAAATTTAATGAGATTTCGGATCTTTTCTCAAAAGCAAATATGAGGTATACATTACACCACAAGGATATAAAAACTTTAGAAATTCAAGCAAATAACATAAAAGAAGTAGCTTTATATAAATTAAATAGTATAAAGGGACAAATTGAAGGATCTTATTTTATAGAAGATGCCGGATTTTTTGTCGATTCACCCCTTAATGGATTCCCAGGTGTTTATTCCTCTTATGTGATGAAAACGATTGGGAATAAAGGATTGTTGAGATTAATAGATGATTTTGAGAAAACAAAAGCTCATTTTACTTCAATAATTGCATTTTATTTAGCACCTCTTGAAAAAGAATACTATTTTGAAGGAAATGTTTATGGAAAAGTGTCAAAAAAGCTAAGAGGCTCAGGTGGTTTTGGATTTGATCCAATATTTCTTCCTGATATTATTCCAAATAAGACATTTGCTGAATTGTCAACAGATGAAAAAAATAAAATTTCTCATAGAGGAAAAGCATGGAATGAATTTATTAATTTTTTAGAAAAATTATAGATATAACATTTCTTTTAATTTTGAACTATAGATGAATAAAATGAGAAAAATAATAAAATGGGGCATTTTAGGTTGTGGAAGGATAGCACATAAGTTTGCTGAAGGGTTAAAAGTACTCTCTGAAGCAAAATTGGACGCGGTTGCTTCTAAAACAGAAGGAAAAGCAGAAGATCTTGGAAAAATGTTTGGTGTGAAAAATATATATAATAATTATGAAGAATTAGTGAGAAATCCTGCTATAAATGTTATTTATATAGCGACAACTCATAATTTCCATTATAAAAACACATTACTCTGTTTAGAACATGGAAAACCTGTTCTCTGTGAAAAACCTATAACACTAAATGCAAATCAAGCTAAAGACTTAATTAAGATAGCTCGTAACAACAACTTATTTTTAATGGAAGCAATGTGGACAAGATTTTTACCTTGTATTATTAAATTAAATGAAATTATAGATCAGGATATAATCGGAGAAATCAAACATATTACAGCTGATTTTGGAATAAATCACGAATTTGATCCTAAAGCACGTGCATTTAATCCTGAACTTGGAGGTGGTGCATTACTTGATCTCGGAATTTACCCAATCAATTTCGCAAGAATGGTTTATAAACGATCTCCTTTCAAAATAAAAAGTATTGCGGATATTGGAATAACAAAAGTCGATGAAAGATCTTGTTATTTATTCAAATATGAAAATGGACAAACTGCCATGCTCTCTTCTTCATATAGGTTACTTATGAAACATAATGCATTCATTTTTGGAACTAAAGGATACCTAAAAATTCCTGATTTTTACCATCCAACTAAAATTGTCTTAAAATTAGAAGGAAAACCGAAAAAAATCTTTAGAGTCCCATTTAAGTCTACAGGGTATAATTACGAAGCAATAGAAGTGATGAAATGTTTAAACTCTAATCAAATTGAAAGTACAATTATGCCATTAAATGAAACTTTAGAGATAATGAAAACTATGGACATAATACGTTCTCAGTGGAATCTTAAATATCCTGGAGAATAATTAATTAAAATGAGAGGATATCAAATTGAAAATTGAACATATTGCAATTTGGGTAAGGAATTTAGAAAAAATGAGAATTTTTTATGAAAAATATTTTGGTGTGAAATCGAATAAAATTTACTTTAATAAAGACAGAAATTTCTCATCATATTTTTTAACATTTGAGGGTACAACTAGATTGGAATTGATGCAGAGATCATTAATTCCAAAGTCTCTAAATAATCCTTATACGCAGCACATAGGTTTAATTCATCTGGCGATTTCCGTTGGATCTGAGGATAAAGTGATTTCTCTAACTAATCGTTTAGCTGGTGATGGCTATGAAGTATTAGATGAGCCAAGATATACGGGGGATGGTTATTTTGAAAGTATAGTATTGGATCCTGAAAAAAATCGAATTGAAATTACTGTTTGATAAGATAGTATAAATTTTCTTTAGTTTCCCTATCAAATAAATGAATTTTTTCGTTATTAAAAGTTAGATATACTTTATCTCCAATTTTAAAATTTTCGATTTTTGTAGTAACACAAATTATCAAATTTCCATCTACATCTAAATGAATTTCAAATTCTCTTCCCATTGGTTCTATAATATCAATAATTGCCGTTGCTGAATTATTTGATACTTCTGCTGAGATTAAAACATTTTCTGGTCGAACTCCTAATATTAATTTCCTCAAATTCTTATCATTTAATTTGAGAAAATGATTTGGTAATAAATATTTCATGAAACCTAAATTTAAATACAAATTTCCATTCTCCCTTTTTAGATCACCCTCCAACATATTCATTGGCGGACTACCAATAAATCCCGCAACAAATATGTTTTTTGGAAAGTTATAAATTACATTTGGTTTATCTACTTGTTCTATTTTCCCTTTATTTAAAATCGCGATCGTACTTCCCATAGACATCGCTTCAATTTGGTCATGAGTTACATAGATAGTTGTGATACCTAACCTCTTATGTAATCTTTTAAGTTCAGCTCTAGCAAAAACTCTTAATTTGGCATCAAGATTAGAAAGAGGTTCATCCATCAAAAACACATTAGGTTCTCTTACAATCGCTCTTGCTAATGCAACTCTTTGCCGTTGACCACCACTAAGTTGTTTTGGTTTCCTCTCTAAAAGATCTTCTATTTCAAGACTTTTTGCAGTTTCGACTACTTTTTTTTCAATTTTTTCCTTACTTTCATTTTGGATTTGTAAGGGAAAGGCAATATTCTTAAAAACAGTCATATGGGGATAGATAGCATAGTCTTGAAAGACCATAGCGATATTTCTCTCTTGGGGTCTTTCAATGTATTTCTTATCAGCAGAAGTAACAAGTTTATCCCCAAACCATATTTCCCCTTCTTCAGGTTTAATTAATCCTGCGATACTAAGAAGTGTTGTTGACTTTCCACACCCAGAGGGGCCAAGTAATATAAAAAGTTCACCATCTTTTATATCAAGATTAATTTTATTCAGAGCATAAACATCCCCATATTTTTTTACTAAATTTCTTATTTTAACATTCGTCATATTATTATACCTCTAACCTTTTATGGCTCCCGCCATTAATCCTTGCATTAAATATTTACCTAACAAAACGAAAATCAGTAGAATAGGTATAGAATACAAAAATGAACCTGCCATTGTATTATTCCATGCAGTTTCTGTACTTCCCGCCATATTGGATAAAGCAAATGATGCAGGTTCAAAATTTGTTCCAGTTAGTATCAAAGCAAAGAGATAATCATTCCATATACTAGTAAACTGGAATACAGCCGCGACGATAAATGGTAAAGGAGATAATGGTAAAATAAGACGCCTATATATCGTCATTACCCCCGCTCCATCAGTTTTTGCTGCATTTATTAAACTTTCTGGAATTGATTCATAGTAACTTCTAAAGAGAAGTGTTGTCATAGGAATTCCGTAAACAGTATGTACTAAAATCATAGCCCATACTGAGTCATAGATACCCAAATTTCTTATAGTAATAAAAAGAGGAATTATAATTGATTGATACGGAAGAAAAATTCCTATAGTAAGAAGAAGAAATATTATGTTTGAACCTTTGAATTTTAACTTAGTTAATACGAAACCACATATAGAACCCAATAAACAAGATAATAAAGTTGCTGCAGAAGTAAATAGAGCTGAATTAAGTAAAGAATGTTTTAATTCTTGCCAAGCTACATAAAAAGGATCAAATGTTGGATTTGATGGTGGTGCAAGTGGAGATGTTATTGATAAATCTGCTTGAGTCTTGATTGCAGACATAATGCCTGACCAAAGTGGTAATAACGAGATAATTACAGTAATTATCAAAATAGCATATAATATAGCACGTTTTATTATTTTCTTTGCTTTTGATAGAACTAATCCTTGTGTACTGTAAATATTTACATATTTATTCTCATCAGTTAAATCTAAATTTTCTAAGTAGTTTTCTTCTTGTGAATTCATTACTTATTTCCTCTTTCTATATGTTATATAAAGATAAGGAACTACAATTAACAATACTATCAATAGCAATGTCGTAGCAATAGCAGCACTATATGCAAACTGATTAGCTTTAAAAGCGATTCTATATATCATAATTGGTAAAATTGTAGTTGCCCAACCGGGACCTCCTTCATCAGTCAATATCCAAATAAAATCAAATGCTTTTAATGCAAATATCATAAGAATAACAAAAGCAGTAAAAGTTGATGTTTTAATTTGTGGGATAATAACACGTGTGTAAAGCTTAAAACCAGACGCCCCATCTATTTGAGCGGCCATAACATGGGATTGTGGGACAGATCTTATTGCTGCTAAAAAAATCAGCATTACATAACCAGAAAATTGCCATACTAAAGCAAAAGAAACACTGAAAATTGCAATATTTGGATCACTTATCCAAGCT
Organism: Promethearchaeota archaeon; assembly: GCA_048939015.1. Classification (GTDB taxonomy): domain Archaea; phylum Asgardarchaeota; class Lokiarchaeia; order Sigyniarchaeales; family SOKP01; genus Loki-b32. Next base: position 43,483 of record JBHLPW010000039.1, read on the forward strand.
CTTTGCAAGAATCCAAGGCCAAAAAGATCTAATACAGTATTTATAACTCCATGCTCAATAAACATCCATTGCCATAAATAAGCAGTTACTATGAATGAAAGAGCATAAGGGAATAAGTAAATCGTTCTAAATACACCTTCTGTCCTAACTTTTTGATCTAAAAGTATTGCTAAGACCAGACCAATAATAATACTAGAAGGTATAAACACAATCATAAATATAAGATTATTTCTTAAAGCTATCCAAAATATTGGATCATTAACCATCCTGAAATAATTTTCAAACCCTATAAACCCAGAAGTCTGGATTAATCCCTCCCAATCAGTAAATGAGAAAAAAATATTCCAGAAAATAAAATAATATACAAAATATGCTACAAGTGCACAACAAATAATGAAAATGAACCGAATAACTAATTTATCTCTTGCAAATATTTCCTTCACTAATTCTTTTGAAATTTTACCTTTTTTTTTCGCTTTAAGGTCTTGATTTATATCTAAATCCTCATGTACTTGTTCCAATTCAACACCCTAATATTTATTAATTAAAATTTAATCATAAGGAATACTATAAAAAAAAAAAATTAATTTTTAAAATTTATTTAATTCTACATTTAATCTAAACTCCATACTCTTGTAAAATCACTAGCATGTGTAACGGCTAAAGCAGCTATAGCCGTGGCAGTTCCAGAAGCTGTAGCTGAACCTGCAGTTAATGCACCGATCAATGGAATAAAATCTGAATTAAAAGCTTCAGGTGCACCACTACCATGAACTACACTTGGAAACATATATGAAGTAGCTGATGCGTCAATTGCATTAAAGTCTGCTATAGCAGATTGTTGATAAGCCCCATATTTAGATATATTTGCATCAGTTCGTGCGGATATTGATCCTTTTAGAGGATTAAAGGCATCTTGTCCTGCATTTGAAGCAACCACTCCTAACCATCGGTCTACATTAGTAGGATGAGGTATATTTTTTGGTTTTTCAAAACAATCTACTACTAGCCCATACATATTCGCTGTTCCTGGAACTCCGATAGTTGTATAATTAGTACCGTGGTCCCATCCTGCTTGGAAAAATTCTCCGTTTGCCCAATCCCCCATTATTGCAAACGCAGCAGTTGGTGTAGCGGCAGTTAATTTTGCTATAGCACTATCCCATGATAACGCTGCCCAATCAGAGTTAATATAATCTGTAAGGTTTTCATAAATTTCACAAGCGGTGAGCAAATCAGCATAATGAGTTGCTGTCCCACTATCAATATCTCCATTTATCCAAGCTTCATAAGCATCAATACCTACACTTGCAAGAATTTGTTCAAAAGCATGTGCCGCAGTCCATTGTTCGCCCATTGCGACTGGTGCTGTAATGGTATAGTTTGGGTTGGCTATTATAGCTTCGCAAGCAGCCCAAAAAGCCGACCAAGAGGTAAGAGTTGCTGGATCTATCCCAGTATCATTAAGTATTTCTAAATTACACCATAATACATTACTTCTATGAATATTAACTGGGACAGAGTAGTAATGGCCATCGGGGCCTTTGCTGATATCTTCTATAACATCAGGAACTGCATTTTTTAAGGCGGTCGTCCAGATATGGTCGATATTATTTAATAAATTGGCTTCATAAAATATAGTCCACTCATAACCATTATGAATTTGGAACGTATCAGGAGGTTGCCCTGCTAGCATCAATGTTTTAATCTTTACTCTCATTTCAAAACCTCCACCGCCTGCTATTTGGACCTCTTGGACAGTTGTATCTGGATATTGTGCTTCAAATACATCTACTAGAGCTGTAATAGCAGCAGCTTCTCCTCCTGATGTCCACCAGTGGTATATTTCGAGGGCGTCAACCTCTCCTTCAGGAGAGGGGGCTAGAACAACATAAGTTACTCCTGCAGCGACTGCAGCTGTAGTTATTACAGCAATTAAAACAAAAATTACAGTTTGTTTTTTAGGTTCCATTTTTTTTTTTCCCATTTCTAATTATTAATATAAATTGAGATTAATTTTTCGTTAGATATTTAAAAATATTTATAGCGTTATTAAAGGATATAAGGACTAACTTTTTCCAAAAATTTTAATAATACTAGAAAATATATTCAAAGTTAGGAAAGCGTCTCAATTTTAAATACTTTCACAACTTAAGACTATTATTTGAACATTTTTTTAAAAATGAAATTTAAAAATATTGTTGGCCCATTAACATTAGAAAATCCATATGTTCAAAAAATAATTGAAATTGCAAAAGAATTTATTGAAAAAAATAAAGTTTTGAAGGTAAAAAAACTCTATAATATAGCTATAAAGTCTTTAGACATTTCTTCGGGAGATATATTAGATATTATCCAATTTTTAAATAATAATAAAATTCTAATTGATGGGTCAAAACATACTAGAGATACAATCTTATTTAATCTATATAGGAAAAAGATCTATGATGTGGTTCAAAGATTTAACGGTGCGACATTCTCTTTTTTAAGAGAGACAGTTTTTACAAATAATTCTGGTAGTGCAGGTCAATTAATTTGGCATTTAAAGATGTTATTAAAATTCAAATATATAAAGAAACTTAAAGTTGGAAATTATTCTTTATTCCTTCCTATTGATCTAGAAGATGATTTTGGAAGATTATGTTTCTTTATGAAGGATGACCTTAATAGAGACATTATAAGATTATTTACAGACAATGATAAGATTAAAAAGCCAAATGTATACAAAAAAATTAACTTTAAAAGAGAAAATGTTAATTATAGGTTAAAAATTTTGATGGAGCATCAGATTTTAATCTATAAAGATGAATCCACTAAGGAGATTTGTATTTCAAAAAAGATGAAAGAATTTCTTCAAAATAATGAAAAAAAAAAAAATTTAAAAGTAAAATAAATTAGAAAAAATATAGATAAGGGGATAGATATGAACATACTTATAATTTTAGAACTTGCTTTTTTAATTTCTATAACAATAGTCTTTTTAATAATTACAATAGCAATACAAGTATCTAAAATAACGAAAAGATTTCCACTGTTGTTTTATTTAAGGTTAACATCATGGTTTTTAGTCTTATATTTTGTAACCGACATTATTTCTATCGTTTTAGAAAATGGAGCTTTTGCTCGTATTCATATTATGCTAATATTTCCATTTACATTCTTTTTTATTTTATTTTTTAATAATATGATTAAGGAATCATATTATACGATTGGTTTTATTTTATCTTGCTGTTTAGGTTTTTTACTTATTTTTTTGGGAACCCAACCTAACGCTGTCATACAAGTGATGGAACAAGGAGTTAAAAAATATATACCTAGTGGACTCTTTAGTATTATAAATACCATGTTTTATCTATTATTCATAGTTTATTTAGTGTTTTGGGGAACTAAAACATGGTTAAGTAGTCCATTTTATTTTAAGAAAAAAACTTTAGTATGTTTTATTGGAACCATTTTGTTTGTCGGAGGTTTTATATTTCATTTTCTTTATTATATAAATCCAATTTTCAATATTTTAATGCACTTCTTAAATTTGATAGGTATAATACTTATAACAATAGTGGTCATGAAAGAAGTAAAAGTTATTTACGTTTTGCCTTATACTGTTTATAGAATCTCAGTAAGAGATAATAATGGTAATCCCCTTTATGATCATGATTGGACAGATATGAATATAAGCGAAACTATTTTTTCGGGATTTCTAAATGCGATTGAGATAATGAGTGAGGAAGTAATGCATGTAGGCGGAATCCTTGATATAAATCTAAATGAAGGTATTCTTTTAGTGACTAGATGCGAATATATAACAGTAGGATTACTTGCTTCCAAAGCATCCAAATTATTAAGAGATTGTGTTAATAATTTTACAATTGATTTTCAGAATAAATTTAAGAGACTTCTAAAAAAATCTTGTATAGATATGAAAGAATATAGATCTGCCTATGAGTTTATAAGTAAATACTTTTCAATTATTCCTTATAATAATATTAAGAATAAGAATCAGCTTATTACTCTTTCATATGAATATCATGAAATACCAAAACAGATTGAAGATAATTTTAAGAGTATTTTTGAAAACAAAGATGAATATGAAAATGTTTTAAATGAATTAATTAAAACTCCCTGTTCAAAACCTTCGGAATTTTTTGAACTCTATGATGAGTTAAAATTTGAAATCAATGAATTGGAAACAAAAAAGTCAAAGGAACAAGAAGAAAAGAAATATTTAGAATAATTGAAAAAAGATTACTTATGATGTAATCAAATTTTTACTTTTTTTATATCAATCTTTTATTAAATCAATTGAAACCTTAAAAAATCTAATAAGACATATAGATTAAAAAGTCTGCCTGAAAATATCCATTATAGACTTTTTATAAAAATACTTGATTAAAATAATATAGGTTCCTAAAGCTGAAATAGATATTGATAAGATAAATACACGAAGTAAAGTGTCCCAAGGGAGTGTAAAAATAACAGGCATCTCAGTCATCAGCGACATTGTTGATTCGAGTAAATAAGCGGTGAATGTACCAATTATTGTTCCCATAATTCCGGCAGCAAGCAATATTGTCAAACTTTCAATTGAAAACATATTTCTAACATTTCTAGCTTTCATACCCATCGAACGAAGGATACCAATTTCAAATTTTCTTTCTAACATAATTGCATACATACTACTTACTAACCCAAAAATGCTTATTATTATTGTGAACATCAGAATTAACTCCATTAAAAAACTCTGTCTTTCAGTCATCGATTCCATAAATTTTATTTTAGAAATGGCATCATCAATAAGAATATCCTTTTCTTGGTACATTACTTGAATATCGTCTTTAGTTTCCTCAATATTTTCTTCTGTTTTATCAACCAAATTTATAAAAATTTTGTCTACAATCATATTACTCTCTCCAGGGTTTTTAGTTTTCATTAAGCGCATATAATTATCTAATGAAACCATTACACCGCCTCCGTTTGCAGACATCTCATTTGTACGGAAATTATAAAATCCTGGAATTCCTCCGGAGATTCCTACAACTTTAAAAATCGTTACATTGCCAGGATGATCCTCTATTTTAGGATCATAAAAGGTTATTCGTATGTTTTCTCCAACATCTTGGATACCCAGTCTACTTGCAATGGATTTAGCTATAATACAAGTATTATTATGATCAAATAATTCATTAAATGAATATGACGTACTACTTCCATCACTCTCCCATATTAATAAATTCTTATCTATCAAATCAACAAAATCTTCATTAATACCTATAAATCCTGCATCGACTACATCAAAATCCATCATATCTCCAGCTGTGGTTTGAAATTTAACTTCTTCTTGGGTTGTATAGAATTGAAACATACCCATCATCGCTTCTTCCGATCCTCCTCCTGAGAAACCTACTTGACCTTCACTAACATCAAAAATTGCTGATAATGTAGCTTGAATATCAAAAGTATTATGAAGTGAAATTGCTAATTTATCAACTCCGGCTAAATTTCTCAAATCCTCAGCCATTTCGAGAGTAAGTGCACTTTCAGAATTATATAATTCTTGATTTACTAAAACTAAATCAGATCCATATTGAAATTTTAAATTTAATGCTGTATTTTCGGATTCCATTTCAGTCACACTTGTAATAAAAAATATAAATGAGAAACTAATAGCAAACATGAGAACAGTACTAGTATTTCGTCGTCTATATCGCTTTAATGAAAGTGCTATTATGTTACTATATTTTCTTATAGTTGGTGTAATTATCCCCAAAAAGATCCTCTGAATTAACGGTATTATCCCGATTGATGCAAATACTAACCCAATTACTATAGCAGCGAGTAATCCAACAAATAATCCAGTTGTTAGCATATAATCACCAGTAACAAAAATATTTGGCAGTAAAACGAATACTATCATCCCAATTGCAGCAATCGAAATTCCAGCAATAAAACTTTTAACATTCATACTTCCTTCTTTTTTAATCTCCCAACCCTCTTCTTTAGTTTGAAAAGGAGTAATGGATTTAATTAAGTCAATCCTTGCGGTTTTAATAGCAGGTATTAAAGCTACTGCTAATGACACGCATGTACCTATAGCAAAGGTTAAGATGAGAGTGTCTGGTTGAATAACCCACTCAACTTCGGAAAACTCAAATTGAAAATGATACATAGGAAATATGGATTGTGCTATTGGCCGCATTAGTGTAAATCCAAGTATCATTCCGAGAATTGAGCCAAATAATCCTAACATGAAACCTTCAAATAATACCATTTTTACAGGATAGGCTTTTTTACTGCCTACAACTCTGACAATACCGAACTCTCGCACACGCTCTTCAACGGATGTTGAAAGTATGCTATTTATTAAAATACCGGTTATAAGCATTGAAAGGATAATAATAAACCAAAAAATTATAGTAACCATCATTAACATGAACTGACCACTTTCAAGTTCCTCTAATTTGGGTAAATTTACGGAGAATTCGTTAAGTTCCAATCTTTCTTGTATCCTAGTACCAATTATTCTTAATCTCCTTGTTGTTAACGTTAAATCACTCGCGTCATATACACTTTTAGGATTTTCAATAGTCCCTACAACATAATTTATTTGATTTTCTCTTTGTAAAAAATCTTGAGCTTGATCTAAATTAACAAGGATTAGAGATGATTCAAATTGCATAAATTTAAGATCTTGGACACAAATTTCTACGATTGTTAAATTTAATTGATAAGTTTGGTATTCTAAATGGACAGTATCCCCCCTTGAAACATTAAGGATTTCAGCAGCATTTTGTAAAATGACACATTCGCCAGCATCAGGTTCATCTTCATATATCTCGTTAGTTTCTTCTCCCTCATCATCAACTATAATTAAATTACCCAAATTTCCATTTTCTGCTTCCTTTAAAAAATCAAGACCATATAATTGCAGGAAGCCACTTGTGTTTATATTTTCTGAGGTTGTCGTCACTAGCATCATAATTCGTGGAAATAATTCATCAACACCTTCAATATCGCTTAATTCATTATTAATAATGCTTTCATCATAGAAGGGATTAAATGTTAAATCTGTTTGAATAGCACGAGTGATTAGTATATCATTCTTACCTGTCGTTGAAGTAACATACAATAGATAATTATAATTCACTGTATCATTTAACATTCCAATAACAGTCAATAAAAATAATGAAATTGCAATACCACTTATTCCAAATATTGCCTTAGCCTTATCTCTCTTGAGATCAAGCCAAGATTGCTTTAGAAATTGTAAATTTATCTTCTTCCTTAACTGGTATATTAAATTTCTTATCTCCATATTTTTCGATTTTAAATCTTAATATTTGTATTAAATATCTAAAATACTGAATTTTTTCTTCTTACTTTTAAACTTTTTCAAAACTTTACCCTCTTTGGCTAAAATTTCTTGAACTGTTGCTTTTTCTTGCCTAATTAGCCTTACTCCTTCACAAGTCTTATTTTTACAATAATAATTATTCCTAGGTTCATCTTTGAAATACCATTTTTTACAATTTTCACATAAGTAAGCAGCATATATTTGATCATGCCCACAAGTTGGGCACATAATATCAAATTTGGCTGAGGAAAACCAAGATCTACATGATTTACAATATAAAGTCAAAGGCCTAGTTAATTCCTCCTCCAATTCAATCACTTCTATCCTTTTAATTACTTGATCTTTATCAATATCTTTCATTCTGATTTTTTCAGCACGATTATCTTTTATTCTACTAATCCATATTCTACCTTTCCTTTCTGAGATAATATAAATAGCAATCCCAATTATAATTGCAGACATAAAAATAATTATGTATGGACCCCATGTGCTCCACCATTTCATATTATTTACTCTAACAATAACAAAATCTTCGCCCATATTTCCTTCCTCGTCATAAGCTACCACTTTAACTTCATATCTTCCATCACTATATTTAGTTGTATCCCAACTAAACTCTAAAACATGTGTAGTGCTATTAAATATGAGTTTGCTTCTATCAATACTCTTTCCATTGAGATAAATATAAATTTTTGACTCATCTAACTCAATATTATCAGAAATATTTGCTTGTATCATAATCAATGATTTAAGAGTAATATCAGGTTCTGGGTTTATAATTTCAATTTCAGGCGCAATAAAATCTGTAGATTTATCATATCCTACATAGATATTGGATAATAACCATCCATATCCCAATCCAATCACATTATCATTTGAATGCAAAGTAAACATTATCATTATCACATCATCAGAGTATTGAGAGATATCAATTTTTCGATTTCCAGATAATTCTTCACTCTCAAATGTAAACTCCTCGATAATATTCCAAGTGTCTCCAAAATCTTTAGATATTGAAATAATACACTTATCTATTTGGTCTTCAGGTATATAATATTCATTTTGTAAAGAAATTTCAAAATCGAATTCAAGATAATTTTTGTACTCACTGCCTAAATGTAGTGGAAAAGTGATTAAATTACTATCCCAGTTAATACCATATCCTTGTTCAC
>JBHLPW010000040.1:0-50838 GCA_048939015.1 Promethearchaeota archaeon
AACTAAAATACTCTTTTCTTTAATATAAGAATTAAGGAATATTATTTTAAAAAAAAAATTTTATAAAAAGGAGTTAGATTGAACGAAGAAAACCATTACTGTGAAGGTAATAGATATAAATCTAATTCTCAAGTTCCATCCAAATGTATTCATTATTATAATGATTTTAGAGTTAGTAATAATAATGGAATTCTAAAAACAAATAATTCGAAATTTACTCTAAATATTAGAAAGAGTTCTTATGAGAAATACGAAGAGCTAGGAGAATCCAGAAAAGATTTAGATTTTGATATGACTCGAGAAGAATTTAAAGATTTAATGGATAATAGAGGAACTATTAGACCAAGTTGGGTAAAAGTGAGATGGAGATGCATCCAATTTAACCATAAGTGGTATGCAATATATCATAATATAAAGAATGGTACAGGATGTCCCCATTGTCCAAGGAATAATGCGATAAATTATGAGGATTATATGGCCTTAGGGAATTCTAGGGAAGATTTAAACTTTAACATGACGAAGGATGAATTTTATAAAGCTATTGATAAGAGAGGAAATAAAAATCCAAGTGATGTACAACTAAGTTGGAGATGTATTTCAAGAAATCATATTTGGTCTGCTAGTTATAATGCTATAAGGCAAGGTAATGGTTGTAATAAATGTCCTAAAGGAGTAAATGTAATAGATTATCAAACTTGTGTTGATTTAAGTGCTTCCAGGAATGATATTGTGTTTGACATGAATCAGGAAGAATTTGAAGCGGTAATTGAAAAGAGAGGACTAATTAAACCAAGTTATGTTAAGTTAAGATGGAAATGTATAAAATATGGTCATAAATGGTGGGCAAGTTATCACAATATATATATGGGAAAAGGATGTGTGTTTTGTTTTAAAACTTCATATGAAAAATGCATTGAATTAGGTGATTCAAGAGAGGATTTAAGTTTTCATATGAATAGATTGGAATTTAACAAAATCATGGGAAAAAAAGGTAATAAAACCCCTAATACAGTTCTCTTAAAGTGGAGGTGTTTAAATGAATCAAATCATATATGGTGGGCAAGTTTTAATGGAATTGATGGGGGAAACGGTTGTCCTCTTTGTGGGGAACGAACAAGGGTGATTGGAGAACAATTACATTATATACTTCAATATCTCAACAATAAATATTTCGAAATTAAAAAATGCCCTATAAAAATTGAAGGAGAAGTTGATCCAAATAGAAAATTTCGTGCAGATATTCTTATTGATCGAAATCTCGAATTTTTAACAAAAATTGAAAGATTCCAACAGGTTATCCCAATTCCAAATATTATAAAAAAAATTTCAGTTGATTTTACATTTTCATTAGATCCAATAAAAATTTTAGAAAAATGTTTTAAAAAATATCAAAGTAAAGAACGATTTTTAATAATAGTACTACTGCAAGAACAAAAAGGCCGTAATAAGGAAAAGTTTAATAAATTAATAAATAAATCTAATTCCATCAAAATGAAAGACCATATACTTGTTATAAACTTCGATGATTATTTAAAATTAATTAACTTAATCCCAAATATTCAGAATTGGAGAAATTTCTCAGATTTGGAAAAGAAAATTCTCTCTAAATTTCAATGGGCAATCGAAAATGGCATGAAAGCCATAAAATCAGATTTATCACTGGATAAATTAATAGAAACAGCAAAATTTTTAAGAAAATTTTCAGAATAAGTCAATGATTCTTAAAATCTCTCAGTACAATAAGAAAAATTCTTTAAATCTATTTTAACAAAATTGTTTTAAATAAATATATAATTAAATAGTTTTTTACTTAATTCTTCTTCAATAAATATAATTAAATCAAATTTTAGATGAAAAATTAGGATATAGTAATGTGAAAAAAATGACAAAAAAAGTTGGAATTATCGGAATAGGAATTACACCCTTTCGAGCAAGATATTTGGATAAAACATACTTTGAACTTGCTTATGATGCTACAAAACTAGCGCTTGATGACGCAAACAAGAATGGAGCGGAGATTTCGCATAAAGATCTTGAGTCAACGGTTTATGGGATATACAATGAGCTTTTTGAGCGTCAATTCATGCCGGATATCTTTACAAATAGTTATTTAGGAATGAATAATAAGCCTGGTACAAGAGTAGCAACAGGTGGTGCCACTGGAGGTTATACTGTTCGAATAGCATATGCTGAAGTTGCTTCGGGATTGAGTGATCTGTGCCTATGTATAGGTCTTGAAAAATGCAACGATTGCTATGATGAACAAACAGGTACTACTACACCTGAAGTTCTTAACGCCATTGCATATTCAGCAGATATGACTTATGAATATCCAATGGGTATGATGGCGGCTAGTTCTTATGTATCGATGGTCAATGCACATTATGAGGAATTTGGGAATCCAACCGAAGAACAAATGGCTTACGTAAGTGTTAAAAATCATGGAAATGCTATATTAAATCCTAAGGCCCAATCCCCTATGAAGGTAACAGTAGAAGAAGTCATGAATTCTAGGATAATATGTCATCCTTTTAAAATGTTAGATTGTTGTTTATATTCAGAGGCATCAGCTGCATTGATTTTAGCAAGCGAAGATAAAGTAAAAGAATTAAAGATTGAAAATCCAATTTGGATTACAGGAGTTGCAGCTGCCAATACAGATTGTTTTATCGGCAATAGAGAAGATATGGGAAGGCTTTATTCAAATATTTATGCTGCAAAAGCAGCGTATAAAATGGCTGGACTAGATTATAATAAAATTAAAAATCAAATAGATTTAGCAGAATTACATGATGCATTTAGTGGACAGGAAGTTATTAGTTATGAAGAACTTGGGTTTGTGCCATTTGGAGAAGGTGGTCCTTGGATCGAAAATTCTTATGAAAAACAAGGAGAGGGTCCATGGTTAGAAGGGGAACTTCCTTGTTGTCCTTCTGGAGGGTTAATAGGTTGTGGGCATGCTGTAGGTGCCACAGGAATTATGAGTACTGGAGAAGCTGCAATTCAATTAAGAGGTGATGCAGGAAAACATCAAGTACACATAGAAAAAGGGCGCGCAATTTCACATTCTATAGGAGGACCTGGAGCCGCATATGCGGCTATAATAGTAATGACAAATGAGGAGGGGTTAAAAAAACCATGAATCAAGAATTTCAAGACCATCAAATAAGAGATTTCATCAAAATTAATTATAAATACACCATGGGGGGTCAATCCAAATTTTTTATTGAGTTAATGAAGAACAAAAAGATATTAGGTACGAAATGTACCAAATGTGGAAAAACATGGATGCCTCCTAGAATTAATTGTTCTGATTGTTATGAACCAGCAGATTGGGTAGAACTTAAGCAAACTGGAACGATCGAGGTTAGTACGATAGTTTGGTATACAACTTCAGCTTTTATCAAAGCAATACCTTACGGTGTAGGCTTTATAAAACTTGATGGCGCAGAAACAGCTTTACTTCAAGGTATATTCTCTGAAAATTTAGTCCCTTCAAAAATAAAAAAGGGGAAGAAAGTTAAAGCAGTTTTTAACAAAGAAAGGGAAGGGAAAATGACGGATTTCTTCTTTGTGCCTGAAGATGAGTATGAAAATTGGATTTCAAAACCAGAATACGAAGGAGGGAAGTAAAAATGGGAATTGCTTATGAAAATTTAAAAAAAATTGTAGATAAGCTAAACAAAAATCCAAAAGCTCAAGCTGTATTTGTAACTAATATTGCTGGAAAGGATGTGGATTGGGAAATGTCCTTTCAATTTAATCTTGATAATCAAGATACTTTCTTTTTAGAAATCAAAAATCGCAAAGCAATATTATCCAGTGGAACCTTAACTGATGCAGGTATATTAATGTCAGGACTTCCAATAGCTATCGTAAGAATTTGCGAGGGTAAAGGAGATTTTACTCATGCTATCTCAAGAGAGCAAATAACTGTTGAAAATGGAAAAGTTATGGATGTCATTCGTCTTACAAGAGCAATAACAACAGTATTAAAATCTAAATAATTTATTTATTATTTTTTATATTTTGTAGCTTCATACCTAAATTCTATATTTATTTTGGGATAAATTTAAAAATTGAAAAACTATTCTGATTCTTATGTGCTTTTACATAACGACAACCTTACCAGAAAGTACTGATATTGAATCAATAAGAAATATATTTGATCGATATAATATGGCGTTTTCTCTAATCAATAATGATAATTTAACTCCTCAGTTTCGACCAGGTGAGCTTTATTTTCGAGCAACTAAAGATTTTTGCGATTGCGACACGTCTTTAGGGATTTTAAATAGAGAACAAGAATATCAGGAGTTATTGAATTCTAAGAAGGTTAAAAATCTAAGAAGAAAGAAATGGACTGAGGCTGAGATTGATGATTGGATTAAAAAGAAGTTGCAGAAGAAACCTCCACGTATTAAACAGTCAATAACGGAACGTGATATACAATTAGATACAGAAAGATGGATCAATTTTATTTTCGATATTTTAAATTCAAAAAAAGTTTCCCGAATTGGTATCCTTAAACATTGGTATAATTATGGAATACAAGAAGAGGAGATTAATCTTAAAAGAACTGAAAAATTCTATTTAGATGAGATTAAATCTGAGCTATTATTAAATCTGGAAGAAGATGTATTATATGAGTTTTTTCTGCGCTATGAATACTAATAGTTGAAAAAAGATATTGATAATTTTTTTTAAGGATTTATAATGGCTGTTTAATATGGTCAGGTTGCCAATCTAAGCTTTGATGTTCAAAATATTGTTTATACAACATCCCATATTTCCCTCCCTTGGCAAGTAGAGACTCATGAGTACCTTCTTCAATGATTCTTCCTTGATCCATTACAATAATTCGGTCAGCATTTAAGATAGTAGACAATCGATGCGCTATTATTATTGAGGTTCTATCAGTTAATAATACATCAAGAGCCTCTTGAATTATCGCTTCTGTATACGCATCTACACTTGAAGTAGCTTCATCTAAAATAAGTATTTTGGGATCCATTAAAAGTGCTCGAGCGAAGCTAATTAGTTGTTTTTGTCCAGCGGAAAGACCTCTCCCCCTTTCTCCTATTTGAGTCTGTAAACCATATGGTAAATATTCAATAAGCTCTTCAGCATGCACAGCTCTAATTGCATCCTGAAGATCTTCTTCCGAGGCATCTCTTCGACCGTAACGAATATTTTCCTCTAGAGTACCAGTAAATAAAAACACATCTTGTTGAACGATTCCCATATTTCTCCTATAAGAATCCAATTTTATGTTTCTAATATCCATACCATCAATTCTAATAATACCTCCTTGAAATTCGTAATAACGTGAAAGTAGCTTTACTAAGCTTGACTTTCCAGCACCAGTATGGCCAACAATCGCCAATTTTTCACCTTTTTCTATTTTCAGATTTAAACCTTGAAAAACCCACTCCCCTTCTTTATAATAAAAGTCAACGTCTTCAAAAATAATTTCTCCCTTTAATTTATCAATTTCTAAACTTTGTGAGTTTTGTTTTACTTTGGGTTCAGAATCGAGAATATCAAGGATACGTTCATAAGCTGCCATGCCCGAACTAAGTTGAGGAAAAAATAAAGCAACAGCCATAATAGGACGGAAAAATCTCTGGAGATAGAGTATATACATAAAAATTGTTCCTGGATTAGTTATTCCTTGAAGGACAAATCGACCACCAATATATACAATCACTATTAATGTAATTCCAGAAACCATCTCAAGCAAGGGTCGCCACATATGAGTTGTTGCTGTTAATCTAAATCCTGTCTTAAAATACTCTTTATTAGTTTTATCAAACTGTTCAGAAACAACAGCTTCTTGTCCGTAACTTTTACAGACATGAATCCCTTCAATAGCCTCTACCATGGCAGCATTCACATTTCCGATTGATCTTCTATAAGCCCTACTAACTCTTCTCGCAAGTTTCCTTAGAGAAATCATCAATAGTAAGATAATAGGAATAGAAATTAAAGTAATAAGAGCTAGTGTAAGGTTTAACCACAAAAGAATTCCAAATGTTAATATGCATATTAAGAAACTCCCTACTGTATCTGTTATTAATATGGTTGTGTTTCCGAAATCTAATGCATCATTTGAAACCCTAGTATTTAATCTCCCACTTTCAAATTTATCGAAAAAACTCATATCTTGTTCATGTAATTTATCGAAAATATCCATACGGAGCTTATCAAGAAAAAATGGAGCAAATTTCCCAATTTGTCTTCTTTGCAAGTAAAACATTATCCATATAATTACAGATAATAAAAGGTAAGCAAGAGCGGAAAAATCAATTAGTAAAATATTACGATTTACTTTAGATAATTCATCAACTGTATAACCAACTAAAAGAGGATTAACAATCTCAGCAATAGTTGAAATAAGAACAAATAATGAAATAAGAATAATATTTTTTTTAAAAGGAGCAACTCGTTTTATATATCTAATAAATAATTCACGATCAGAATACTTTCTTATAGTTTGGTCGCTATATATCCCAGAATACATTCCTATTTTTGCACCTCAAAAATCTTTTTAATTTTTAATTCTGGTAATATAATATGCTTCCCAAAAATACGTCTATAATCTTCGGAACTTTGAATTAATCTATTGTGATTACCCTCTGCTACGATTTTTCCCTTCTTAAGTACAATTATTTTATCAGAAGAACGAATTGTATGTAAACGATGAGTAATAATTAATGTAGTTCTATTCTCCAAAATGTTTTCCATAGCAAGGCCTATTTTTTCTTCTGTTTCGCTATCTACAGCAGACACAGAATCATCCAGAATAATTATTTCAGGGTTTGTTAAAAAAGCTCGAGCAATCGCTACTCGTTGCTTTTCTCCACCAGAGAGGCGTGTACCTCTTTCACCTACAACTGTTTCGTATTTTTTAGGAAACTTTTGTACAAACTCATCTACTTGGGCTAATTTTGCAACTTCAATTATATCTTTTTGTGTTGCATTTTGTCTTCCAAAAGCAATGTTTTCATTTATAGTTCGTGAAAATAAATAGATATCCTGCTCAATATAACCTATATGTCTTCTTAATAATTGAAGAGGGTAGTCTTGAATGTTTATACCATCTATAAGTATATTTCCTTCTTGTGGATCGTAAAGGCGTAAGAGTAACTTAACAAGAGTAGTCTTTCCACAACCAGTTGGACCTACAAGAGCTACTCTTTGGTATGGTTCAATTGTAAAGGTCACATTTTTAAGAATTAGGGGATTTTTTTCATATCTGTTCTTATAGGTAAATGAAACATTTTTGAATTCGATTTTACCCTTAATATTATCAGGCCATTCAATAACGCTCTCATTGCTGTATTCACTTTCTTCTCTTAAAAGAGAATTATATAAACGTGAACAGGCTGCAAAACCACTCATCATGTCATTTGTAGCCCAAAAAATAGTATTCGTAGGATCTATAAGCGTAATTAAAAGTAGATTTATTGAAACCAATTCACCAATAGTCAAAGTATTTTGGAAAACAAATAGACAGCTAATTAAAAATGTTGTCCCTATTACTATATATAAAACCAGCATAGGATAGTATTTAGATTGCACTTTAGTTTCCCCAATCCAATTATCTCTAAAAGCATATACAGCTTTACTAAACTTTTTCCGTTCCAATTTCTCTGCTGTAAAAGCTTTAACAACTGCAGCACCAGTAATACTATCTTGTAAAACTGTCGCCAATTTTGAATGTTTTCTTAATCGTGCTGAAGCATAAGGCGAAATTTTTCTACGGTAATATAATATAAAATAAATGTATAAAATTATGAATGGAAAAGTGATTAAAGCTAATCTAAAATCAAGAAACTCAAACAATAAAATCATGGTTATTACAACTTGAAAAAAGGGATAAATATAAAAACTACCGTGTGAAACCATTGTATTAATAACACGTAAATCATTAGTTGCTAAAGCTTGTAGATCTCCAGTTCGAGCATCATCATAATATCGTAATGGCTTTAGTTGAATAGAATCAAAAAACTCTTTTCTCATATTCTGCTCAGTTTTTAAACCAAGATTGTGTCCTAACATCATGGTTACATAATCCATAATATTGCGGAAAAGATAGAGAGAAAATCCTATTGAAACCATTATTATTAAATTAGTTTCATCTTGCATCAATATCAAATTATTAATGATTGTTCCAAGAACAACAGGAATAAGAGTTCTCGTTAATGTAAGGATAATAATTCCTATTATGACAGAAAAGACTAAATATTTTTGCTTATAGAGATGGGATGAAAACCATCTTTTATAACTCTTATATTTTCTATTAATTAAATTCATGAATTAATATTTAATGTATATTCTATTAATGTAATATTCATTTGATCCATTAAATATGATATATTAATCTTTTTATCAGAATTAAGTTTTGTAAAATGAAGACTAAGGTTTATATAATTCAAAGACAGATTCAAGAAACAACACAAGATCTCATATTAAGAACACTCAGACTTATTCCCTTATATAATTTGATTACAAATTCAGAAAAGAAAATCCTAATAAATCCGAATTGGGTAACCTCAGATCATTTTAGCACAGGAAATATAACTTCAACAGACACATTGGAAGGAATAGTAATGTATCTAATCCAGGATTCTAAAGTCGATCCTGAAAAGATTATTGTAGCAGATGGTGGTTCTTTTGGGCTTTCTGAAAAATTCTTTGAACTCAATGAAATTTATCGATTAGTAGACTATGGAATTAAAATAATGAATTTGAATGATGATGAGGTTATTAACGATATTGAAATATCTAATCCTTTATCTCTAAAAACAATAAACATTGTAAAAACAGCTATGGATGCCAGTTGTATTATATCTGTACCTTCATTGAAAACTCATAATTTGGCAAAAACAACATTAAGTATGAAAAATATAATGGGAACTATTATGCCGAAAAGTATAATGCACTCTAATCTACATAAAAAAATTGCAGATTTGGTTTCTGTCCTGCGATCAAAAATGAAGTTTCAAATCATTGATGGAATTATTGGATCAGATGGATGGGAACTCGGAGGTAAACCAATTCAAATGGATTTAATTATAGCAGGAGAAGATCCTGTAGCTGTAGATACAGTAGGGAGTGCTATAATAGGATATGGGGTTGATAAGGTGAAATATTTAAAGTATGGAGTAGATAAACAACTAGGCACAGCAAATTTAGATGATATTGAAATAATTGGTAAATCAATTGAGGAAGTTTTCCACAAATTTTAGCCATTTATTTAACTTTTTCATATCATACAATTTTATTTAGATGAAAGATTATAGAGATTAAGCTAATTAATGATAAAATCATTAAAATGAAAATTGTTGACCTACGATCTGATACTGTTACTAAACCATCTCCCGAAATGTGGGAGGCATTAAGATCATTGAATGATTCCAAAATTGGAGATGATGTCGAAGGAGAAGATCCAACTGTAAATGAATTAGAAGAAAAAGCTGCAAAGACTATTGGAAAAGAAGCGGCAATATTTGTTACTTCTGGGACTCAAGGTAACCTTGTATCCCTTCTTTCACAAACTAAACCTGGTGATGAGGTTCTTTTAGAAGAGCTAAGTCATATATATAAAAATGAAGTTGGAAGTGCTGCTCGGATTGGAGGACTGATGATTAGAACTTATTCTTCAATTAAAGGTGTTCCTGCATATGACCAACTCCAAAAATTAGTACGAGATAAGGAGGATATACATGAACCACCAACTACACTCTTTTCTGTAGAAAACACACACAACTATCATGGAGGAGTAATTATCCAACCAGATGTAATTAAAGATATAAAACAGTTCTCAATCAAAAATGATTTAAAATTGCATTTAGATGGTGCAAGGATATTTAACGCCGCTACTGCATTAAAAATCCCTGTTACTGAGTTTACAAAACATGTTGATAGTGTAATGTTTTGTTTATCTAAAGGGCTTTCATGTCCAGTAGGATCAATTGTTGCAGGATCAAAAGAATTAATTACAACTGCTAGGAGATATCGAAAGATGCTTGGTGGAGGTATGCGTCAAGCAGGTATAATTGCGTCTTTTGGCTTAGTAGCACTTGAACCAAAATGGATTAAAAGACTAGAAGAAGATCATAAAAATGCTAAATTATTAGCTAATGGGATTGGTTCTTATGATTTACCTATTATAGCTAATAATCCACAAACTAACATTGTACTTGTAGAACTTATGAAAAAGACGCACATATTTAAAATCGTGGCTGAACTTGGAAAAGAAGGGATTTTATGCTTTAATATAAGTAAAGAAAAAATAAGATTTGTAACTCACTATGGAATTAATGAAGATGACATTGAACTTTCTATTGAAAAAATAGGGAATGTTTTAAGTAAATATTTAAAGTAATAATTAGATAAATAAAAAAAATAAAAAAATTTTAGTCTTTTCTTAATTCTAAATTCTTTGCCTTATCTTCTGCCAAATCATAGTATTCAATGTCGTTTAACCCACCTTCTGGATTTTCCGTCCAATGAACTTTAATTGGCATGCCTACATATGTATCTTTAAATGTTATATCAGGGTTTAATTGAGTAGGATAACTTGTATCAGATCCATCAAGTTGAGCGCAAACAATTGGTCTTTCTTGAACTTCTCCAGTTTCGGGATCTTTTATATATGCGATTGTAAAGGTTGCTACTCGACCAGTTTCTCGTAAATCAACCCAACGGTCAGGCTTCACCATACATTTACCACATACAATTCTTGGGGGGAAAAATACTCTATTACAACTTGAACATTGTAATCCTACTAATTTCTTCTGTTTTAATTTTTCTCTCATGGGTTCCATATGCGTGATATTGTATTTAAATTTATAACTAGATAAATACCAACTAGCAGGCATAGTTCTCGTTCTAACATATTCCTTTTTAATATATTCCATTGATTTTCTTCTTGTTAG
Organism: Promethearchaeota archaeon; assembly: GCA_048939015.1. GTDB lineage: Archaea > Asgardarchaeota > Lokiarchaeia > Sigyniarchaeales > SOKP01 > Loki-b32. The sequence continues at coordinate 10,947 of JBHLPW010000040.1, forward strand.
TTTTGACATACTATTTACCTCCATATTTTATTTAAACTTTCTAGCAGGTTCATCAGCCATTACCATCATAGTAATGAGATTAATATATCCACCCCAACCATGTCCTAAGCTTGTATGAACGGTTTTTGGGACTTGATTACTTGCTTTTCCCATGATTTGTAAAGCTGCAACCGCAGGGCGTTCCATAGCAGAAGCTCCAATGGCATTAGTAGAATTAACTCCACCAGAGCAATTTATTGGTAATTCACCATTTAGCGCAGTTACACCCGTCTCATACATTTGCGACGCGGTATTTTCTTCGAATAAACCTAATTTCTCAACCCACATTAGTTCTTGATTAGGAAAGGGGGAGTACACTTCTGCATAATCGATCTCTTTTCTTGGAAAAGAAATTCCAGCTTGTTGAAATGCTACATCAGAAGTTTTTTGAGCACCTAATTGTTCTGAAGGATCCAATTGACCTGAGCCACTACCACAATAACCTAGAATCCCGGTTTCTGTTGCAACACTTCCAACACCATTTACATATACAGGAATATCACAAATATTCTTAGCTTTTTCTTCTGTTGTAAAGAGCATAGCACACGCTCCATCTGATGCAGGACATACCATTCCATATCTTAAAGGATATGATATATAAGGAGTATCTAAAACCTCTTCAATGGTTAACTTAGGCATTTTTAAGTGAGCCCACCATGTTTTAGCAGCATTATGTCTATTTTGAACTACTACTCGTGCTAAATCTTCTTCGGTTGTTTTGCTTTTCCGCATATAATTAGTAGCTTGATATGATGCAACCCCTATCGCAGCTCCAGCAGAAAATAGAAGTGTTAACTGATCATATGGAATACCTAAAGAGTTTAGAACAGATATTTCACCATATGCAACGCTAGCAAGACCTGTAGCGGTGTCACCTTGACTTTGTTGTTCAAAAGCAACTGCTAATACAGTATCTACCCCTGGTAATCCAGATGCAACAGAATAATATCCGGATATAGCTACTGAACCTCCTGTGGTACCGCCTGTTGTCACTCTCATTAAAGGTTTATTTCTAGCACCCATCCAATCTGTCATCCATAGTTCAGGTATGTTTGCGCCTTCAAAAGCAGGCATGTTACCATTTACAAACATATCAATATCGTCAATTTCGATACTAGGTGCATTTTTTAAGCAATCTTTGATCGCTTCACTAATTAATTCTGGCATACTTACATCTGAGCGTTTTGAAGCGTGTTCACTAAAACCAGCACTCGCTATACATACTTGTCTTCCCATTTTTAATTATCACCCTCCAATACATATAAAATATTATTTTGAGAACACATTCCTATTTGACCTGAAGCAATTGCCTTGTTAGCATTTTTAACTTGATAACCTTTTGCTTCTCCTCTAATTTGTTTTACCGCTTCAATAATTCTTATTAACCCTGTCGCGCACAAAGGATTTCCTCCTAAAGCACCTCCTGAAGGATTCACTGGAAAATCACCTCCAATTTCAGCATTTAAATCTGCTCCTTTTCCTTTCTCAGCAAGTCCTAATGACTCAATAAAAATCAATTCTTCATGAGCAAATGCTTCATATAGCTCCGCTACATCAATTTGAGTATTAGGATCATTAATGCCGGCAGCTTTGAATGCCATTTTACCAGCTAATTCCATGGATTTGCTAGTAGATAAATCCCGATCTCCAAGATAATAAGTTTCCTGATTTAGACCTACACCAGTAATCCAAACAGGATTATCAGTTATCTTTTTTGCTTGTTTTTCAGGAGCTAACAACAATGCTGCAACACCATCACAGGGTTGAGCTACCATTAATTCAGTTACAGGATCAGAATAAATATCAGATTCTAATACATCTTTCACAGTTAAATTAGTATTCTGTGCTTCTGCTAGTGCTAATGGATTATTAGCAGCATTTTTCCGATTCTTTACAGCAGTTTTAGCAATTTCTTCTGCATTTATTCCATATTTTTCCATATAGGCTCTCATCTGAAATCCTGCAGAAGTAACATCATTAACGTAAGTATTTGGACGTTCCCAGGTTGGATCTGTTTCATATAAACGAACAGTGTGGGATGGAAATGAAGATGCCATACTCCCACCCCATACAACGGCTAATTTGTGGTTACCAGATAACACTCGCATTAATCCATATAAAACAGCATGTGCTCCATCCATTTCAACTTTTGATTCATCTGTCAAATAACCTCCTCCTGGTTCAACTGTTAGTGAGTTTGAAATAGTACGCCCATCATAATAATCGTTAGTGGCAGATACAACTGTAGTTATATCTTTCTTTTTCAATCCAGCATTATCTAAAGCTCCTCTTACAGCTTCAAATATCATTTCATATCTACCATAATTAGCATCTGAATATAGTTTTACCTGATTAAACCCAACTATAGCTACTTTTTCCACTCTAATATCACCTCTTATACTTTAGAAAAACCCTTTATATCTGAAGGGTCTCCCTTTGTTGCTTCTTCCCAGTCAACTTTAACTTTCATTCCTATTTTCACTTCTTCAGGTTCTATATTTAATAGCCGATAAACTATCGACGTATTACTTCCATCTAACTGAACCATACCAATTATTTGAGGTTTCTTGACTTTTCTACTAGCTCTATCATTTATTTTATAATATGTTATTGTATAATTCTTTAGTATTCCAGTGTCTGGTAAATCCACCCAATTCTGATCCAAAGGAATCGTTTCGTTACATTTTCCACATATTTTTCTTGGCGGAACAAAGACATCTCCACACTTAAGGCATTTATTCCCAATAATTTTCTTATTTTCAAGAGCATCGTAAAATTTATCCATATATTGACCAACCCAAAAAGCAAATTCAGCTCTTATAATTCCCTTATTAGCAACAACTACTTTTTCAGTCATAATTTTTATTTTTTTTTTAATTTTAAATTATATAATGATTAATATTGTGATTAGTAGTATTTATAATTTTGAAAACCGCTAATTACCGTTTTTTACATTTTAATATACTTATTAAATAATTTTAAGAGAAATGAGTAATATTCACACTCAAATACATTAATTAAATTTAAAGAGTTGACATAAATGGCTATAAAAAAAGGAGATGTGCAATGTATTAATGATGAGATCCTTGAAAAGCTTTCTTTAAAGAATCGATATAAGTTCTTGAACTACAACCTTATGTCTTATTTGCCAAAAGAACAATTAGATTTCCTTAAAAAAGCTCAAAAGTTCTTTGTGGGTTATGAAAAAAAGAATAATATAACCCATACTGAAGATTTTTATAATTGGATTCCTGATATTGGACAAGAAGGTTTAATAACAAGAATGAATAAATTTGAATTTCTTGACTTGAATTTTGAACCTTATGGATTAACTGCTGAATTTATGAGAACATTAGCTACTGACTTTTTTGATCCCCAACTCACAATGGGTATGGGAGCTAATGTTTTAGCAATCAATCCACTAATAGGGCATCATGAAGATATTGATCTTCGCTTAAAAGCGCTAAAAGAACTAGTTACTGGACAAAAAAACGGTTGTATATGTATAACAGAACCAGAAAGAGGGTCTGACGCGGTCCACATGCTAACTACTTGTGAAGAACAAGAAAATGGAAGTTTTCTTCTTAACGGAGAGAAAATATATCAAACAAATGGTCCTAAGGCAGATTGGGCAATTATTTATGCAGTTACAGAGGAAAATAGCGGAAATACAATGGGACAATTCTTAGCTGATACAAGTTGGGAAGGCTGGAATGTAGAAAGAATAAACATTCCTTGGACACCTCGGATTTACATTGGCAAAGAGACATTGACAAATTTAAGAGTTCCTCCAGACTACGTTTTAGGTAAACCAGGACAAGGGCGAGAACATCTTTTTGAAGGATTAAATTTAGAACGATTAGGAATTGTCATTTTAAACGCAGCAGAAGCTTGGAATGCTATAACTCATGCAGTAATCTATGCTAATATGAGAAAACAGTTTAATCAAGAAATTTTAAAATATCAAGGAGTCGGATTTCCTTTAGCAGATCTATGGGCAGAAACTATGAATCTTACTTTATCCGCATTAAATATATGTCAAATGGTAGACAAAAAAATGGAACAATTTGGAGCTCTTCCTAAAGAATTCAGTTTAGCGTTAATGGCTACAGCCTCCCAATTAAAATCAGTAAGTGCTAAGATAAGTCAAAGGACGGCTTATGAATGCTCTAATCTTATGGGTGGTGCTGGAGTATGTGATAACACGTTAATGCAGGATTTACTGGGGATAACTAGAATTCAGGAAATAGGGGGAGGTACAAGACAAATTCAGCAATATATTATGAGTTTAACATTACGACAGATATTTAAACTTCTCTAATTTTTTTTTTATTTAAATTACATTTCTCTTAACTTAACCATAATTTAAATAGGAAGTGTATATTTTCTTCATTTCCTACAAAATATTGAAAAAAAAAAGGTTAATTTTTATAAACTATAAAGATGAAATTAATTAAGTATCTTTAAAAAAAAGTGATATAGTTGGCTCAACAAATGAGTAGTGAAAAATTTTGGTTAAAATCGTATGATAAACACGTTCCTGCTTCTTTAACTTATCCAACAGAAGATATTGGAATGATGTTAATACAAAAAATGAATCAATATGCTGAGAATGTAGGAATTCATTTTATGGATCGTACTTTTCTCTTTGGAGAAATACTAGAACATTCTCAGAGATTAGCAACTTTCTTACAGAAAAATGGTATGAATAAAGGTGATGTACTTGCCATATGTCTTCCAAATTCACCCCAATACCTCTTTGCTGTTTATGGGACGTATATAGCTGGTGGAACCGTTACAGGATGTTCACCATTGTTAAGTCCAGAGGAAATAGTATACCAAATGAAAGATTCAGGTGCTAAATTCTTAGTTACAATGGATATACTTCATGAAAAGGTCTTCTCGAAGATATATGATCGCTTAAATAATTTGAAAGTAATAATTCCAACAAATGTTTCGGAGTTTATGGGATTTGGCGGTTTTAAAGTATTCATGGGAAAATTAATAAAAAAAATCCCAAAAGGTAAACTTATCCCTTGGCCAGGAAAAACAGTTGTTCCGTTTCTAGAAGCACTAGCTACTGAAATTGATTTAAAAAAGGTAGATATTGATCCAAAAAAAGATATTGCTCTAATACAATATACTGGAGGAACCACTGGTCTTCCAAAGGGAGTTGAGATCCTTCATACTAATTTAATGTCAAATATTCATCAATTTGATGTTTGGCTTGACAGAGAGAAAGGTAAAGAAATACTGCTTTCGGCATTTCCTTTCTTCCACGTAGCGGGTTTCTTAATTGGACTTTTTTTGGCCTATTTAGGTGGAACACAAATACTAATAGCAAATCCAAGAGATACTGATCATATAATAAAGGAAATAATTGATAAAAAACCCACAAGCTTTGGTAATGTACCAACACTGTTTTTAATGATCCAAAACAATCCCATGTCAAAAAAAATCCCAACAGAAGTATTAGATAATATTACATTATATGTTAGTGGTGCTGCACCTTTTCCGCCAGAAGCTATAAGAGAGTTTGAAAAACAATTTCACTCAGAGAATAAATTTGTGGAAGTTTATGGGATGACTGAAACAGCTGTAGTGATATGTGCTAATCCAATGTATGGGGAAAAAAAGATTGGAACTGTTGGATTACCTTGGCCAGATACAGATATTAAATTAATAGATACAGAAACGGGTACTGAAGTAAAAGAGTTTGGACAACCAGGAGAAATTTTAATAAAAGGCCCTTCGGTAGCAAAACAATACCATAACAAACCTGAAGCTACAGCAGTCACGTTTGATAAAGATGGATATGTCCACACGGGTGATGTTGGTGTTTTTGATGAAGATGGATATCTCAAGATTGTAGATCGTACAAAAGATATGCTTATAGTAAGTGGTTTCAAAGTTTACAGTGTTCACGTTGAAGAAGTAATGACTAAACATCCTGATATTCAAATTATTGCAATAATAGGAGTTCCTAATCCTGATAGACCTGGAGCAGAAATTGTTAAAGCAGTTATACAATTAAAAGAAGGTGTAGAAGAATCTGACGCTGTTAAAGAAAGTATCAAAAAATATTCTGAAGAAAATCTCTCAAAATATGAAGTTCCTAAAATATGGGAATTTAAGGAAGAGCTTCCTCTAACTCTAGTTGGAAAGGTCCTGAAAAAGGCATTAAGAGAAGAAGAATCAAAATAGTTCTCCTAAAATTTCTCTTTTTTTATTTTTTTTATACATATTGAATTTAAAATTAAATTTCAATCTCTTTCTTAATTTTATTTAAAATATTTAGAAAATAATGAAATGTAGCCGCTTATATCATTTAAATAGGTATAAACCTATTATAAAATTATAGATTTATTTAAAATGACTGAGATTATTGATAATTTTAGTTATTTTATAAACATACCTTTATCTTTAAAACTAAAATAATATAATAGTGTAGAGCTGTTTCTCATTTGATAAATTTTGAAAGAGAACAAAAAATTTTGAATATATGTGGAATTAAAATTGGTGGGAAAATAGGTGAGAATCCTACAGTATTAATTGGCAGTATTTTTACTAAAGGAGATAAATTAGTATTAAATGAAAAATTAGGGGTTATTAATAAGAAAGAGGCAGAAAGACTAATTTATTATCAAAAAGAAATTTCTGATATGAGTGGAAATCCTTGTATGTTAGATATTGCTGGGATTAATAAACTTACTCTTCAAAAATGTATTGATTTTGTTGCTGGGTTAACAAAAGATCCATTTTTATTAAATGCACCAACAAATATCAGAATAAATCTTCTAAAACATTTAGAAGAAATTGGATTAATTGAAAGACTTATTTATAATTCCATTAATTATACCGTCATAGATAATGAATTATTAGCTATAAGAAAATACAACGTTAAATCTGCATTAATTCAATCTTTAAACCCAAGGAATCCCAAAATCAATGGGATGTTGGATACTTTATTAGGTAAAGATGAAAATACTGGTTTAATTAAAAAAGCACAAATGGCAGGAATTAAGAATCTGTTATTATTCACAAATGTATTTGAACTCCCTACAATAGGAATTGCCTCAAGAGGAATATATAGACTAAAACAAGAATCTGGTTTTCCAACTGGAACCGCACCTACAGGAATAATTGGTAGATGGTGTCTAAAAAATAATACGTTTAATGGTGATTTTAAAAAAGCATGTGAGACTACCGGATCAACATTAGCTCAGGCTATGGGTGCTGATTATATAATATATGGAACAATAAAAAAAGCAGAATACATTTTTCCTGCCGTTGCTATAGTAGATGCAATGATTGCTTTAAATTCAAGAATATCATTTAAAAATAAAATATTAAATAATAAACATCCAATAAATAAACTCTATTTTCCTCTAAATTAAGATTAATTTTAAAATTAAATTTAAATATTCCAAAATTCAAAACTTATTCAATATTAAAAATTTAATTTTACGATTAATTATGCGAATAGAAGATTTTGAAGATATTATTTATGAAAAGGAAGATAATGGTATATGTACAGCCACTATTTCAAGACCAGAGGCTAGAAATGCAGTAACTTACATAAGTTTCTTAGAGATGTATTATGTTCTAGAAGATATGGAAAAAGATAGAAATGCCAGAGTACTTATTATAACAGGAGATCCTAGAGGGAATGCTTTCACATCTGGAGGTTTTTTTAAACCAGAAATGATTGAACAAATGAGAAAATATCCTGAAATTGATCTAATGGATATTGCTCAAAAAAAGGTTTGTATGAAATTCTGGAACTTTAGTAAACCAGTCATCGTTGCAATTAATGGAATGGCTATTGGAGGAGGTATTACAATGCCTTTAGCAGGGGCTGATTTAATATATATGGCAGAAGATGCTTGGCTGGGATTTTTTTTCTCTAAAAGAGGTATAATCCCAGAATTTGGTTGCTCATTTCTATTACCATTACTAGTGGGTTTTCAAAAAGCAAAAGAAATATGTTATTTTGGAGAAAAAATTACTGCACAGAAAGCTCTCGATCTTGGACTTATAAATAAAGTTTTACCCTCAAAAGATTTAATCCCTTATGCAAGAGAACAAGCTATAAGATTGATACCTCCAAAGGGTCCTAGTTTGTCATTAAAATTGATGAAAAAGACAATGCATGCTTATTTTAGAGATATTATAGAAAGAACTTTAGATTTAGAAAATAGAGGTTTAAGAAAAACTTTTACATCAAAAGATTTTAATGAATCCATGAATGCTATCAAAGAAAAAAGAGATCCAGTGTTCGTTGGGCGTTAATTAGACTTTTAAACTAAATCTATAGATAAAAAATCTATGAACATTTTTAATATAGCTTAAACTCTATCTTTTCTTATTTGTATAAATTGTAGTAATATTGTTAAAATCTATAGTTTTAAATTTTATCTAATAAGATTATTTTTTATGAATAATAGTATTTATGATGAAAGTAGAGTTTTAGACACTTATCCCATTATTGTTATTGGAGCGGGACTCGGAGGACTCGGAGCTGCATGTCAACTTGCTTCAGTAGGAAAAAAAGTACTGTTGTTAGAAAAACATAATGTCCCCGGTGGTTTTGCTTCTTCGTTTGTCAGAGGAAGATTTGAATTCGATAGTGCCTTACATGAATTAAGTGATATCGGAACAGAAAACAATAAAGGGAGCCTATATCGATTTTTAGAAAGACTTGGTGCTATTCCTGACAAAATACAATTCAGACAAATACCAGAGTTTTATAGAAGTATATTTATGGATGGATATGATGTCACCATGCCCATTGGTTTAGAAGAATATACCGAGAAATTAATGGAATTATTTCCTTCGGAAAAGAAAGCAATTGAAGACTTTTTAGATGTATGTCAGAAAGTATTAGAAGGAATACAATTTATGATAAAAAGAAGGGGTCAATATTCGCCAGCTGAAATCCTTAAAGAACATCCATGGCTGATAAGAGTTTCGGGAATTACCCTATCAGAATTCTTTAAAAAATTCTTTACTGATAAGCGATTGATTTCGGTTATCGCACATTTATGGGGTTATCTAGGAGTACCTCCATCTAGATTAAATGCATATGCTTATATTGCTATGATCATCACATTTTTAAAATGGGGAGCCGCTTATCCGGTTGGTAGATCGCATGCATTAACCACTGCAATGGTTAAGGCTTTTGAAGAATTAGGTGGTGAGATAAGATATAATGCCTTAGTAAACAGAATAATTGTTAAAGATGGAAGAGTTATAGGCGTGGAACTTCTTAATGGAGATGTATATAAATGTCAAGCAGCTATTTCAAATGTTAATCCAATATGCACAACCATGAAAATGCTCCCTAAAGATGTGGTTCCAGAAAGTTATATAAAAAAGATTTATGCTCCTGAAGTTGGACCGTCAGCATTTTCAGTTTATTTAGGATTAAATGCCTCATATAAAGATTTAGGAATTCATGCACATGAGATGACTATAAGTGAATCAGATGACATGGATAAAGCTTATGAAACATTTGCAAAATTAGAACCGCCAAAATATTTAGTAGCAGGTTGTTATAATCATGTATACAATGATATATCTCCTCCAGGAACGGCAGAGTTATGTATTACAACATTACAAATGGGCAAATTATGGTATAATGTTCCTCCTGATCAATACCATAAAGTTAAGGACTATCTTGCTGATAAAATGGTGGAAATAATTGAAAAGACAATTTGTCCAAATATACGTGATTATATTGAAGTTGCAGAAGCAGCAACACCACTCACATATTATCGGTACTCAAAAAATATGGATGGAGCAATATATGGATATACACAAGATCTATTGGATGGACCAAATCTTAGACTAAAAAGCCGAGGCCCAATACCAGGTTTATATCAATGTGGAGCTTGGACCAATATCGGTGGTGGATTCTCAGCAAGTATACTCAGTGGTAGAATTGCTGCAGGAATGTTTTTACAAGATAATAAGGAAGGGAGGCATTAAAAATGGAAAAAGAGATAATGAATGATGTTAAAAAATATCAGAAGCTTGAAAAATTGAAAAAAATGCGAGATGATATTCAACCAATTCCTTGGTATTATGATGGATTAGAAGCTCTTTGTGATCGAATTCATCCTGAAAGCCAATTACTTCAAGTTACAGATATAGAAGAATTATCTAAGGATACTAAATTATTTCGATTTATTTCAGCAAAAGGGAATAAGCCTTTAGCACCATTTCGAGCGGGGCAATACATCGGACTTATAGTTGAAATCGACGGAGTTAGAACTTCACGTCCATTTTCTATAGCATCCTCTCCAAATCAATCCGCATATTATGAATTAGGAATAAAAAGAAAAGAAAATGGATTCGTGAGTAATTATCTTCTTGATAGATTAAAAGTAGGGGATATTGTAGAAGCAACAGGACCATTAGGAGAATTGTATTACAACCAAATTTTTCATGGAAGAGACTTAGTTTTTATTGCAGGGGGTTCAGGGATAACTCCATTTATTTCAATGTTGAGAAATATCATGGAACAAAACATAAAATTGAACGTTTGGTTATTATTTGGATGTTTGACTGAGGAAGATATTCTTTTTAAAAAAAAATTAGATGATATTCAATCACGACGTTCTAATATAAAAATTCAATATATTCTTTCAGAACCAGGATCAGGTTGGAATGGTGCACGTGGTTTCATTTCAAAAGATAAAATCTTAGAGACTATAAGGGCAATTAAAGATAAATTCTTTTACATTGTCGGCAATAGAGCAATGTATTCTTTCATAAAACAACAATTAAATGAACTAAAAGTACCTCAATCTCGAGCTATTTATGAATTATATGGAGTACCTGATGATGTTACTGAAGAAATGGGATGGCCAAAAGATATAACCGCTTCAAAAAAAGTTAAGGTAAAAATAGATTTTATTCAACAAGGGAAAAAAATCCAAAAAATTATAGAAGTATTATGTACTGAACCATTGTTAAATAGTCTTGAAAGAGAAAAAAGTTTGGGATTAATAATTAACACTGGATGTCGTTCAGGAGCTTGTGCTTTGTGTAGGACTAAACTAAAGGAAGGAAAAGTTTTTATGATCCCAGATGTAAAAATGAGAGAAATTGACGAAGAATTTGGTTTTATTCATCCATGTGTCTCATATCCTTTGACAGATATTCATTTAGATTTAACACTAACATAAATATTAAAATCGAAAATTCACCTTATCCTAAAATTAAAAAATCGCAAAAAATAAAACTTTAATAAATAATATAAAGTGAAAAAAGTGAAAATATTTTCAGAAGAATGGGTAGAAGCTTTTGGGAAAGCAATAAATGATAATCCGAATTATAAACCATCAGCTTTAACTTGGGAAGGGGATATGCTTTTTGTTATCGAACCAAGTGGTAATTTAGACTATACAGTCAAAGTTCTTGTAGGATTGTATCATGGTGAATGTACAGGAACTAAATTAATAAAAGAAGGAGAAGATGTAGAAGCAGAATTTATCATAACAGGTAATTATGATAACGTTTTACAGGTAATAAAAAAAGAAATTGATCCAATCCGAGCTATCATGGCAGGTAAGCTAAAACTTGAAGGAAATATGGCTAAAGTAATGCGGCATACTAAAGCAGCGCAAGAGATAGTAGTTAGTCTTGGAAATATCGAAACTGAATTTTTATAAATTTATTTTTTTTGAAATTTTTTTATTAATAAATTAAATACATTAATATTGGTGTGAAAAAGAAGTGTGGTACTTTTATAGTCCCAATATAATTTATGGCGAGGATAGTTTAGATTTTATTGAAAATATAAGCGGAAATAAGTGTTTCATAGTCACAGATGAACAAATTGAAAAATTAGGATATTTAAAAATTCTAACAGAGAAAATTGAAAAATTTGGGAAGTCATTCCAAATATTTAATAATGTTCTGCCTGATCCTCATGAAGAGATTGTACTAGAAGCAAGAGAAAAATGTATATCTTACGAGCCAGATCTAATTATTGCTTTAGGAGGAGGTTCAGTAATAGATACAGGTAAAGCTGTTTGGGCTTTATTTGAATTTCCGGATTACATACTTGATGACGTTCATACATTTGATCCTCAATTATATGAAATGGGTAAAAAAGCTAAATTCATTGCAATACCAACTACATCAGGAACAGGTTCAGAAGCGACAAATGCTTCAATTATTTCTAGATTGGATGATAACATATGGAAGAAATATATTTTTGCTCATAAAGGATTAACTCCTACTTACGCTATAGTTGATCCAATATTCCCTTCAGGTATGCCTTTAGAATTAACGATAGATACAGCTCTAGATGCACTATCGCATGCCATAGAAGGAATGATATCAAATTGGAGGAATGAATTTTCTAATGGAATTGGTTTAAAAGCAATAGAGCTTATTTTCAAATATTTACCACTTGTTTATAAAGATGGTAGAAACAAGGAAGCAAGAGATTATTTACATCAAGCAGCAACAATGGCAGGTTTAGCATTTAGTAATTCTCAAGTTCATATCGGTCATGGAATGGGTCATGGATGGGGAGCAGTATTTCATACTCCTCATGGAAAATCTGTTGGAGTTTTACTTCCATATGTCACACAATTTTGCCTAAATAACCCAGATAAAGATGATAAGACAATAGAAATTTATGCTAAGATGTCTAAACAGCTTGGTTGGTCTAAATGGGACGATGTAGATAAAAATGCGGCATTTGTTGTCATTGATAAAATCAGAGAGCTTCAAAAATTGCTTGGATTTCCAACAAAATTAAAAGATTTAGGCGTCTCGAAAGAAGACTTAGAAAACAATCTAGAAATGTTGGTGATGTGTTGTTTTCAGGATGCGACTAGTGTTATGACTCCCAGATCTATTACAGATGAATATTACAGAAAACTATACTATTATGCATATGAAGGCAAAGATGTAGACTTTTGAGATAAAAATTAAAAATTTTAATTAATTTCATTTTACAAATTTTATTTTTAACAATACAAATTATAAAATTCCCTATCATGGTATCATTAAAAGGCTTTGTAGGAAAACTATTAATTGTTGATCTTAATAACCAAGAGATTTCTGAAGAAAGTCTTAATGAAAATATAGCAAAATCTTTCCTTGGAGGTACTGGATATAGTTGTAGATATCTATATGATTATATTGATAAAGATACGGACCCTTTATCTCCAGATAATATACTAATGTTTATGACAGGACCATTTTGTGGTTCGAACGTTCCTACTAATGGAAGATTTTCGATATGTTCTAAATCCCCTTATACTGGAATTTGGGGAGAGGCAATATGTGGTGGATTTTTTGGGCCTGAATTAAAAAAAGCAGGTTATGATGGAATAATATTTAAAGGCGCCTCTAAAAATCCTGTCTATTTAAATATAACTAATGGAAAGGCTGAAATTAAAGATGCATCAACTTTATGGGGTAAAGGAGTTTTTGAAACCTCAAAAATATTGAAAAAAGTATCGGGATCAGATTTAACTAGGATTGCTTGTATTGGACAAGCTGGTGAAAATTTAGTAAAATATGCTACAATTGCTTCCGAGGAAAAAGCAGCAGGTAGGACAGGAATGGGTGCAGTTATGGGATCAAAAAAGTTAAAAGCAATATCTGTTAGAGCATCAAAAAGAATTTATGAAGCTGCGGAAGCAAATAAATTTAAAGAAACTGTTAAAAAAATTACAGAAGAAATCAATTCAGCTTTTGCATCTCAGATGTTTGGAATTTTGGGTACTTCGAGTGGTGTGGATAAATATAATTTAGAGGGGGAATTACCCATCAAATATTGGACATTAGGAACTTGGGATGGTGCTTTTGATATTTCTGGAGCAACAGCTTCAGAAAAAATATTTTCCAGAAGTTATCCTTGTTTTTCATGTCCTATAGGATGTGCTAAAAAAGCATTAATTAAGGAGGGAGAATATAAAACTGATCAAGAAATTGAAGCTGCTGAATATGAAACGGTAGTGAGTTTTGGTTCATTAATTTTAAATAATAATCTTGAATCAATTCAACGAGCTAATTATCTATGTAATGACTTTGGGATTGATACTATAAGTGGAGGAAGTACAATAGCCTTTATTTATTATTTATTTAATAATGGAAAGATAAAGTCTACAGATATTGATGGTTTAGAACCTAAATGGGGGGATATAAAGTCAGCTTTAGAGATGATCCAAAAAATTGGATTTCGAGAAGGAATTGGGGATCTTTTAGCCAAAGGATCTAACACTGTTGGGCAGAAATTTAATATACATCAAGATGAAATAGCCACGGCATATGGTATGGAAATCCCTTTTCACGATTTAAGACGTTGTTTTGGTATGGCAATTGCGTATGGAATAGCTACAACAAGAGGACCATGTCATATGGCCTGTGATGCTTATTTTGTATTATTAGGTCTTCCCATAGAAGAATTTGATGTTGATTTAAGTGTTGATTGGTATTCAGATAATGAAGATATGGCAAGAGTCTGTGCTCAGATTCAGAATTATCGAGCAATCTATAATTCATTAATATTGTGCAGTTTTGCTAATCCTCCTCTCTCAATGATTATTGAGTTGTTAAATACAGCTACTGGATTAGATCTTAATCTTGAAGAATTTAAAATTTTAGGTGAGAGAATCTATATGATTAAAAGACTGTTCAATCTAAAAATGGGCATAACACCCGCAGATGATAAACTTCCAAAGATCGTACTTATTCCGCTTAATGAAGGAGGTTCAGCAGGAAAATCGCCAGATTTTCAAAAATTAAAAGAATCATACTATAAATACAGAACTTTTGATCTTAAAACGGGATACCCCACTCAAGGAAAATTAAAAACTCTTGGCTTAGATTTGCTCTAAAAGACTTTTAAAAATTTTATTTTAATTATTTTTAAGTATCCAGATTTAGTTTTTTTAAAATTCTTAATAATTCTGCAAAATTTTCATTAAATAAGAAATTAATAAAAAAAATTAAGTTAAATCTAGCGTTAAATCGGTTAAAGGATAAGAAATACATGGATGTATATAACCAAACTTTTGATCTACTTCTCTAATAATTATTTCCGGCGGAATAAATACTTCTCCTGTGATTAATTTAGTTCTACACAACGCACATGCCCCTGAACGACATCCACTCTCAATTTTAATTTCCGTTCCCATTTCTCTTTCAATACTATTTAATAATGGCTCAATACAAGGAGCTTCGAAAGTTTTCAAATCAATTTTATCTAAATTATTATATCTCACTGAAATTTTCACTTTTTTAGAAGAATCAACACCACTTGGCCATCCAATGACTTTAGTTACATCATCAGGACTTCCATAGGCTTCATATGCAATTCTATGTTTAGGAATGTTTATCTCTTCTAATTCTTTAAATATGAATTGGTACATATCTCGATTTCCAACAACATAAAAGAATTTATCATTAACATTTCCTACAAAATTCTTAATTGTATCTCTAGTAATAAATCCACATTCTCCCTTCCAATCTGAGCTATCTGCCTCGGACAGTATACAGTTGAATTTAAAGTTATTTCTCCGTGATTGCAAATCCTCAAGTTCTTGTCTAAAGATAATATCTCCTTCAGTGAGACAACCAAATAATAACCAGATATTTACAGGTAATAATCTCTCAGAAATGTCTCTTAACATGGAAATGAATGGAGTTATCCCACATCCACCAGCAATGAAAACTAAATTATCTCCATGAAAGAGCCTATTATTATAGAAAACACCTAAAGGTTCAGTACTTTCTAAAATATCACCAATTTTTAAATTATTATAGAGATATACACTAACAAATCCATTTTCTTTCTTTCTGATCCCAAGCTCATAATAAGCATGTTGATTAGGAGATGAAACTATCGAATAGGGGCGTGATGTCCTTACCCCATTTATTTCAATTGTAAGTCCAATGTATTGTCCTGCCCGAAATGGAGGCAATGCCTTCGTAGATCTTGCTGGAATTAATCGATATAATTTCGTATCATGGGAAAGATCTTTTATATCCGATACTTTTAACCAAATTTTACCAGGATGAAGACGATCATGTAGATTTTCCATACTATCAAAATATTCAGGTAACTCCTTTACTTCCTCTCTCCATTTCTGCATTTTCTGAGCATAAGTAAATTTCTTTAGATCTTTAAACACTTTTCTTCACACTCCTCCTTTTTCCTTTTCTTCTAAGTACATACTAGCTGCCATTCTTCCACTTGTAATGCTTGTTGAATAACCTCCACCTAGATTTACCCATGCTCCTGCGAAAAATAAACCTGAAATTGGACCTTTACTATTCAGTCTCAACATAGGGCTATCTAAAAGATCTTGTTTATAACCATAAATTGCTCCATTCAAACTCTTTGAATAGTGATAATAAGTAAGTGGAGTTGCTGCTTCTGCTATTTCTATATGTTCTCTTAGATTAGGATATAGTAATTCTTCAACCATATCTATCATATTGTTTGCCATTTCATCCTTCTTATGATGATATTGATCAGGAGAGACAGTAGACCAAGGTTTACCATCCTGAAGTACTGTTAATACTACTTGACTCGTTCCTGGTGGTGAAATACCTTCATACATAACATTGTAACAAGATGCTAAAAGGTATTTTGGTGGTTCTATTTTAAGCGAACTCAAGTATTGTTCTTCTAAGTTATATGTTGAGTTTAAAAAAACTTCAAAATGAGTTATACCTAAGTCTTTAGGCTTTGCATTCAATCCTAAATACGCTGTAAAGACCGAGGTTCCGATATCTGGTGCATATACTCGTTTTTTATAACTATCTGGGATACTTTCTCGGGGAAGCATTTTCATAGTAGTGCATATTGGATTGACATTTGAGACGATTGCTTTACAAGAGTATCTTTCTCCATTAAGTAGTTCAACACCACTTACTTTACCTTCTTCAACAAGAATTCGATTTACTAAGGCATTATATTTTATAGTACCTCCCAATTTTTCGAAAGCTTCTATAATTACACTAGATAATGCATGAGATCTGCCAACAGGGAATACAGCATCATCCAAAAGGGCTATCAAAACTAATATGTAGTACATTGCATTTACCCTTGATGGGGGTAAACCTTCATAACCCCATAATTGACTCGCAATAGCCCTTAATCTTTGGTCTTTAAAACATCTATCATAGATATCATTAAGTGTTAATCCTCCAACGCGAGCTAGATAGGGATGTTTAAAAAGTATTCCTATTGGGGATGCTTTTCCCTCTTTTTCTGCTACGTAATTGAATCCCGCTCTAACCTTATATACAATTTTTTTCCATTTTTTAATTCCTTTTTTCTCTTTCGGAAAAAGTTCTATTAGTTTATCGAAATATGCTTCTCTCTCATTTGGAAAAGTAATATCAGTCCCATCATAAAACACACTTCTACAGAGATCCATTGGTTTTTTAAATTCGATCTTATTAAACACTCCTAAATCTTTAAAAAAATCGTATAGACTTAATGGATGCTCCTCAGTTCCAACTTCAGCTAGTACATGTAAGGCACCTTCAAATTCAAATCTCCCTCGAACAAATGATGTAGCAAATCCCCCTGGAACATTGTGCTTTTCTAATAATAAAACTTTTTCTCCAGAAAGAGCAAGCTGACACGCAGCTCCAAGTCCACCTAATCCAGCTCCGATAACTACTACAGGTAATTCATTCTTATTTAAATTCTCTTTTTCCATAATAATAATTCAATTTTTTTATTTTTATAATTTTAAATTTTTAAATAAAAAAATAATTCGATTATATTTACTTCCATCGCCATTTAGGCTTAGTTTTTGACAATCGAGCTAACGCAGCATTTACTGCATCTTTAGTTTGAAGTAGTTGAGAGCTTACTAACGTTTCAAGTTCTAAACCTAAAGCAGTGTCCTTACCATAGCAATCATCTATTAATTTTTTAGCAAGCCCAATTGCTAGAGGACCACTACTCATCAACTCGTCAGTATACATTTTAATAATTGAATCTAAATCTTCATGGTCTTTTGCAACCCGATTTACAACTCCAAGTCTATAAGCTTCATTTCCATCGAACATTCGGCCAGTTAAAATGATATCCTTCGTGTTTTGGATTCCAACAAGCCTCGTTAACCTGATTGTACCCCCAACATCTGGATTCATGCCTATCTTTGATTCTAACATATGAAATTCTGCAGATTCTGTACAAAATCGAAAATCACATGCTAGTGCTAACTCGAATGCCATTCCATAACAATAACCATTTATTTTCGCTATAACAGGTTTTTCCATTTTTTCAATTTTAGTAAATATTGGATGAATCCAGGTATTTGCAAAATATCTAAAATTCCTTGGAATTCGTAAATCCGGAATTACACCTTCAGGATCCTTTTCTTGACCAGTAAGAAAGTTTAAATCTATACCTGAGCTAAAAAATTCATCCCCCCCAGTAATAATTACTACTCTAGCGTTAGTTCTTTCTACTTTATCAATAGCCTTTTGAAGTCCAACCATTAGATCATAATTCATAGCATTTTTTTTCTCAATACGATTCATTTTTATTGTGACAATCGTCTTATCTTCGTTTTCTTCTATTAATACGGCATTTTCATTCATTTTTATTTCACTTACTAAATTTAATATTTGTATAGTATAATTTTGTTTTGATAAAAAAATTATTTCTTTCTAATTGTTTACCAAGAAAGATTTTTCTATTTGCTCAAGAATCAAAAATAAGCATCCTCTTTACTAAAAGGTATAATAATTAGCTCCTTTTATTTTATTCAAATAAATTTTAATAAATTCTCATTTTATTCTTATTAATCAATTAAATTATGTTGAGGATTTAAATTGAAGTTCTTTAAATTATTCACACCTTTTAAAATTAGGAATATGACGGTTTCAAACCGAATTGTTATGCCTGCTTTGAATCTTAATCTCGCGGATAATGGTTTTATCACTCAAAGACTGATTGATTTTTATGCTGAAAGAGCCAAAGGAGGAGCTGGAATGTTAATAGTCGGTGGATGTTACGTAGATCTTTATGGAAAAGGGGTTCCCATGATGATCTCAATTGAAAGTGATGAATACATCCCAAAATTAGCAGAGTTCACTGAAGCTGTACATCAAGCTAGAGAGGATGTAAAAGTAGTCTGTCAATTATATCATAGTGGGGCTTATACTTTCCCACAAATAATTGGTAAAGCGCCCATAGCTCCTTCTGCGGTATATAGTAATTTCAGTAAGACAACCCCAAGAGAAATGACTCTTGAAGATATTAAAACTGAACAACAAGCTTTTGCTGACGCAGCCATCAGAGCAAAAAAGGCAGGTTTTGACGCTGTAGAAATATGTGCTAATGCTGGTTATTTGTTTAGTCAATTTTCTTCTCCAAAAACAAATATACGGACTGATGAATATGGTGGGAGTCTTGAAAATCGTTTAAGATTTGCTATTGAAACTTTTGAATTGATGAGATCAAGTGTGGGAGATTTTCCCATTGGATACCGCATATCAGGTGATGATTTTGTTCCAGAAAGTAATACATATAAGGAAAAAGCTATGATAGCTGAACATTTAAGTAAATACTTAGATTATTTAAATGTTACTGGTGGTTGGCATGAAACTAAAACACCACAAACAACTATGGATGTTCCAGAAGGATGTTACACTTACTTAGCAGAAAATATTAGGAATAAAGTATCTATCCCGGTATTTGCTTCCAATAGAATAAATAACACTGAGTTAGCTGAACACGTATTAATGGCTAGAAAAGCAGATGCTATCTGTATGGGTAGAGCATTAGTAGCAGATCCATATTTACCATCTAAAGCTAAAAAAGGCGATCTACGGGATATAATGTCTTGTATAGGGTGTAACCAAGGTTGTTTTGATGCTATATTTAAAATGGTTCCGATTTCTTGCTTGAGAAACGCTAGAGCCGGAAATGAAGCAAAAACAGAATTAAAACCTCTTAAGGGCAAAAAGAAAGTTATGATAGTTGGTGCAGGACCTGGAGGATTAGAAGCTGCGAGGGTTGCTGCAATAAGAGGTCATGAAGTTCATATCTTTGAAAAAGATGATAAAATAGGAGGATTATTAAATATAATATGGATACCTCCTGGAAGAAATGAGTTTAAGAGAATGATTGACAATTATCAATATTGGATTCAAAAGCATGGAATACAAGTTCATCTTGACCAAGAGGTTT
This sequence comes from Promethearchaeota archaeon, assembly GCA_048939015.1. Classification (GTDB taxonomy): domain Archaea; phylum Asgardarchaeota; class Lokiarchaeia; order Sigyniarchaeales; family SOKP01; genus Loki-b32. The sequence goes on from JBHLPW010000040.1 coordinate 31,177, forward strand.
CTATTAATACTGTTAAACAATATAATCCTGATGTAGTTTTTGTGGCAACGGGTTCAAATCCAATAAAACCACCAATTTCCGGTATAGAAAGAGACAATGTTTATTGGGCTAACGATGTATTTAATGGAGATGCTCCAATTGGTAAAAATAATGTGATTATTGGTGGTGGTGCAACAGGAATCGAATTAGCTATATATATAGCTAAATATGGGTCTTTAAGTCTTGAAGCGTTTGATTTTTTAACAAATTATGAAGCTTTAGAACCTGAGATTGCTCTAGATATGCTACATAGTGGAAGAAATAAAGTAACAGTACTGGAACAATTACCAAAATTGGGTTCTGCATTAGGAAAAACCACTAAATGGGTACTGCTTGACAAGTGTGATAATTTAGGTGTCAAATTTCATACTGGAGTTAGAGTCAAAGAAATTGGAGAAAATACTGTGAGTTTTATAGATACAAAAGATAATGAACAGATTATCAATAATGTAGACTTTATATTTTATGCTACAGGTGTAGAACCAAATAAAAGTCTATTCAAAGAAATAAAACAACTTGATAATATTGAAGTTCAGACAATAGGAGATGCTAGAAAACCAGAAACCGTTCTAGAAGCAGTTCATAGAGCATATAAGTTAGCAAATAATATATAATAAAAAAAATCTATTTTTTGATTTTTTTTTAAGAATTAAAAATTTTACCTGTTTTTGTTTCTTCTTCTTCTCTAAGTGGTTGTTTCATTATCTTTCCTGTAGGTGTTTTAGGTAGATCATCTCTAAATTCCACATATTTCGGCACTTTAAAATCAGCTAGATGTTGTTTACAATAATTAATGAGTTCTTCTTCAGTAAGCGACTTTCCCTCCTTTAATACAATAAAAGCTTTAGGAAGTTCTCCATAAATCTTATCTCGCACACCTATAACAGTGGCTAAAGAAACCGCAGGATGAGAATACAGTACTTCCTCAATTTCACGGGGATATATGTTCTCTCCACCACGTATTATCATATCTTTTTTGCGGTCTGTTATATAGAAAAATCCATCCTCATCTATATATCCAATGTCTCCTGTGTACAACCAACCATCCTTCAAAGTTTCCGCGTTTGCCTCAGGGTTTTTGTAATATTCTTTCATAATGTTGTCTCCTTTAACAACAATCTCGCCTTTCGTATTAGGAGGAAGTTCGGTACCATTCTCATCTACAATTTTCATCTCATTTCCAGGTAAAGGTATACCAATACTTCCAACTTTTCGCCTATCTTCAGTCTCAGTGGGTAAAGGATTAACTGAAGATGCACATGTACCCTCTGTAAGACCATATCCTTCTACAACTTTGCAATTAAACGTTTTTTCAAATTCTTTAAATACTTCTACAGGTAAAGGAGCAGCTCCACAAACAACATATTCTAATGAAGAAAGATCTAAATTTTCATGTGGCATTCTAAGTAAGATAGAAAGCACAGTTGGAACACAACTAAAAGTAGTTGCCTTATATTTCGCCACAGTGTCCCAATGTGTTTGAGCTGAAAATCCAGGCGTTAAAATCGAGCTCGCACCTATTACAAGTGGTGCCATAATAGTAACTATCTGGGCATTAACATGAAATAGGGGTAAAATCAACATATAACGAAAATGTTCCTGTCCATTTGTGAAATCTCGTATCATTTCAGCATTTCTTCTTATATTAAAATGTGTCTGTAAAACACCTTTCGGAAAACCAGTGGTTCCTGATGTATATAATATAGCAGCAGGGTCTTCTTTTTCATTGATATCCACCTTTGGAGGTGCATCAGGTGAAGCTTTTTCCATTAATTCCTCGTAACTTAATGTACCTTCAATTTTATCTCCTATTACAATTATGTGTTGTAGATTAGGTAATTCCACTTTAATTTGGTTAATAACTTCTATAAACTGGGGGATAGTTACTATGACTTTAGCTTCTGAATGTCCGACTACAAATTTGACTTCTCTAGGTTTAAATAAAGCATTTACGGGACCTGTTATTGCACCAATTTTAGGTATCCCTAAATATAAGTATACGTACTCTGGCATATTTGGTAAATAAACACTGACTTTATCACCTTTTCTAATGCCTAAATCATATAAAAAATTAGCTACTCGATTGGTAAGTTCATTCAATTGAGTATAGGAAACAGTGATATCTTTCCAATATAAAAAGACTTTATCTCCATATTTTTTTGCTTGACTTTCTACTAATTCTCTAATATTCATACTTCATTTCCTCATTTATTTAAAAATATCATGTAGAAATTTAAACAAGCAAAAATATTTTCTTTCTTTTATAAATTTTATAATTTTTATCCAATTCCATTAATGATACAATAAAAAGAAAAAAAATAAAATTAGCTAAATTTAAAGTTTCTAATGAGTAGCTACTGGATAAATTTCTTTGAAATAATTTAAAACTGAATTTGTAAATAATTCTAAAGATTGAAAGTAGTTCCCTACACCAAAAACTTCAATTAAGAAATGTTCTACCCCGGCTTCTATAAACTCATCTATTTGCTCAATACAATCTTCAGGACTTCCAAAAATAACAAATGAATCTATAAGTTCCTCCGGAATATTCTCTTTAGCAAATTTAAGTGCTTCTGAATTTGATTTAACCAGATCAGATACAGTTTCATTAACAATTCTATGGTGAAGTTTTTCAGGAAGCTTAATATTGTAATCTTCGAGAATATGCGAATTCACACTCATAGCAAGTCCAAATGATTTTCCCATCTCTCGTGCCATTTCAGGATTATCTTTACTAATCACAACAGATACCTCACATGCCTTATCAACTTCATCCAATCTTCCTGCTTTACCTAATATTTTTAACCGTTTCTTATATGATTGTGCATTGCATATTGGAAGCCAACCATCAGCAACACGTCCTGTAAACTCAATTAATCTTGGACCATTAGCAGCAATCCACAATTTTGGCATAAATTTCATAGGATACTGTAATCGAGCACCCTTCAAGTTAAAAAATTCACCAGTATAATCAATCCTAGCTTTTCTTGACTGGGTAGTTTTCCAAAGCTCTTTTATTACTTCGACAGCTTCAATTAGTCTTGATGCCGGCTTATCCCATGTAATACCAAATTCATTTAAGTTCATTGCTTCTCCAGCTCCAATTCCCAAAATAAAACGGTTATTACTCAATCGTTGAATTGTAAGCGCATCTAATGCAATTTGGGATGGATGTCTTCTATGAGGATCCGTTACACATGAGCCAATTTTTACCTTTTCTGTCTGCGAAGCGGCAATTGGTAATATAACATTACTACTCACTATTTCAGAATTCATAGGAGAAGAGTTTAAATGATCCATCATGAAAATTGAGTCATATCCGCTTTTTTCACAATACTTAATTGATTTTAAATAATCTTTAGTTTTTAATCCTAGGTAGGCAGCATTTGTTCCATGCTGAAAACCAAATTTTACATCCATTATGATCTACCCTCTATTTGCTTGTATTTGTTTGAATTAAGGTTCTTCACAAATTAGTTTGGATTAGGTAATATTTTGTGTTGTATCTAATAAATTTTGACATTTATGAATAGATTATAATTTGAATATGAAACATATTAATATGAAAAAAATCTATTCTCCATTGTAATCTGAGTTTAAAATTCATAAAATAAACGTCAAAAAGTGATAAAAATGTCAGAAGAAGATTTATCAAAAAAATTGGTTATAAGCGCTGCACTAACTGGAGCTGTAACCAATAGGGATATGAATCCGAATGTCCCATTCACTGCTGAAGAGTTTGGGGATGAGGCAAAAAAATGTTATGATGCAGGAGCGGCAATAGTACATATACATGCAAGAGATCCAGAAAAAGGTAATCCTACCCATGAACTAGAAATAATTGGAGCAATAATAGATAATATTAAAGAAAAAGCACCAGATATCTTGATTAATCTCAGCACCGCAATAAGTTCAATTGTAACTCCCAAACAGAGGATTACGCCTGTCACAACATTTAAACCTCCTATTGCTTCATTAAACACCAATTCAATGAACTTTGCAGTAGGAGACCATAAAACTGGACAAGTTGGGCTTGGAGCTAAAAATATTTTTGCCAATACATTCGACACCATTCAAAAGTTTGCAAAAGCAATGAAAAAAGCAGAAACAAAGCCAGAAATCGAAGTTTATGATATTGGTGGAATGTATAATATATTACACTTAGCTAAACAGCAACCTAAAAGAATTCTTGATCCTCCACTGCATTTTCAATTTGTATTCGGGGTGTTAGGAGGAATACCCTTTTCCTATGAAAATTTAGCCCATCTCATCAACCTTAAACCTCCAGATGCTACTTGGAGTGTTTGTGGTGTAGCTAAAAATCAATTTCAAGCCGCAATGTGTGCTGCAGCTATGGATGGTCATATCAGGGTCGGTTTAGAAGATAATACACGTTTACCAGATGGAAGATTATCTAAAGGTAGTTGGGAACAAGTTGAATGGGCGGCTAAAGTAGCTAGAATCGTAAATCGTGAACCTGCTACTCCTTCTGAAACCAGAAAGATCCTTAATTTGTATCAACAATAGAGATAATCAATAATATTTCTATTTTAATTTTATTTTTTTCTTATCCTTTCTTAATTATTAAATGATCTAAATCGAATATTAAATTATTTTAAAGTAAGCAAATAGAGTTGGTGTATAATAACAAAACCTAATTTTGTTCCTGGATTAAAGTTATCTGAACTTTTTTATAATGATATTTTAAAAGAAAAAATTGAAAAAAAATATCCTGGGCTAAAGTATGCTGCTGCTTTAATAGGGACTGGGTCTGAGGTACTTGGTTTTGACGACGAGATGTCTACAGATCATCACTGGGGTCCAAGGTTACAACTTTTTTTAAAAGAAAAAGATTATAAAGAATTTAATGAAATAATCAAAAAATACTTCAGTAATAATTTACCTTATATCTTTCTTGGATATTCTACAAACTGGACTAAACCAGATGAGAATGATAATATGAATCAATTCTTAAAATTGAAAAAACAAGGTTCAATTAATCATAGAATTGAGATTTATACCGTTAAACGTTTTTTAGCGCTCTTTCTGGGCCTTGAATCTTCCAGTCTTACTGAAAATGATTGGTTTACGATTCCAGAACAGAGATTATTAGAATTTACATCAGGTAAAGTATTTTATGATAACTTTGGAGAATTAACACATGCTAGACAAAATTTAAAATATTATCCTGATTCCATTTGGAAGCTAAAAATAATAGTACAATGGAATCGAATTTCTCAAGAAATGGCATTTGTTGGAAGAATTGGAGGGAGAAGAGATGATTTAGGATCCAGAATAGAAGCGTCTCGATTAGTGAGATACATCATGGAGATGGCTCTAATTCTTGAAAAAGAATATATACCCTATGAGAAATGGTTTGGTATAGCATTCAAAAGATTAAATATTGCAAAAACATTGGAACCTCTATTATTGAGAATATTAAAGGAGATTGATTTGCAGCAAAGAGAGAAACTTCTATGTGATGCCTATTTACAATTAATTAAAAGACATATAGAATTAAATCTAATTCCAAAAATAAAAATAGAACCCTGTCAATTCCATCAACGACCCCAATTAGTGATTCCTCTACAAAAAGTTATCGAAGAATTAAAGAAGGGAATAAATCATTCTTTTAGTCAAGTATATTACTCACTTGGAACCATTAACCAGTTTATAAATATTTGTAATAATTTAAATCCCAAACTATGCAGAAGAGCACAATTATTTTATGAATAAAATATAAAAAAATAATAAAAATAAAAAGTTAGAAAGTAAAACCTTCTGGTAATTCTGATTCAGATGTGCCTTCAACAACAAACATTAAATCCATAATTGTATAAGTTGGATTCTTGGTTCGAAAGATAGGTACAACTCTCTTTCCGATTTCTGGTTCTCCTACAACTAAAACGCTCATAAGAATAGTAACGACTTCTTCATCAAATTCAACATTTATAAATTTAATAGGTTTTGGTAGGGTATTAAAGGCTCCAGAGCGGTGAGTTATGATAAAAGAATGTATCTTTGCAGTTTTACGAGCCTTTTCCGTAATATCAACAATCGTTGCTTTTCTTAGACAATCAGGACAATAAATTCTAAAGGGTTCGAAAATTGAACCTTTTGTTGTGCATTTATCATTATCACAGCGAGTCGCTAAGAGCTTTCCTTTACCAATTCCTTCAAAAAAGGGAGCTTCACAACCATAAGAATGAATATAAGTCATATCTCTCGGATTAGTCACTCCTGCTAATTTACCTGTATCCTTATTAAAAATTGGTTGATTTTTTTCAATGATATGAAATTTACCTTTCACTTTATACCGGCCATTTACTATATCTACAAAACCTTTTTCATCTTCTGTTTTTGGCATTTTTTAATCCTCCTTTATTAAATGATTTGGATGCATTAGTATCGTACAAGTTACATGAGATCCGACACCCGCATGACTTATGGCTAATCCACGATTAGCTCCTTTAACCTGTAAGCTAGTCCAATCTTTTGGTTTTTCTCGCCCAAATTCTTTCCACTTCTCCTCAGGTTCATGGATCTCATTCCATCTGTTCCAAATATGATAGCCAATTTCCGCAATTTGCATTAATCCTGTAGCTCCTACTGCATGCATACACCCTATTAAACCACCACAGGGATTGCTAGGTAATTTTCCAGGTTTCTTGGTAATCGGATTAATTACATATGCATCTCCAGACTCAATATAATCTCTGCCTTCCCCATACGGTCGAATTCCAATATCCTCGTAGGTTTGAATATCACTTATCGTAAATGCATCATGAAGTTCTACCACATCTAGATCTTCGCTGGGGTCTACAACTCCTGTCATATTATACGCATAATACGCAGCAATTCGAGCAGCTAAGAAGCTACTAAATCCGGGATATCTATCTCCTCCTGGAAACTTTTTGCCTAAATCATCATATTGACCTGGACTCTCATTTGGTAGAAGTGGGATCTTCATATCCCGACGATCAGCAACTCTGAGTGTATGGCTTCCTGCACCTATCCATATTCGAAGTGGGTTGTCTGTAATTTCATACGCTGTTTTTTCATCACATACTATTCCACATGCTGCACCCACGCTCATTAAACAACAATCTAATGCGCGAAGTGGGTAAGCTATAACAGGAGAATTAATTACATCCTCTACAGTAATATCCATGGGACCATGAGCATGAGGATTCATTCTTGCATAACCTCGATTTTTAACCGCAATTTCTGCCATTGTTTTTCTAAAAGAATCTTCTGCTTTCCCAAAAATTTGCCAATATCGCTGAGCCATTACTGCATAGTATCCTGTATAGATATGACCTAAAGGGGTCTCCCAATCTTTATCTGCAGCACAAGAAATTAGATGATTACCCTCATCAGTAGGTACTTCATCCATTCTTTCCCAACCCAGGGCTAAAGCACAATCACTATAACCTGAAGCAACGGCTTTAATCGCTTCCCACATTGTTGATCCGCCTGTTGCACCACCTGTCTTGACCCCAATGGTTCCTAAAGGATCAAGTCCGAGTCTATCGTGAATTACAGCTTCTCCAAGTAATTGATCACCAAAATGATCAGCAAAATGACCATAATAAGCTGTATGAATAAAACTTTTTAATTCTGCGGGAGTCATATTAACAAAATCTGAAGCAGCTGTTAGAGCTTGAACACATAATTCTTCTGTTCTTGTTTCAGGAAAAGCGCGACCGAATTTTGACATTCCAACTGTAGCTAAATAGACTGGTCGCAGTAATTTAGGTATTTTTAACTGTTTATCGCTAAATTTTATCATTAAATCTTCACTTTTAGGTATTTTATGTCAATTTACTTTTTAAAAATTTTATTTTCAAATAGATTTGATATTTTATTGTTATGTTTTGTTTTGATTAAAAGATTACTAATTAGACTTACTTACATTGATGGGAATAAAATCCAACTTCATGGAAAAGAAAATTTAAAATCATGTGAAAATTGTCTTATTTATTATGGATACAAGACTCCCAGAATTTCCGAAACTAGAAATTAGTAGATACATTCCAGAATTGGATATATTGAATAACCCAATATTTAATGTTAAAGAAAAGAATTTCCTAGCTGAATTTTATGAATATATGGAAGAATATCTGGAGAAAGATTTAAAAAACTTGGAAGAATTAAATTATAAGGCAGAAGAACCAATTCAAGAAAGGAAAAGTGAAATCGTCGTTAATTTTATGAAAAAATTAGCTGAAAAGGGGTATTATAGTACAGTTATTGATTTTGATAATCATGAAGTTGGGAATGTTACTAGAAATGTTCTTATTGCTTTATCTTTATGTGGTGGTTTTTGGTCACCTAATAGTGATAGATATGTCAATGGGAATTGGAGTGTTGAAATGGGGCGTTTAGCGGGGGGAACACTATATTGTAACCCCGTAAATTATAAAGCTAATGATTATCAACGAAAAAAATACCTTATTCCTGTGATCAAAAATGGTTTGATGGCAGCATCTGGCATGACTGAGTTTAACGCAGGAAGTGATATTGTAAGAATTGAGTTAAAACTGGATGAGAAAGGAGATAAAGTTATTGCGAATGGGAAAAAATTATTTATTACTAATGGCATGTTAGCTGAAAACCTTATTCTTTATGGAAGATTAAATAATGGAAGACTAGGCGGAATTATCGTAGATACTGAACATCAAAAATTAAAAAACTTTGAATCTTCTAGAGTAAGAACTTATGGAATGAACGATGCTTTTGTTAGTCGTTTAGTTTTTGATAATGTTGAAATTCCTAGAGAAAATCTTCTCGATGGTGATGGATTAGATATAATGTTTCATCAATTAACTGAAGAACGTTTAGTGATAAGTGCTGAAGCAATAGGGGACTCTATTAAAAAATTATTTTATTCTCATACATTTGCTCTTCAACGTGAGCAATTTAAACACAAATTACATCAATATCAAATTATTAGATTTCCAATTGCTAAAAATATTCGAGGAATTAATTTATATCTATCAGCTTTGATGAATTATGCTCGCGAGATCGATAATCGTCAACAAGCATCAGGTTCTAAGATGATGGCAAATCAAGTAATGGGATTAAAAATTCAGACATGTGAATTAGCATTCCAAAGTTCTATAGATTTATTTAGAACCATGGGTGGAAGAGCATTTACAGAGCAATATTGCAATCAATTTGGACTTCTTGATGCATACTGTATGGTTCATGGTGGTGGAAGCCATTATATACTTGGTGACGCAGAATCTAGAAGAGTTTTTAAACCTAAATAAAAAAAGTGAAATTTAGAGAATTATAAGAATTTTATTCAATAAAATATAATATTATCTTTTTTGAAAGATAATTATAACCTACTTCAACTAAATAAGAAAGCTTGGAACACTTACATCTTTAAAATAAAATAATAAGAAATCTTCTAATTGGTTTATTATAAATCTTAAGAGAATACGTTATTAAATAAAAATTCATAATTTAATATAGATAATGGATTACTACAAATTCGAAAGCTTTGATATCACACCATTAGTAGAACAATATCGCGGTAAACGACTAGAAGATTTATATCAAAATCATCGTATTGTAAAAAATGCTATGGGAGAATTCCTTGAATTCTTTTGGGAGGAAACAGATATACCGAATGAAATTAATTTATTTAAAACCCAGAAAAAATTGTTATATAACCTTAAAACGGTAAGTTCTATTGGAGAGTATATCGAAAAAAAATTAAATCAAAGAGGAATAAGAACTCTTATTGATTTAAAATATCACTTAAGTTTTAGTAGTTTAGCAAATCAGATGATAAAATTAATTAAGAATAAGGATTATAAAACACTGGCACAAAATAGATATATTAATGATTTAGATGTAAGTTTTTGCTTTAAAATTGAAGATCTTTTGTTTTTGGATATTGAGACTTTAGGCATCATTGATAATCCCGTCATCCTAGTAGGGATTGGGTTCTTTAAAAATGATAAATTTGAAATTCATCTTTTGTTCGCAAGAGAACTTGAAGAGGAAATAGCAATTTATGAATATCTAAAAACGCAAATACTTCCGAATTTCAAATGTTTAGTTACTTATAATGGAAAAACATTTGATATACCATATTTAGCAAATCGATTTTTATACTTTTTTGATGAAAATCCTATGATTTCTGAAGATGATCCCCCATATGAAAAATGCAATACTAAATTACATCATATAGATTTATATCACAATTGTCGTCGAATATATAGAGGGCAATATGATAAATATACTTTGACCAATATGGAAGAAAAATTACTATGTTGGACAAGAGACAATACTCTACCAAGTAATTTAGTAGGTCTATGTTATCGAAAATATAAAGAAAATTCTGAAAGGTATATTGGATTAATTAAGGAGATCATTGAGCATAATTATTATGATGTCTATTCTATGCCTTTAATCCTCAAAACTATTTTAGAAGACTTTTAAAAATATGTAAAGACCTAAATTTTTAGATTAACTTTTTAGAAACTTTTCAATAGTTTTGTAAATATCTTCTTCTTTAAAAGGTTTTTTTATGTAATCTTTAGCCCCTTTTTCAGTAGCTTCTAGGACCGACATCTCTTGACCCATTGCACTTATTACTACAATTTTAGCCTTTTTGTCATATTTCATTATTTCTTCAATTGCTTTAATACCATCAGTATTTGGCATTACAAGATCCATCGTGACTAAATCAGGTTTTAATTCTTTGTAAAGAGTTATAGCATCATCCCCATTAGAAGCTTCACCTATAACTTCGCAAAATTCGATTTTTTCGATTGCTTTTTTAATCCTATTTCTTATAAATTGAGCATCATCTACCACAAGAATTCCTTTTTTGTTTTGAGACTTTGACATATTAATATATCCTTCGTTTCATCAAAAATTAGCTTTACTGCTAATTAATAGGGTTGTTTATTATAAAGTTTTACATTTAGAAAAAATATGTAATACCCACACGAAAAATTGATTTAGATAATACAACTAATGTGTCAAAATTATCCTTTTTAAAAATTTTAAGGTAACATTAAATTAGGTTTAAAAATTCAGTATGTTGATAACAATGAAAGATTTAGAAGATAAATTATTTGATCAATCATGGAATTATAAGAACAGAGATAAGTTATTAAAAAAACTACGAGAGACTATTTTTGATGTTGTAGTAATTGGAGCAGGCATTACAGGAGCAGGGGTCACAAGAGAAGCTTCAATGAGAGACTTAAAAGTGGCTTGTCTTGACATGCAAGATTTTGCAGCAGGGACATCATCAAGAAGTTCTAAACTTGGTCATGGGGGTATTAGATATATTGCCCATGGTGATTTAGACTTAGTAAAGGAAGCATTACAGGAACGAAATTGGATGAGAGCTCATATACCTCATCTTATACGACCAATCCCTTTCTTATTTGTTCAATTAGAAGGAGGTAAATATAAAAAACGTGATATAAAGGGGGTAACAAAAGTTTATGATTTTTTAAGTGATAATGATTCAGAGTACAAAAATTATAAGAAATCTCGGATGCTTTCACCAGAAGAGATATTTAAATTAGAGCCAGAATATATTAGAGAGGGTAATTTAGGTGGAGCATTGTACTATGACACCAATCTAGATGATGCAAGATTAACATTAGAAATAATTAAGGAAGCTGTTATTCGAGGGGCCGTAGCCGTAAATTACTGCAAAGTAAATGGATATATTAAAGACAATGGAATAATTATTGGCGTAAAATGTACTGATTTAGAAAATAATATTGATTTTGAAATAAAAACTAAGCTAGTAGTAAATGCTACAGGAATATGGACTGATCAACTAATAAAATTATATCCTAATGAAATACTCAAACCCCTAATTCGTCCAACAAAGGGGGTTCATCTTCAATATCGAAGGAAAAATATCAATAATCGAAATGCTACTATAGTATTTTCTAAAAAAGATGAGAGAGCATTCTTTGTTCTACCAAGAAATAAAGAGTTTACTATCATCGGTACAACTGATACAGACTTTAAAGGAGACTTAGCTCATCCTTATTGTAATAAAGAAGATGCAGATTACTTAATCGAATCAGCAAAATTCTATTTTCCAAACGCCCAGATAGGATATGAAAACATTTTATCAACTTATGCAGGAATTAGACCACTTGTAATGCAAAAAGGGAAATCAGAGAGCGAAATTTCACGAAAACATCTAATATTTTTTTCTGATGATGGATTAATTACGGTTACGGGGGGTAAATTGACTGAGTGGCGAGCAATGGCAGAAGATGTGTTTGAACATATAATAAGTAAAAATTTATTTCAAAATTTAGCGAAAGAAAAGCATTTTAGTAAGCAACCTTTCATCATTGGACTTCAAAAAGAAGATTGGGCGAAGGCATTAAAAAATACAGAAATTGATATTGAAGATGATATTACAGATCATTTATATCAACAATATGGAAAAGGGACAATAAAAATCTTGGAATTAATTAAAGAGGATTCCTCACTAGCTAATAGAATTATCGAAGAAAATAATTTTATAAAAGCAGAAATAATTTACACTTTACGTTATGAATTAACACTTCATTTAATTGATGTATTTTGTAGAAGAACTGAAATGTCTCTATGGATTCATCATAAAAAAGCTTTTGAAGCAGCAAATATAGTTGCGGAATTAATGGCTAAAGAATATTCTTGGGATGAAAATAGAAGAAATCAAGAAATTGAGTTTTATTTAGATTACATTAAAAAAACTGTATCATTTATAATCTAATGCTTCCAAACTCTTATTTTGAATTATTGGACTCCCTTTGAAATATATTTTTAAGTATGTATATACAATATAATAACAAATCTAAATTTACATTTAAGAGTGAAAATAATTGATTTTTCAGTTTGATTTTACCGAAAATTTTTTGAAACCATTAGGAAAACTCGGTGGTTGGATAATGCTACTTTTAGGAATTATTTGGCTCATTTTTGCAGCATATGAAACTAGTAGGAGGAAATCTTTCAAGAAGAGGAAGATCGAAGCTTGGGATTTTGATGTTACTAAGTTTTTAAAGGCATTAACATATATAGGCTTTATTGTCGGTCTATTAGCTATAATATCTGGTTTTTCTGGTTTAATGTTTGACATTCCACCTAGTGTAGCTTATGCCACAACGACCGAGAATAGTCGAAATCTATTTACATCCATTCTCTTGATAATATTTGGAATCCTAACATTTGTAAAGCCAGCAAACGATCTACCACTGGCAAGTATAATTGGAGTTTTAGCAGCCACTTTAGTAATAATAATTATAGCTTTAGCAATCCCACAGCAACTCGTTGATGTAATCGCTGTATTTATTAATCCTAAAATTGTATTAGCGATTGTATTCTTAATAATATTTGCTATAGTTGCACTAACAGCTAAGTTCTATGTAAAAGTGTTTATGACAATTTCAAAAGCGATCTCATGGCCACCATTAGCAGTTATCATTACAATCTTTTGTTTCCTTCAAGGATTTCTATTATTAGCAGTTGGCGTTAGTATTTCGGGTTATTTCTAATTTTTTATAATTTTTTTTATTCTTTATTTGAATTTAAAGAAACGACATCTGATCTTTCATAAAATTTCAGAATAAAGCTTTTTATGTAAAATAAAATTTTATTAAAATTATGAATACTCTAATCGTATATTTCACAATGGGTGGAAGGACGAAAAAGACTGCTGAAGCTATTGCTAGTGCTCTAACAAATTATGAAGTGGACTTCTTTCCAGTAGAATTATCCGGAAAATTTATAGAAAAAATCAAAATATTAGATAAGTTCCAGAATAAAGATTTTTCAGCCATAGAAAAAGAATTAAATATACTCGATGCTACAACTTATGATTTAATTATATTCGGTATGCCTACATATGGAGATTTTCCTCCAAAAGCTTTTGATGAGATTATATCGAGAATGGGAAATCTCAATGGAAAAAAAGCAATTGTATTCAATACAGCTCGTTTTACTGGTACAAAAGCACTAAAATATATGAAAGTAAAAGTTGAGGAAGCAGGTGCCGAAGTAATTGACCAATTCAAATTCAGAAAATTATTTTGGATTGGGACTAAAAATGCCGTTAATTTTGGTAAGCAGATCAATGAAACTTATGAGAAAGTAGATACAAAATAATGGATGTTTCTACAAATAAATCTTTTTTGAAATTTTTATTGGAACAATAATTAAAAAAAACTGAATCTGTGGGAAGGCTGTTTGTTAATGTCACCAATAATATCATTATCTAATTCATAAGAACATTTAGGGCATTTATTATCATCAGTGATATTGATCTTTTTAAAGCTATATCCTCTTCTCTCCATTAATAGATGAGAACATTTTGGACAATAGGTATTGCTCCCCTCTTCATGATTTATATTTCCTATGTATGGGAAATATAGTCCAGTTTCTTTTGCAATATTATATGCCAAGTCTAATGTTTCATAGGGAGTTCGCTTCATTGAGGGCATTTTGAAATCAGGATGATATGCTGAGAAGTGAATTGGAGTATTTTTTCCAAGGTTATTCAATACCCACTCACACAATTCTTTAATATCCTCTTTACTATCATTTAGATCGGGTATTATTAAATTGGTGATTTCTACATGAATCCCATTAGATTTAAAACGGGAGGCTGTATCCAAAACAGGCTGAACTGAGGTGACACCACATATTTTTTTATAGAATTCATCTGACATTGCTTTTATATCTATATTTGCCGCATCAATACCTATATCAATTAACTCTTTTGTTGCTTCTGGTGTAGAATATCCATTTGTTACTAATATAGTTTTAATTTCATGCTTTTTTAAAAGAGGAACTGTATCTAAAATCCATTCATGCCATATTAATGGTTCATTATAAGTGTAAGCAAGAGTTTTTGCTCCACTCTTAACAACTCTTTTTTCTAATTGCTCAGGAGTAATTTCCACTAGTGACATTCCTCTACCTTCATATCCCTCAAGGTCATAAAATCCATTTTTTCCATTATCTGTTGGATTTGCTTGGCTAATAGACCAGTTTTGGCAATTTTGACACTTAAAAGA
The DNA here is from genome assembly GCA_048939015.1 of Promethearchaeota archaeon. GTDB lineage: Archaea > Asgardarchaeota > Lokiarchaeia > Sigyniarchaeales > SOKP01 > Loki-b32. Next base: position 46,278 of record JBHLPW010000040.1, read on the forward strand.
ACATCCAATTGATGCAATCGAATATGCTGTAGCACCTGGCCAGAAGTTATATAGTGGTTTCTTCTCAATAGGATCTAAACTACCAGATGATATCATTGAACCATAAATTAAGGTGAATAATTCTCCATCAAAATTTTTTCTTGTCCTACATATTCCCACCTTATTAGGCAAAATTGTACATACATTGGCACATACCTGGCATTTAACTTTCTTATCATCTAATTTATCAAATAATCTTGCTTTGAATTTCATACAATTACCTTATTTAAATAAATAATTCCTTGTTATATCACAAGATATATAATAGACATGGAATTTTATATTTCTTATACCTTAAAATTATAAAATCAGGAAAAAAAGGAGATATTCAAAATGTCAGGAATTGAAAGAGCAATCACATCTTTTAGAGGAGATTTTAATTGTGCTCAATCGGTATTAAGTTCATTTGCCCCACAATACGGACTTGATAAAAACACGGCATTAAAATTGGCAACTGGATTTGGAGGTGGAATGGGGCGAATGCAAAATACATGCGGAGCTGTATCTGGAGCTTTTATGGTTATTGGTTTAAAATATGGAATGGGTATTGATGGTGATATAGAAGCAAGAGATAAGACATATGAACTCGTAAGAGAATTTACTAAGCGATTTCAAGAAATTAATGGATCGATTAATTGTAAGGAATTGTTAGGTTGTGATATTAATACTCCTGAGGGAAAAGAGTACTATGACCAAAATGATTTTTTCGAAAAAAAATGCTCTGAATACGTAAAAAGTTCAGCTAAGATTTTAGAAGAATTATTATAAATAAACTGTTATTCGATTTTATTTTTATGACAGAGAACGAAAATGAGTTTAAAGTAGAAGAATTAGAACAATTATTAAAAAAAAGACTGGAATATTTAAAAGAACTAGAAGAAATTGGTAAAGATTCAAACTATATTAAAGAACTAAGTGATGTTGCTTTAATCCAATTACAATTGGAGAAATTTAGGGATTCTGAGAAAAATTATATAATATGTTTAAACCATTTCATAAAACAAAAGGATCGTTTAGGTCAAGCAGCAGTTTATGGTGTATTGGGTACTCTTTACTTTAAAGAGGGTGATTATTATAAATCTATTGAATCTTATGAAAAAGCATATGATATATATAATGAACTAAAACAAATTCAAGAACAGATCACTTGCTTAAAGGGAATTGGCAATAGTTATATAAAACTAAATCAATTTGATGAGGCATGTGATATCTTTTTGGATTGTAGTGCAATATGTTCAGATAATAATGACATTTACAATTTATTAGATTGCTTAAGTAATTTAATTTACATTCATGAAAAAAATGAAAAATGGGATATTGTTTACGAATTATATAAGAAAACTTTAAACGCTTTTAAAGAGATTAAAGATCATAAGGGAATAATCACTTCCTATTTCAATTTGGGAATCCTCCAAAAGAATCAGAATAATTTAGAGGAAGCTCTCATAAAATTTAAAAAAGGAACTAATATTGCCATTGATGCAAATTACCCAGAATCAATAATTAGAGGTCTTGGTTATGTTGGTGAAGTACTATTTTATATGGGGAAAATTAAGGAAGCAAAAAATCAATTTATAAAGGCTTTACATATAGCTAAAAATGTAGAAGCTAAAAATGCAATTAAACAACTCAAAATACTTCTGCAATCACTTGGATTACAGGAAAAAAATATTGAAGAAGAATTAAATACATTTGAAAATAACCAAAAATGAATTTAATAAAAGAAGAAAAAAAATGCTATTTTACCTAACCCTTTTATTTTTTATGGTTTTTGTAGTCTTCTCTTCTTGCTTTTCTTAAAGAACTTTCTCCACATGACCCACAAAACTCATGAAGTGTATGAGCAAATTCACCACATTTATCACAAATAAAGGGGTATGTCCTTTTAAATAGTTTAGCGTCCAATATTATTCACTTATTATAATTTCCTAATTTTATTTATTAAGAAAAAAAAGATCCCTTTTATTTATTATTATAAATCTTTATATGTGTCAACGTTTCTTGATATATGGGTGATATTAACACAAATAATAAATTTGCCGAACTTTTTTTTTAAGTTGAGTATAAAATGCGGAAAATAAAAAAAAGAGAGATATTAGATAATCAATTTCACCTTTCATTTTATTTTTTGGAATAAAGAGAAGCTAAGAATTGATTTTTACAGAAAATTTTCTCTTAAAAGCCATTTTACACAATTATTTCTTGTGGTTTTTCCCTAAAACTTTCTGCTTCAATTATAGTCATTTCATAAATTCCTTCCGTTTCGAGCCATTCAGCTTTATCGGTTATTTCTCTAATGGATTCAGCATCTTTAGCATCCCACTCACAGAATATTTTTTCTAATTCTGGTACATTCCAAGATCTAATCCAATAAGCATCAGCTGAACAATGAGAACGGAATTCTATAAGAAGTTTATTTTCTTCTGGTGCTAGTTTCAAGTTTGCTTTCATTATCTTCTTTGGTGAAGGATGAATCGCTAAAAATTTTGGCATATAATTACCTCCATTTATTTTTTGAATTTCATTTTCCTTAAAATTGGATTGTGGAGATTATTTTTTTTCAAGATATAAATTTTACTAATTTGTAAAAAAAATATTTTATTGGTAAGGTATACATAAAAAATGTTAAAAAATAATTCACTTTTGTTATGATATGATTCAAGCGATTACATTTGATTTATGGAATACATTATTTGTTAATAAATTTTATAGAGAATTGAGAATCAATTGGTTTATTCAATTTTTAAAAGATTATAGTATTCATTTTTCCAAATTAGAAATAGAAAAAGCATTTGAATCGGCTTTTAATCTGCCTATACGTAATTTTAAAGATACCAATCATATTTATACAGAAGATCGGATAATTAAATTGCTTAAAATTCTTCAAATCGACTTATCTGAAAAAGATATTATGAAAGTAAAGAATATCTTTGAGGACATTATGTTGAAGGATCCACCCCCTTTAAAGAAAGGTGTTAAGCAAATATTAGACGAGTTATCTACAAATTATAAAATCGGACTTATTTCCAATACAGGAATAACCCCAGGAAGAATTATAATTAAGGTATTTCAAGAATATAATATTCTTCAATATTTTCAAGTAATGGTTTTTTCTGATGAGATTGGATATTATAAACCACATCCAATTTTATTCAATACAGCTTTAAAAGAGCTCGCATGTAACCCAAGAAACGCTATTCATATTGGAGACCGCTTGGAAACTGATATTAAAGGAGCCAAAGATTGTAATATGTATGCAATATGGTTTAATGAATCTAATAATAATAAATCACAGTTAATTCAACCAGATTATGAAATACAAGAAATTTTTGAAGTGATTTCAATAGTAAAGAAAATTATTTGAAAGTATTTTTTTGTAATTCGTTAACTGAATATCGAAATAGAACTTGATGATCATTAAATAATTATATATAAGGTCATTTTCTTTTTAATTGTAAAACTCTGTAATTTCTTTAACCAATGAAAACATGTCCTTATTGTAATTTCCCAGTTGAAGAAAATTGGTCCTATTGTAGGAATTGTAACAAACCTTTAATAACTAATCTAGAAGACGTAATAGATGGAAGTGTAAAATTTCCTTATGACGAACCAGAGATTTATCATTTAGAATCAGAAGAAGAAATCGATCAATTTGATGATTTTCTTATTAAAAACGATGAAATCGATCGAAAGATAAAAAAAATTGATGAAATCCTTGAGAGTAAAGAAACTATAGGAGATCAAATACCTGGAGCATTATTATTAGAAAAAGCAAGTTTATATTATAAAAAAAGAGAACTTTCAAAAGCATTGAAGAATCTTGAATTAGCATTAAAAAATTTTAAAACTGAGAACGATTTACTTAATATTGCAATTTGTTTCAATGAAATGGGAATAATTCAAGAGGATAATGGATTTTTTGATCAAGCAATCTATAACTTCAACAGAGCTCTTGAAAATCTTAAAGGACTAAATGATAATAGTAAAGTAATAAAAGTATTAAACAACCTAGGTAACATATATTTTATAATTAAAGATCTAGAGCAATCATATAATTATTATCAAGAAGCATTTCAAATTTCTCAAAAGGAAGGATTAATATTTGATGAAATAAAATCTTCAAGTAATTTAGTGGAAGTCCTCTATCTATTAAAAGACTATGAGCGAATTAAAAAAATTTTAACAAGAAATTTAGATTTTTTCAAAGAGGATGAAGACATTTATGGTATAATCCAAACAAAAATAAAGTTTGGAAAACTGTATTTTATGATGGGAGAGGATTACGAAGAATCTTATCAACACCTTACTGAAGCTTTAGAATTAATTAGTAGAATAGCAGAAAATATATCAGTCTATATTAAAGCAAAACTAGAATGGGAGTGTTATTTTTATCTTGGAAAAATATACCATCTAAGGGATAATAGTACTAAAGCGGAGAATTTATTTATTCAAAGTCTAGAAGCTATTCGTATTTTTGAAATTGGAGACAATATTAAGGAAGGTGAAATTTTAGAGAAATTAG
>JBHLPW010000001.1:0-166654 GCA_048939015.1 Promethearchaeota archaeon
TGTTTTATATTAAAATAGAATTTTCTAAAAGGGTAAAAAGACTCCCAAAATATATTTTTGTAGAAATAGAACAACTTTTATCAGAAAAAAGAAAAAAGGGCATTGATTTAATTACACTTGGTATTGGTGATCCAGATTTACCTACACCAGAGCTTATTATTACAGAATTAATAGAACAAGTGAAAAATCCTAAGAATCATAATTATCCTGCTAGCATGGGAGAAGATGATTTTAGAGAAGCGGTCTCAAGATGGTATAAAGTCAGATTTAATGTAGATTTAAATCCAGAAGATGAAATTTCTAATGTTATAGGAGGTAAAGAAGGAGTTGCTAATATAGCAAGAGCTTTTATAAATCCTGGTGATATTGTTCTTTGTCCTAATCCAGGATATCCCGTTTATGAGAATGGAGCAACAAAGTTATGTGATGCAGAACCTTTTTCAATGCCATTGTTAAAAGAGAATCAGTTCTTACCTGATTTTGAGGTAATTGATAAAAAGATTCTTAAAAAAGCAAAATTGTTGTATTTAAATTATCCAAATAATCCTACAGGTGCTATTGCTTCAAAAGAATTCTTGAAAAAAGCAGTCGACTACGCTGAAGATTATAATTTAGTTATTGTTCATGATAATCCATATTCAGAATTTACTTTTGGTGATTATATCGCACCTTCAATATTACAAATCGATCATAACCATGTTGAGATTAATAGCGCTTCTAAAATGTTTAATATGACAGGTTTTAGATGTGGTTGGGTTGCAGGCAATAAAGATATTATTAATGGTTTAAGAAATATTAAATCTCAAATAGACTCTGGCTGCCCAAAATTTATACAAAAAGCGGTAAGTAGGGGATTAGATGAATATCATTCTAATAAAAAACCAGATATTGTTCAAGAGACAGTTAAGACCTATGAAAAACGGAGAAATATTCTTCTTAAAGGTTTAAATGATTCTGGTTGGAAAACAGCCATGCCAAAAGCAACATTCTATGTCTGGACTCAAATACCTGAGAAATATAGGAATGTTGGATGTATGGAATTTGTAAAAGTTTTAATTAATATTGGTGTTGTAATTACTCCAGGAATTGGCTTTGGTCAATATGGTGAGGGGTTTGTAAGATTCGCTTTAACTCAACCTGAGGAAAGGATAAAAGAAGCAATAGAAAGGATAAAAACAATATTATAAAAAAAGATTTTAAAAAAAAGATTTATAAATAGAGAGAAGATTGTTATTATTTTTACTCCAGTCTTTTCCTCATTTTTGCCCTCAACGCTTTCATTCTTTTCTCATCTTCAGCCTCTAAACTTTCTGAAAATTCATTTGGCACTTCTAATGACATCATAACTGGAGCGTTATAAGAATCCCAATCCTTATAATAATCTAATATCAGATCCATTTTATCTGATCCTTTTGCCAATATTTTTCACCTCCTTATTTAATTGAATCCTTCACATGGAGGGATAAATCTAATATTAACCTAATTCAAATGATCTTTATTGGTTTGTAGTAATAAAAGAGAACAAATCAGTAAAATTTATAAGAAAAAGGTTAAGAGGTCTGATTTATTCTCTCTTAATAATACTACCGATAAAGGTAGGCTTTACTTGTAAATGTAAGCCGTGCCGATAATCTGTAGTATTATACTGTGAAAAACTCATTATATTAAATAAGATATAATCACCTTATAAACTTTCCCATTTCCTTCCCATTTGTCAGATTATTTAGACGTGTAATTTGACAAGTATGTCGATAAGAACCTATTAAGGTGATTCCACTTTTAATTATTTAATAACTTGATTTTCGAATAAATTGGTTTGAGCCATATGAATAAAAAGATAGTATTAATAGGAGCAGGTTCGACTTCATTTGGACCTCCTACGTTTAATGATCTTTATTTAAGTGAGGTTTTAGAAGGTTCTACAATCGTTCTTCATGATATTAATAAAGAGAAATTGGAATTAATTTATGATTTATTGATTGTTGAAAATGAAAGAATTAATAATAAATTCAATCTTGAGTATACAACCGAAAGAAAAAGTGCCTTTAAAGACGCAGATTTTTTAATTAATTCAATTGAAGTTGGAGATCGAATGGAATTATGGCGTCAGGATTACGAGATACCAAGAAAACATGGTTCTATACAAATCTTAGGTGAGTGTGGAGGTCCTGGTGGCACATTTCACGCTTGGAGGATTATACCTCAAATTATTGACATTGTTAAAGATGCTGAAAAAATATGTCCAAATGCATTTCTCATTAATTTTTCAAATCCCATGGCTCGTGTGTGTCTAGCAATAAAGCGAAGTGTACATAAATTAAAATCGATTGGATTATGCCATCAAATCGATTCTTTGGTAAGGCATTTACCTAAATTATTTAACAAATCCATAAATGAATTAAAAATGAAGGTAGCAGGACTCAATCATTTTGGCTTTTTGTTAGATTTAGAGGATTTAACAACTAAGCGAAGTTTGATGGATACTTTCAATTCAACTGCTTTACAATACTTCAAAGAACATGAGTTTAAATGGGAATTTTCTAAACTCACATTTGAAGTTTTTAAAAGATTTGGATATTTTTCTTATGCTGAGGATACTCACTTAGGAGAATATCTACAGATTGGTGAGGAATTCACTAAACCTCTGGATATGATTGGTTGGATAGATTATATTGATGCTTTAGGTTATTATCGTTATAAAAAATATCTAAGAAATTATAAAAGGCTAAAAAGAGGGAAGTATCCTAAAAAAGGAATTTTGGATAATAAACCATCGGGAGAACGAGCTATACCTATAATAGAAGCTATAATAAATGATACTAACTCTTATGAAACCGCAGTTAATATACCTAATGACAATATAGTTGATAACTTACCAAAAGATTTAATTTTAGAGTGTTCGGCAACAGTTGATAAAAATGGAGTTCACGGTGTTAAAGTAGGGTCTTTACCAAAGAATATTGCTGCATTACTTCGTATAGAGGCTTCAATTCAAGACCTATGTGTTGAAGCTGTTCTAAAAAATTCTAAAGATATTGCAATCGCTTGTTTAGCAATCGATCCGAACGTAGGAAGTTTTGAAATGGCAGATGATATTTTTAATGAGATGATTCAATTGCAGAAAGATTTTTTACCCAAGTTCAAATAGTCTTTGGTATCATTGATCATTTTAAAATTTATGAGAAATGAAAAGAATTCTCCAGTTTTTCATACATTTCAAATATCTCAAATTATAAGTTAAGCTTATGCCACCAATATTTTGAAAATACCACTAAAATTTCAAATTTACCATTAAAATCAAATAAAAGCTTTTAAGTAAGCTGTACAAACTAGTTATTAAACTCTTATATATTTATAAATTAATATTTACATTATTTTCACGAAAAAATTATAATTATATTTATTGGGCGATTGCAACGGATAATAATAATAATTCACAAGAACGGATTAGAAAAGCCACAGAAGTACTTCAGAAATTCTGGTGGTTTGCATTCTTTCTAATTATTGCTCCATTAATAGTAGCAATAGTTACCTTCTCAATTTTTAATTTTGTATTAGGTAATGTACTCGTCGTAATATCTTTATCAGTTGTAAGCTTTATGTTCGCTTTACTTTTTTTTTATAAAGCTTTTGATAAATACAGAAATAAGCCTTTTTTCCTTAATAAGAGTAATAATCTTACAGCAAGAATACACGTTCTTTTTATAATTTCTATCTTATCATTCATATCAACACCCATTTTTATTATAATATCAGGATTTGGTTCATTTTATCATCTTCCAGTTATAAGCTATTCAATCCTTTATTGTATTGTATATTATTATTACCATTTCCAACCAATAGATTTTTTTGACTTATCTAAGGAGGAATTCAAACATGCAGGCAGTTTTAACTTAATAGCAAAGCAACCGTATAATTTTTTCGTTGGTATTAATCATATTGTTCATATTATATTCTTAACTTTTACTGCTTATACTAATTTTTCTTGGCTTTTTGCTCTTACAACAAATTTAATCTTTTATTTCATCTTATTAAGATGGACAAAAAGTCAGGTTAAAAATATTAATAAATCGATAAGTGAAAAAGTTCCAGTTTTAAAAGAATTAACTGTTTTTAAAAGAAAATTTGTAGTTTCCATAATTGGTTTAATCTTCTTTTTAATGATTCAAATGCCGTTTGTAATAATTGTAATCTTCAGTTTATCAGGAGTCCGATATTCAAGCTTAGATATTATAAATAATTCTTTTTTGACGATAATTTTTATCTTATTTTACTTCAAATCTAGCTTTTATGTAAACTATTATTATGGATCCAAATTCGATCTTTACGATAAACCTGGAAAATTAGCGGAATCTGCGGAGACAACTCCCTCTTTAAGTATAAAATATCAAAAATATAATTCTTATATGTCAATTATTTTAATATTGCTAATCACATTATTCTCTTTTTTGATTCAAATTCCCTTATTAATGATTTTCATCCTTCCATTTATTTATATACTTCTACATTATGAGCAGAAATACAATCTTTGTTCTAAGAGATATAATAAATCTGTAGTTTTATTGAATTCTATTGCTCTTTTGATTTACATTTCTTTTGGAATATTTCTGCCTGCAATAGAAACTATTTTATTAAATTTTCTTGCATTTTGCATTTCATTATATATTGTCTTACAGGTATTTGTTAAATTTGAGTATTTCAGTAAGGAAAATGTTTTAATAGTTCAAAATCTTCTCGCTGTCGCTAGTTTTACTTTATTAGTGTATAGCTTTTTTCCTATAATTGTTGATTATATATCTTACACCGATCCAATTTTAAATCTCATTTCAAATATTCTTTTACATTCATTAATTCTGTCATTGGTTTTTTTAATCTCCCAATATATTATGGGAGTAAGGTACTTTTATGGCAAATCTCCAAAATTATACAGAGTAGTAGTCTTAATAAATAGTTTTTTAGTTGAATTATTCATTTTTATCTTTATTTTATTTAGAATTTATTTCTTAAGCGAATTAATTACTTTTCTACAAAGTATTCTTTTATCCTCTATATTATTTCCAATTTTTTTCATTTTTTTTCTTTACATAAATTATGGTTTACATGTATTTCCATTGAAATATTTCCTGAAATCATGTTATTTTACTCTCTGGATATTTTTAGTGGATTTTTTCACATCATTATTGATTCTCTCTCTATCTACCACCTACTATATTATTATACCAATTGATTGTATTTTTACATCCATTCTATATTACTTCATCTCAAAATTTGGATTTAAAATGGAGAGAATAGATGAAAATAGATTTAAAAAGCGAGTAAAAATAAATTCATATTTACTAACTATTGAGCTTTTTTCCCTATTTAGTTTGTTGTTTTTTAGTGCATTTAGAGCTTTTTCATTGTTTGAGAATGTTATTTATTCAACATATTTATCTTTAGCAATAGTTTGTGGATTGATTAATCTATTTTCTAAAAAAGAGATATTTTCTGAAGATCTTTATATCAAAATTAATACTTTTTTTCTACTATATACTTCCCTTATAGCGTTCTACTATTTTCTACTATTGACACGTAATATTCGTTTTGTTTATATTATACCTCTAATGGTTTCAAGTATAATTTTTTACGTACCGATTTTATATTTAAGGAAGAAGAACCTGTATCCTAAATTCATTAGTAAGTCAATTATAATTAATAGTATCTTATTATCAACCACGATATCGTTAATTCCAACAATAACAGGATTAGAATTATACTTCTTAGGTATGTATTCCGATATAATTTTCTTAGTTATGACTGTAATAAATTTTACATTTTATATTTTATTAACAATTTCCACAATCGTTTACAATGTATTAAAAAAACCAGATACAATCGAAGAACGAGCAAAGCAAATTCAGAAGTTACAAATGCTTATATTATTTTGTTTAGGCGCAACAACAGTTTTTTATTATCCATACTTCTTATTATATAATTTCATCCAATATAATATTGTTATACCTTTAATTTGTACTTCCTGTTTCCTATACATCCCTCTAAATATATCATATAAGAACAAAATTTTCAATCTTAAACATATAACTAAAATTATCATTTTAAACACGTTATTTTTAACAGGTTTAGTCACTTTAATTCCAGTAATAATAGGACGGGATTTACTTTGGTTAGGACTTGTTGATGATTACAATATTTTTGTGTTGAATATTTTAAATTCCTCAATATATGTCTTCTATATATTTCTATTAATTCTAATTAATATATCTAAAAAGTTCAAGATTAAAGTAAAGTATATATTAAACTTAAATAGACTTAGAATTATTCTATTATTTTGTATTTCAGTTACAACTATTTTTTGCTATCCATTTTTCTTATTAATCAATACTCTTCATGGAATATTTATTTCAATAATTTCCTTATTATTTTCTTGGTTCTTTTTATTTTATTATTCCTACAAGCAGGAATACTTCAATTTAGAATTTGTAAAGAAAATAACAATTTATAATTTTATCGCCTTCTCACTTTTGATCATTTCTTTACCAACTATTATAGCTCTAGAATTAACGAGAATTGGATTAAGAGCAGATATAATACTTACAATAACTATAACCTCATTTTTACTATTCAGTTTTCTCAGAATTTCTGAAGCCGTGAGCGAAAAGATCAAATTGAAAGAGAAATATGTTAAAAAATTTAAATTAATAGGATTAATTTCTTGGTTTCTATTTTCACTTTTTATCTCTTATTACATAGCATCCATTTTTATTTTAGAATTAGTTTTCACTCCATTAACTAATCTAGTTTTAGCTTGTTCTTTCTTTATCTTCTTTATTTTGAGTATATATACGACAAATCTTATATCTAAAACTTTTCCAGAATATTCAAAAATTAAATATTTTCAAGATTTAATCATCTACGGAATAATTATTTCAATTTCAAGTATTTTTACATTTTTAGGATTATCATCTGGGCTGTTTTCTTTTCTTATTTGGTGGCCATCGCTGCTAGCTATATCATTTTTAATTGGCTTTTTTCTTGCTATTTTTATTATATTATTAAACGCATTAGATAAGCAATTTCAATTATCACAAACTAAAACTGTTTCCAAGCTAGTCTCATGGTTAACCATAAAGATAATTATTTGTCTTTCAATAATTTCACTTATTGAATTTTTAGGGTTTTCCTATTCTATTATTAATAGTATATTTTTATTCTGTTTAACGTTCACATTTTTTACACCTATAAGTCTTTATATATTGGAAAATTTGAGATATATTTCATCTGAAAAACAAATATTGTTGAAAAGGATCACATTAACAACCTTTATTGTATCAATTTTAACTGTATATGTTGAATTCCTCTACTATTCGATATATATAATCCCTATTTTTTATCTTAATCTTTTTATAATGATTACTGCTATCGCAGTTAATATCTTATTGTTTTTATATTATTATAGCTTAAGAATTAATAGAATAATTGAAGCAAAATCTGTTTTTGATTTATATAAAGTTTACTTCCCTTCCTTCTTCTTGTTTTTGAGTTTACTTTATTTTGATTCAGTTTTTTCAATTTTTCTAATTTTGATTACTTATTCACTAATCCTTTCAAGGAGGAGTATTTTACCTAGTATTAGGTTTCTCTCATATTTCTTACTCAGTTATTATACTTTTATTGAAATCATAATTATTCTCAGTTCTTATGGTATTATAGCAGGCTTTGAAATCGCAATGACAGGATTATACTTTATAATATACCTCTCATCAATGAGTGGAATCCTCATTTTCTCTATATTACTACATACAAAGAAAAATAACAATCTTGAAAAATTTGCTCTTTATGCTCTTGTTTCTCTTTTGTCTTTTGTTTCATTGATGACTTACACTAATATACTACTTTTATATAACATAACAATATCGCTTTTCGAAGTTTTGTTATTTTTAGGAATATTCTTTTATCATCAAAAAGATGAGCGTTACAAATGGTTCATCAAACCATGTATTATTTTATTTGTGTTCGATCTTATCAGCTTTTTATCATACTCTTGGTTATTTAATAATCAGGTTTTCCTAGTCTACAGTTCAATTTTAACTTTCACATTAACATTAACTGTTACAACACTGGCATTTATTCTAATATATAACTCATCTCCAGCTAGATTTAGGAAAAGATCTTTTTTTATTGCTTTATCGTCATTAATAAGTTCCTTTCCTACTTTCTTATATTTTATTATCATAGCATCATTATCAATGCCTATTTTTTCAATAGTTCCTTTAATATTCTCAATAGACATTGGAGTCCTATTGTTTTATCTATCCATTGGAATATACCAATGGAAGATATCATGGGCAATCTGGAAATCTGGATGGTATGCGTGGAATATATTACCATTTGTAAACTTCTTTTTAATTTATCAAAGTCTTACAGGAATAGATGTTTATACGAGATCATTACCAGTATTCAACGCAAGTGGTTCATTTATTTTATCAATAATTATTTGCTCATTATTTTTCTTTCCTGTGGTCTATACAAAAATCAAGAAATACTTTTCTACTATAGTTTTTATTATCTGGGGTGAAAGCTTATTTTTACTTTATTGGGCGAGCTTTAATTTGTTTACAACAGATCTTTGGTTAAGAAATTTTTCTTTTATTTTGTTTTCAGTTGTCTTATTGATACCTTTGTTAATAGCATTTAAATATTGGAAATTAGTATCTATTCTTTGGATATTTCCTTTAACAGTAATTAATACAATATTTCTATTTTTCTATCTGTTATCGATCGGTATCTCATTGGGGATGACTATTTCATTAGTTATTTTAGCAATAGGGTTATTTTTCATGGTATACTCATTTTTTCCAAATATTAGATCAATTGGAGTTATTTTAATAAGTGCATACTTCACAACTCTACTCGGCATTTTCTTAACAGTCTATTTCATTTTGTATTTGATTTTATTAAATCCAATTTTTTCAATAAACCTTAGCTTTCTTGTCGTAGGTTTCAGTCTCTTTTCTTCGAAATATGTTGAAGTTCCTAAAAGACTAATAGATATGTGCCTTTCCTGGATTTTAATTTTTAATTTATCATGGTTTACTTTTAATACTTTCAATTTATTTCCCGGTTTATTTCTATTTGCTCTCTCATTAGCAATTACTGTATTTGGTTGTTCATTTTTTATATTTAATCGCTATAAAATGAAAATTTCTCTTAATAAGATATTTCCATTTTTAATGGTAGCATTAGGAACGTCTTCTTCAATCACATCTTTAATTTATAGTATTTTTAATACCTCTCCTGGAATATTAATTTCTATATTTTCTTCAGTGTTTATTATATTTTTATATTATATTTTCATTGAATATCGCTATTTTCTTTGGTTTCTTATTCCAATTCCTATAGCAACTCTTATATTAGAAGGGATGTTAACAATTGAAGTAATTGAACCTTTTTGGCTTTTAACTTGGGCTATGCTTTACCTTTTCTCATTTCAAATAATATTTAATCTATTTAAAAAGTCAATAAAGAAAGAACCTCAAGAAATAAAAAATAGCATTTTTAAGCTCTATCAAGATGAAAATCAAGTAAATTTACTCAATCTTACATGCTTCTTTTTAAATTCTATAATCTTTTCCTTATTCATAGCAATAATTATTCCACAATTACTACCATATTTAGTATTCTCTCATATTCTATTTGTTTATCAAATCTGTGATTTTCTAATAATCTGGCCAATCTTATTTTTAATTTGTATGAAATATATCGAAAAGTCAAAATTAGATATAAAAGTAAAGGATATATTGCAACTTTTCAACAAAATCAGTTCAATTTTATATATTTTGATTCCAATTGCCGTAAGTACCAATCTTCTTCTTTATATGATTCTAATTAATTCAAGCTTGACTTCTTCAATTTACACATTAATATTAATGATTAGTGGTTTAATTTTCATAGAAGTATCTATTATAGACAGGAATGTCCTGCATTTCTTACTAGATGCCACCCAGAACCTTTTTACTTTATCATCATGGATAATCTTAAGTAATGGTTTCTCATTATTCTTATTTTTATTTCATTCAAACTTATTCCTATTAATTTTAATGATTTCACTTCTAGGACTTATTTCCTTTCATTTCTTATCTAAATTTGATGTTTCTAAACAAATTATATCTAAAGGTCGTTTGATATTAATATATAATTCATTTATTTGGAGTTCTTTATATCTAGCATCTTTAATCTCTGATTTATTGGTCCAAGTTTTTGAAGGCTTAATAGGATTTCCCTACTTTTCTTTATTATTCCAGAATACATCAATTCTATTATTTATTTTAAGTGTTATTTTCGTTAAAATTGAAAAAAATTTAAAAAATAGAATCGAATTTATCCTTTTCATTATTTTCCAGGGATTGCTTGCTATAAATTTAATTTTTATATTTTACATATATGCTATTTTACACTTTTTATCAATTAATTTCGTGATCTTTATAGAAGTATGCCTTATGTTCATATTTGTTTACTATTTCGATATTATATTTGCAAAGCAAAAATATCCGAATTTTAAACTAAAAATGCATTCAATTTTGATTTTGATATTATATTGCGAAATAAGTATTATGAGTTATGGTCTATTGTATGCTGTCATAGGGATTTATGAAAGTCTGATTGTAGCTCTTTCTATACTATTGATTTTAACTATGCTGGATATTTATTCATTTAAGAAGATAAAAATAGGTTATGCACGTTTAATTCATACCATCAGTTTCTTTACAATTTCGATAATGATACTTTTACTTATATTTAGCTTTATCTTTCAATTTCCATTCTTACTTGGTTTAGGAATTTTTATTTTAGTAATTATGCAATTTTATACTAATTATTCTCTTTTTAAATCATTGGAAGAGATATTTCCTAAAGGTCAAAATACTTATAAAGAAGCTCAATTAATTATTCAACAATTATTAGGAACCGTTTTCTACGGTACTATATGCCTATTTTTAGCTCAAGTTTTAATTTTTTATAACGTGGATTTTCTATTAATACTATTAATATTAAGTCTTATAATCCATGGATTAATGATTATAGACAAAATTTCATTTAAATTTCTACGTGAAATTGCGAATTATATTCAAACAATCTCTTGGATATCTATTATGACATTTACATCGACATATTTTATTTGGTTATTTTATACATATTTCGGTACTTTCTTTTACAGAGCAATTCCTATTATTGTTATTATCCTTCTCCTTGAGTTTGCCTATCTCATCAAATTATTAGCTTTCTGGAAATTCGTTGCCACTTATAAGGAGAAGATTAAGTTCTTACTGGTAATAATTGCGTATCTTAATTTTATAACGTGGCCGTTATATTTTGCTTCTTTGAATCCATTTCACCTTCTAAATTTAGTGCTAGCTTCATTTAGTATTATGTTTTTCTTAAGTTTAATTGATAGAACTTTGAAGATACGTTCCCGTGAATCCTTAAGATCTTACTCCTTTCTCATAGTTGGAATATTATTATCAATAGATTTATTTATTATATTTCTTTTAAACGTCGGGCTTAATGTTTTCTTAAGTTTTAGTATTTCTTCCTTAATTTTTGTAATATTTCTAGGAATAATTATAAAACCATTTAAAGGACACTCAGCTGGAGCTCTAATATTTTGGATCGTAATATTTCTTCTATTAAGTGTAATAATATATAATGTATCATTATCCTTAATCGCGGCAGGAATATTTTTTGCCTTTACAATTTTAATTTATCCCTTTGTATTTCTGTTGGAGGAACTTAAAGAGTTAATTAATAAAATCGTTGGAATTATTACAAGATTTTTTACACATCTCAAAATTGTAATTAAGAATATGTTTATCAGAATGTTTATTTTATTCAAAAAGTATTTTAAATTCATTTGGATCCTAATTTGCGCAATTATCGCTTCATTTTGCGGTATTCTATTTTCTGATTTGATTCTTGGACTATTAAATCCATACCACTCTATTCTTTTAGTATTCCCTGTTTTTGGGATATTGTTTTCTCTTAAACCTTCAGAAAAAACTGAAGACGTGGATATAATGTTTAGAAGAAGAATGTTACGTTTAGTTACTAGCTGGGGTAGCATAATAATAATTTTGTTCTCCTTTATGTTTGTTCAAAATGTAGAGCCTTATTGGTACGCATTAGCGGTATGGATTTCAATTTGGATTTTGGGAGCAATATTATTGCCTTATATCATTTTCAAAGAGAGAAGGGAAAATATTTCGATTAAATGGAGATTTTATACCTTAATTATATTGATATCAATGTTAATCTTATTTGGTATTATTGTAGCACTTCAGTTCTATCTGAATGCTTAATTGGGACTCTTTGATTTTATTTTATTATTATGTTGATAGTTCATAAAAAAATGTGAAACCTTTAAATATATGTTAAAATGAACTATTATTTGAAAATCTAAAAATAAACATACATATTAAATTTAAAGAAAAATTTTGAATTAGAAGTGATCTATAATATGGAATCTTTAACAAAAAGAATTTTAGCTATTGTTATTATTGCTGTTATAGGCGTAGGCATCGGAGTTGGCGCTTGGTATTTTCTATTAGCACCTGGAGCAGGCGAATATGCGTGGAGTGCTAGTGATTGTCCAGGAGCTCCCACTACTATTAATGCGAGTCAAATAATCAAAATTGGCTGTGCTGGAGATACAGGAGAAATTCAAGGTGATGCTAATTATGAAGGGGCTTGGTTTGCAGCAAAAAGAATAAATGAAGCTGGTGGCGTTGTAGTTAATGGTACAACATATTATATTGGAGTCACACAAGAAGATACTGATGAATCTAATCCAAACCTCGTAACTTCAAGAGGAGTGGCTGCTGCTCGAAGGCTTATTTATAACAAAAAAGTACAGTTTGGAATTGGTGGCTTTCGATCAGAAGCATTATTAGCATATCAGGAAGAATTTATGGATGCAAAAATGATTTTTATTGATACTGGAGCTGCAACTGATGATTTCTGTACAAATGTTAGGGATGATTATGATACTTATAAATACTTTTTTAGATGGATGCCAATTAATTCCACTTCA
Organism: Promethearchaeota archaeon; assembly: GCA_048939015.1. Taxonomy (GTDB): domain Archaea; phylum Asgardarchaeota; class Lokiarchaeia; order Sigyniarchaeales; family SOKP01; genus Loki-b32. The sequence continues at coordinate 13,082 of JBHLPW010000001.1, forward strand.
TTAGGAGGAGAAATATTAGGAACCTTAGCTGCCTTTATTGTATCCATGAATCTTACTTATCCTAACCATGATGTTAAAGAAATTGGAATCCTAGCTGAAGATCTAACTTGGGTAGATTCTTTAGTAGGTGCTATTCAATTATATTTACCCTATTACACAAATTTAACCGCTAATGCATTAACCAATAAATCATGGTACCCAACAATTTTAACTCCGATAAAGTATGATGTTACTCTTAGTGCCACAGATATGAATACACACCTTCAAACACTTCAGACCGCGGGTGCAGATATAGTAATTCCTGTTATATCTGCTCAAGGTGGAATTTTAATGATGCAACAATATGCTCTTAACCAATATGATTATCTCATATTTGGGATCGATGTTCAGTCACAATTAGATACATTTTGGACTTCAAGTGGAGGGGATTGTCTTTATGAAACAATTATGCAAACTTTGCATCAAACTAACAAAACAGAAAGCTCTCTTGAGTTTTGGAGTGCTTTTATAGCACAATTTTCCCACGAACCACTTTATATTGCATGTGGTGCTCATGATGCTGTAATGGGAATTGTAGATGCTATAAATGCAACTCAGTCTTTTAATGCAGATGCAATCATAGCCCACTTTGAAACGTGGACAAAAGCGAATCCTCACCCTGGTGTAAGTGGAGGAGGTGCATGGTGGCCTGGTACTCATGACCTCGTGGAAGGATACCCATATGGATATACATTGTGGTGCCAATGGCAAACTGGTGGCGCGAAGAAAGTTATTCCAGCTCCAAACCTTTATCCTAATTGGATGGCAACGGGAAGTTATTTGATTGCACCATGGGTCAACGCTACATGGTATGTAAGTTAAAATCTAAAAACCCAAATTATTTTTTTTTTATTTTTTCACTCATTTCATCTCAATTTCTATTATAATAATTCTATTAGGATGTTTTTTTATTCCTAGAAATGCCAAAATTGTTAAAAAAGTCAAAATGATCAGTTTTATAAGAAATGACATAAAAATAATATTAAGATAAATTTAATATGTAAATTTATTTTCGATTTGATTTATATGAGCACTGAGATTATTAATTTTTTATTTAATGGAACTTTAAATGGTGCTGTCTTTTCATTAGTAGCACTAGGTTATTCACTGACATATGGTGTTGGACATATTATGAATTTAGCTCATGGAGCTTATTTTATGTTAACAGGATACTTTCTTTTATGGTTTCGAGACGTCTTGCCAAATCTTGAATTTTTCAATGTTGTTCTTATATTAATTATTATCACCGTAATTGGAGCCCTTACATATTTACTGCTCATTAAACCTCTGCAAGATACAAGTGTTGGAGTTGTATTAGTTACTTTTGGTTTAGCTTTCTTCCTAGAACAAGTTGTTTTAATTATATCCGGAACAGAATCGTATTCTATTAATGATTATAGATTGACTACGGGAACAACAAATTTTTTTGGATATTCTATAATTAATCAATATCTTCTTCTTATTATTGTATCGTTACTTACTGTATCATTATTTGCTTTATTTATTAATAAATCAAAATTAGGTAAATCAATTAGAGCTGTTTCTCAAGATAGAGAAGCTGCAACACTCATGGGGATAAATGCTAATAGAATTCTTTTATATACCCTCATGATTTCAGCATTCTTAGCTGCAATAGCTGCTGTTTTTTACTTACCTGCAGCCGCACTTAATGGTCCTTCAATGGGATGGGAATTCTTAACTAATTCATTTGCTGTAGTAATTTTAGGAGGAATGGGAAGTCTTGTAGGAAGCGTAGTAGGAGCATATATAGTAGGGTATGTAACAAGTTTTACAAGTATTTATATTCCTTATGGTCCTTCGTGGGCTCATATAATTCCTATTATTGTAATTATTGTAATGCTTATAATCAGACCTAGAGGGTTATTTGGTAAGAAAGAACTTAAATAATAAATAAATTTAGAGGTAAAATAAAAATGGTAAAGGACAGGATAAATGAAAAAATAAAGAATTTTCCAGGTTATTTAAAGTATTGGGTGAAATCATTTAGTGGGGGTTTAACCCTAGTATGTTTAATTATTCTTGCTATTATACCCTTATTGTCTAGAAATGAAAGTTTTGTAAACTTTTTCTTGCCTAACTTTACGTTAGCAATGATATTTGCCATTTTTGCTGCAAGTTGGGATCTTCTAACTGGTATTTCAGGACAAGTTAGTTTTGGTCATTCAATCTTCTTTGGAATTTCTGGTTATCTATGTGCCTATTTAATTAGTTATCAAAATTTTTCTATTTGGCCTGCTATTTTTCTTGGTGCGATTGGTGCTGTTGTGTTTGGATTATTAATCGGAGTACCCTGCTTAAGACTAAAAGGACCATATTTAGCATTGGGTACTCTTGCATTTAGTTTAATTTTATTAAAATTGTTTTTATTGGGATCACTTGCTCATATTTTTTTTGGTTCTGAAGGAATTTCTGCTCTTCCAAAATTATCTGAAGATCCTGTAATTGAATATTTTATAATATTTATTTTTATGATTATCTCTTTTGTTGTTATTATTCAAATCAGTAAATCAAAATTAGGCACAATTTTCAAATCCATTCGTGATGATGAAACAGGGGCTGGTGCATCAGGAATTAACACTACAAAATATAAAATTTACGCTTTTATGATAAGTTCGTTATTCGCAGGATTTGCAGGCGCTTTCTATGCTTTATATAATACTGCTGTAAATCCAACAGGTAACTTTGGGACTGTTATTTCATTTTTTGCTATCCTTATGGCATCATTAGGGGGATTAACAACCATTACTGGAGCAGCATTAGGTTCTTTTTTCTTCATTTTTTTGGAATATATTCTTATCGAAATTGGGGTAATACAAATTGGAACTTTTGTGTTTGATGTTGGTATGTGGAAATTTGCAATATTTGCGGTTATTTTAATTGTTGTTGTTAGATTCGCAGAACAGGGTATTTTAAGACCTATAGTAGAACATCTAAGAGATTTATGGGATGTATTAATGGGAAGATAATATTTAAATAAATAATAAAGAACATCATGGTGTAATAAATTATGGGAGTAATTCTAGAAGTAAAAAATTTAACAAAAAAATTTGGTGGTTTAACTGCTGTCAATGATTTTAGTTTTGAGATTAAAAGGGGTGAATTTGTAGGACTAATTGGTCCAAATGGAGCAGGTAAAACTACTGTGTTTAACCTAATATCTGGGTTTGAAAAACCGAGTTCGGGTAGTATTCGGTTTGATGGAATGAATATAACAGGATTTAGACCTTTTAAAATTGTTAATTTGGGAATTGCAAGAACTTTTCAATTAGTTAGATCTTTTAAGTTTTTAACTTTGTTAGATAATATTTCGGTATCTTGTCTTTCAAAAAGAGGAAAGCAAATTTCAAAAAGAATCGGAACTGATGAGCATGCAAGCTCAATTCTTGCAGATGTTGGACTTGTTGATAAAGCTAGAATTCCTCCAATTATTTTACCTCATGGTGATTTGAGAAAATTACAAATTGGTAAAGCTCTTGGCACCAACCCTCAATTACTCCTTCTTGATGAACCGTTTAGCGGTCTTTCTCATGAAGAAAGTATAATTATAACAGAATTAATTAAAAAATTACATGAGGATGGTGTCACCATTTTTATGACTGGTCATGTTTTGCGTGAGCTTATGACATTAGTACCGAGAGTAATTGCGATGCATCAAGGTAAATTTATTGCAGATGGCCCTCCAAGGGAGGTTGCTAATAATAAAATTCTTATTGAAGCATATTTAGGAAAAGGTGAAGCATTTGCTTAAAATAAAAAAAATATATCATTATTATGGAAAAGCAAGAGCTCTTGAAGAAATAAATTTGGATTTAAAAGAGAAAGCTCTTGAGTCTGTTATTGGCCCTAATGGAGCTGGAAAATCAACTCTCCTTAGAGTCATATCAGGTTTGGAAGAACCTGACAGAGGAAAAATAGAGTTTTTAGGTGAGAGAATTGACGAGTTAAAACCTCATAGAATTGCTAGAAAAGGAATCTCTCATTGCCCTGAACGACGTAGATTATTTTACGATTTAACAGTTTCTGAAAATTTAGATATGGGTGCTTACACACTTAAAGATCGTAGTAAAGCGAAAGAATTAAGAAAATTTGTTTTTGAAATTTTCCCACGACTTAAAGAAAGGAAAAAACAACGAGCTGGTACTTTAAGTGGTGGTGAACAACAAATGCTTGCTATTGCACGGGCTTTAATGGCTAATCCAAAACTTCTTCTTATGGATGAACCTTCATTAGGGTTAGCTCCAAAGATTAAAAAAACAATATTTGATGCCATTGAAAAGATAAAACAAGAAGGTACAACTTCTTTATTAGTTGAACAGGACGCAGTACTAGCTATGAATATCTCAGAATATATTCATGTTCTAGAGGAAGGGAAAATTGAAATGAGGGGAACAAAAGAAGAATTAGAAAAAGAACCTCGTATAAAACAAGTTTATTTAGGAATTTAAGGTGATTTAATTGTCAGCTCCTTTAGAAAAATTATTAAGAGACGCTAGAATCGATCTGATCTTAGCGAGGATAGAAAAAGATGAATCTGTTATAAATGAAGTAATTGGACATTTAAACAGTGAGAGTAGGTCTGTCAAATTTAATTCTATACATGTTTTAGGAGAAATTGGTCAAAAATCAATAGATGCTGTTTCAAAAATAACTAGTTGCTTGGAAGATCAAGATTGGAGTATTTGCCGGGAGGCTGCTCGAACATTAGGTAAAATTGGTAATTCTGCTAAAGATGCAGTACCTCAATTATCACAAATGTTAAATGATAAAGAAGAATCAATTAGAACAGAATCCGCAATTGCTCTTGGAAAAATACGTAATTCTAGTCCTGACTCAATCTCTCTTCTAATTAAAGCGTTAGATGATAAAAGTGAAATTGTAAGAACTGAAGTAGCAAAAACTCTAGGTGAAATAGGATCAGATGCTTTTGACGCCATCCCTTATTTAATGAATTCCCTTAAAGATATAAGCTGGACAGTAAGAACTGCTTCAGCTCAATCGATTAGTCTTATTGGAAAAGGATCTGTGAAGGCAATTCCTAGTCTAATATATGCTCTTGAGGATCAAGATTGGAGAGTACGTTATCGGGTCGTGAATACTCTTGCGGAAATTGGAGATCCTACTATTCCAAGTCTATTAGAAGCCATAGAAAGTAAAAATAAGATAGTAAGAAAAGAAGCCGTTGATGCTTTAGGAGAAATTAAGACTTCAGATCCTAAAATAATTGATACTATCTCAGAATTATTACATGATAAATCTGAAATGGTTAGGGGAAAAGCAGCCGATGCTCTTAGAAGTATTGGTAAACCTGCTGTTCCAAAAATAATAGAAATTTTTGATAGTTTGAATACAAAAATGAAAATAATCATTCTTTCTGCTTTGGGGGGTATTGGGTCTGAAGCTAAAGAGGCTATACCACTTATTATTAATTGTTTAATGATACCTGAACAGGAAATAGAATATATTCCTTCTTTTATTAATAAAATAAAAAGAGCGATAACAACTTTTTTAAAAGATCCCCGAAAAAAGGGAGCTTCAATTCGAGTAGAAGCAGCAAGGGCATTAGGAAAAATTGGATTTGATTCAGAAGATAGTGTTCATGCTCTTGAAATTGTTTTAAACGATCCCCGAAGTAGTGTCCGACGTGAAGCTGCACTTTCTTTAGGAAAGTTAGGAGCTAAAAGTGCTGTCTCCTCTCTAATAAAGGCTTTAAAGGATGAAAATCGAGATGTTAGGTGGAGAGCCTCTGAGGCATTAGGAACTCTCGGAATAAATACAGAAGAGGTTATTTCAAATTTAAATGCTTTGGTTCATGATAAATGTGATTATGTTTGTGAATCAGCAATTCTCGCTCTCGATAATTTAACAGAAGATTAACAAAAAAATTATTAATTAATATTAATTTTATTCAAAATAACTAAAATAAATATAAAAAAGAGGTAATAAGTGAATGAGTGAAGACCCATATGCAGAGAAAATTTGGACTAATAATTACGATAAAGGAGTTCCTAGTACTATTGATTATCCTGAAATGAATGTTTATGGATTTCTTGATAATTCAGCAAAAGATTTTGGAAGTCGGACTGCGATTTGGTTTATGAAGAACAAAATATCTTATAAAAATCTAAAAGATCTTGCTGAGAGATTAGCAACCGCATTAGTTGATTTAGGTCTTAAAAGGAAGGATGTTGTTGCTATAATGATTCCAAATTTCCCTCAATTTATTATAAGTTATTATGGAATATTGAAAGCAGGTGGAATTGTTACAGCTTGTTCAGTATTACACACTGAGCATGAACTTGCTTATCAATTAAATGACGCTGGAGCAGAAATAATAATTGCTTGGGATAATCAAATTGAAAAAATCAATAAAATTAAAGATAGAACTCGTCTAAGACATATAATAATAACCAATGTTTTGGATTACACTCCAATGGCTCCAAGAAATCCTCCAGAAATTGCAGGTACTAAGCAATTTATTAATTTACTCAATAACACAAAACCAAATCCACCTACATTTGAAACTAATGCAAAAGAAGATATATTATGTCTTCAATACACCGGAGGGACAACAGGATTACCTAAAGGAGCAATGCTTACTCATTATAACATCGTTTCAAATTGTGTAGCAGTAGGGACATGGGCAGGCGAAGAATTTAGAAGGGGAAAAGAAACCATTCTAACCAATTTACCATTATTTCATATTTACGGGCAGACTGTATGTATGAATTTGCACATTTATATGGGATCAACAATTGCCTTAAATCCTGATCCTCGGGATCAAAAATCTTTATTTGAAATAATAAAATCTACCCATCCTACTATGTTTCCAGGAGTACCAACAATGTATATGCGTCTGTTAGAAAGGGATGATCTTGAAGATTATGCTAAAGATTTAAAATCTATAAGAGTTTGTAATACAGGAGCAGCCCCAATGCCACCGGAGGTTCAAAAAGATTTTGAAGAAAGAACAGGAGGTATTATTCTTGAAGGTTATGGATTAACAGAATCATCTCCAGTAACACATAGTAATCCGTTTTCAGGCACAAGAAAAGTAGGGTCTGTTGGTATGCCCATTCCTGATACAAACGTAAGAATCGTTGATATTGATGATTATACGAAAATATTACCCCCTGGAGAAGCTGGAGAAATACTAATGAAAGGTCCTCAGATAATGAAAGGATACTGGAATAAACCGGAAGAAACAGAAAACCAGTTAAAAGATGGTTGGTTATTAACTGGAGATATTGGAAAGATGGACGAAGACGGATATTTTTTTATTGTTGATAGAAAGAAAGATATGATTGATGTTAGTGGGTTTAAAGTATATCCAAGAGAAATTGAAGATGTTTTATTTGAATATGAACCAATTGAAAAAGCAGCGATCATAGGAGTTCCAGATCCCGACCTTCCTGGTAGTGAAAAAGTCAAGGCATATATCGTATTAAAAGATGGATATCAAGATACTGAGGAAGCAAAGAATGAAATAAAAGAGTTTCTACGGAAAAATGTAGCACCCTATAAAGTACCTAAATTCATAGAATTTCGTAAGGAATTACCTGAAACATTAGTAGGAAAAGTACAAAGAAAAGAATTAAAAGATATCGAAGCTAAAAGAAGAGGAGAAGAAGTTTAAATTTAAGTTACATTTATATTTTCTATTTTAGCTAAATTTTTTTTTTATCCTATTTAATTATTATTATGTTTCTATATATAGAGAATTTAAATCAGACTGATGCAAAAAAAGAAGAATTATTGTTAATTCCCTTGCCTCAATATATTAGAATATTAAATTCTCAGAAAATGAAAATTGATGAATCTTCAAAATTATATACCGATTTAAATGAAAAAAATAATCATTTTATTTTACAATTACAAAGTTTCTTAAAATCTGTAGATTTAAAAAAGGAGTTAAAGGTTTTTAGGGAGCAAGATCTTGAAAAATATCATGAAATAGAGTTATTTTTAGAGGAGAGTATATCTCTTTTTCCAGAAACACTTTACAATAGTGTTAAAGAGAGGAAAATTTACCAAGATCAAGGATATCTAATTATTTCAAAAGATTCTAGAGTTATTATAGAAGCTAACTCTGAAAATGGCTTATTTTATGGAATTCAAACATTTATTCAAGTCTTAAATTCTAGCCCGGATAGATTGTCAATAAATAATTTTATTATATTAGATTTTCCTTCTCTCCAAATTCGTGGTATTTCTGATGATATTTCAAGAGGCCAAGCACCTAACATTGAAAATTTAAAGAAATTTATAAAAACTCTTAGCCATTATAAGATAAATCAATATTATTTGGTTTATATGTTAGATATGATTAAATTTAGAGATTATCCTGACATTGGAAAAGATAGAGGTGCTTATTCTAAAGAAGAGATAAAAGATTTAATTGATTTTGCAAAAAAATGGTGTGTTGAAATAATTCCTGTTTTTCAAACAATAGGACATTGGGATAATATTTTGCAATACCCGAAGTATTGGCAATATGGTGAATTTCCAGGCTCAAATAGTCCAAATTTAGCAAATGAAGAAATATATGAGATGTTAGATAAAATGATAGGAGAACTTAGTGAAATATTTACTTCTGAATATTTTCATATAGGAGCGGATGAAAGTATCGATGTCGGTAAAGTAAATTCGAAATCATATATTAATGATACTGGACTTGGAAATGCCTACTTAAAACATTATAAAAAAGTATATGAAATTGTTAAAAAACATGGATATAAAAAAGTTCTCATCTATCATGATGTTTTACATAAGTTCAAGGATATTCTCGAAAACTTACCTAAGGACATGATTATTGTATATTGGAATTATAATTTGAAAAAAATTCATCCTATTATAGACAAAATTAAAAAATATGACTATTCAATAATTGTTAGCCCTTCAATTATGGATTTTAATCGAATTTTTCCATCGATTGATAAGTATGAACGAAGTATTTCATACTTGCTTAAATACGGTCATGAAAAAGAGGTGATTGGTGAAATCACATCGAGTTGGGGCGATTATAGGAACAAAGAGATTCGAGAAAATAGAATTTATGGATTTATTTTCTCTGCTATGGTAGGGTGGAATCCTATTAAAGAAATTAATAAATTTTTATTTTGGAAAGGTTTATTTCTTCATTTCTTTGGGATTGATGATCGCCGATTAGTGGAGATATTTAGCAAATTTAGATTAATACAAGACAAAAATTTATTACATACACGTCCTTCAGGATACTATAATCACTTTTTTGCTCATCCTTTTAATAAAAATACCTCTAAATACAAAAAGAATATAAAAACTAGGGGTTTTGATAAATTAATTTCTGATTTGGAAGACATCATTGAAAAATGTAAAGAATTGGAGATAATTATTCCTAAAAACAAAATTAATATTAGAAATCTTACTTTTGTTGCTAAACATATAAAATTATATTGTAAAAAAAGGACTAATTCGAAAAAGTCGATAGATTATATTCTAAAAAAGAAAAAAAATAATAAAGACCAATTTATAAAACAAATTGAAGATGTAAAGGAGGAATTATTAGATTTATTAAATGAGTATGAAATTTTATGGCTAAAATGTTCTAAGAAAGAGGGGTTCAAATCAATAAAACAGAAATATTTATGGTTATTAAAGTTTTATGATGATAAATTAAGTGAACTCAAAAATAATAAAGAATGGGAAGATCCAAACATTCCAAGTGAGTTAATTTATTTAAGTTCGAATAAGATCCATGAAGTGAATAAGACCTATTACAAAAAAGATTTTTTTATTGATGATGAAATCGAACACGCTCATTTACAAGTAATTGCAGGTTGTTTTGCTAAAATTTATATAAATAATGAATGTATTGGTCATGTAATTACAAGAAGAACCTTAAATGTTGTAGGAATTGAAAAAAATATTCAGATTTTTAATATTACTGGTTTTATCAAAAAGGGTGAGAATTCAATTATTATTGAAAATTTTGATTATATAGGAGGAGTAGGTCCAATTAATGTTTTTGGAACTATAAGATTAAAATCACAAGAATTAATCTTCATCAACACAGATAAAACATGGTTAGGTTCAACAACTAATAAAGAAGAGTGGAGAAAAGTAAAAAGTTTTGGTAAACCTCCTAAAGCAACTGGTGGACTAAATTGGCCTGATTTTGAGAAAAATATACCATCTAATGCTGATGATAGTATGCCATTCTTAAACACCTTAATTAGTAAAATTTCAAAGAAATATTTCTGGTTTGTAAAGCTAATCGTTAAATTATTTAACCGATATGATATAATTGAATAACTTTTTTCAATTTATATTAAAAATTCTCTTTACTTTAAAAGATAGTGCATATAAAATTCTGAGAAATAGTTAGAGGTTAATTAAAGATTCTTTTTTTTCCATTTTTTCATAAAATCTTTAAAGGATTTTTCTGATATTCCAATCCCATTGAGATTATCATCAATTACTTTCTTACTTGATTCATTCTTACTTTTGAATGATAATTCCCAATCATAATAGGAAATTGCTTTTGACATGATCTTATAATTTATTTCTTTATAAATAAAACAATACAGAGTACCAATTTTCTAAAAGCTAAGAAAATAGTACAAATTTGTCTATATAGATTTTGGTATTATATATTATAATCCGTGCCAAAAGAACGAAATAGATAAAGAAAGTTAAAGATTATAAATGTTGAGTTAATAAGATAATTGTTAGATAGTGCCCGACAAAAATTGGGCATGAAATAATTCATATGGATATCAATATTTATCGTTCAAATGGTTTAGAGCGTGTTTAATTCTTTAAGTGAATAGACTTTTTTTGGTTTTCCCACACTTTCTTTTATCTCATTCTCTTCTACTTCTCCTATTTTGGTAAGATAATCAAGAATTTCCCTCAATTTTCCTCCACCAATCTTAGATTCCATACTTAATTCCTTGGTTGAAATCACTTTTTTATTTCGAAGAATATCTAATACAATTTGAAAAGATTCAGGATATTCAATTTTAATTCTTTTGATAATATTTTTCACTTCTAAATATTTCTTCGATTGTTGAACAAAATTTATACCATAAAATCCATCAAAATGGAAGATATCATCATTCAAAAAAAGTACAGTATTGAGATATTTTCCATCAATTAAGACAACACCGTTATTTACAATTATATCATTATATCGAACATGTTGACATGTAGTCTCTTTAGTTTGGATTATTTCTATTGGAGTTCTTTTAAGAATATTAGTAATCTGATCAAAATAGTCTTCAATTGAATCAAAATCATCTTTAGAAAAATATAATACTAATTTAATTCCCTTTAAAAAAGCATTATAAAATGCAGGTTCTAGCTTTTTTAACAATGTAGGGGGTAATGCTGACATATAAATTTCATTTTTACAATTTTCTATTAATTTATAGTAATATTCAACTGCTAAATTAACATCTGTATAATGATAGAAAGTTATATTTGCATAGCATTTACCTACTGTGCTTTCTTCTGCTTTTACAGTCTCACCTATCAAATTTATTTGTTTCTTAAATCCCTTCATCCTTTCGTCCAATACCCTCATTAAAGCGATTTGAGGATCAATTCTGAAGTATTTTTTATTCTTTTTACTTTTTGAAGAAAAAATTAGACCCATATCCTCTAAAATAGACATGTTATAATTAACTTGAGAGTAAGATAAGTTCAAGTTTTCTTTAATTTCAAAAGTAGTACCTGATTTTCGTTCGATTAGATAATCATATAGTTGAATTTGAATTTCTGATAATCCAATATCTCTTAAGTAGGGATGATAGTTTTTTAGCATTATTATAAACTTTGCTCTCTGGTTATGTATATAATATGTGACACAATTAAAAAGTAATTTCCAATATATATTGGTTATTTATGGTTTCAAATATACTTTTAAAATAATACAATAAGAATTTTAATTAAAAAATGATATAAAAAGAAGTGATAAAATATGGCTCAATGCAAAGATTGTAAATTTTATAAACCAATAGATGAAACAAAGGGAGACTGTTTTGGTCATGAAGTTCCTGCAACACTTGATGTGAGTAATTGTCCTGCCCAGAGTTTTCAGCCAAGAGAGTAAAATGGTGAGGATGTGCCTGCGAAAAAAGATTTTAAAAAAGAGATGAAAGAACTTTATCAACCGAGTTCGAAAGAAGTTATATCCGTTGAAGTTCCTGAGATGCCATTTCTTATGATTGATGGTATGGGTTCTCCAGGAGATTCTAAGGAATATGAGGATGCTCTCGCTGCTCTATACCCTATCGCTTTCAAAACTAAATTCATAAGTAAAGGAAAGGGAAGAGACTATATAGTACCCCCACTTGAAGGATTATGGTGGGCAGATGATATGAATGATTTTACAGAGGGAAATCGTGATAAATGGAAATGGACAATGATGATTATGCAACCTGAGTGGATAACTCAAGAAGTGATCGATGAGGCTATTGAGAGTACTAAGGAAAAGAAAGGGGAACTTGCAAAACTGCTTCCTAAATTAAGATTCGAGAAATATAAAGAAGGTAAAGCCGCTCAAATATTGCATATCGGACCTTATTCTGAGGAAGGTCCTAATATACAGAAACTTCATGATTTTATTAAAAAAATAGGTGGCAAATTTGATGGCCATCAATTAAAGCACCATGAGATATATCTTAGTGATCCACGAAAATCTAAACCAGAAAATATGAAAACTATAATAAGACAATCATATGAATAATCTTTTTCTTACTTTTTTCTAATCTACATCATAATCTTTAAATTCTAAGTCTCAAGTATCTTTAAATAATATACAATTTTAGGATTAAGAATATGACTAGTGTAGAAAATCAACAAAAAATCAATGTCAGAGATTGGATTACTCTTAGTACAGTTATGATTGGAGCAGTATTAACAATTTTAGCATTAATTTGGCAAAACCCACCACCTATAACTCATGGTATTGTTACAAGCACATTTCTACTAATGATTTCATTCATATTTTTCGTAAACTCCGTTTCAGCAAATTCAAAAGCTCAATTTGAAGCTAATCAAGGAAGAATCCCTGAAGAGCGAATTGAACGCTTTGTAACCTTCGCAGAATATTCTTTCGGTTTTGGATTTACTTTAGTTATTACTGGTTTTACGATTCTTGCCTATGGATATTTGTTCGATTATATAGGACGCGTACTAATCACATTATTACTCCCAATTACGTTTTTAGTAACTACATGGGTATTAATTTTCATATACAACATTATTAATTATATGGGTAAACCTTTAGGAGCTATTAGAAGTCTAAAACGAAACCTCTGGATATTTTTAGAACTGATCTGTTTAGTAATAATCATATTTGATTTTTTTGGGATACTTTCAATTCCCTAAACTTTTTTTATTTTTAAATAAAGCAAGAGATATCTTTTTGAATTGACTTCTTGTTATAATCTGATGTCAGTAATTCTTTAAGTTCAGGAAACTCAAATGGGAAGATGTTTTCGAAGGCTCTTTTTAGCAGTTCAACATATTTTTTTCTATCATATTCATGTTTTTTTTCATCATACAAATCTGAAAGAATAACCTTCTTTTCAGGAAAATTCGGATCAGCATCAGCATTAAGAATAATATATTTCACATTTTTCCCTGCAGATGCGATTTCACCCAATCTTTCTAGCTGTCTAGCAGCAACCGCTTGATAGCTATTTACTTTGTATTGATTTGGACTTCGAGAGATTTTTTGTTTTATTGTTAACTCATCTCGAGATACTCTCCCAGAGTACACCCTCTCAACATATTCATAGAGTTTTTTCTTTACTTTTGGAATTCTTTCAATGAACTGGTCAACAGTTTGAGCACCTTGAAATACATCAATAAATGCATATTGTGCATCTTTCACAATCTTTGGCATATCTCTGCGCCTTACTTCAATTCCTCTCACCTTTGCCTCCCCATTACTTTTTATCCCCCAGTAGTGACTAAGAGCCGGAACATCTGATTCTGCCCGAGAAGGCAAGAAAACGATCACATTATATCTTCCCTCCCAATGCATAGGAATGCCAGTACTCTCAGATATCTCTTTAGCAATTTCCTTCGTTAATTTTTCAAATTCTTCTGGAGTTCTTCCCGTTGTATCTTTTAGCCACATTGAATCAACAATTCCGTGAACAATTTTACAGTGGTATTTTTTTGCAATCTCGGCAGATCTCAATAGAAATTCACGAGCAAAAGCACAAACTGTTTGATGCGCCTCAATTTTACCAAAACGAGCATTCTTAAATCCTAAATATCCAAAACTAACGACAAGTACCCATTTTAATGCAATATCAGTAAATTTGTACCGTAGATCATTATGTGTCTTGTTGTATTCTTTGCATTCCAAACGCTTCTTTAGTGGTAGACTTATTGACTTTGAGATAATTCCTTGTCTCTTTGTGCAAATATGAAAATTTGTGCCAGGTACTCTAATTCCCGTACCATCATCTTTACAGCATTGACAGTTAATAGTTTCAGAAGAGATGTTGAAATTAGCCATTAGAGATGGATACATTGAAGAAAAATCTAATTCTACTACTTGATCAAAGATTCCAATTAAAGGTTCAAATATGTGCCCTCCTCGATCATTTATAATTAAATCCATCCCACTTCGAAAACCTTCTGGACTCTTCTTGAAAGGTGGGATAAGGTGATCTAGTTTATATGCATTATAGTATTGAATTGATTGCAAAGCACCCCCAATTGTTACCCTACATAATCTTTGCATCGGAACTCGAGACACTCTTGCAACTTCAATAACACCGGGTATGTTGCCTTCACTAAAATGTAGACTACCATATGTTGTAGTATCCAAATGAAAACGTCCCGTAAAATAAACTTGTGTTTTTGAACGTCGCATTATTATTCCGTATGACATATAATGATCTGAATTTCCTGACAAATTAAAGATACAATTTCTAAGTGGTGTTTTTGTGCGAGAAAAATAGAGATCCTTAGAAACTCGATTTACCGATGCCCGAGCTACTAAGTAAGGAAATACGAATTCATCTCCTCCATGTGTTAATATAATGTCAGGATCCAATCGCTCAATTACCTTACTGATAGTCTTGATCGTTTCAGCTTCATCGGCTTTGTCAATTAGGATCTTTCTTCTTCTCAGTCCATCTGCTCTTGGAATGTTAGCCTCTTCATCGTTTTCAACAATACTAACTTCTGCATATGCTAGAGGATCGTTATAGTAGGATCTCATTCCACAATGCTGTACTTTTATATCCAACCATACAGCCTTTAGAGGAGGTAATTCATAGAATAATTCCTCGTTGTCATCTTTTAATTCTAATGAAATTAAACGTAGTTTAGTTTTTTTTTCATCTTCAAACTTGACTTTTAAATTACATCGAGACATTGGAAATAAATCATTAACATAGAAATACATTTGAGAGATTGGAAGATCCGTGTTATATAAGGTAAAAAAGCCAATTTTTTCGATTTCTTTTATTGTCTTCTTAAACACCGAAGGTTTTTCAACAGAAACTCCGAATATTTTTGTTTTTTCATGTTCCTCTAGCTTTACATATTTTTTGCAGATTCTTACTTCTTTTATATTATGATGAGATCTAAGAATCTGTTTTAATCTCTTGAGATCATTACCCACATGCTTTTTTGGTACAGCAAAAAACTCAGGGTGGAAATCATGAAATATTTTCACAACCTTTTGTTCTCTTACTGTTTTTACCCATAGAATTACTCCATTTCGGTAAGTAGAGACATCCAAAAGCCAGCCATCGAATTGATCTTGGTAATCCACTCTCTAACCTTTCCCTTTTATCATTTCTTCAAATTCATTTATTTTTACTTCTAATGCTTCAATTTTTTTTTCTTGTTCGACTGCAATGGAGATAAAAAGTATTTCTGACAACATTGGACGTGCACTCATGCTACCCGCATCTGCGTGTATTCGAGCAAAATTCATCAATTTGTCAAATATCTTCTGTTCCTCTGGACGTAGTGCTCTTTTGAAATCTTTCCAACTTTCAATCTCATGTTCCAAAGCAGGTCGAAAAGAAGGCACAGTTCTACCCATCATTTCACTTCCATTCTTTTCAAATCCCAGAAAGTAAGTATTTCAGTAAATTAAAAGGAGAATACATTACTAATTTTCTAATTTCTGAGAATTTTGATTTTATTTAGTATATTCATTCTAAATAAATAGAATCCTTAATTATTATTTCTAATAATCAGATTTAAACAATAGACCGGATACAAATGAGTTATAAAATCATTGATTCTCTTTGTTATGTGCCTACTGAAGAGGTATTCATAGATCTTTTAGTATCCTTACCTCCCCAAATGGCAAGATACCTTAAGGATGTGTTTGGACCGAGAGTAGCTCCTCTTTTGGGTATTACATCAGAAGAACTCTATAAAATGAAATCAACACTTAGTACATCCGAACTCAAGAAGGCAATTAAACCACTTTTGCCCAAAATAAGGAAATTAACAATGTCTATTGAAGAATTTGTTGAAGAACTCAATAAAATGGGTGTAGAAAAGGCTGTAATTTTCAATTTAGACGAAGAGACGCCCAGTGGTATTGCAGGACTTCCAAATGATTATTATGCAGAGATTGTGAGACAATTTCCCGATAAATTTATAGGAATCGCGGGGATTGATCCCTTGAAAAAAAAGAAGGCTATTCAAGAAATTAAAAGATCATTTGAGTTAGGTCTTAGAGGAATTGCGATTAGACCTTTTATGTTTCAAATAAGACCTACTGACAAAAAAATGTACCCAATTTATGATAAATGTGTGGAATTAGATATTCCAATATGGTTTCATATGTCTATAAATTACTCAACTAATACAATGGAGGTTGAACGTCCAATTTATCTTGATATTGTTGCTCAAGACTTTCCTGAATTAAAGATAATTGCTGGACATGGAGGATGGCCTTGGGTGAATGAATTAGTTGCTGTTGCGTGGCGGAATCCCAATATTTACATTGATATTGCTTCTTACCTTCCTAAATATATAGGCATGAAAGGAACAGGATGGGAACCCCTAATACATTATGGAAATACAGTGATTCAGGACCGTATCCTTTTTGGGTCAACTTGGCTTTTTATGGGCATGTCAGTAAAGCAACTTGCAGATGAAGTAATGAAATTGCCATTAAAAGAAGAAGTAAAAGAAAATTGGCTTTATAATAATGCTGCTCGTCTTTTTAGAATAAAATAGATGATTAGGTATTCATTTTTCTTTTTTATTGCACTCTGGACACAAGATTTCATCATAGTCTTCTAAATCACTTCTCCAAACATATATTATACCACATCCCCCACATAATTTGCATACCTTCATATCTCCTTTTGGATGCACAAAATAACTCAGTATTTTATTCACCTCCATTAAAGACGAATAAGATTTTTTTATTATAAATTCTTAAGTTTCAAATATTGTGAAACTCCATCTATATATTAATAAACTACCTATATAAATGTTTTCATATTTTTTGAAGCTTGAAAAAAATTTTTTTTGAATTCTAAATTTTAGTTTCACATAAAATTATATTGAAATAAAAGTCTAATAGTACTATAAAAACTCTATTCAATAACTTAATAATGACTGATGAAATAAAAAAATGGCACGCTCCATGTGGAATTTATTGTAAGAGATGTCCTGGAGTAGGATCTTTTGGGTGTACTGGCTGTAGAGAGAAAAAGGGTCAAATTCTTAAATTTCCCATATGTAAAACTTATGAATGTGTTACAAAAAAAGGATATAATTTTTGTTTTGAATGTAATGATTTTCCCTGTGAAATGCTTCAACCTATTGTTAATTTTGAAATTTTCACACCACATAATTCTAAAATCTATAATTCAATTATGATTCATAAATTAGGATTGGATGAATGGAATAAAATCTGTGAAGAGAAAACTACACTCTATTACAATGGAAAAAAAATCCAGTATGGTGGTGATCCTCTCACATTAGAAGAAAAAGATCCAAATATGTACAAAAAGAAAACAAAAAACTAAGATTAACAGTTTTCTATTACTTGATTAAATTTAATCTAACGATTCGATTACTCTAGCATAATCTTCTTTTTTAGCCTTCCTAATCGCTTGCGCTCCACACGTTTCACAAAATTCTACTTTAGTGTGCGCAAATTTACCACATTTATCACATATAAAAGGAAATGATTTTTTATATAATTTTAAATCTATATTTATTCACCTATTTTTTTATATAGATGAGACCTCTAAAAAAATAGAAATAAACTGATCCTAGAAAATATTATTTCAGATATTATATATTATCTTCTATTCATTTTTCTCTGCCTTTTCAGCTTTCTCTGTAGCTCTTTTCTCTGCTCTTTCAGCTTTCTCTGTAGCCCTTTTTTCTGCTCTTTCAGCTTTCTCTGTAGCTCTTTCCTCTGCTAAAACAGCCTTGTGTTCTGCTTTCTCTCCAGCTAAAACTGATTTCTGTTTTGATTCATATTTAAGATAATCGTCTCTTGTTGGTTTCCTCATATTTTTTGAACCACATTTTTCACAGAAGTCTGCCTTTGTATGCATAAACTCTCCACAATCATCACAGATAAACTTATAGGTCTTTTTAAATCTTTTTATATCCAAATTTGTACACCTCAATGCTTTAATTTTTTTCTAGATGTTATTGACATTTAGTTAACATTATTTAAATAATTATTTACTTTGTTTCAGATAACTTTTTTGAAGTGTTTTAGTCTATAATAAAATTTCATCTATATTTCCAAAAATAAAACTTTATAATTTCATACTTTAATAATAATTTATTATGTATCAATTGAACATTGTGCAATTAAATCTCATTGGTGCAATCTTTGAAATTTTTATCATCATATTTGCTGCAATACTATTGATCCTCATTACAAGAAAATATTTTATTAAACGCCATAAACTTACACGGTTACTATTAATAATTTTCATAGCCTATTTTATAGCAATCTTCTTTTCTTGGTTATCAAAAATTTTTGTATTTTTAGGATTTACTGCCGTGCAAGACGGTTCTATAGGGGCTTGGTTATATAACATTATAACAGATTTTAGATTAAGCGAATTTTTTGTGACTATCGCAATCTTTTTGTCTTACATTTTGAAAGTAAATGTGTTCGAAAAGGGATATAATACAGTACAAAAATACGTAATTATTATTTACGGAGTATTTGCATGTGTGTATGTTTTATTTATTTATGTTTCGGGGAATACTCTATTAGACATATTGGCTTTTTTAATAGTTTTTATATATATGGTAATGGTCTATGGACCATTTCTAAGAAGATCTATTGAATCCTATAAAGCTGTTGAAGGGAAAGCATATAGACAAGCATTTTTATCATTAGCTATAATGTCAATTAGTTTTATGTTGATTTTTCTTAATTTTGCAATCGATAGACTACTAATCTTTTTAGGGAGTCCTGGTTTTACTGTGTTTTATTTTCTTGCATGGATTTTTGCATTAATTGGAATTTTTGGAGCATACTATGGATATATTCGACCGAAAGCTACTGAATAATTACCATCAATTTTTAAAACACTAAACATTAAAGATTTTATATTTATTTTTTCTTTACTAGTTTTAGAGTAAAAAGGAAAATATCAAGCAGTGATTTCTGTGGAAAAGATAATACAAGATATTTGGATATTAAACGATGCCGGAATTGTTTTATTCAGTCGAGTTTTTAATCCTAGAGTAGATGATCAGTTATTTGGAGGTCTTATGAGTGCTCTGAATACTTTTGCAGAAAATATCTCTGATGGAGGTCTATCTAGTTTCATCATCAAGGATGTGAAGTATATAATTATGAAACAATATGGATTACTATTTATTGTAAATTCTTCAAAAAAAACTAAAGAGAAGAAAGTCAATGAAGAATTGAAGAGTATCGTAAGTAAATTCTTCAAATTATATCCAAAAGATATGTTTGAAACTTGGAATAGTGATATAAGTGTTTTTGCTGATTTCGAAAAACATATTCAAAATAGTCTACAGGATACTATAGACAAATTTGAAAGAGCTTTTTGGTAATACATTAAAACCAGTAATCTATCGTTGTATTCTTTAAAGGAACTTTTTTCTTGGGTATACGGCGCTTCCATTTTTTCAGCCTTTTTTCAGGCAAGTAAGGATGTTGTACTAAAACATATTCATCAAACCTTTCGTCGTCATTTATCATCACTAATACATTTCCAAAATGACTTAATATCTTTCCTCCTTTCGGTCTGAAAAGAGAGTGTTCATGTAAAGGCGCTGTTATAATAATAAGAGGTTTTGTCTTCTGGAGTATTCGTTTAATTCCATCTATCATTTTTAGCAGTTCTTCGAACGTTTGCTTTTCATAGCCTTCAAACATGGTTGTTATCCCTGAGATTAAGACCACTTTCACATCTTCAAGCATGGAGAGCCTGTTCTCTAAAATTTCAACCATTTGGTCAAAAGTGAAAGATCTACTTATGAGGATATTTTCTAATACTTTTCGAGGAGACAAATTCTGCGAAACCGCAAATTTGCTTACATCATAAGGGTTGAACCTATTATTTCCATCGATGAAAGCGACTTTAATGCCCTCTCCAAATCCTCCATTATCAATCGGTTTTTGGGCAATAACTGCAGTTGTTAGCAAAATGTTTGTCGTTAATTTCTTATCTCCATAGAGTAAGTACACTAAATCACGATGAAAACCTCCAGAAAGCAACTCATCTAGTGTGTGATCCCCACTTGAAATGAGTGGCAAATGATTGTTTCTTTTCAACACCATAAATCCATCATCATAAGGGAGTAAAGATTCTTCGAAAGTCATCATATGATTTAAAGATTCTTCAAAATAAAACAGCCATACACCGACAATTTTCTGAAATAGATGCAATTTCTATCTAGTTTAGACATAATGTTTCTGTTCTCCAGAAGAAAGGTTCTCTTAAAAGAAATACTATTTCAGGGAGACTGAGAGGGGAGATTAAAAGTAAAAATAAAATATAAAAAAGTCTTTAACATGCTTTATAGGCTTTAAAATTGAGAATCTATAATTGATCATATTAGGAAATTTGGAGGATAACTAAAATCAAACTTTATAATAAGTGTTACAAAATTATTTATTATCAATAATTTAATTATAAAAATCAAAAAAAAATTGTTATAAAATGTCATATAAAGATAGGTTTTGGAAGTCTAAATGGGACTCTCATGTTGTAGATCTAGAACCTCAAGAGTTTGAAACCTCTTTTACTCAAGCAATAAGGAGAACCTTCGAAGAACTTCCTGAGAAATTAGCTTTTGGTTTTTATGGAACAGAAATTTCATATGGAGAATTGGATAAATTATCAAATGAATTTGCTCATATGCTAATTGAGAACGGAATGAAAAAAGGAGACGTTTTAGGAGTAAATGTAGCTAATATTCCTGAATATATTATTGGAGTTTTAGGTGCAATGAAGGCTGGAATAATAGTTTCTGGAGTTTCACCACTACTCTCCGCGATTCAAATACAATATCAATTAAACGATTTGGGATCTGAGGGAAAGAAGGTTGCACTTCTTACTTTAGATGCAATATTTGCCGGGCATATCACTAAAATTTACACGCAACTTCCTTCGTTAAAATTAGTCATTACAACAAGTGTAGGGGGATTTATGCCGAAAATGCTTGCAAAACTAGGGAAAATGGTAGGAAAAATACCCAAAGGTAAGGTTACTCCACTAGAGGGAAAAATAGTTCTTGAATATCATAAAGATGTCAAAGGAAAGTATTCTGATGCGCTTCCAGATGTTAAAATTACTCCAGATGATATAATATTTATTCAATATACTGGAGGAACAACAGGACCACCTAAGGGAGCAAAACTAAGTCATAGGAATTTCGTTGCTGATATAAAAATCTTCCAACACTGGCTTAGTTGGGGATTCGGAGCCGGTTTTGCATTATCTGGATTTCCATTTTTCCATATAGCAGGATTATTCACATGTGCGAATGTAATAATGTTAGGTTGGAGTCAGATATTAATCCCAAATCCAAGAGATACTGACCATATGATAAAAGAAATGTTGAAATACAGACCAACCGTTTTAGCAAACGTACCTACATTGTACCAATTGATAATTAAAAACCCAAAGTTCAAGAAGATTGATAAAGATATGATTGACTATGCAATCTCAGCGGCAGCTCCATTTCCAAAAGAATCTCAAGAAATTTTTGAAAGTGTTATTGGTAAGGGAAAAATAATAGAACTTTATGGAATGACTGAAACCTCACCATTAACAGTAGGGAATCCATCAAGGGGAAAAAAGAAATTGGGACATATTGGCTTACCATTCCCTAATGTAGAATTTAAATTATTAGATCCCGAATCTGGAAATGAAGTACCTTTAGGAGAAGCTGGTGAAATCTGTGTAAAAGGTCCAATGGTTATGGTAGGTTACCATAATAAACCAGAAGAAACTAAAAAGGCTATTGATTCAGATGGCTTCATGCATACTGGAGATGTTGGAATAATGGATGAAGAAGGTTATGTAAGGATTGCTGATCGAACAAAAGATATGATAATTGTAGGAGGTTTTAAAGTATTCTCGGCAAAATTAGAAGATACTCTTACTAAACACCCTGCTATTGAAATGGTTGCTACTATTGGAGTTCCTAATCCCGATAGACCTGGATCTGAATTGGTAAAGGCTATTATCCAAATTGCTCCAGATTATGAGTATAATAATGAAGAATCATTAAAAGAAGAAATAATTGCATTTGCCAAAGAAAAATGCTCTCCTTATGAAGTCCCCAAAATCATAGAATTTACAGAAGAGCTCCCACTAACAGTGGTGGGAAAGGTAGACAAGAAATTATTAAGAAATAAGTGATTCTCTTCGATGAAATAAGGTTTAACTTTAAAGAAATTAAAGATTTTTATTTTCTTTCTATTTATTTAATTTCTACTAGCTAAAATCTTTTTATGTAAAATCTGAAAGTCCTTTTCTGGTATTTTATCCTTTAAACCTTCTCTTAATACAATTTTAATTGCATCATTTGGGCACTTTGAAACACAAACACCACACCCTATACACCAATCATTATCGATTACTGCGATATTATCCTCTAAATTTATGGCATCTGCTGGACAAACCTCAATACAATTACCACAGCCAACACACTTATCATTCAAAGTTTCCCGGATAAAATATGTAGCAATTATTTCATCCCGGGGGATCATTCTTCTTCTTATTCGCCCTAAATTCCAACAAGAGCATCCACAACAATTGCAATTCTGTTGCACATTATCAATAGCATTATCTGTAAAATGAACTAATCCCGCTTCTGAAGCTTTTCGACTAATTTCTAATGCTTCTTCAACACTAACTTCTCGAGCAAAACCTTTATCAATAATATAGCGTGCTAAATCATTAAATTTCATACAAACTTCTAAGGGATGATCGCAACCTCTGCCTATTAATTTCATAGATTGGCGACAGATACAGTGAGCTACTGCTATAACTCTCGCTTTTTTTATAATTTCTCTCATTACTTGATAAGGTAAGATTGCTTGAGTATTTGGTTCAATAGTTTCCTCTATGGGGATAAATCTGAAAGGAATAGGTTCAGTACTATAAGCTTCTTTTGTTACTTCTGTATTAAAATATTTGAGTACTTGTTTTGCCATTTCTCTTGATTGAGGAGTGTTTTCACCCTTCCAAAAAAATACTTGAGGAAAACCAAACGCTGATTGTTGGAGAGCATACATAAGTTGTCCATTATTTTTATCTATGTAAGAAAATACTAGACCTCTACTAGCTAGATTTTCAAGAATTTCTTTTAGATGATGAAAAGGGATCTCTATTGACTTAGATATTTCATTAATGGAAATTCCTTGAAAAGGTATTTTTTTTGAAGGTATTGAAAGGAGGATGTTGGCTTCCTCTTCACTAAAATTAGACTTCAAAATAGCGAGTAAGTCTTCTCTTGGTGGTGTCATCATTCCCATTTGAGAAAAATGAATCATTAATTTTTCATAGATATCTAATATTGTCATGATTAATCCCAACTATATTGTTTTAAGTTTAATTATTTGCTAAACTTCTATTTTTCTATTTTATCTTATACGTTTTTTATTGAGATCGAAAAAATAACATAATTATAATAAACTTTTTTAATAAAATGTAGCTTATTAAATATCACAATTCGATTTTGAATTGTACTTAATAACAAAAATGTGAAAAAAAAATGTCAAATCCATACGAAAGTCGCTTTTGGATGAAAAACTGGGATCCTGGAATGAAAGACATTCCTCCTGAAGAATTTGAAACTACCTATCCAGAAATGTTAAGACCAACATTTGAAAAATTTTCTGATAAAATGGCACTTGCATATCAAGGATTAGAAATCAGCTTTGGTGAGGTTGATAAATATTCTAATCAATTTGCTAATATGTTGATTGAAAATGGATTTAAAAAAGGTGATGTAGTTGGAATTAATCTAGCAAATATTCCCGAATACGTATATTCAGTTTTAGGCACACTTAAAGCGGGATGTATTGTTTCAGGCGTTAGTCCTCTTCTTTCTGATGTACAGATGCATTATCAATTGGATGATCTTGGAAAAGGTGGTAAAAAAGTAGCTTTAATCACTTTAGATGCTATTTTTCAACATAGATTGACTAAAATTGCGGATAAACTACCACAACTTAAAGTTGTAGTAGCAACAAGCGTAATTGGTTCATTCTCTAAAGAGGCACAAGCAAAAATTAAAGCTGTTCAAGAAATCCCCTCAGGAGAAGTCACTCCTTTAGAGGGAAAAGTTGTCTATAATTTTCAGGATGACGTTTTGACAAAATTTTCTACTGATTTACCAAAAGTTGATATATCTCCTGATGACCTTGGCTGGATTCAGTATACTGGTGGTACAACAGGTCCTCCGAAAGGCGCAATGTTAAGTCATAGAAACTATGTTTCAAATATGAAAGGGATTATTACCTGGCTTCAATGGGAACCGGGAAAAGGAGTATTACTATCAGGATTCCCTATGTTTCATATTGCTGGCTTAACAGTATGTCAAGGAGCTCTTTATAATGGAATGAGTCAAATTATTATTGCTAATCCGCGTGATGCACTCCATATTTGTAATGAAATGAAGAAATATAAACCAACAATGCTAGTAAATGTACCTTCCTTATATCAAATTTTAATCAATTTTCGCAAATTTAAAAGGTTAGATCATTCAAATTTAAGATTGTGCATCTCTGCAGCGGCTCCGTTCCCAAAAGAATCACAAGAGGCGTTAGAAAGCGTAGTAGGTGAAGGAAAACTATTAGAACTTTGGGGAATGACTGAACTTTCACCAGTTGCGAGTATGAATCCTTCTATAGGTACGAAAAAATTAGGTACTGTAGGTTTACCGTTTCTAAATGTCGATTTAAAAATTGTTAATCCTGAAACGAATGAAGTAGTCTCAATAGGAGAACCGGGAGAACTTTGTGTAAATGGTCCCTTAGTTATGCAAGGATACTATAATAAACCAGAAGAAACCGCAAAAGCCATAGATAAAGATGGTTACATGCATACGGGGGATGTTGGAATTATGGATGAAGATGGTTACATTCGAATTGTCGATCGTACAAAAGATATGATAATAGTCGGGGGATTTAAAGTTTTTTCGGCAAAAGTTGAAGATACTCTGGCGAAACATCCAGCAATTGGGATGGTAGCATTAATTGGAGTCCCTAACCCTGATAGACCTGGATCCGAAATTGTAAAAGCATTCGTCCAAATCTCCCCAGACTATGAATTTGATGGAAATAAAGAAGCTTTAAAGGAAGATATAATAAGTTTTTCTAAAGATAACTTAGCCCCGTATGAAGTTCCCAAATTAATAGAATTTTCAGAAGAGCTTCCATTAACTGTCGTTGGAAAGATTGATAAGAAAATTTTAAGATCTAATTAATAAAATTTATTTTTTTCTAATTATTATTTATTTGTTTCTTACTTTTCTATTTTTAAGTTAATTAATTTAGGAAAGTTTTTTTTAAAGGGAAATCATTAATTTTTGATGAAATTAAAAACATCCTTTTTAAGCTTTATTTTAGTTTTCTTTTTGATTTTTTCCTGCATATTAAGCCCAGCTTTCGCTGTTTTTACTCTAGGTGATTCCTGCCTTCCCGTAGATGAGGAAGGTTTCATCGAATATGATTTTGATAAATATACTGCTCCGGAACCATTAAGACTCAAAGTTGATTTTGTAGATTTATATAAAATGTACGAACCAGTTGAAGCTTTGGGAGTTAACATAACCGTGAGTGAGCTCAATTCAACTACTAATAATTATGAAATATCAATTGTTGATTCTATAAAATATCAAAATCATGTATTTTTAGCTTATAATAAAACACTTCAATTTTTTGTATATAATCAATGTATGAATAACCTTCTAATAAACGGCTATGGAGGTTATTTTATTATTCCGAATGACCCTGTAGATGTAAATATTGTAAAAGTATTCATTGAGGGTTATACCATTTGGTCCGCGAGCGTTAATAACTACTCAGTAACTATTGATATTGCTAATGATCAAGTTATTCTGACTTATAATCAAAAAGGAATATTGATAAAAGAAGAAGTTAAAAGCAATAATGTCACAATTTCAACTTTAACATTTATATCATATGCAGTAAATCAAAAAGACGATATCGGAGAGTTAGACGTCATCTTATTATTATCAATAATTACTCTAATATCAATAGCTTCGGTACTAATTAATAAAAATTCTATAAAAAAGATGGAATTCTCATAGCAGATATTTTTATTTTCTATATATCTAGAATAAATAATAAATCGCATTTAGTGCCTTAAGTGGTTTAAGTAAAAAAAAAATGTTTATTTTATTATTCTTTCGAGCTATCCTTAATTACGTTTGTTCAATCTTCAAGTTTTTAAAGCTTCCTATCGCTAAACTTATACACCATAAATAAAGTACGATTTTTTGCAATGTAACTTGGATAATTAAACCCTCAGGTGTTTGGTTACTCGGTCCTAAAAGGACAACAACCATAAAAACAACTAATGCAATCGCAAAAATAATAAAGGGTAGAGCATATTTTTTTGGATATTTATCATTCAAATAAAGGATTATTGAATATAATATGCAAGGTAATAATGCCCAAAGAAAAGCACTTGCTGCAAAAAGGTTATGTTCATCAAAATAAAGATCTTGTGGAGTAAAAACAACGCCTATTAATGAAATAGCAGAAACCGCTGCGAAAATTAATCCAATAAGACTTAGTTTTTTTTCTAATTTATTTTCTTTAAAAAGGAAAACTGCATTAATGAAAAAAAGTAGATATGAAAGAGCAAAAATTGATAAGGTTATAGAAAATAACACAAACGAGATAAGATTATTTTCACCAGAATATGCAATTGTATTTCCTAAATCACTAAAATAATTAGAAAAGAAAGAATATCCAGAAATATTTGGATCAATGTACGTCCCTCCAGGATAAAATAACATTGCAATGAAAGTAATAATTATGAACTGTAAAGATCCAAATAAACTTATACGAGAAAGCCATTCTATTCTGCTCTCCAACTTCATATGAATTTCACCTAGTTTTAAAAAAATATTTTATTTCCTAAAAAGTATAAAATCGTAATCATTATGAATTTTTAAATATTTCTTAATTTTAGCAATAAAGTAAAAGAACAAAAATAAATATAACCACAGATTTTCTATTTATCTTAAACCGTGTAATATCTAATTTTTTATTCTTTTCTTATCTGGTTCTCAACAAGAGAGAGGACTTTTGGAAGAACATCACCAATTTTTTCATGAATTACTACTTCTGCTAATGAATCCATATCAGTTTTTTGAATATTTATAATCGCTAATTTTGCTCCAATTGACAGAGCTTTCTGAGGATAAAATGCAACTGGATAAACTACAAGAGAAGAACCAAGAACTAACAGCATATCACATTCTGCAATCATATTATCTGCTGCTTCGAGCGTTTTTGACTCAAGTGCTTCTCCAAAAAATATAGCATTTGGTTTTAACATCCCTCGACATTTATCACAGGAGGGAGAATAATTCCCTTTCATAACTTGATTTACCATAAATGTAATTTCGTAAACTTGTCCACATGTCATGCATTTTGCTTCATATGCATTCCCATGAAATTCTACAATGTTTTTTGTCCTTGCTTTGTGATGTAACCTATCTATATTCTGGGTAAGAACTCCTTTTAGCTTTCCAAGTTTCTGAAGTTTCGTTAGTGCTTTATGGCCTCTATTGGGCCTTGCTTTAAAAATATTCCTTCCTGTTTCAAGCATGAATTCTAAATTTTTACCTGTATTAGCTACATATGAATGAATTGATGCGAATTCATAGGGATCCACTTTTTCCCATAAACCAGTTCCGGGTGTTCGAAAATCTGCAATCCCACTTTCGGTTGACATTCCCGCTCCTGTTAATGCTACTATATTTTTGGAGTCAATGATTAATTCTGCAAATTTCTCAATTTTTTCCCCTAATGACATAATTTATCCTTTGTTCGAAGTGTATAAACTGAATATAATTAATATTCGAATTATTTTATAAAATATTTTATTGCCTTATGATTTTATTGTATTAATGCTTGTTGAAGAATTTAAACAAATTAAGTATGAAAAAGAAGAAAATGGAATTGTAACAGTTACTTTAAACTGGGCAGAAAAAAAGAATGCTCTCTCTCCATTAGGCCTTTTGGAACTCTGGTATGCTGTAGATCATGCTGAAAAGGATAAGCAAATCAAAGTTATGATATTAACAGGTTGTGAAGAAGCAGGAGCGTTTTCTTCAGGAGGTTACTTTTCAGTAGAGATGTTGAAAGAAATACCTGAAAAGTATAGATCCGAGATCAATTTAAGAGATATGGCATCAAAAAGGTTATGTCTTAAGTTTTGGGATTTTTCTAAACCAGTGATATCTGTAATTAATGGATTTGCTGTGGGAGGAGGTTTTACACTTCCTGTAATTTGTTCAGATTTAGTTTATATGGCTGAAGACGCATGGTGGGCATTATTTTTTGTGAAAAGAGCGGTAATGCCTGATTTTGCCACTACTGTTCTTTTACCATTCATGATAGGAATGCATAAAGCAAAAGAGTTGTTTTACTTTGGTGATCGTATGACTTCTCACGATGCAGAAAGATTAGGTCTAGTCAATAAGGTGCTTCCTAAAGAAAAATTAATGAAATATGCACGAGATCAAGCTTTAAGACTTATTCCTCCCAAAGGACCATCATTATCAATTAAATTGATGAAAAAAACAATGCATACATATTTTAGGGAAATTATAGAATCACAATTAGATTTAGAAAATAAAATGTGGACCAAAGCGATTCAAAGTAAAGATTTTGGAGAGTCCCTAAAAGCTTTGAAGGAAAAAAGAGATCCAACTTTTATTGGAAGATAGTTCAAGATGATCTTCTAATACGGATCTTAACTAATTTTTTGATGGTTTTCCTTAAAAAATCATTAAAGAAAAAGATTAATAACGATTATTTTTATTTATTGAATATATTATATTAATATTAAAAACACTCAAATATACAACTTTCATTATTTAATTAAATAGTAAAAAATTAAATTAATGGACTTGGACTAAGATTGAGTTGATCTACTTAACCAAAATGGTGATTCGGAGAGATTAGTACTAGATCTTTCATTTATAAGGTGGTTGTGGTAGGCGATGGTGGTGTAGGAAAAACATCTATGGTTCTCCGCTACTGTGAGAATACCTTTAAAGAAAACTATATTATGACTATTGGTTCTAATTTCTCCACCAAGCAAGTTGATTTAGATGAATACCCAAACTTTTTGATTAAGCTCCAGTTATGGGATTTAGCAGGCCAGAAACATTTCAGTTTTGTTCGTCCACCATTTTATAGGGGAGCAACAGCCATTGTGTATGTCTTTGACCTTACGCGGAGGAGTTCTTTTCAGAACATACTAAATTGGAAAGCTGAAGTGGAAAAAGTAATTGGTGATGGAAAGCCAAGTATTTTAGTAGGAAATAAAATAGATTTAGCAGAACAGGGACAAAGAGAAGTAGGAGAAGGGGATGGAGAAGCATTAAAAGAAGAATTAAATGCTATAAAATATTATGAAACAAGTGCTAAGAAAGATCTTAGAGTATCTCCAGTCTTCCAAGACATTACACGGGCTATCCTAGAGAAGAGTCAAAAGATCTAACTTTTTATTATACATAAACCATAAATTAAAATTTAGTTGTAAATTTTAGAAGTATAAATCAAATAATATTAGGTAATTTAAATGTTTGGAGCAGGACAAAGAGCTTACGATCGTGCACTTACTGTTTTTAGTCCAGAAGGACGTTTATTTCAAGTAGAATATGCCTTAGAGGCTGTAAGAAGGGGAACACTTGCTGTAGCTGTTAAATCTAAAGAAGATGTGTGCCTTGCAGCTCAGATTAAAGTAGCATCTACATTGATGGATGCAGATTCAATTGACAAGATTTTTCAAATAGACGAGCATATAGGAGTGGCAATTTCAGGATTGCATGCGGATGCACGAGCACTGATAAATCATTCAAGAGTTCAAGCACAGTCATTTAGACTAACATATGACGAGCCTGTCCGTCTGAGTATGCTAACAAAAGCAATAGCAGATTTGAAACAGCAATATACGCAGTTTGGAGGTGTTCGACCATGGGGATGTGCACTTTTTTTCATCGGAATTGATGCTAGTGGAACACAAATTTATACTACATCTCCAAGTGGTATTTATCGTTCCTTTAAGGCATATGCTATTGGAACAGGAGAGGCATCTGCTAGAGAATATCTTACAGAACACTATAAAGAGGATATGACTTTCGAAGAATTGATTAATATGGCGTTAAATTCACTTAAAGAATCAATAGATGAAGATGTAACAAAAGAAAATGTTCGACTAGCATATATTAAAGGTGAAACTAAAGAGTTTCATATGTGTAATAAACAAGAAGTAGAAGAATTCCTAGCAAAATTAACATAATTCTATTTTTAACATCTTCATAAAAGGTTTTATTTTCTCAATCTATATTATAGATATTAATATTACATCTAGAATTTTACTTAAAAACAAAAAGATAGTCGATTTTTATGGCTAAGAAGAAGATTAGAGAAGAGTTTGATAAACTTTTTAAGAAAGGAGATGAAAAAGCTATAAAGAAAATGTTAGATAAGAATCCCTGGCTTCTTAATGAAGTTTCAAATACTATGGATGCTGGTATGTTAGAACAGAATCAAGTAATAGCAGCATTAGGTGTAATGGAGGATGAACTTGGAGGACCTGTACCAATTGATGAAATTGTATTTAGCTTAAGAGTTGATTTTAATATTCGGAAAAGTGAAGATGAGATACATAGAATTTTAACTAGCAGTGAAGATCTTAATCTAGTTAAAAGAGAGGCTAATGGGTGGAGTTTAACTAGTGAAGGAGGGAGATTATGTGATGACTATCTTAACAAAAATTTGGGAAAGTTTGAATTATGATTAATTAAATATTTATTTTGGCTTAATGATTTTTAAATTAAACTAACTAATTATTTTGAGATTTTTTGTTTATTAAGTTCATTCTAAATTCTTCTAAAAATAGTTGAGATATATGGAAGAGAAAAAAGAGGAAGAATTCGACGACGAATTCGATGAGAACGGATTTGATCCTACAAAAGAGGCATTTTTTTCTGATATGATGGAAATGGAAGAAGAAATCGCTTCTGAAGCTTATGAATTGGTTGAACATGCTATTAATTTGATTCAATCTCAATATTATGATGATGGGATTGAAATTTTACGGCAAGCCATTGGGTTATATAGGCAAATCAATAGAGAAGAGGAAATTAATGCAATTAATGATAAAATATCAGAAATTTACATTCTCAAGGAACAGTCCTTCCGAGAAATAGAAACTAAACCTATAAGCGAAGGGGAGGTTATTGAGGAAGCTAAATTGATCGAGGAACATGAAGAGATTGATGAGTTGGAAGTTATTGAAGAAGCTGAGATTGTTGAAGATATTGAGACTGAAGCTAAAATGATTAGTGAAGCAGATAAGCTAATAGTTGAAGCTCATCAATTAACTAATTCTGGTCAGTTTGAAGATGCTCTTAATAAGTATGATGAAGCTGAAAAAATTCTTGAGAAATTAAATAAATCAGAAGAAGTTGATAGATTATTTGTATTGATTGAAGAATGTTATAGTAGAAAGGCTGAATATTTACGTGGTGTTAAGAAAGAAGAAATAGAAGCGGATATGGAATTAGAGGTATCACTAAGCATAGAACAGAAAAAGGAACAAAAATTGGAACAATTTATGGAGGCTAAAAAGAGAGAAGAGGAAATTTCAACTGAGGCATACGAAATTTTAGATCAAGCAGTAGAAAAAGCTAAAATGTACGAGTATGATCAAGCTATAGAATTATATACAAAAGGAATAAGTTTATTTGAGGAACTGAAATGGACATATGAGGTTAACAGAATTCAAGACACTGTTGAACAATTAGAAAAAGAAAAGATTAATCATCTTAAAGCTGTTGAGAAAGAAAGAATAGAGAGTCAGCAAAAAATTGAAGTTGAATTACAACAAGAGGAAATCATTGATCAGCATGCAAAAGAGATAGGTGAGCAGGAAAAACTTGCACAAATGGAAAGGCTGAAAGGAATAGAATTTCAAAAAATGGAACAAGAATTCTTTAAGGCACAAATTGATAATATGGCAACAGAAGCAGTTAGGATGGCACGTGAATATGAACTTGATATGCAGAAAGCGATTAAAGAGGGAAAATTAGTAGAGGAATGTATATATCCTAAAGTAATTGAGATTTATAAAAAAATAAAAGATTTATTAATTGATAAAGGTTGGAATAAGGAAGCAGCTATTTATGATGATACAATTGATGTTTATATACAAAAATTCGAGAATGATAAAAAAATAAGGCAAATTGAGGCAGAGAAAGCTAAAAAGCAAAAAGAGACTGAGGAATTATTAAAAGCCAAGGAACAAGAAGTAGAAGTTCGAATTAGTGAAGAACAACAACAAATTCTAGAAAAACAACGTCAAAAAACAATAGAGATTGAGAATATTCGAAATGAAATTGATGAAATGACTAAAAAAGCTGAAAGAATTGCGAGAGAGTATGAAGTAGCATTAAGAAAGGGCAAATTTGAGCTGAAATGTCCTTATCCTAAAATTATAAGCATTTATGAAAGAGCTCAGCAAATGTCATTAGACAGAGGGTGGGAGACAGACGTTAAAATCTTTGCAAATCAGATTTATAATTATAAACAAAAGTTTGAGAAAGATAATCGATTAAGACAAGTAGAAGCTGAAAAAGCAAGAAAAAAAGAAGAGATTGAAGAAACATTAAAAGTGAGAAAAGAAGAAACTCATGTAGGACTAGATGTAGAAAAGTTAAAGCTTCTTGAAGAGCAAAAAAGATTAGAAGAAGAAAAAGAAGATTTTGATTCTACAATCGATATAATGGTAAATCGAGCTGAAAAAATGGTTCGAGAATATAATTCTGAAATGAAAAAAGCCATAAAAAAAGGTACATTAGCAGAAAACCCTCCTTTTTTGAAAATTATAGGAATATATGAAAGAGTTAAAAGAATGGTACTTGAAAGAGGGCGTGAAGAAGAAGCTAAAGCATATAGCACTCAGATTAATTTTTATACTCAAAAATTAGAACAGGATAATAAATTACGAGAAGTAGAGGCTAAAAAGGCACAGAGAGAAAAAGCACTCGAAGAAATGCATAAGATTGGTAAACAAATTGGTGTAGATGAGGATAAGTTAAGTGCAATAGAAAAAAAGAAAGAATTAGAAGATTTTGAAAAATATATTGATGAAAGTATAAATAGAGCCGAAAAATTGGTTCGAGATTATGAAATGGCTTTGAGAAAAGCTTTTAAGGATGGAGAAGTAATAAGAAGTACTCCATATCCTGATGCTATTGAAATTTATAAAGAACTTCGAGAAAAAGTATATGCAAGAGGATGGAAAGATCAAGCTGAAGTGTATGCTAATCAGATTAAAATTTATCAAGAGAAATTAGATAAGCATGAGAAATTACTAGAAGTTGAGGCTCAAAAAGCTCAAAGAGAAAAAGAAATTGAAGCAATGCATAAGGTCGAGGGACAAGTTGAAGTTGATCATAAAAAACTA
The DNA here is from genome assembly GCA_048939015.1 of Promethearchaeota archaeon. GTDB lineage: Archaea > Asgardarchaeota > Lokiarchaeia > Sigyniarchaeales > SOKP01 > Loki-b32. The sequence goes on from JBHLPW010000001.1 coordinate 47,332, forward strand.
GAAATTATTGAAAGAGAAAGAGAGGAAAAAGAATTCCAGGAATATATTGCTGAAGAAATCAAGAAAGCAGGAAAACTTGAAAGAGAATTTGATTTAACTATGAAAAAAGCTATAAAAAAAGGAGAAATAATGGAACAAACACCTTATCCTGAAATAATTGAACTTTATAAAATATTACGAGAAAAAGTGTATGTAAGAGGATGGAGAGATCAAGCTGAAGTATATGCTAATCAGATTAAAATCTATCAAGAGAAGTTAGAGAAGCATGAGAGATTACTAGAAGTTGAGGCTCAAAAAGCCCAAAGAGAAAGAGACATTGAAGAGATGCATAAATCCGCAAAAGAAGTCGAAGTGGACCAGGAAAAACTAGTAAGTGTTGATATTAAGAAAGAAGAAAAAGAATTTCAGAAATTTATAACGGGAGAAGTAAATAAAGCAGAGAAACTTGAAAGAGAATTCGATTCAGTTATGAAAAAAGCTATTAAAAAAGGCGAAATTTTAGAACAAACGCCCTATCTTGAAATAATAAACATATATAAAGAAATACGAGAAAAAGTGTATGCAAGAGGATGGAGAGATCAAGCTGAAGTATATGCTAATCAGATTAAAATTTATCAAGAGAAGTTAGAGAAACATGAGAAATTACTAGAAGTTGAGGCTCAAAAAGCCCAAAAAGAAAGAGATATTGAAGAGATGCATAAGTTAGCAAAGGATATTCATGTAGATCAAAAGAAAATGGCTGTTCTTGACAAGAAAAAAGAGGAAAAAGATTTTCAAGGTTATATAACAGGAGAAGTAAATAAAGCAGAGAAACTTGAAAGAGAATTCGATTCAGTTATGAAAAAAGCTATTAAAAAAGGCGAAATTTTAGAACAAACGCCCTATCTTGAAATAATAAACATATATAAAGAAATACGAGAAAAAGTGTATGCAAGAGGATGGAGAGATCAAGCTGAAGTATATGCTAATCAGATTAAAATCTATCAAGAGAAGTTAGAGAAGCATGAGAGATTACTAGAAGTTGAGGCTCAAAAAGCCCAAAGAGAAAGAGACATTGAAGAGATGCATAAATCCGCAAAAGAAGTCGAAGTGGACCAGGAAAAACTAGTAAGTGTTGATATTAAGAAAGAAGAAAAAGAATTTCAGAAATTTATAACAGGAGAAGTAAATAAAGCAGAGAAACTTGAAAGAGAATTCGATTCAGTTATGAAAAAAGCTATTAAAAAGGGGGAAGTTCTAGAACAAACGCCCTATCTTGAAATAATAAACATATATAAAGAAATACGAGAAAAAGTGTATGCAAGAGGATGGAAAGATCAAGCTGAAGTATATGCTAATCAGATTAAAATCTATCAAGAGAAGTTAGAGAAGCATGAGAGATTACTAGAAGTTGAGGCTCAAAAAGCCCAAAGAGAAAAAGAATTAGAAGAATTACAAAAAGCTGGAAGAAAAGAAGTCAAACCCTTTAAACCTGAGAAATTAGAGGAACTTAAAGCTGAAAAAGAAGAGGATATATTAGTAGATAAAGCAATGAATCTCATTGATGAGGCAGAAAAGGATGTAAAGAGTTATGAATTAAGCATGAAGAAAGATATTTTAGCATATTCCAGTCCTTATGAGCAAGCAATATCAAATTATGAAGAAGCTCGAGAATTATTCAAAAAAGTTGGTTGGAATGATGAAGCTAATCGTTTGATTAATACAATCAATTTCTATAAAGATAAAAAAGAAAAAGATGAGAAATTAAGAGAAATAGAGGAAGAAAAATTAAAGAAACCTGAGTTTGAAATGATAGCAACTCAATATGATGTTGATAAAGATTTTCAAGAAAGACAAAAAAGACTATTAGAAATTCAACAGAAAAAGAAGGAAAGTGATGATATTGCTGCAGGAATTTTTAATATGATTCAAGATGCTGAAAGAATGGCTCAGGAATATGAATTAAATATAAAAAGTGGGATTTTTAATTTCGAGGCACCATATGAAACGATTATTGAAATTTATCGAGAAGCAAGAAAAGAATTCGAAAAAATAGATTGGAAAGAAGAATCAGCTAAACTAATCGAAACGATTAATTTTTACAAGGAAAAATTAGCAAACGATAATAAAATACGTGCCTTAGAAGCTGAAAAAGTTAAGAAACGAGAAGAAGAGTTAATGCTTCAACAAAAATTGCTTGAACAAGCAAGAGTTGAACAAGAACAAATATTAAAACAACGAAAAGAGACTTTACATTTGAAAGAAGAACGAATAGCTCAATTTGAAACAAAAAAAGATAAAGCATTTCGTTTAATGGATCAAGCTAAGCGTGAATTAAGACAAAATCAATTTGATAAAGCGATTGAAATTTATAAAGAAAGTGAAGAAATATTTTCAGAAATAGAATGGCAAGAAGGAATCAGGATGGTTCGTGATTCGATTACAATGATTATGAATAAGAAAAAAGCTTATGAACTTGAACAAGAAGCACTCGAAAAGAAAAAAGTTGAAAAACTCCTTATTGAAGAAAAATTGGAAGAAAAGTTAGTTGAGGCTCAAATTATAAAAGAGCGACAACAAGAAGAGAAAAGAAAGGAATTACTTAAAATTCAGAGAGCAAAGGAGCAGGAAAGAGAAATATCTGAAGAAGCATATGGACTTTTAGAAGAAGGCACCCGATTAATGGATCGAGGTAAATTTATTGAAGCATACGAGAATTATATAGCTGCGCGAGAATTATTTCAACAAATATCTTGGCAAAGAGAAGTTTCACGGATAAATAATGACCTTTTATTCAAACTTAAGAAGGAACAAAAGCAGGCTGAGATTCTAAAAGAAATTAAAATAAAGAAAATTGAAGAAGAAAAAGAAATGACTTTATTAAAGCAACAAGCTAAAATAGAACGTAAAGAACTTGAAAAAAGAAAGAAGGAAGAGAAACGTAAACTTGCTAAAGAAGAACTTGAAAAAAAAATATCTATAAAATTAAATAGAGCAAAAAGATTAATTGAAGAGTTTAGATACAACGAGGGAGTTTTAATTCTGAGAGAAGAAATCCAAAGATTAACGAAATTAGATAAACTAGCTGAAATCGAAATGATAAACGAGCAAATTAGTAATATTAAAACTGAAACCCAAATTCCATTAATAACATATGATACACCTTTTGATCTTTTTGAAAATAAGAACTTTGAATCTGCCTATAAAGCGTTGGATAGAGCTCTTGTATCAATAAACAATAACCGTTTGAAAAAATCTATTTCTGAATTAAATGAGGCAAAATTCAAACTTGAAGAACTTAAATTTGGACAAAATTTTATTAATTTAATTAATGAAAAATTAATTGAGTTCAAAACTGAGATAAGTAAGAGCCCAATTAAAGAAATACATGAAGTTAAAAAAGAAATTGTTATAGATGAGATGGAAGAACTTAGAAAACGTGTTGCTGCGAGAAGGGAAGAAAGAAGGAGAAAAGTTTTAGATTTATTGGGAAAGAGCGATGAATGAAATATTTATTATTTTAAGAAAATAATTTAAAAAAGAATAAAAAAATTTAGTTAGATTAATAAGTTTTCTTGAATCTCATTTTCTACTTCTGATTCTATTAAACTCGGTTCAATATTTCTATTTACTGATTCTTCTATTAGATACTCAGTTTTAATTAAATCTCTAATGGCGACTCGTATGGCTTCTGATCTATTTGGAAATTTCCCATCAATAACAAGTATCTCTAAGACTTTTAAATAAGATTCTGGTAAATTAACTGAAATTAATTTAATGTTAGACACCAATTTTTTTACATATTGATGAATATACATATCACCTTAATAATATTTAAAGGTTTAGTGGAAATTGACCCCAAGAAGTCCGACAGAATATCTAAATAAAATTTTATAATAGTTTTGAATAATGTTTTTCTTGTTTTTCCGTAAAAAGTTATAGTCCAAAACCTATTTTGAATTCAGATTTTTAGACCAATCCAAAAATTTTTATATAGTGTTACATGTAACGTGTAACAATAGAATATATAAGTATTTCTAAAAAAAGATTACAAAAAGCAAATACCAAATTAGGAGGAAAAAATATGTCAAGTATTGAAAACCAATTAAAAGATCATTTAAAAAATGGAAATGATTGGGAAAAAATGGAGACCCCTGTTCCGGGTGTTTTTGTAGTAAAGGTGCCCGCAACAAAAACGAAACCTGCATTACTCTTCTTAGAAATTAATCCTTTAAAGGACGATGGAAAACCTTTAAAAAAGAGAGGATTATTTGTAGGAAATAAAGAAATGCTTTTAAAATTTAGTGAAGCATTGAATGATGATAAAACATTTCAATTAATTGGGGAATTAGAAAAAATTAATCCGGAATCAACGAAAAATACTAAAAAACTAAAGATGTAAACATAATATAGCTTAGATCTATTTCTTGATTTCAAAATTTTTTATAAGTGGTTTTTAGTTTTAAGAAAATATTTTATTTATAGATTTATTATTACTTTAATATTCTACCCATAAATAATAAAGATTTTAATTAAATTAATTACTCAATATAAGAATAAAAAGGTCAAATCCAAATAATTATTAAAAGTTAGAGTTGAATTAAAGAAATGTCTGAAGAGGATGGAGTTCACTGTATAGTGTGTGGAAAGGACTCCTTCAATCTTGCACACGATGAATGGATGCGAAGGGCTTTTCCATTTGTTGAACAAGGACAACTAAAGATGTGTTCTGGATGTGGAGCTAAATATCTTGTATGTGCAAATTGTGGAGGCTTGTATTGTCGAATTCATCCCGCTCTCGAGAGTTGGGAACTTCCAGATAAATGTCCTAAATGTGGATGGGTAAATGAAAGTGTTAAAGCCTGGGATGGAACATCTGCTCGCCACTTTTAACATTTTTGATTGTAAATATTTATTTTATTTTAATTTTTTTAAAAAAAGATCGTTTTAATGAAAAGATGTATTAAATATCATCTCACATGTTATTTTATTAAATTTTAGTCAAGAAAATTTAAATTATAAAATAGCAATAATTACTTTAATACAAAATATATGACATTTACGAATGGATTATGAGCTCAAATATTAAAGTTGAAGTAGCTTCACCGGATCACATTGAAGACTTAAAGGATTTAACTAAAGAATTAGTAGAAGGATTAGGACAAAAATTTGATCCCAAACGTTTTGACTGGGGAATTCGTCGTCGACTTTACGATCCACTACAGCGCCATGGTATATTAATAGCTATTGATGAATATTCAGAGGAGATTGCAGGAATGATTATTGCTGAATTAAGAATTGACCCATTTGGTTCATCAGAAGGTTACATAAAACAATTTTTTTTGAAAAAACAATATCGAAAAAAAGGAACTGGTAGTCTATTATTAGAAAAAGCATTAGAACATTTAAAGAAAATCAAGGTAGAGAAAGTTAGAGTAAACATTAAGGAAAGGGCATTAGACGCTTCAAAACTCTATGAGAAAATGAAATTCAAGAAAGTATATGAAGTCTTAGAATTGGACTTAATGGATGAGAGCTAATAAAATCATTGTTAGATTAAGAATATGAGCTTAGATACACCTTGGGTAGAAAAATATCGACCACACACATTTGAAGAAATTGTAAGTCAGAGTATTGCTATAAAAAATTTAAAAGAATTTGCAAAATCAACTAATATTCCTCATATCATTTTTGCTGGTCCAGCAGGAACTGGAAAAACTAGTACAGCTTTAATAATAGCAAGGTATTTTCTTAAAGAAGAGGAATTTGAAACAAATCTCTTAGAATTAAATGCTTCAGATACCGTTAGAATTGATTTTGTTAGGAGTATTCTTAAAAATTTTGTCAATCAAAATATAATTAGAAATGGTGCGATAAAATTTGTAATTTTAGATGAAGCTGATAATATACCTGGACAAGTTCAACAAGCTCTTAGAAGAATTATAGAAAAAGCATCTATTAATGTTAAATTCATTTTTTTATGCAATTATATCAATAAAATAATAGATCCAATCGTTTCTCGATGTGCAGTATTTAGATTTGTAAACTTACCAAAAGAAAGCATAATAGATAGACTAAAATATATTACTCAACAAGAAAAGTTAAAAATCCCTTCTAAAAAAGCCGAACAGTTTTACAATCAATTATTTTTTATTTCAGGAGGAGATTTAAGAAAAGCAATTAATACTCTTCAGATGGCTGTGTCTCTAGAACTTTTGGAAAATTTAGATTTAAACGAAATATTAAGAATTTCTGGATTTTTAGATAAAGATACGTTAAATAACTTAATTTCAACATTAAAAAGTAAAGATTTTAAGAGTTCAAAAGATATTATAGATTCAATTGAAATTCTTGACTGTAACAATTTCATAAGACAAATATCAGAAGTTTTATCGCTATTACCTTTAGATCCCAGAAATTTAAGTAATTTAAAGACATATTTAGGGGAAATTGATTTTCGATTAAGTCAAGGTGCTGATGAAAAAATCCAAATTACAGCACTTTTAGCAGAAATTATTGAAAATTTATAAGATTTAGAAATATTTAAAAAAAAATTAATCTTAAGGTTAAGAGATTTGACTGAAGAGATTCCAATTTGGCGAATAAAATACCATCCTAAGAATTTGGATAAAATTTATGGAAGAGAAACGGTTAAAAACATTTTAAAACATATTATTCAACGAAATAATTTCCCTCATTTATTGTTTGTAGGAGTGAAAGGTATAGGCAAAACTACAATTGCTCAATTATTTTCAAAAGAATTTTTAGATAAAGATTATGATGCTAATTTTAAATTAGTTTATGCGAATGTTCCTTTAACTGATGAAGAAAGAAAACAAGCAAGATCTGATGCATATGTTTCTACAAATAAAATTGGTAGTAGTGCAGGAAGGAGAATTACAACACCAGCGTTTATTCAAGCAAGAATAAAGCCATTTGTTCAATTAAAAGTGTTAGGTAATGCTCCTTTCAAGATTCTTGTCGTAAAAAACTTCGAAGCTTTAGGATCTAATCAACAAGGTTTTAGAAGATTGATGGAAATATATGGTACAAATTGTAGGATGATTTTAATAACATCTAAAATATCGAGTGTTATTAATCCTATAGTCAGTAGATGTCAAATCATTTTATTCTCTCGTGTAAAATTCAATGAATTTAAAGAACTGATTCAAATTATTGCTAAACAAGAATCCTTAGATATTAAAGATGAGATTATAGAGATTTTATATCGTATATCCGATGCTAAAATCTCTCAGGCAATTGATCTTTTACAATTATGTAGTATTACTGGAAATATTATTAATACTGAAAGTCTGTATGAAAACGTTCAGAAATTTCATACGGATCTTATAAAGAGTCTTTTATTAGTCGCTCTTAAAGGAGATTTTCCGAAAACACGGGAATTAGCACGCAAAATCCTTTCGAATTATAAATTTAGTGCTCATGATTTGTATAAACTTTTGCTTATTGAAATTAATAAATTACCACTAAGTAAATTTACGAGGATTAATTTAATTAATCTCATTGCAGATTCTGACTTTAGAACTCTTGATGGTAGAGATATTGATATTCAAATATCTGCTCTTCTGTCGAAAATTTGTCTGTTTTCTGAAAATTTATGATAAAGATAATATTTATGTGAGTAATATAAATGTCAAAAAAAGATTCAGATATTCCATGGGTGGAGAAATATAGACCAAAAAGCATTAAGGAAATGGCTTTGCCCACAGCTAGACTTGGTAGACAACGAGTGAAATTAGATGAAGAATTAGAGCGTTTTTTAAGAAATTTCTTTAAAGAAAGAAAAAAAATTAATTTAGAAAATAAGGAAATTCGAGAATTTAATAGAAGAGTTATTGAAAAAGAGCAAAAAGAAGAAAAGCAAATATCTCCTGAGGCTGCCGCAGTTCTTTTGGAAGGACCCCCAGGTATTGGAAAGACATCCATTGTTTATGCTCTTGCTAATGATTTTAATATGGAAGTTATAGAAACTAATGCCTCTGACACACGAACGAGGAGTACATTGGAAAAAAGATTAAAGGAAACCACCAAATCTCGTGGAATCATGGATTTTATTATGGAATCAAAAGAAAAATTAATATTAATTGATGAAATTGATGGAATTTATGGAGTTCAAGATCGAGGGGCAATTCCAACTGTATTGGAATTAATTCAAAACACTCAGTTCCCAATCATAATGTGTTCAAATGAATATAAAACAAATCTACAACCTTTATATAATAAGATAAAGAGGTATGAGGTTCAACCCTTACACAAGAATGAAGTAATCAAAATAGCTAAAGATATTCTAAAAAAGGAAAATATTACTAATCTTAAATCCGATGATTTAGAGTTAATTATAGATAAAAATAATGGAGATTTAAGAGGTGTGATTAATGATATTCAAGGCATTGGTCAAAGTAAGATAGATCAAAATGTTCGGGAATTAATTCTAAATTTACATCGTGATACTCTAGAAGAGATTTTCTCACTAATTAGAGACTTATTTAAAGTATCATCTTTAAGAGAAGCTCGAAGTTTAGCTGATAAGTCCGATGTCGATTACAATTTTTTGTATAAATGGATAAATGAAAATCTACTTTCTTTCATAAAATCAAACAGGGATCTAGTTAATGCTTTTGAGAATCTCTCATTGGCAGATGAAATTTTTGGGAGAATCAATTCTACTCAATATTGGGGATTATTACCATACTTTTTTGATCTATTCGCTGGTGGAGTTGCTTTATCGCGAAAAGATACGACTATATCAAAAGGATTTCAAAGAGTTGTATTTCCAAGATATACAACTGGAACATATTTTTCTTTAACAAATGTTGAAATGGAATTCTTTGAAAAGATTACTAAAAAGTATGAAATCTCTCAAATTGATTTCATCCAAAATTTTCTTCCGTTTTTAAAAGTTTTATGTGGTTCCTCAAGAAAGCAACTTAAGAATGTAAGTGATTGGCTAGAATTAGATGCTAAAGAAAAAAAAGTGTTAAAATGAAATACATTTAATGCTAATTTTTCTTAATTTGAAGAATTAGTAAATATCTCCAAAAATGCGTAGATTAAAAGTTGGAAATAATTTGCTCTTTATTAAAATATAATGAATTTAACATCTAAGTTACCGAGATATGCAAGAATTTTAACAATATTTAATATAAAGTCGTAAACTTATGATTTAGTTATATTTGCTAAGTGTAATTTATTAAGTATATATTACCTAAAACAATTTAAATACTAAAGTACAAATTATCATTAGAATATAATATGAAAATTCACGCTTAAAGAAGAAAAATGACTGAAACTGAATTTAATGAAGAAAAAGAGACAGAAACTTTTTTATCTAAAAGCACAAGATTAATACTGCAAATTGTTGGGGCTGCTATTTTTGGAGCACTATCTTTAATTTTATCTCTTTATGTTGTACCATATTTACCAAGAACCCCACAGGGTTTTGCATATTTTGATCCCGTTTCAATAATATGGTTTACATGTTTTTTAATATTTGGCCCATTAGCAGGAATTTTGTGTTGTGTAATTGGAATGTTAGTACTTTTTCCTTTTGATCCTTTTACTCCAATTGGTCCTCTTATGAAGTTTTCAGCCACATTTTCCTTAATGATTGTCCCTATATTACTATTATATCTTATTAATCGGAAAGGAGGAGGGCGAAAGAGCCAAAAATTAAAAAAACCGAAAACTTACATAATTTATGGGGCATTAGGTATATTAGTTAGAATAATTGTAATGGTAATTTTAAATATCGTGGTTTATCTAGCTTTCTATGGATCAGATGGATTAGAATATTGGATTATAATAGTTATTCTGCTTAACGCTTTAACGAGTGTATGGGATTTATTAGTTCCCTATTTACTAGTTTTCATTCCAAAACTCGATCAAAAATTCGAAATTTGGTAAAATATTTTATTATATTCCACTTTTTTCTTTTTTAAACTCATTCTAATTAAAAATCGAATGAAATTTATTTTTTTAACCAAAATATATCTTAATAATTTAATTTGGAGACGATTCAGATTTTAAATACAAATTTTAAGGATATAAGATATGCGTTTAAGCAGGGGATTGCGAAAATTACTATAAATCGTCCAGATAAGTTGAATGCTTTACAGTACCCTCTACTAATGGAAATTGCAGACGTTTTAAGCTCAATTAAGAAAAAGAAAGTTATTCGTGTTATCACTATTGAAGGAGCGGGTGAAAATTTTAGCTCTGGTGATGATATGAAAAGTATGGGACCTGAGGGCGTCAAATTCACACCATTAGATGATGGCTCACGTATGCCTCATCATAAAGTTGTTAGTTTAATACGGGAAATACAAAAACCCGTAATAGCTCTACTGAAAGGTTATTGTTTAGGGGCAGGATTTGATATTGCACTTGCATGTGATTTTCGATTAGCAGCTGATAATTTAAAAATTGGAGATCATCGTACAAAAAGAGCTCATTGTATTTTAAGTGGAGCTAGTTGGTTCTTGCCTCGGATTATAGGATTTGGAAGAGCAACAGAAATAATTTTAACTGGGCGTCATCTTGATGCAAAGGAAGCTTTTGATATCGGATTAGTAACTAAAGTTTATCCACTAAATGAATTTAAAGAAAAATCAGACGAATTCATAGAAGAAATCGCAGAGATGCCGACAAAATGCTTAGGATATAATAAGACTATGTTGAACTTTTCCCAAATTAATGATTTATTTCCATCTTTACAAAATGAGTTTAGATTGTATTGTAAAAATATAAGGACTTACGATTTTGGAGAAGGAATGAAATCTTTTATGAAAAAAAGAGAACCAAAATTCAGAGGACGATGAATATTCATTCTTTTAAGGGGAATTATCTAACTTTAAAATTTAAGATTAATTTTTCTTGATATGGAATTAACAAAAACAATTCAAGAATTTTTACTAAAAGATGCTCTAGAACGATTTTTAAGATATGTTAAGGTTTGGACTACTTCAGATGAGAGTGTAGAAACTGTACCCACCACAACAAACCAACTAGAGCTTGGAAAGTTGCTAGTCAATGAATTAAAAAAGTTAGACTTAGAAAATATAATTCTTGATGAGTTTGGGAATGTATATGCCTTTTTACCTCCAAGTAAAGGGTTTGAAGGTATAGAACCTATTGGTTTTTTAGCTCATGTTGATACTGCACCTACAGTAAGTGGAAAAGATGTAAAGCCTGTAATTCACAGGAATTATAATGGAAATGAGATAAAATTCTCTCAAAATAAGGATCTAGTTTTAAATATTGAAGATTCTCCTATCTTAGAAGAATATAAAGGTTTAGATATAATCACTTCTGAAGGTGATACACTACTTGGAGCAGATGATAAAGCAGGTATCGCTGAAATAATGGCCGCATGTGCAGCTTGGAAAAAATTTAACGAATTAAAACATGGCCCTCTCTTCATTTGTTTTACCACAGATGAAGAAACAGGTTTAGGAATTGATATGGTTGATTTGAAGAGGCTTCCTAAAATTTGTTATACTGTAGATGGTGGTGAAATGGGTGAATTAGAATATGAATGCTTCGATGCTTGGTTAGCTCAAACAAAATTTATTGGTTTAAATGTTCATCCTGGAGAAGCTAAAAATAAAATGATTAATGCAATTCAGATTGCTTCTAGATTTTTTAGTGAACTTCCTGAATCAGAATCACCCACCCATACAGAAGAGAGGGAAGGTTTTTTTCATCTAACAAAATTACAGGGTACGGCAGAAGAAGCCACATCAAGAATGTTAATAAGAGATTTTTTAGAAGAAAATAACCATAGAAGAATGGAGTATCTAAAAAATTTAAAGAAAGCCTATGAAATTCGTTATCCAGGATTGAAAATTGAGTTAAATCTTAAACACCAATATCAAAACATGATTGTTTATCTAGAAAAAAATACTAAAGTGGTTGATTTAGCTAAACAAGCTATTGAAAAGGTAGGATTAGAATTGAAAGTTCATCCTATTAGAGGCGGTACAGATGGAGCCCGGTTAAGTGCTAAAGGAATTCCAACCCCAAATATATTTTCTGGAGGTTTATTATTTCATTCTAGAAAAGAATTCATCCCAACATTAGCCTTGCAAAAAGCCTCTGAAGTTTTGATATATCTTTCCTACTTATGGACACAATATGAATAGAATTGGTAAATCCATTATAATCTATCTATTTCTAACATAGCAGATAATGCAATATCTCCTTCCAATTCGACACATTTTCTATATCGGTTTTCATTCCAAGAAATATGCCACCCTTCAAGAGGATTATAATAACTATAAAAAAAAGCACCGAAATTTATCTTATTTTTATTACATATGGTTGCAAGAACATTGAGTTCTCCATTTTCCATAGAAATACAGCCCCTTTTCTGTAATTCAAAAATTTCTGACTTATTAATACGATAGAATGCTTCTTTACAAAAATTCTTCCCAATATGGTATTTTTCAGTTCTTTTTTTAGTTTCTTCGATAAAAATTTCTACAATCTCCTTTTTTAAATCAATATCTTCATTTGATTCTCTACCATAATGAGTACTTGTTCCATCCATCCCTAAGCCATGGGTAGGAATGAGATAATCAAGTAAGGTCACTTTATTACCTATTCCCCAAGAACCACAAACTAATAAAATAGTTTTTGCTCCACAATAGATTAAATCTTCAGCAATTGAAGCTATAGGGGATGCTCCCATGGGAGGTATCAAAACTGTAAGTTGGATATCTTGATATTTGCTTCGATAAATGTATTCTGGTGCACTATAGGGATGAAATGGTAATAACCATTCAATTTGGCTCAATTTAATTTTTTCCATTAAGTAATTCACAAGAAATCGAGAAAAAACAATCATAACACAGGGATCAACATTAAAATCTTCCGGACTTTTACCAGAAGATCTTATAGCTGCTTGAATTACATCCTTTGATGTACAACATAAATTATTTTTCATTAAAAAAATCACTTAAAGTAAATAAATGATCATATGTTCTTTTACCTCTTCTATATTTATAGATTATTCTTATCTTAGATAGTGTTGAGGGAATTTGTATTAAAAAATCTAGAAGAAGCATTGTATTGATTATTATTTTTATTAAAAAATTAAAAAAAAAAATTATTAGAAATTTTGAATTTTTACCATTTCATTTCTATATATTCAAATAGTAGCAGTCTCTGACCCAATAATTGCCTTGGATGTTATAGCAGACTTCCTTTAGATCTGCATCATGTACATACATTACCATGTCATTTCCAACAGCTAACTCAACATAGAGTTCATTAAGTGCTCTATTTTGAATTTTATATAGTAAATTAGCTCTTGTAGCTGTATCCAATGGATCAGTTTCTTGATATTGAGTTAACCAATCCAAAATTTGTTGATCGTTGAGTTGTATGTGATTTGCGCTAGATGCATTATTCAATAAAGGTTCAATCATATTGAATGGATCTAAGTAATCTGGACCCCATCCAGTATGGAATAATTCAAGTCTATCTTCGTTGTGGGTTGATACCCAAATGTAGGTCTCCCAGTCCATGATATCTGATACAAGGGAGATACCAATTTTGTCCAAGTCTTGTCTGAAAGCTTCATTCATCTCTATACCTGTGGTCCATCCTTCATGTTCTAAGACCATATATGTGGCAAAAGTTTTGGCAGACCAGGCTGCATCATTAGTAGGATTAACTCCAACTGCTTCAGCTGTGAGTCCAGTTGCATCCCAACCCATGTCAGCACAAGCAGCTAACATTGCTTGTCTAGCAATACCTGTATCATGGTGTGGTGCTTTAAATGATGCATTATAATATGGAAATCCTGGTGGTAGGAATTGTTCAGCTCGAATCATAAAGCCAAGACGGATTATATCGATATAATAGGAATAATTATAAGCGTAAGCAATAGCTTTTCTTACATTTGTATTGTTGATCTTATGGTTATTAATACCCCAATATCTGTAAATAGTACTAGTATTTAAATTTACAAATTTTATATCTGGATCTGCTTGAAATGTAGCAATAAGAGATGTTAATGGGCCTCCAAGATAATCAACCTCTCCACCTAACATAGCATTGTTAGCGGTTAAATCATCAGGGTAATACACCCAGATTATCTCATCCCAATAGGTAGAAGGCCCCCAATACATATCAAAGCGTTTAAACTTTAATTCTTCACCTGGTATGTAGTGTACATATTCAAAAGGACCAGTTCCTACTAAAATATCATCTCCAAGGGTTAAATATTCTGTTGCAGAAGTAGATTCGGGAGATAGAATTGCGCAAGCATCATAAGATAATAAAGGAATAAACACACCATTTGGTTTATTCAAAACAAAAGTAACATTATAATCATCATTAACAATGGTTTCATTAAGAATTGGATCACCTTTCATATCGAAAAATAAGCTGGAAGGATCACATACATGAGAAGTATCAGGTAAAGTCCCAGACCAATTTGTAAAGTACATAATCCTGTCAAAGGTAAATTTTACAGCATCTGCGTTAAATAGAGTTCCATCATGGAAATACACATTTTCTCTTAAAATGACGGTTAATTCAGTTTGAGTTGCATCCCAGGTAGGATATTCTGCGGCTAATCGCATTTCAAGAGCAAAATCTGGATCATATAAGTCATAGTACCATAAATTATCACAAATATGTCTTATCATATCGTTTGATACACTATCCCATGAATCGGCTGGATCCAATACTGCAGGTCCTGAAGTTTCTGCATCTGCGTCTCTAAGTACATTCTTTTTTTCTGGTTGTCTTACTGTACCTGCACTTATTCCTAGGATAATATTTCCAACACCAGAAGCAGCAAGAACAATAGCTAAAATTATTATGGCTAAATTTTTTTTCTCCATTTCCATAACAATTACACTTTTTTTTGTTTGTTTAGTTGTTTTTATATATATAGTAAAAAAAATTGCTCTTTTTTACTTAGTTTTTTAAATCTAAATTTTAGATTAATTAAAACACGCTTTTCTCCTATATAAGGTTTTTATTTATTGTTTTTAGCAAATGTAATTTTCCAAAGTTTCGAGATACTATGTAAAAATTGATTTTTCCAATATTTCAAGATATTAGAGAATATATAAAAATCTTCACATTATTCATATATGTCAAGAAATTATGAATAATTAGAAATACCTAAAAATTGAAGAATTCTCCTAGAAGCAATACTTCTAGGAGAAGAGTAATCATTCTTCAATATAAAAATGGAAAAGAAAAGGGAGAGTTGATAAAATAATAAACATAAACCTAATTTTATCAACTTATTAGCGTCAGGATATGTATATTTCGATTTCATTAGTTCACATTAATATTAATTTTGTTTATTTTTTATCTAATATAACTAATTTAGTTTCAAAGACTAATTCTATATTTCAAGTTTTACTTAAATTAAAACAACCCAATCTGCTATTTAAATCCCGATTATAACATTTCTCAGAAATTTTTATTTTTTAAAATATCATGATATCAAAAAGTACATAGTTTTTCAGATTATTCACAATATTAAAGAATTTTAAACTTTTTTAGGATATATTCAATCTGAACTGATATATTATATCACGTCAAAATATTTGGACTATAGGTTTTTAGACTTTATTATGGTTTGAGAGTAATTATTTTTTTTCTATAATTCTCGAAAAATCTGTTCTGATAAAGACAAAAATACATAAAGATAGTAATAGTGAAATATAGAAAAATGCCCAAAAAAAAGAGAATAGATCATAAATTAATCCAAAAAGTAGGGATTCACTTAATGAGATAAGTCCCACAGAAAGGTAATAATAACCATATGCTCTACCTCTCTTGTTTTTACCCGCTAAATCAGCGATATATGCCCTTGAGATAGGATCCACTGATGCTAAATAAAAACCATATAATCCATAAATGATAGTAATTATAATAAGTGAAAATAATGAAGATTCTATTGGAATCGCTAAAATTATTGAAGAAAGTAAAAGAGTAGATAATCCGCTAACAATTATAGGTTTACGACCGATTTTATCTGATAAAGAGCCCATTACAGGTGATAAAACCATATAAACTATGTTTGTTAACAAATAAAAGATAGGTATGAGAAATATTAATTCGGAAAAAATATAGTCTCTTGACCTAGCTTGAAGAAATACAATATCTAAACTCGCAAATTCAATTACTCCTAGAATTACAATGAGTTTAATAAAATTCTTATCTAATTTATCCATTTTAGGTTCACTATGATGTTGTAATTTTGTTTCATCTATTTTAGTCGGATCAACGTCCTTAATAAAAAAAATTAATACAATCGCACAGATACCAGGAAAGATAGAAAAGAATATAATTTCAGAATAACTCCATGTCCAAAATAAAAATAAAAATGCAAGAAGAGATCCAACAACAGCCCCTAATGTATCCATTGCACGATGTACTCCAAAAGCTTTTCCTTTCTCTACTGCATAATAAGATATAAGGGTATCTCTTGAAGATGTTCTAAGTCCTTTCCCAAATCTATCAGTTGCTTTCAATCCCAAAACCAATTCCCAAGAAGGGCTAAAGCCTATAAAAGGT
The DNA here is from genome assembly GCA_048939015.1 of Promethearchaeota archaeon. Classification (GTDB taxonomy): domain Archaea; phylum Asgardarchaeota; class Lokiarchaeia; order Sigyniarchaeales; family SOKP01; genus Loki-b32. Next base: position 63,877 of record JBHLPW010000001.1, read on the forward strand.
TTAGAAAGATTTGATATAGAATATCCTGCTACAACAAAGGGCTTTCTTCTATTAATTTTATCACTCATCCAACCAGATACACCTTTTAAAATATTAGCTAAAGCCGTTGTGATTCCTGCGATTAAACCTAAGATAAGTGTAGGATTTTTTTCTACAAGATCTATAATAAATAGGGGGAAAATACTCTGGATCGTCTCACTGGAGACATCAGTGAAAAACGATACTAGTCCCATAATAAAAACTGGAACTGATACCCCTAAAATCATTCTTTTTTTCTGAAAATTTTTTTTATTTAGATCATTATTTTCAGATCGGGACATATTTGATCAGGTAAACCAATCATACGTTTATTATAATGAATTTATTTAATATCGATTACCGATATCGATAATCGATAATATTAAATTTGAGTGATAATTTATTAATATTATTAATTTTCTATTTTTTTAATGTATAAAATGAATCGAAAAATCAGATCGATAAATCCTTTAAGGAGATTTCAAAAGATTTCCATTTTAGTCTATATATTGTATCATGCGAGTAAAGAACCATTCTATGGTTCTTGGTTAAAAAAGATATTAATTCAAAATGATTACAATATTTCTGATGGGACATTATATCCTTGGTTGAATAGACTAACATTTTCAGGTCTTTTATCTTTAGAAGAACTAAATGTTAATGGAAAAATAAGGAAATATTATTCTCTCACAGAATTGGGAAAAAATCATTTTGAAAAAATTAAGGAGTATCTTAGAGAACTTTATAATGATGTTAAAAGCTAATATAAATATAAAAATAGATTCCTCTGAATTAATCTCAACTTTTCTATTTTTATATAAGTTTAATATAAGACAATAAATTTTTTATACTAAATAATAAAAAATTTTTAGTGATTCCAATGTCAGATGAAAAAAAGACGTTAAATGTTATTGATAAGACGATTCATGCTGCTGAATCGAGTTTTAAGGAATTCATTGAAGTATTAGAAACCTCACGAAGCGCTTTATTAAACCTTGAAAACGATAAAATAGAATTAAGTAATATAAAAGAGACTCTTGAAAAGGAAAAAATACTTTTAGAAGAAGAAAAAGCTAAATTAGAAACTGAAAAACAACAACTAGAGATCGATAAAAAAAAATTAGAAGAAGAAACAAAAAAACTTGAAATCGAGAAAAGTGAAAGAGATCAAAAGATAGGATCCCTAACAGAAGAGCAGATGAAACTATTAGATGAGTACCAAAAAGTTAAGGTTGAATTGGAAAAATTTATGCAAGCTGCATCTGAAGCGGAAGAAGCGGAATATAATTTTGAGAAAGTTCGTGCATTACTTTCAATTTATACAGTCTTAGTATCGGAAATATGGCAAGGACAACCACATTATAGAATTTTAATGACATTGCATGGAGAAAAGGAAGAAATGACAAGGGATCAAATAAAAACTACAACAGGAATTGGAGGGGCTTTTGTATTACATTCAGTCCAAGAATTAGCAAAAGTAGGGTTAGTGGAATATAACATGGATACAAGTATGGTAAAATTAAAAAAACGTCTCTTTCCAAAAAAAGCTTTAGAGGAAAAAAAGTAATTTCTCAGATATTTCATTATTTTTTTATTTAGTTATAACCATCTCGTGAAGTGTACTTCCTGTTTCTAATTCCGATTTTCCTTCAAATGATATATTAAGTTCAAATTTAGAGTTTAATCGAAAATAACCTGGTCTTAATTTTAAAAGATTTTTAGCAAGAAAACGTGTAATGGGCCCAAATTCATAAAGTAAATTATCAGCATCTATGATTTCTTGAACCCTAAGAGTAATTTCATATTGATTTTCTACATTAAACCTTAAGAACTTTGGATAACTATTGTCCGCTTCATCATTATATTCAAAATTTTCTTGTATTAATTCGTATTCACCAGTACTAAGAATAATGCTTTCATTTTTAGCTAGCATTAAAACTTGTATTGGATAATTTTCCATTTTCTTGTTACATTTTATATAAGCAAAGATTACTGTATAATTCTCAGAATAAATCCTACCCCAGTACCAATAATCGATTATCATCGCAAAATTGAAATTTAACCAATTATGATCATGGTAACCAATACCTTGTACATGAATCGTTTCATTGTTAACCTTTATAGTTCCTTCAACGTCTGCTCGAGGTAGAGCTACGACCCAACCAAATTGATTTGACTTTCCGAACTCAATATATCCATTTCCAGGTTTCCAACCGTAGACCTTAGCCGTATATTTTAAATGAAATCCATACTCACCCTCATCAATAAAAACTTCATAGATGGGTAGTTCCTTATTTGAGTAATCAACTTTAATATAATTCTTACCAATTCGCAAATCTGGAGTATCTTTCGAAGCCGTAAAATCTGAATGGAGATAATCAATTACATTCTGTATTTTTTCTCCATCAGGTTTATATATCGTAACTTCTACTCCTGTTTTACCAGTTCGTTCATGTTTTGCTCGAAAAAACCCTACCACCGTATAACCATTATCAAGTCGAGCATCAAAATACCACCATTCTCGGGTTCCCTTCTTTTGCATATCAATGTGTAATGCATCATCTTTAGCTATGATTGGTTTAATTTGGCTATCCTTTCTACCTGGTCCTAACCAGGCTTCTATAATTTTTGAACTCATAATTATTCTTTTTCGTATTATTATTAATATTTAATATCCTTTTTACTCGCTATCACTTGTTAAAAATTTAAATATCTTTAATAAAATGAGTAATTTTCTAATCCCCCGCATTTTTACTTTACGGGTTAACCACAATTTCGCAACCCCTAGTAATGAAAGACGATTCATAGCAATAGCAAGAAAAGTTTGTGTATCCATTTCTAAGAAGGCATTCCAGCCTATTTTTTGCTTTTTTAAATTTTCTTTTGGTTTGTTTGGAACACTCTCAACTTTTATTACTCCCCTATCAATTACAATTATTGCGGCATGATTTAGATTGGAGGCGTTTAAGAGAATTTTAACGTGAATATTGCTAAATTTAATTTTAAATTTTTCATTTTCATTTAGAGGTGTTAAAATACTATTGATAAGAACTGCAAAACCTCTTAATTTTTCATTCTCTTGGTTAGATTCTACCATGATATTGATCCTAATCAAAAAATTTTTATTTGGTTTTTGGTGAAATGTAAAATCCAGAATCTGATATATTATTTGGGTCAAAAGCTTCTTTAATTTTTCTTAACCATGTATGGTAATTAGACATATGAGGGCCGAATAATTCATGCATACGTGTACCCTCTACGAAGAACGGAGCCCCGAGATGTTTTAATAAATCTAATTGGTTACTCTTCTCCATATATTCCGCCGTCCCTTTTACGCTGTGTTCTTTAGTTTGATCAAACATTGTAGGGGACTCCATATGAAAATAATGACCTGACTCATATGATGTCATCCAGGTTCCCTCTCCAAAATCATTTGCAATTACTTCTTTTTTGATAAAATCTTTTTTTAATGATATATTTGATTTAGTACTGCGAAGACATACTGCGGGAGTATCAGCAACTCCTTTTGACGATTGAAATCCTCCAGTAGCTATAAAACCATGTAATCCTAAATTTGAACGGAGGGCTTCAGCGTAGAAGATAGGATTTGGTGTATATATCTTTCCAATAATATTATTTAATTTAAATTTCTGTAGTAGAGAATCCATTACTTTTTGTTTATAATCAAATTCTCCTTTGGTACGTGCAGCTATTATTACAACTATAGGTGCCTTCATCTGCCCTATTGGGATTTTATCCATTAAACTTTCAATAGAATTAGAAAAAATTGCCATTACAGCAAAACCCGATAAGAAACTGCACATGAAAGAAATTTCTTTTTCTTCTATTTTCAACATGACTTTTTCGACTTTATTGAAATTGCCACAATCCATAACATATAATTTCATAAAATCAGGTGCTTCAAAATCATAGTTGGGAGAATATCCTTTAATATTAAAGTCTGTTTTACAAGGATAAGGAAAAAGTTTTACCGCGACTTTAGTAAATACACCGAGACCTGATTTAGTACCAGCCCAACCTCTCATAATGCCACGTAAACTGGGTCCTGGTCCATCTCCATGAAAAAAATCTGGATTGTTTTTTAGACCGAAAGCTCCTAATTTCATAATTTCTCCGTTTGGTAATACCCATTCAACAGCTAAAACGTTTCTGGAACTATGTCCCGTCGAAGGAGACGTAAAACCTGGACCGTTCATTGATGTTGCGCTAGCTAGAGGAGAAACTTGAGGTCCTGCACCAGGCATATGGCAATTAAGCCCATATTTCATTATTTCAACTTGTAGCTGAGACCCACTCACATAAGGTTCAACTACAGCATACAGGTTTTTTTCATCAATTTTCACAATTTTATTCATTCGACGTAGATCTAAAATAATAGAGTTATCTACAGAAGGTTGATTCCATGGGCCAAGTCCTGTACTTTGAGCTTTAAATGTAATACCGTATTTATTACATAATTTTATTATTTGTTGAACTTCTTCGGTAGTTGATGGTAAAATAACCGCTTTAGGAATTGGAGAAAAGGGAATTGGCTCTTTATCTTCCATATAATTAAAAATTTCCATACACCAGTTATATGCATATACATTAGTCATAACTTCACTGTCGTCAATATATCCTACTCCAACTACATCCTCAAATTCTTTAAATTTTTCTTTCTCCAGAACCATTTAAGCTGCCTCACCTACAGATTCCTTAATTGATTTCTTTTGTGACCTGATCGCCATTAACAATAACTCACTTATATCATAAAACTTCAAATTAGACCCTTTTTCAGTAATACCATCTTTTAAATTTGTAGAACAAAAAGGACAAGCAGAAATTAATGCTTCTGCTCCTGTATCCTCTGCTTCTTCAATCCTTTTCTTAGCAGTATTAATCGCAAATTCTGGAAATGCTGATTTTACACCTCCTCCTGCACCACAACAATAAGAATACTCTTTTATTCTTTCCATTTCAACGAAATTAAGGCCTGGTATTTTATTTAACAAATCTCTTGGAGAATCATATATACCATATTTTCCACATCTTTTAGGTTTTTCAGGCATATTAATAGATACAAGAGGCATCATTTGCAATGAATCTCCATCCCATTCTTCATATGGCTCACAATTACGTCCTAAATGGCAAGGATCATGATAAGTAACTTTAAATGGTATTTCCTTTGTTAATTTTAATTGTTCATTATCGAGTAATTCATTGAATAATTCTGAAGTATGAAGTACCTTAAAATCATAATTCCGTTCTAAAGGATAATCGACTTTAAATGTATCATAACATCCAGCACAACTAAAAACCACAGTTTCTATTTTTTCTTTTTCGATTATTTCAATATTTTTGTTCAATTGGTCTATAAATGAATTTTTATCTCCTGTTCTTAAAATTGGACTTCCACAACAAAACTCATTTTTACTTAGAATTTTAAATGGATAGTTTGCAGCATTCAATACTCGTGCTGTAGCAATTGCTATTTCTTTTCTTCTGTAGGATGATGTACATCCCACAAAATAGAGCGTTTTTGCTTTAGGATCGATTTTAATATCAGTTGGTAACCATTCTACCCGTTTTTCATGAGGTTCATTATATGGATTATTTTTATTTTTTATAGATCCAATATATTGTTGCTGTTTAGGCATTGGTCCATATCCAGAAGAGACTAATTTTTCTCTAAGTTTAGTAATAATTTCAAGTGGTTCCAAAGTATTTAGAAACTTACAGGAAATAGCACAACCTCCACATTCAGTGCATTTATAAACAATTTCGATTAATTCTTTGGAGGGTTCAAGGCGTCCCATCTCTAACGCTAAAGCAATAATTATACGTCCACCCCCACTATATGCATGGTAATTGTACATATCTATCGAAGGACAAATAGTTGCATATTTCTGACTCTTAATTTGCAGTTGTGGTATCCATTTACATATAGAACAACGTAAGCAGCGTTTAATCATTTGGTTATATTCAGATTCATTCAATAAAGTAAAAAATCCCCTTTTTATAAAATATTTAACAAATGCTTGAAATCAAAAGTGATTAATCAAATAAAATGGTATCTATAAAAATCTTATCGCTTTTACTTTTAAATATCAAGCTATAAAGAATTGGTATTTAAGGTTTATATTTAAACAATTTGAGAAAGTTCGTCCCAATATTGTTTTATATTCCATTCTCTTTTTGTCTTTATATTTAAAGCAATCTTTTTTAAGATGTCTCTGATTCTTTCTGAGTTCAGATAATGAAAGTTTGGGGTTATAGCACATACCATAAATGTTCCTTTTCCACTTTTGGGAGCAATTATTGAATTTTCTTCCATTTTATCTATTAAACCATACGCATCAATCAGATCCTTAACAATCCTCATAATAAATTGGTTTTTTTCGAGAACTTGTTCAAACTCATATATTTTTATTAGAGTTGAATACAATTGAGTAGTAAGTTCTTCAAGATTAAGTGATGGAATTAGATTTTTTGGAAAATAATCCAATATTACTGGTCCTTTTCCATCATCCCAACTCATATAAAAAAGATAATAAAAGTCAGCTTTACTACGTGCTTCAAGAGATGGTTCCTCATACTTTAAAATGTCCTTTAGCTTTTCCTCAAGTATTTTTGAGCTTTTTTTAATTTCTCTACTTTCTTTAATTTTTTTTGATATTTTTTCCAATAAAGCCATAGGGCTAAAAGGTTTTGTAATATAATCATCTGCTCCAAGCATTTTTCCAAATCTGACATCATCAGGTTCTACTTTACCAGATAAAAAGAAAAATGGAATTCTTGACCATTCTGTATTTTCGGAAACCTTCATATAAAAGTCATAGCCATCCATTATTGGCATTAGAATGTCACTTATTATAATATCAGGAGGATGATCTAAATTTGAAAGAACTTCCAGCGCTTTTTTACCATTTATAGCTGTTATCAAATCATAATCATTCATTTCTAGAAATATTTTGAAATTCGTTACAAGAACTTCATCATCTTCAACCAAGAATACGAGAGGGTTCATTATTAAAAACTCGTCTAAAAGATATTGATAATTTTGATACTCTCTTATAATAAAACTAGAGATATTTAATATTTTTGAAATCGAAAATAAAGCCAAACTCAATCTAATTTTTGTCAAAAAGTTTCTAAATAGAAATAAGGAAATTTAATTAATTTACGGATCAAAACATAACACTCCAGGATTTAACACATTATTAGGATCGAATATTTTTTTCACTTTTTTTAAAGCCATTTGGACGTTATCTTCTTGTCTCTTAAAAACCTCCTTTGACCAAACACCATAAGGACGATTAAAAAATGCTCCTGAATCCATTAAATCGATACTAATTTTAGCATACTTTTCTTTTATTAAACTTGACTCGATCTTATTATTTGGGTCGTAAAAAAGATCAAATTCACAATGATATGAGGTTCCTTGATTTATTGCTTGAATATATATACCAACATCATCAGAAATTTCATTCTGAACCTTACTGATAAATTTATGAATTCTCTCATAATTCGTGATAAAGAAAATATCTTGAAAGCCACCTTTTAATCTATTTCGCCATGAGTATAAAGTAGGTTCATTTAAAGCATGAATAATTTCACTTTTACTGATTGGGCTTTCTTTTTTTAACAAATAGTTGAGTTTAAGATCTTCAATCATTTGAAATATATCATCTTCTTGATAAGATATTTTATCATTTGCTAAACTACCACGACCAGCTAAAACAAAAATTAAGTTCCATTCAGCTAATGAATTTTTTAAATGTTCTATTTGGTCTAAATCTTTCTCAACTAAACATGCAATGTTAATATTATTGAGAATTAATATTTCATCTCCTAATCGGTATTTTAATAATTGATGTTGAAGATTTAATAAATCTAGAAGATTTTCTGATTGAAGATGAAAAACTTTTTGAATTGTAGGTTTTAATTCTAATTTTAAGGTCGCCCATGTAACTATTCCCAGACTTCCTTGAGCACCTTGTATTAATCTATAAGGACTAAATTGTGTTGGCCCCATTGGATTAACTTGTGCTTGACCGGATTTTTTTTGTTGCTTAATGGATCCAGGACCTGCGGCAGTACCAGTCCTAAAAAGATCTCCTGTACCAAAAACAACCTCAGTACACAATAATGGATCGGAACTATCCCATTGATAACGAGGAATTGTAGTTGGGGATCTTTCAAGAGCTGCTGTTAGAATAGATTTATCCTCTCGTGGAAGGAGAGGTAACAATAGCCGTAAACCTTTCTTTTGAAGGATCAGAAGTAATTGTCCAAATGTAACACCGGGTTCAATCATTATAACTCTATTTTTTCTATCAATACTTAAGATTTTGTTCATTCGGGAAAGGTCAATAATAATACAGTTACCTTTTTGCGGAATTGTGTCTCCATGATAACGTTCAGGGGAACTTGAGCTCACTGGAATAACTGAAAATTCTAATGAATTAGCTAATTTTATGACTTTTTCAATTTGTTTTGTTTTATATAGCCATATTACATATATTGGTTTTGTACCTTTAACAAAACTTAAATCAGCAGAATAATCATCTAACAAATCTGGATCATTTGAAATATTCTTAGAACCACAAATTTTAACTAATTCCTGAAATATATGTTCTTCATTCATAATTAAAAAGTATGAAAGCAAATCTTTTCTTCTAAAAATATTTCTCTCTATTAAGATATTACCATTTATAATAAAATGAATTTGAAATTTGGTAAAAAAAGAGAACTAAAAAGCTATTAATTTTTCAATTTTAAATCTGTAAATCCATATACACCATAAATGCGAAATTGTTCTATTACATTATTGTTCAGGATTTTTACCAAACCGGTTAATTTTTGATTAGGAAAATCTAATTTTAATCTATATACATTTTCATAAAATCTTTCAGATGCCCTAAATGTCTCAAGATTTATCAAATCTTTCAAATCTTGGTCTGAATGAACTTTCTTTATATTTATTTCACCATTTTGAATTGAAATTGACGGTTGTTGGTTAATAGATATCGAGGGTACTGTTTTTTCATCTTCATTTTTTAAATTAATAATTTCCTTTACCATTGAGGTTATAAATCCAATATTAGGATGGTATAATATTATGTTCTTATCTGTTAAGGATATTTTTTGGGTTAGATCGTTATCAAAATACCCTTTTCCAGAAATATTAATAGAATTATCATTAAAATCCAAAATAATAGATATGTCACCATCTGGAGATATAAGTCTAAATGTAGCTTCTTTTAATTTTGATAAAGAATTATATATTAAATACCCTTGATAATCACTCTCATCATCCTTTCCATAATAGTAGTGGATGATATTGTCATTTGATTTTTGAATAGCCAATTGCTCTCCAAAACATTTTGTTTTAATAAAAAGACCATCGTATTTTAAAATTTTCTCTGGTTCTTTTATTTGAAATTCTTTTTCAATTAAATTATGATAATCTTTAACCTGTTTAAATGATTCTGTAAGTTTCTCTAATTGATCATTTAAGTATTCTTGCGAAATCCATCTTCCTCGAAATACTAAACCAAATCTTTTCTTAGTATTCGTAATTATTTCTATGGGATTTGCATTTAATATTAATAAATCAGCTCTTTTACCCACAGAAACAGTTCCAACTTTATCTAAACACCCTATAAATTCAGCAGCATTCTTAGTAGCACATTTTAGAGTTTCATAGGGAGAAATCCCACTTGATACAAATCTTTCAAGTTCATCATGAAATGCAAAACCTGGTATTGTATGAGGATTTAAAGCATCTGTTCCGACTAAGATTTTTCCTTTACTTTGATATAATTTACCAAGTATAGATGATTTCAATTCTATTGATTTACGTGTAAATTCTACCCATTCCTTACTCTTAAACTTTTGGTTAAGCCTTGGATTCTTCTTCAAATCCCATGCATCTAATATTTCTGGAGAAATAAATCTTGTCTCAGGTCGACTAAGTAATCTTTCTTGTTCCTCAAATTCCAATAGAAAATGGACAACTAAAGTAGGACAATGCCACACACCTGCATCTACTGCTTTTTTGATAATAGACGGTATACGTGATTCATCTAAATAATCAAAGCTTTGTATCCAGATATTCATATCTGTTGTATATTTAGGAGGTGCATCTTCCGGCAAAAAGGATAAAAGATAGCCGTCTAAATGAGATATAGCATATTGTCTCTTTTGTAAGGCATGTTCTAAACCTACTGCCCAAGGTACATGACCTACAATTGGGATATTATGTTCTCTTCCAGCATCAATCAAGGCATCATAGACTTCTCTTGTGAGATTAAAATAAATTTTGATTTGTTTATATCCTAGGTCTTTAAATATTTTAACTAATTTTTTAGCGTTATCAGGTGTATTAACAATCGCACAATTTGGCCAATAGGGTTTGGCATCTATTATAGGACTTGTAGTGAAAATATTAGGACATAATAAATCACCATGCTCTATTCTTTCTTGCCATTTCAAATGTCGTGGAAAACCCCACATATTTCGAATGGTAGTTATCCCATTAGCAAGATATAGAATCATCTGGTTTTCGTCCATAAGATGCACATGCATATCCATTAAACCAGGAAGTGTATATCTATTTGTACCATCTACTATCAATTGTTCTGAGCTTAGTTCAATTTTACCAGTTGGCTGAATCTCTTTTATTATTTCATTTTCGATTAAAATATCATGATTGTAGAGGACATCTTCAGATTCCATAGTTATAATATTAGTATTTTTAATTAGTATCAAATTACTTTGATTTAACATTCATTTCACCTTCTATTTTCTCAATACTCAATTAAACAAATAACTTAAATAAATTTTTGTTTGAAAAAACCCTTTTCATTCTACGATAGATGGGAATTATGATGGTTACCTCCAAAAAACCAAATTTTTAAATATCTGATGAGTATTATAAAACAAATAATAATTCTAAAAGATTATAAAAAAAGAGATTCAAATGAAAGATTTTGATTTAATCATTGTAGGTGCTGGACCTGGAGGATCGATGGCAGCAAAAACTGCTGTAGAAAAAGGATTAAAAACAATTTTTTTTGAACGCAGTCGTAAGCCTGGTGAAAAAAATTCTTCTGGGTGTGGATTAGGACCACGTATGTTTAGAGATTTTCCTGAAATGATGAAAAATTTAACTCCCGATAAGTGTCCTTCAATGAGAGCTGGAGCTGCTTCACGTAACTATTTTATAAATGAAGATGATATTGTGGCAGGATATATTATGGCTCGGCCTACAGAATCTGTTTCATACGAACCTGCTAAATCTTGGATTACAATGAATGTGTATCGTAGTGAATTTGACCCCTGGATTGCAAAGTTTGCGACCGATGCAGGTGCTGAATTAAAAACTTCAACGTTAATTGTAGATCTATTAAAAGAGGATGGTAGAGTGTGTGGTGTGATTGACGAAAAAGGAGAAAAATATAAGGCTCCACTTGTTATTGGAGCAGATGGTGTTATTTCAATTGTTGCTCAAAAATCTGGATTGAGGAATAAATGGGCTCAAAATCAGGTAACACTAGTACCCCAATATGATTTTCAAGCACCACCAGATAAGATTGATGATATTATGGGTGATGAAACCTTAGGTATCTGGTGGGGTTCAACATTTCCATCATCATACCAAGTCTTTTTTAATGATGGATTCCATCAAGGATTAGGAAATTGGATGAATTGGTGGGACCGGAATCCATTATATTATTTAAATCGTGTTATTAATCTAAAATATTATCAAAGATTGTTAAAACTCCTTGATGCTAAACCACGTGAACTTCAAGCTCATCTACTCCCATGGTTAGATTATCCTAATAATACGCATACTGATGGTGTTATATTAATTGGAGATGCTGGTGGTTTTCCATGTCCTCTTGAGGCCGAGGGAATATATCCTGCTATGGTTACAGGAAAGGTTGCCGCAGAAGTAGCCTCTGAACTGGTATCATCTGAAGATGTATCCAAATCAACACTCAAAAAATTTGATGAGAAGTGGCAACAAACTAGTATTGGCAAAGAGTTTGAGGCGGGATTTGAGCTATACAATATTTGGAAAGCACTACCCTTTAGCCCAAAAGAAACTATGTCATGGTTCGTACCAATGATAATGGAAATCATTGGAGGTATTTTTGATTGGTCTCAACCTCATGCTTTAAGAGTAAGACAAATTATAAGTCATGTAAAGTCATATATGCCTAAAGCGACACCTTTTATAATGGCATATGTATTTCCCCTATTAGCTAAGGTTTTCGAAGATGATTTAGATAAGTTAATGGATCCTAAGAAAATTATGAAGGTATTACCTAAACTATTAGAAATGCTCCCACAGAAAAAGAAAAAAAGAGGCGGAGAACAAAAATGAATATTGAATTAGATGGTTTGACAAAACGAATTACAGATACGGGAAACTTTATTTCAATAGATAATGATAAATGTAATAATTGTGGACGCTGTTTAGTTATATGTGTTATGAATTTATGGCGTAAAAAAGAAGGAAAAATCTATATAATAGACAATTATCAAACAAAATGTTTAGAATGTGCTGCTTGTTATCAAGTATGTGATGCTGGGGCAATTAGTTTTAAATATCCTAAAGGTGGTACAGGTATAGTTATTGAAAAAGGATGAATCAAATTTAAAGGAAGGAATTTTTTGCATTATAAAATAAATTTCGCTTGTTCAGCTGAGCCTAAAGTATTTTTGTTTCTTTCTTTAATCATATCAATTAACTCTTGACGGGCTAAGCCTAAATATTTTCTAGGACCAATTTGCTCTGGATGCTCCGCAAAATATTTTCTAATCATTGCTGTAAAAACCATTCGACTATCTGTAGCAATATTGATCTTGCATACCCCATATTGAGTTGCTTTCTTTAACTGAGCTTCTGGTATTCCAAATGCTTTTGATAAAGTACCTCCAAATTCATTAATAATGTTAGCATATTTCTGGGGTATTGAAGATGAACCATGTAAAACAATTGGAAACTCTCCTAACCGTTTCCTTATTTCCTGAAGAATATCAAACCGTAATTCTGGTATATCTTCTACCTTTTCTACCTTAAATTTATAAGCTCCATGTGAAGTACCAATCGCAATTGCTAATGAATCACATCTAGTTCGATTTACAAAATCCTCTACTTGATCGGGATCAGTATAAAAATGCTCAGTCGATTTTACATGACCTTCAATACCGGCAATAACTCCTAGTTCTGCTTCCACACTTACTTCACGCTCATGAGCATATAAAACTATCTTTTTAGTTATTTTAATATTTTCTTCATATGCTAAATGACTTCCATCAAACATAACACTTGAAAAACCATTATCTACACAGTCTTTTGCTAATTCAAATGAATTGCCATGATCCAAATGTAAAGCTATTGGTATATTATAGCCCAAATTTTGTGCCATTACCACTGCGCCCTTTGCTAAATATCTTACCATTGCCCGATTTGCATATTCACCCGCCGCTGGACTATTTTGAAGTATTACTGGAGAATTTGTCTCTCCACACCCTATAATAATAGCTTGTAATTGCTCTAAATTGCTAAAATTGTATCCTGGAACAGCAAATTTTCTTTTTAAAGCAACTTCAAACATTCTTTTTGTATTTGATAATCCTAATTCTTTATAAGAAACCATTTTTTCTTCAATACATTTTGTCTTTAATTCAAATGTTGTATTGATATTGAAATATCTATCCTAATATAAATATAGATGCCTAATTATATGTTAAAAGGATTATAAAATTAATTTTAAGCAGAAATTGTGAAAACAAGTTAGAAAAAAGAGTATACTATAAATATATGTTTCATGCTACAGCAGTATATATAATAAAAAATTTTTTTGTAGTTTCTAAGTTGGTAATGTAATTTGTAGTTTATTCTTCAATTCCTTGTATCTTGAACGAAGAGTTACTTCAGTTATCCCTACTGATTCTACAATTTGTTGTTGGGTAGTTTCTTTATTTTTTATTCTGCTGGCTAGATATATAGCCCCAGCACATAAACCCTTAGGGTCTTTTCCACTAACAGAATATTTAGATCTATAAGCCTTTAGAATTTTAGTTGTTAATTGTTCGATTTCTGAATCTAATCCTAACTCATTTATATATCTAGGAATAAGGGATACAGGATCGGTTGATGGAGATTTTAAATTAAATTCTTGGATCAAAGTAGTATAACTTCTCCTTACATCCTTGGCATTTGCTGATGCTTCATTTGTTATCTCTTGAAGAGTTCTTGGTATTTTCTTTCTTCTACATGCTAGATATAAGCATGCAGCAACCATTGCATTAATGGATCTACCTCTTAATAATTTATTTTTAAAGGCTTCCTTATATAAGCGCATAGCATCCTCTCTTACATAGTTAGGTAAATTCAAATTAGTGCTTATTCTTTTTAATTCTGTGGATGCTATTAGTAAATTTCTTTTTTGCCATGTTATACGCGTATTCCATTTAGCAGCTCTTTTTAAATCAGGATTACTTATTTTACTTCTGTCTATAACAGTGCTTAATCCCATATCTGGTAATAAAATTGAAATTGGAGCACCAGTTTGTTCTCTATTATGTTTTTCTTGATTAGTATATGCTCTCCTCCCATTATGTGAAAAATCTACATTTTTTTCGTCAATGACTAATCCACACTGATTACATACAACATCTCCAGTGTTAATTAATTGAATTATTGATCCACCACATTCGGGACAAACATTTACCAAAACATTATTTTTAGTATTTAACCCCAATATAATAACCTCAATATAATAATTTTAAATAAAATAATAAAACAATTGTAGACCAATTCTTATCTTTTCTATAATAATTAATTTTTTAATTCTAAAAATTAATTAAACACCTAATACTTGTAATTTTTCTAATAATTCTCTCTGATTCTTATTCAATTTCTGAGGGACTTTAATTTTGATTTTTATCATTAAATTCCCTCTTTGATTTGAATTTATTTTATAAAAACCTTGATTTTTTAATCTAAGTAAGGATGAGTCATTAGTTCCTGCAGGTACTGATACATTTAATATATTTTCTACTCCACTGACTTGAATTTTCCCTCCAAGTGCCGCTGTTGTAAAAGGAACTTCTTGCTCAATATAGATATCATCATCTTTTCTTTCAAATTTAGGATGTTTTTTAATATGTATAGCTATATAAAGATCTCCTATAGAACCTCCATTTTCACCAGGCATTCCTTTACCCTTTAACCGTAATTTTTGATCATCTTTAATACCTCTTGGAATGTTTACATTTAAATTTTTCATTTGACCAGAAACAGGATCTTTATACTGAACTTTTTTTTTACTCCCATTAAAGGCATCCATGAAATCGATTTCCATATCATATCTCAGATCGTCTCCTTCTCTAGGAACATTATTATAATTTGGAGATCTTGCCCTAGTGCTTCCCCTTCCCCCTCTATTAAAAACATCAAATATATCTCCTAAATCGTTAAAAAAATCGAATCCACCACCTCTACTTCCAGAATTATTACGATTGCCAAAAATTTCACTGAAATCAAAACCTCCCGGTGAACCCGATGTAGAATAATAATAGGTTGTGCCATCTGGACTTTGATGAACTCTTCCTCCTCCCGGAACCCCACTCCAATTTTGATATGAAGATG
Organism: Promethearchaeota archaeon; assembly: GCA_048939015.1. Taxonomy (GTDB): domain Archaea; phylum Asgardarchaeota; class Lokiarchaeia; order Sigyniarchaeales; family SOKP01; genus Loki-b32. Next base: position 79,565 of record JBHLPW010000001.1, read on the forward strand.
TATCTCCTTCTACAACACCAAATCTATCATACATATCTCTTTTTTTGTCATCGCTTAATATTGTATAAGCTTCGTTTATCTCTTTAAATTTCTCTCCTGATTTTGGCTCATCTGGATTTACATCTGGATGATATTTTCGAGCCATTTTACGAAAGGCTCTCTTAATCTCTTCTTTTGAAGCTCCTTTATTTATTCCTAAAATTTTATAATAATCTTTTGCCATAATTTACAACCTCATCATGTAATCATGAAAAATAATTTGGTAAACAATAGTTTATAAAAAAATAAAAAAATAAAAAAAATTGAACTTAGTCATATTCAGCATCAACTACATTATCATCTTGACCTGTTGCTTTTCGGAATTGTTCTTCTTCGATTTCATCTTGAGATTTACCTTGGTATCCATATGTTGCCCCCGGTGGAACATCTCCCATACCTCCAGGGGGAGCTCCTTGATATGCTCCTTGATAAGGACCTTGTTGTTGACCATATATACGAGATGAAACTTCATGTAATGAATTCTGTAAAGCTTCTGTAGCACTCTTAATTCTACTGACATCATCAGATTCCATCGCACTTCTTAAGTCAGAAATTTTATCGAGTATTTTTGATTTTAAGTCACCGATTACACTTTCATTTTCTTTAAGTAGTTTTTCTGTTTGGTAAATTAATGATTCTCCATGATTTTTTGCCTCGGTTAGCTCTTGGAATTTACGATCTTCTTCCGCGTTTCTCTCAGCTTCTCGAATCTTTTGGCTTATTTCATCATCAGACATCTTAGTAGAAGCAGTAATTGTTATGGACTGACTTTTTCCAGTACCTTTATCTTTCGCTGACACATTAAGAATTCCGTTTTGATCAATATCAAAAGTTACTTCGATCTGTGGTACTCCCCTTGGAGCTGGTGGAATCCCATTCAAGTGAAACTTTCCTAAAGTTATATTATCGACTGCTCTTGGTCGTTCACCTTGTAACACATGAATCTCTACTGCTGGTTGATTATCTGCCGCTGTTGAAAATGTTTCAGTCTTTTTTGTTGGAATTGTAGTGTTTCTTTCGATTAATTTCGTAAAAACACCACCTAATGTCTCAACACCTAAGGATAATGGTGTAACATCTAATAATAACAAATCTTCAACTTCACCAGTTAACACGCCTCCTTGAACTGAGGCACCCATAGCAACACATTCCATTGGATCGATACTGCGTTCTGGAGCTTTACCAAGTAAATTTTCGAATTTCTTCTGTACAACAGGCATTCTTGTTGGACCTCCAACTAAAATTATTTTATCAATTTCTCCTCTTGCCATTCCAGCATCTTGCAAGGCTTTTAAAATTGATGTATCTAATCTCTTTAATACTGGTTCAATGAGTTGTTCCAATTTAGCTCTTGTTAATGACATGTTAAGATGCTTTGGACCATTACTAGTTGCCGTTATATATGGTAAATTAATATCAGTTGTAATTGATGTAGATAATTCAATTTTAGCTTTCTCTGCCGCCTCTCGAATTCGTTGCATTGCCATGGAATCTCCTCGTAAATCTACACCTTGATCTTTCTGAAATTCTGAAACTAAATAGTCAACAAGAATTTTATCCATATCTGTACCTCCTAGTTGAGTGTCACCCGCAGTAGAGATCACTTCGAATACTTGATTATCCATTTCCATTATAGTGACATCAAAAGTACCTCCACCAAGATCTAATACGGCAATCTTTAATCTTGCATTTTTCTTATCTAATCCATAAGCTACGGCTGCGGCAGTGGGTTCGTTAATTAAACGTTTCACATTCAATCCTGCGATCCTTCCCGCATCTTTTGTAGCTTGTCTTTGATTATCGTTAAAATATGCTGGTACTGTAATAATCACATCAGATACTTCTTCACCTAAATAGGCACTAGCATCTTCTTTGATTTTTCTTAGAATCATTGCCGAAATTTCTTGAGGTGTATAATCCTTACCATCAATTGTTACCTTGTAAGATGTACCCATCTTTCTTTTGATAGCTGTAATTGTGCGATCTGGATTTGAAATTGCTTGCCTTCTTGCTGGTTCTCCTACTAGTCTCTGGCCATCCTTCGTAAAAGCAACCACAGAAGGAAATGCCTTTCCACCCAAGGTTAATCCCTCAGCACTTGGAATTATTGTTGGCTTACCACCAATTAATACCGCTGCTGCTGAATTTGATGTTCCTAAGTCAATTCCTATTATTTTTCCCATAGTTTAGCACTCCTTTTTTTAAATTTATTTGTAATATTTTGATTTTTTTTAATTTTCGTTTAATTTTTTTAATTTTGATTTTTTTGAGATTTTGACCTTTGCAGGTCTTAAAATTCTATCTTTAATATAATAACCTTTAGTTATTTCTTCTAATATTGTGTTTTCCGGGAGATCATCTCTACCATCTTCAACTAGTATAGCTTCATGTTTGTATGGATCAAATTTCTCACCTTCTGAATTCATTAGTTTCACACCCTCTTCGAAAAGTATTTTTTCAAATTTCTTCACTATTATTTCGAAACCATTTTTAATGCCTTCCATGTTTTCAACCATCTTAATTAAGTTCATTGCTCGAACTAAATCATCATAATGATCGATTAATTTTTTCAAAATTGTTTCAGTAACAAATTCTTTATATTTGTTGTTTTCTCGTTCTGAACGCTTTTTATAATTCTCAAAATCTGCACGTATTCTTAAAAGAGAGTTCAAGAATTTTTCCTTTTCTTCCAGTAATTCCTTGAATTTTCGACTGTCCTCCTTCATATCATCAAGCTCCTTGAGTAAACGGTCATTTTGAGTTTTAATTTTTTTATGCTCTTCCACTAATGCTTCATATTTTTCTGCCTTTGCTTTGAGAACCTTATACTCATTTCTAGGAACTAATATTTGATTTGATAATTCGCGTGAAAAACCACGATTACCATTATATCTATTAAAATATTCTTCAAATGTCATAGGTCGTATATCTCCCATCTCATTTATTAAACTATATGCCATTTCTTTATTTTTTGAGTTTTAAACCCCATATTTTTGTATGTAATGTTTTCTTGTCAAGATAAACTTTACATATCTTAATATAACAATATTAATTTGCCTATTTAAAGATTACGTTTTTGAAAAAAAACGTAAGGTACAGTTTAATGAGGAGGAGAAAGAAATTTTCTAGATTAATATTCGGTTTTAGTATTATTTTTTCTATTTATTTCAAATTATCATAAATATTATCAGATCAATTAGGGAGAAAACTTAATTCAAGTTTCAGGACTTCACTTTTAAAATATAGTAATAATTAACTTTTTTTTTATAATTTTTAGATGTCTCATTAAAAAATTCAGATTTTTGTCATTATAATATGGATTATGTAAAGATTAATGGTAAAAAAGTTGCAATTGGTCAAAATACATTGTATTTAGAGAGTTTTAGCATAAATAGTATTAGTGATATAAAAAGATTAAAGAAACTTACTAATTTGAGAGGGCTCTATTTAGAAAAGAATAATATTAAGACAATCGAAGGTTTAGACAATCTTATAAATTTAAGAAAACTTCATTTAGAGGCAAATCATATTATAGAAATCAAAGGGTTAGAATCACTCGTTAATTTAGAAGAGTTAGAATTAAGAGGAAATAAAATTTTAAAAATTGAAGGCTTGGATAACTTAATCGAATTACAACACTTGGATTTAAGCAGAAATAAAATAAGTAGAATGGATGGATTAAATAATTTACATAAACTTGAAAGGTTAGATCTAAGTGACAATGAAGTTGAGATTATTCCAGAATTCACGAGTAATCTTTATTCTCTAAAATATTTAGATTTAAGTTCAAATCCCATAAAGAGGGATCAAAAAAATGCCAAAATTCTTGATGAAATGAAAAACAATGGAACTGAAATAATTCTAAACAATTGATATCCTTTTTTTATAAAAAAAATTTAGAAAAAAATTATATTTTATAATATTTTTTTCTCTCGAATAATTAAATATACAATTCCTACTAGTATTAGAGTTCCAGAAATAATCGCAGTTATAGCAATGGTTAAATTGAGTGTTATTTGCTTTATAAAAATCCCCAATAATGCCCAAACTACCACGAAACTGTAAAAATAATCTTTCCGTAATAAAAGCATAGCATATGTTATAAGTACAGCCACTACAATTACAACAATAGTTAAAATCTCTGCTAATAAACCAAAACTACTAACACCAAGAACAACAAATACTGCTGTTACATTAGCTATAGTTGCAACAGTTATCCAACCTAAGTAAATACTAAATGGTATGTGTGTAGCAATTTTTTCCATTTTGGAGACATCTGATTTCCCGATATTTAACTTTGTATAAATCAGTAACAACGAGATCAGTAGGATAATCATAAAAACAAGAGATAGCGGTACTAATTTATAATGCCATACAATAATCCATATAACATTAGCTAGGCTTCCGATAATAAAAAAATATCCGATTTCATCTAAGTATTTCATTTCAATCTTGTCTTTTTTGAATATATCTCTAATTTGATATATTGAAAAAAGTCCTAGAAAGAGATAGATAACGCTCCAAATTGAAAAGGTAATTCCTGCTGGTACAAACAAGTTTGGGATTGCATCAGATAACTCTTCAGTAGTTCCAAGTCCAATTGGTAAAGTAACTGCTAGAAAATTTACAATAACGGTTGCAATATATCCAATAAGATTTAAAATCTGTAAAATTTCTTTCTTTAACATTCCAAAAATTGACTCCGTTTTGTTATTTACATTTATTATTTTAATATTGATTTAAGGATATCTAATTAATTTTAACCGTTCATATTATTTATCAATTCTACTTGTATTAAATAAAAAAAATAAGGCAAATTAGAGATTTGGAAAGGAATTCTATATCTCTTATTTATAATCTAAAAATTGGTAATTAATTAAATTTTGACAAAATTTTGTTTAATAAATATTGTGAATTGTTATTTTTTACATGAAAGATTTAAAAGAGAAGTTAATACTTACGTACATAATTTCTCAATCTTAAATTTTAAAGGCTGTTTTATATGACTTTTAAATTAGATGCGTATTGTGGTCTTTATTGTGGAGCATGTTTTATTATGACTGCTTATAACCAGAACCGTACAGATTGTATACCAATTGAGTGGAAAAGCAGAATTCAAAATATGGATTTGAAATGTTATGGGTGCAAAAGCGATACTTTATTTGAAAATTGTCGAGGATGTAATATTCGCAAATGTGCTGAATCAAAGAATATAGAATTTTGCAACAAATGTTCTGAGTATCCTTGTGAGGAATTTAAAAGAATAGAAAAATATAATTTGCCACATCACAATGTTTCAGTTTATAGTTTTGATAGTATTAAAAAGATTGGAGTTAAAAAATGGTTAGAGCAACAAAAAGAACGATGGTTATGTTCCAAATGTAAAAATCCTTTTTCATGGTATGAAGAAAATTGTATTAAATGTGGAAGTGATTTATACAATAGTGTTAAAGAATTTGAAAAACTAAAACATAATTCAAGAAGATAAAATAAAATTCATACAAACTGAGTGAAAAAATTCAACTTTTTTTTTTATTCCTAACAGCTAATTCATGGAAAAGTTAAAAATTTAGATTTAATTTAATTTTAGCAAATTTGATAAAATTATAGGAGATTAATTATGGAATTTTATGCAGTAGTTAGAAAACGGAGGAGTTTTCGAGCTTATCAACCAGAAATGCCAGAAAAAGAAAAAATTGATAGAATTTTAGAAGCAGCGCGCCTAGCACCAACATGGGCCAATCTACAGGGTGTTCACTATATCCTGGTACAGAAACCAGAAAATGTAAAAGCTGTTTGGAATGCAATTGAACAAGACACTAAGTTTATCGAAGCACCAATGTTTATAATTGGAACTATTGCCCCCAGTGGATCAGGTACGAATAAGAGTGGTGAACCATACTATGGTGTTGACTTTGGGATTTGTTTTGAGCACTTAATTTTAGCAGCAACTGTTGAAGGATTAGCAACTTGTTGGATCGGTTATTTTAATGAGGAGAAGATTAAAAAATTATTAAAGATCCCAAAAAAATATAAAGTAATGGGAATAACACCTCTAGGATATTCAATTAAGCCAAAAGGAGAAGTAAAAGAAAGAAAATCTATTGAGAAAATTGTTCATTATGAGCAATTTTAATTTAATTAATATTTTTTTATATAAGTTTTATTTTACCTATGCGAATAAGAAAATGTTTTAGATGTGGAAAAGATTTGGATTATGAGAGTTATATTAAAAATGGTAATTCTAACGATATCGAACATTTAACCGAAATTTGGGAATGCAATTATATTGAATTATTTTGTTGTCATTGTTATTGCTTGAAAATAAAATATCAATCAAATATAAAAAAAGAATAACTCTATAATTAAATAAAGACAGAATATTGATTTCCATTTATTTAAATTATTTTCCTTTAAATAGTTCTAATTTTAATTTATTTCATGAAAAATAAGTCTGAAGTTCTTTGTGAAATAATTTACATTGACCATAAATATAATCGCTTAACGAGTCGAATTGGGACTGTTAATAAGCATCAATTAAATGATTATTCCAAAAATTCAAATGATTTTATCATTTTTAATGAAAAATATAACGCTCCAATTTTGAAATCTGATATTAAAGAAATAATTATTCATCAAGATAATAGGCCAACTTCCTTTAAAATAGAAGATTTAAGAATAAATAAATATACAAAAGTTCAGAGAACTGGAAAAGTTAGTTAATAAGTAAAAATCCATAGTAATTTCCATTATCTTCTAAAATCATTAAATTATTTATTTTTAAGTTTAAAAAGGATTTCTTCCAGTATTTTTATTACCTTTTCTGTGTACTTTTGTTGATTTGGATAATTATAACTGAAATTTTTCCAATATGGTCGCTTATGCCCGATTTTAAATTTAACTCCTTTCATAGAAGTCATATAAGAATTATTATCAATTTTAGTAGCAATCTGATCAGCAATTATATACCAGTGAAATTTAGTATTAATAGCCGCTCCTGTATTATTAGGTGCAGACTTATTCCTTTTTTTTATACTCTCGAATTTAAAATTCCATTTATCAGGTTCTATTTTAGTTTCATACCATTTTGCATTGGTATAATTCCAGAAATGAGAATTCCCTATTTTCATTCCAGTATATATTTTATTATTAAACTTTTTGAGAGTATTATACATTATGCGATCAAGTAATTCGATATTAAAACATATGTCAAAAAAACAAGATCATATAAAAACAATAATAGTCCTAAAATTTTTTATTTAAAATAAAAAAAAATTATTAAGAGAATTTATTAATTATTTTTCAGTTTTCCATTTATATTGTTTTGGGCCAGCAAATATTAAGACCAATGCGGGTATTATGATTGCAAATCCACCCCATCCATATCCTAACACTTCTATAATTATTCCCCATAAAAGCATCCATGGGAATCTTATACTTCCAAGTGGTAATATCCACTCATATAAACCATCCCAATCTTTATTAGCACATTTATTTGAGAATTTAGGCCTAATTACAAAAAATGAGATTAATATTACTAAAATTCCAGCTATGATCCACCAAATAGGATATCCCATACCTGCTGCTCCTATACCATATGGTAAAGCTGCAAGTAGGGTAATAGTAGGAATAGATATTACAATGTCGATAATTCCACTCACAATTCCTATTATCCAAGCCCATTTCCCTAGAGTTGATACCCATGATGCATGCTTCCATTCTGTACTCATATCTTGTACCTCAATCCTTATTTTTTTATATTTGATAATTGATTTTTCAAAGTAAAAAAAAATCTATTCCTTACTAGAATTAAAAATAATTTAAATAGTATTTAGTTATAACTCAGTATCCATATTGGGTAACTAAAAATTGAAAATTTGAATTAAATTAGCTCTTTTTCTTATAGATTTAAGTTTTCGATTCGAGTATTTCTCCTACATAGTATAACCCTACTAAGTTTCCTCTACGCTCAAATTTCCTTGAGACTAATAGAATTATTACATGCTCATTCTCATCCAATAATTTATTGTCAACAGCATGTTTTACAGATTGTTCTATGATTTCTTCAGCATCCATATTAAAGAAATCTATATTTTCAATATGAATTGCTTGGACGGCCCATACCAAATTTAATTCTCGTGCAGTTCTTTTATAGGGGGTTATTGCAATTATTGGTAAGGGAGGTCTATATTTCGCAATCATTCTTGCTCCATACCCCTTTCTCGTAATCACCAAAATTTTTCCTCTAAAGTTTAATTCTTCCATTTCAGTTGCCAATGAATGAATAGCATGACCTAAAGTTTGAGTATGAGTTAATCTATCAGAATCGTATTTATCAGGTGTCCTTTTAGGCATGTTTTCAGTTGCAGTTTTAGCGATTTGATTCATATATTGGACAGCATTAATTGGATATTTTCCGACCGCAGTCTCTGCTGAGAGCATTACTGCATCAGCTCCATCCATTACTGCATTATATACATCATTAGCCTCCGCTCTGGTTGGGATAGGATTAGAAACCATCGATTCAAGCATTTGAGTTGCAACAATAATAGGTTTTCCTTCACGATTACTTTTATAAATCATTTCCTTCTGCCATAATGGGACTTTATCTGGATCTATCTCAACGCCTAAGTCCCCTCTAGCAACCATTATTCCGTCGCTTACTTCGAGTATCTGATCAAAGTTGGTTAAAGCTATAGGTCGTTCAATTTTAGAAATTAATTTAATTTTAGAATTACCATAGTTTTCAAGTAATCTTTTAACATGTAATACATCATCCCCTCCTGAGACAAAGGATATTGCAACATATTCAGGATTAATTTTTGCAATAAATTCAAGATCTTTAACATCCTTTTCAGTTGGGACTTTTTGAGATAATTCTCCAGCAGGAATATTAACACCCTTTCTATTACTAATTGTACCTCCCGCTAAAACCTCTCCTACTATATGATCGGATTCTTTCACAATAACTTTAATTTTAATAATTCCATCATTTACAAAAAAAGAATCGCCTATATTCATTGAATTAAGAAAACCAGTTAATGGAACGGAGAATTGATTTTGATCACCTTCAATATCTTTCTCAAAGACTTTTACTTTTTGGCCAATTCCTAAGTTATAGGCTTTATCTTCCTTAAATTTTCCAACCCTAATTTTCGGTCCTTGAATATCAGCCAAAATGCCTATATGTTTAACATTCTCACTTACTTCTCTAATTCTTTCAGCTAATTCTCTTTTTTCTTCATGAGTTCCATGTGAGAAATTCAATCTAAAAATATCAACTCCGGTGTCTATTAATTTTCTAAGCATTTCTTTTGAACTTGAGGCTGGACCAAGCGTACTTACTATTTTCACTGTATTTTCTCTAAATGACATTATTTTAACCTTATTATAATTTTAAAATTAGTTTGGAATTTGAAATCTAAACTATTAAAGTGATTAATATAATTATTGTGTTTATGCTTAAAAATTATTCATTTTCTACTATATTCCTTATTTTATCTAACTTATTACGATATTCTGTCCTATATGATTTCAGTCTTTCGATTAGATTAATAAAATCTTTAATTTCCTTAATTTCTTTTAATAACAGCAATTGTATTCGAAAAGTTTTTGGAAAAATTGAATATTGAATCAGCTTTAAATCATTTTTTATAGCAATGTTTCGTGCTATTTGAACTAACAAATCAGAACTACTATTTGCTAATGTAATAGCTAAAAAATACCTTAATTTTGGTGTTTTGGCGAAATTTTTTACACTAAAAAAATAATAATTTCTATATTTATTCCTTAAATCGTAAATATTTTCTATGGTTAAGGTTTTAGACGTACTATCAACAATCTCAGAGATCGGAGCATGTTTTCCTTTTATTTTTTTAGCGTTTTTAATTATTTCATTCTTAATGAATGATTTCAAATCCGGTTTGATTGAATTTTGCATTTTTTATTTTCCTAATCTGTTTAAAAATAAAACTTAAACCTCTTTAACTATAGTCTTATAAAAACATGAGTCAATATAAATCCTTTATAACAAAATCCAAATTAAGTTCTTTAAGAGTTTGTTTTAAAGGATATCCATTCTCAGGATTCCACCCCATTTCATTACAATATCCTTTATAAAATTCTTCATATTCAATGGATATACCTTTTGTGGGTCCCTTTTTATCTGGAGGATGTCCAGTAACTCTCCCAGGTAATTTATTGGCTGCAATTTCTATCCCTTCACGTAAAGTAAATGCTTGACGAAGAGTTTGAATTCTTAACCCTATCTTTATTAATTCATTAACAGACACTTTCCAACCAGTGAGATTATTAATCAAATCGATAAAAGGATATTGACCAAATAGAGTAGAAAATATACATAAACCAGCGCTATTAATAACTTGATGAATACAAGTCGTTAACATTTGTCCTATGTGTTTTTTTCTTTCATTTTTTTTCCAACCTTTTGGTAGCCTAAATCCTTTCTGAAATCTATTGATGGGACCTATATCAATGAAATCAATACTAGCAGCGGTATGTCTTCCTGGCGTAGGATCATAATTATAAGTGAAAGCTAAGGAAGGGAAAACTCTTGGATTATGCATTGCAATTTCAGAACCTAGAGAAGTAATAGCATAGTTTATTGACTCTTTTCCAATTTTTTCTGCTGCGGTTTTACATCCATCAGCTAAGATGTCTCCAATACCCTCCCGTTGAATAATTTTTTTTACTAATTCAATAATGGCATTTGAGTTGCCCCAGGTTAATTTTAAACCATCTGTATCTTTTTCAGTTAAAATTCCATTTTCAAAGCACTCTATTGCAAATGCTACCGTTGCACCAGTAGAAATTGTATCTATAGCCGCTCTATTGCATATCTCATTTAACTCAAAGATAGATAGTAAATCATGATTAAGTAAAAGTGCACCAAATGAACAACAAGTTTCATATTCGGGGAGATGCGTTTCATCTAGATTGAGTTCTGGAACTTTTAATATTCCACCACATTGAACTGGACAGCTAAAACAACCAAATTCTCTAATTTTATATTTTTGTATCTTTATTGCGGATAAATCCTGTGATTTTTTGAAAGAATAGTCATACATTCCAATCCCAGACCAATTTTTTATCGGAGAATCGTTTATTTCAGCCGAAATAGTGTTTGCGACGCTAGTTCCAAATAATTTATAGATTTCTCTTATCATTTTTGGAGGTCCTGCAAATCCTATTCTAAATCTGCGTATTGTTTTAGCTAATTTTGGTACATTTTTTAATATTGATCTAATTAATTTATTTGGTTCTTGATACGTTCCGCTTTCATTATAGTTTTTTACTAACTCTAAAAATTTTACTCGATTATTGATATTAATCCTCTTATTTCCTTTCAATACAAGTGCTTTCAATTTTTTTGATCCCATAATTGATCCCAATCCTGCTCGAGCGGCAATTCGACCTTTATCATTTGCTATACCTGAAATTTTTGATAAATTTTCTCCAGCTTGCCCAATTGCAGCGGTTTTAATAAATTTGCCATGTTTCTCCTTCAATCTTGATTCTGTTTCAATAATGTCTAACCCCCAAATATCTGAAGCATCTAAAATCTTCATTTTATCTTCTTGAATTAAAACATATTTGGGTGTTTTAGCTGCTCCTTTAAAAATTATAGCATCGTAACCACTTTTTTTTATCTCTGGACCAAAATTCCCTCCACTATTAGAATCGCCCCAAGTTCCTGTTAAAGGTGATTTCCCTGCAATCATATACCTTCCTGAAAATGGTGCGGCCGTACCAGTTAATAAACCTGGAAAAAAACCAAAAATTGATTTCGGATCTAATGGATTAATACTCCCCAACATATTCTCATAAATTAGTTTTACAGCTAATCCATATCCTCCAAGATATTGGCGATATATCTCTTCTGGTATTGATTGGTCTTTAAAACTTTCTTCTGTAAGATTGATCCATAACACTTTTCCAAAAAAACCAGAACCCATATTCATCTTTTAGATTTCTTTTAAATTTTAATAAAATTAGTATTAAAAAATTTATCGAAATTGAGTCTTCTAATTATCATATCTTAATTTTTATAATGATTTTAAAAAAGTATTCAATAATTATCGGTTTTATTAAAAAACCTATGGATTATTAAGTTTCTTTAATAGGAAGCTATAAATTATGTTAAGCGATTAATCTTGCCTTAAATACTAGTAAGGAAACATTTAAATATACAATTTATTATACAACTAATGGTACAGAGTTCAGCGATCATTTAGAAATAATCATCTTTCTATTATTTCAGTACAATTTTAGCGTTCATTAAGGGTTTGCATAAGTAGTTTATATTTTAATAAAAAACGAATAAATTTCTTTACAAATTAGAAAAATGGCTATGTCATTACTCCCAACAATAAAAAAAAATCAAATTTCAATACAAAAATTCATTGATTGGGATAAATTTGAGAATGTTTTTTATAATAATTTTTACCTAGATAAATTTAAAATAGTTATCAAGATGCCTCTTATTCCTATAGAAGAAGGAAAAGATGATATTAAAATAAAGAAGTTTAATCTTGAGAAATATACTTTTCTTATTTCATATGATTGAAGAATTATTTAAATGGACTTAATACTCATTTATCCTTTGTTTTCTTACTTTTTACTCTATTATGTTTATTCCAACAAGAAAAGCAAATGAAAGTTCCATTTTCTAAAAGAACTAAATCTTTTGTTGCTCGTATCATTCCACATTTGTGGCAGGTTTCAATCATAAAACGAATAAATGACTTTTCTTTATATTATTATATATTGATAGATTCAGCAAGTTTCTTGATTTCGTTTCTATCAAGCTTTCCAGCTTTGGTTAGAGGTAATGAATCAATAAAATTTACAATTCGGGGTTTTTTATATGAGGCAATATTGGAAGCACAAAAATCAGACACTTCAGATGAGGTCATTGTTTTACCTGGTTCAAGTGTGATGAAAGCAATAATGATTTGGCCCCATTTATCATCTTGTTTACCTGATATCGCTACGTTATTGATTTTAGGATGTGTTCTTAAAAAATCCTCAATTTCTCCAGGAAATATCTTTTCTCCACCTGATATTATTAGTTCACTCGTTCTTCCCACATAGTATACATTACCTTCATTATCCATTTTACAAAGATCTCCTGAACGAAGCCATCCTTCTTCATCGATAACTTCTCTGGTTTTTTCATCATCTTTATAATAACCTTTCATTATACTTCTCCCTTTATAGATCATTTCACCAACTATACCAACAGGAACATTTTCACCTTCTTCATTAACAACTCTCATTTTAACACCAGTGACTATCTGTCCAATATAACCTTTTTTGATTTTAGGAATATTATCATGAGTCATAAATGCAATTGTAGAAGTACCTATTGTTTCAGTACTACCATAACCATCTACAAGAACTTTATCGGGGAATTTCTCTAAAATTTCAATTTTCATATCTTTTGACATTTTCGCTCCACCAGAAGTAATCATTGTAAGTGAACTTAAATCAAATTTATCTAAATCAGAAAAATCTAACCAGAGTCGATACATAGTAGGAACCATGAAAACAGTAGTAATTTTTTCATCTTGTATTATCTGGCATATTTCTTTTGGATCGAAACTCTTACTAACAGGGAAAATCATTAAATGTCTCATTCCAAGATTTGTTAGAACGGGCATTAGACCACTCACATGAAATATCGGTGTAGGAATTAAAAATTTCATTATCATACCAGGTGGAGGGATTAATGTTTTAGCAGGAATCTTCTTTTTTTTTACTAATTTCATTCCATGTGTAGGAGTCAAATAGGTTGCATTATACAGATTAGAGTGAGTTAGCATAGCACCTTTAGGCAATCCGGTTGTACCCCCTGTATAAAGTAATAATCCGATTCCATCATCATCCACTTGAAGTTCAAGATTAGTTGTTTCTTTATCTTTAATAATTTGCTCATAGTTTAACATTCCATTAAACTTTTCTTCTATATCCGCTCCTACAACGAAAATATGATTGAAATTTTCAAATTTGTACTCGTCAATAATTTTAAGTGTGATTCCAATAAAATTTTTATCTATAAACACTCCTTTTATGTCTGCATTTTCATATATATATCTGAATTCTGTCGATCCGTATTTTACATTTATAGGTACAGGAATAACTTCGATTTTTTGGAGTCCAAACATTATTTCAAGATATTCTGGTGAGTTATAAAGTAAAATACCATACTTATCACCTTTTTTTGCACCTAACTTCAAAAATGTTCTAGCGATTTGATTTGCTCGGTTATTTAGTGTATCGTATGAGTAGACTTTTTTTCCGTGTTTTACAATCTCAAGATCGCCAAAATTTTCTGCTAATTTTTCTAGTACTTTATTTGCATATCCCATAATAATTTATCTTATTTGATAATTTTAAAAATATTGAATTTCAAGCCTGAAGCTTTAATTAAATATAATGAAATAATAGCAAAAAATAAATCAATCAATCCAAAAATCAATAATCCTAGTCCAATAGTGGGAATTAGAACTATATTTATATAAATTACAATCTGGATGGCTAAGCGTAATATAATTATTAATAATATATTAAGTAAATACTTCTCTACATTGAAAGCCGAGAATGATAACATTAAACCAATAATGATTGCTAGCAAACCAGCAGTTTGAGCAAAAATAGGGTAGTCTAATCGATTTATATCTAAACCTAACAAATTTAATAATGGTACAATAAAAAATGTTAATAAGAAACCGAAAATGATTTCGTAAATACCTCCGATGAGAGATACTAACTTGAGTTTCTTGATTTTACTTTCTGTCATTTTTTTTTCCCAATTCTGGCTTATCGCCCTAAAAATTTTGGTTCTCTTTTTTCGAAGAAAGCAAGTAATCCTTCTGTAAAATCCTCAGAATCAAACGCTTTAAATAGACTTTCAGCTTCTCTATCAAGAGCTTCGACAGTTTTTTGTTCAAGTGTTTTATTTATTGCAAGTTTTGCCAACCCAATCGAAAATGTTGGGCCTTTTGCTAATTTTTCTGCGATTTTTAAAACATTATCCATGAACTTATTATCAGGAAATACACCATTAATTAAACCCATCTCTAGGGCTTTTTGTGAGCTAAATCGATCACCAAAGAAAATCAATTCTTTTGCTTTATGGATACCAATTATTCGTGGTAAAATATACGTTGATGACATTTCAGGAATAATTGCTCGCTTCATGAAAAAGGTACCTAATTCTGCTGCATCTGAAGCGTAAATTAAATCGCAGTTTAAAGCTACATTCAATCCACCACCTAAGGCCAAACCATTAATGGCTGCAATTAGAGGTTTTGGTGTGTTTTGCATCTTTAGTACTAATCTCTTTTGAGAAACATCTATCTCCATCTCTCCTGATTGCATTTTTCCGCCATCCTCGATTTTATCAACATCACCAGCCATGCCTTCACTTGCTTGATTAAAATCACCTCCGGTAGAAAAAGCTCTACCTTTTCCTGTGATTATAGCTACTCTAATTTCATTATTGCTCGCAACTTCATCCAATGCTTCATATATTTCATCAAACATTTTGCCATTTATCGCATTCAATTTGTATTCCCTATTGAAAGTGATAATTGCAACATTCTTCTTAATTTCAAATAAGAGGTACTTGAATTCCATTTTCTAATTACTTCTACTTACTAATTATTATAAAATAAAAAAAAATAGTTTATTTATCTATTCATTTCATCAACATCTGTAATTTCAGCATATCATTCATGGGTCCTTTTGCTTTAATTTTACCTCCCATAAAGGCTTTTGTTGGGCTCAGTTCTCCATCCATGATATCAATAATTACTTCACTAGTGGTTGTAATAATCATATCAGGTTCTTCAATCTCACCCTCTTTTATTTCGCATTTCGCATTTTTGAATACGAGATAATAATTATCAGTATCAGTGAAATTGAATTGTAATATTTTATCAAAATCTTTAAAACGATCTTGATATGCTGGATCATCCAACTTGCTAACCATTTTTTTAATTCCTTCAACTAATTCTTCATTTCCCAAAATAATAACCTCCATTTACTTATTATGTTTATGTTCTCTATTTTCCTTTCCATTTCGGCTCTCTATTTCCTTCCATGAAAGCGGTGAAACCTTCAATTACGTCTTCACTATGAAACAATTCTTGAAACGGTTCCCATAAGCTGCCAATCGCTCTGGTTCTAGTGAAATGATATCCTTGCTGAAACCATTTCTTTGTCCATTTGTGACTTAGAGGGGCTACTTTTTTCATTTCTTCTGCCATTTCTATTGCTGCCTGCATTAACTCATCGTGGGGGACTACTTTATTTAGCAATCCCATCCTAAAGGCTTCATCAGCGGAAATAACTTTACCAGTTAATAATAATTCTTTCGTATGACGCATCCCTATTAATTCAGGTAGTAGCATGAATGCAACTCCACTCGCTAAGCCTCTTCGATTTTCCCAGAAACCCATAACTGCATCATCTGCCGCTAAAGCACAATCGCACCATAATGTTAATTCAAGGCCTCCAGCGTAAGCATAACCATTTATCGCAGCTATTATTGGTTTTGGATACCGTGCCATTAATTCACATGGATCGAGTAAAATCCCCAAAAAGTCTCCTAGATTCTTAAATCCAGTGGAAGACATTTCTTTAATATCCAGTCCCGCTGAAAAAGCTCTGCCACCTTTATATTCTTCATCATTACCAGTTAGAATAATAACTCTGACGTTAATATCATCCCACGTATCTAATAAAACCTGCCCTATACTCGCCCAGACGTCTCTACATAATGCATTCCTACGATCTGGTCTATCTATTGTAATTATTCCGATTTCGTCTTTTACTTCAAACTTAATCTCTTTATATTTTGCCAATTTACTTTACCTCCTTTACTATTTATAATATTTCAGCTTCATCTTTTGTTGGTCCTCTAACTGAAGGTGTTACCATTCTTTCATCAACGTCCTGCATGAATTCATTCCGACCAATGAATAATTTTAAAATGTCATTCGAACCCCCAGCTATTTGCATTAATGCGGCATTCTTTAATATTCCACCAATTCCTGTTTCTTGTAGATATCCATCACCTCCACATATGAATAGCGCATCTAAAGCCATTTCCGTCAAAGATTGGGTTCCAAAAATTTTCGCGGTAGAAGATTTGAGAGCAAAAGTAAACATATCTGCTTCTCCAGTATCCAATAAATGAGCCAAGTAATAAAGATATACTCGTGTAAGGTTCATTTTCATGCTAATATTTGCCATTCTTAACTGAACACCATTATATCGAGAAATTGGAGATCCAAATTGTACTCTTCTTCGGCCATAAGCTCTGGAAGTTTCCAGTAAGTTTTTAGCGGAACCAACAACTCCTGCTATTCCTAAACGTTCTATATTTAATGCACTTGTCATCACAGTCCATCCATCACCAGGATCTAAGATCATAAATTCTTCTGGAACACGTACATCTTTATATCTTATGACAGAATTAGCCATTTCAACATCACCTATAAGTTGATTTATTTTTTCGAATGTGATTCCGTCGAGATTAGTTGGTACAAAAAAAGCTGTTAGATGTCGGTGGATTCTCCTCATCTCTGGGTCTGTATTAGCATATAACATGTGATAGTGCGATAAGGGACCAAGCGTAATGAAACGTTTCCATCCATTTAGAACCCACTCATCACCATCTTTCTCTGCATGCAATTGGATACCAGCAGCATCATTCCCTACATCTGGTTCAGTAACCGTTATAGAAGCCCATTTTTCACCTTTTACAAGTGGAATCATAAATTTCTCTTTTTGTGCTTCTGTTCCAAACAAATGCACAGGACCAGCTCCAAAAACTGATGTAAGAAGAGGATTAATATTTATCATTGAACGTCCAACTTCTTCATTGAGGATAGTATATCCGGCATACCCTTTATTTCTGCCACCATATTCTTCTTCAGCCAAAACCATTAAAGGATGAAATCCTTTATCAATGCATATCTTTGATGCCTCCCACTGAATCTCCATTGGATCTTTGTTCTGTTCTAGAAATTTTATAGCGCGAGGTTGAAGTTCCGTGTCACAAAAGTTTTCAACTTCATCAGCAAACTGCTTTGTCTCCTTATCCCACCAGGGCATATAATCAAACATTATCGATATCCCTCGGCATTGTAATTTTTATAAGCATCCTTTCCCATACCATATTTTAGGTTTATATCTCCAATTTCATTTAAACCTTGCCATGAAATTTTAGCTAATTTTATTTTTTCTTTTTCAACATAGAGATTTGCTAGATTGGCATCACCTAGGGTTTTTAGTACTGGTTGAATGTCTTTCTTTTTCACTCCAAGTAATGACGCCATTTGATCAGCTTCCATATGAAGGGCTTGATTGTATTCAAAATTTTTTGCTAAAAGCTTAAGTGCTCTTAATTCTAATTCTTCGTAAATTTATATTCACCTTCAATTTTTTATTATACGAATTTCGTCAAAGCTTAAAAATCAATCCTAAAAGGCATCTAATCAAGTTTGAACAAATTTAAACTTTTTTAATTTATTTAGATTGATCAAATTTATTTAGATAGATCAAATTATATAATATAATTTAAGATAAAATTCTGATATTAAAACTAAATATATTGATGGATTATGGATGTAGACGAATTATTATTCGAATTTTCTCATAAAGGAAGATATAATGTGTTAAAAAGTTTATATCGTCAATCAAAGAAGCATAACCAACTTGTAAAAGAATTAGACATCCCTGGATCTGAAATATCACGCCATTTAAAAAGATTATTTCAAAAAGATTTAATTAGCAAGGGAATTGACAATAAATATTTTGTAACAAATATAGGAAAAATATTTCTACAAATGATAGACATTTTCGAAGTTTCTTTAAATAATAGAGAGTATTTGAATAGCCATGATATTACTGCAATCCCAGTACATCTCATCTTTCAGTTGGGAAAATTAAAAACAGTAGAATTAAGTAATAAAACCATGGAAAACATGGAGATTTTTGAAAATTTAGTTAAAGGCTCTAGTGAATTTCTTTTAGCAATAACAGATCAATATCAAAAGTCTCTACTTATAGAAGCGGAAAAAAAAATGAATGATAAAAGAACTTCGATTAAAGCTTTAGTAGATAGAAACCTTCTAAAATCTTATAACATACCTGAAGGATGGTCAACCTTATTTAAAGACCCACAAGAATTATTTAAAAAGATGCTTAAAAATATTCGAATATTGCATAAAATTCAACTATCGCTTGTTGTAACTGAAAAAGGAGCCATACTTTTCTTGAGTAAAGATGGTATCATAGATTATAGCCATTGCCTGATTGATAATCATGATAGTTTTATAAAATGGACAAAAGAATTATTTGAATGGTATTGGGAAAAAGGAAAGAACTTAAGACCGTTTATCCGAAAAATAATACGATCTAAACAGCAATTTTAAATTTTTCCTTGTTCTTCTAATTTAGTTTTTTCTTCAAGAATTTTCTCATATAGTTCTTCCATAGTCCGAGGAGGTATATGTTGTTTTTCTTTTTTTCGAAGCATAATGGCTTCAGAAGGACATTTTACAATACAATTACCACAACCTATGCATCTAATTTTATCAATTGAGGAGATATCGTCTAATTGAGTAATAGCTTTCATTTGACAGCGATCTATGCATGTCCCACATCCAGTACATAATTCAGGATCTATTTCAGCATAATAATTTGAAATTGCATAATTATACGGATCGGGTAGCTTTAATAAGTTAGCAATACCTCCGTCGCAACAATAGCAGCAACTACAAATAAAATCAAAATTTTGAGCATTATTTGGCCGAAAAATCAGCCCCTCTTCTTGATTTTGGTGTAGTAAATTAATGGCTTCTTCTTTACTAATTTGAGTACCCCACCCTAGATCAATAGTATGTTGAGCAATATCTCCAATTCCTAGACAATTATCTTTATGATTTGTCATTTTACAGGGCTTTCCACGAAATTCCATTTCTTGACGGCAAATACAATTCATCTTCACAAAGGGTCCCTTGCTTTCTTCTATAGCTTTTCTTACATTATCAAAAGGGGCAAAAAAGTGCTCTGGAACAACATCTATATCAACAGGAATAATACGGATTTGATTGTATTGTGTAGGGTTAGCTTTTTCTCCCCAAATTTCACTCATATATTCATCAAATGCATCTAAAAATTCTTGTGTAAGTTTATTTACTTGATTTTCATATATTCCAATAATTAATGCTGTATTGCTATAAAATTTCGTATTCCCTTCTTTTTTTTGCGAAATTGAACCCTTTTGTGCCATAATATCTAATTGTGTTTCTAATTCTGTTATAAGAATCCCCGTATGCTCAATTCGCTTATAAATTTTATCTAAAGGCTCAAGATCTTTATACCAGCCAAATCTTAAATATGTAGCTATTCTTGCTTCTTCAGGAGTAAAGAGAAGTTTTAATAATCGTATGTCAGAGCCAGATTCTGCGCGAGGGAACCCAATTGGCATTTTATCAAGGTGTTCCTGCAATTGTCTATAAATTTCAAAATCTTTGTTTTCCATTCTATTCACTTTAATAGATATATGCTGAATCCATAAATAAAGCTATTTATAACTTAACATCCCAATTGTATATAATATTATTTAAAAAAAAATGAGGAAAATGGATTTCTCCAACAGTAAACTTGTCAAAATTTTACCATCTGTGTTATATGTTGGACTCTGTGCTTTTATTCTGCTTTTAGATTTTAATATTTGGATTGAAGGATCTGCTGAATATCCTAGATTTTATATCATGCCAATAGTGTATTCACTGATTTTTTTAATTATTTTGATATTTTTAATAAAATATATTAAATCTAAGAAAGAATTAAGGGCAATACCTTCCGAAATCAGCTATAATAACACTTGGATATTATTTATTGCTTATTTAGCCGTAATATGGTTTCCAAGACAATTTATGATTTGGAAGTTTGGGGTAACATTTGAAAAAATCCCTATTTTATATTTGATAATCACTCAAATAGTTCTTCTTGAAGGAATATTTTTAACGGAATTTGGTTTAAAAAGAGAGCAGCTTGTAAAGAATATTATTCTTGGTTGTGCAATTGCATTAATTGATATTTCAATGATGACAATATTTAATATTTTAATACCTGTAATTATTCAAGGTACAACAGTTCTTTCAAATCTAGAACCATTTGATATTACTCAATTCATCACTTTTCCATGGCAACTTCTTGCTGTTGGTATTAGTGAAGAGCTTTTCTTTAGAGGGTACTTTTTTACTAAATTTAGACGATCTGGAAAATCCTTTTGGCATAGTGCTGTTATTACATCTTTTGTGTTTATGATCTTTCATATTCCATGGTTAATCACTATTGATTTTGAGTTACGTTTGTATATACCTTATGTTATATGGAGAGTTATTAACACGTTTCCTTTTGGGTTAATTTGTTGTGCTCTTTATGAAAAAACGACTAGTTTGACCGCTCCAATTGTATATCATGGATTTAGTAATTCATTATCTACATTCATAGTAGTTAGTATAGGTCCAAATTTTATAATTGAATTTTTAATTTGGATTATTGCGTTTTTTGTTTTGTTAAGTATTACTTTTTTAACACCATTGATATGCAAGCTCTTCAAATTTGAACAATAATACGACACATAAATTAATTTTTATTTTATAAAATTTTTTTATAGATATTAATACAATTTAGCAAACTTAGAAAACTGAGATATTAATAGGTGCTTAATCTGAAAATAGTGATAATAGGAGCGGGTTCGCTACAATTTGGACTAGGTACAATAGAATCTATTTTGAAAAGTAAAATTTTACGAGGATCTACAATCTCTTTACATGACATTAATGTAGAGACACTTGACTTAGTATATAAAGCATGTGAATCCGCTAAAAATAGGACAAATTTAGATTTTGATCTAGAATCTACTGTAAATAGACAAGAAGCATTAAAAAATGCTGATTTTATTATAAATTCTATTGAAATTCCACCCAGATTTGAATTATTGGACATGGATTTTCGTGTACCTCAGCAATATGGTAATAAACAAATTACAGGGGAAAATGGTGGACCTGGGGCTTTATTCCATTCACTGAGAGTTGTTCCTCCGATATTAGATATTTGTGGAGATGTTCAAAAAATCTGTCCTAATGCATTATTTATTAATTATTCTAATCCAATGAGTATAATCTGTCTTGCGATTAAAAAAAGATATCCTTCATTAAAATTTGTTGGACTCTGTCACGAATATCAGCATTTTTACCCAATATTAGAAAAAATTCTTGATATCCCAATTTCTAACTTAGATATTAAAGCTGGAGGTTTTAATCATTTTGGTATCATTTTAGATATAAAATATAAAGATACAGGTAGAGATGCATATCCAGATATACGAAAAAATGGTCCAAAAGTACTTAAATCGATAAAACAAGGTCCTCATCTTGATGATGGTTATGATTTGATATCTTTTATTTTAGAAACGTATGGTTATTTACCTTACACAACAGATTCACACTATGGAGAGTATATCCATTGGGCATGGGAAAAAGCAGATATCAGCGCAGTACGTAGATTTCATGTTAGGTATAAACAAATTTTAGCAGCAAATTTTAAGAGATTGAGTAGGCAAATCAAAAATGGCAAGGATTTAAAACCATTGCTACCAACCGAAGAAAATGCTATACCAATTATTGAAGGGATTATAAGTGATGCTAACTATGAAGAACCTTCTGTTAACATCCCTAATGCGGGAATAATAACTAATTTACCGAGTAATTTTATTGTGGAATGTCCTGCGATAATCAATAAAGGTGGAATCCATGGTATAACTCTTGGAGATTTCCCTAAAGGACTATTAGCATTTTTAAGGACGCAAGCTTCATTTCAAGAATTAGTGGTTGAAACTATTCTTACTAAATCTAAAAACTTTGCACTACAGGCTTTACTTGCTAATCCTACAATAGAAACAACCTGGCAAGCAAAAAAAATATTGGAAGAAATGTTAGAATTACAAAAAAATTACCTTCAAATAGAATTAGAGTAAGATCTCCCTATACTCTATTTTTTCTTAATACTTTGTTCTTCTAATCTAATTTTTCTTTGCATTATTCTATCAAATAGATCGTCCATTGAAGGATAGGGGGTGAATTGTCTGTCTCGTTTTATCATTTTAATTGCTTCTGAGGGGCATTTTGAAGCACAATTTCCACATCCTATGCAACGTTTTCTTTTAACTAAAGATAAATCATCCTTTAGCTTTATAGCTTTCATGGGGCATATCTCTACACATGTACCACACCCAATACATAAATCAGAATCCACATCTGCATAATAATTTGCTACTACAACATCAGCAGGATTAGGGAGCATTAAATACTTTGACAAATTTTCACAGCAACAGCTACAGCAACTACATACAAATGAAAAATTTTGTGAATTATCTGGTTGTAACACAAGTCCTTCTTCTTGGTTTTTCTTCAATATTTCAAACGCTTCTTCTTTTGTTATTTCATGTCCCCGTCCAAGATCAATAGTTACTTGAGCCATCATACCAGCTGCCATACAAACTTCTCTACGGTTAGTAGCTTTACATGGATCTTCCAAAATGTCTTTTACTTGTCTACAAACACAATTCATTATTGCGAATGGACCTTCAGAGGATTCAAGAATTTTAGAAATATTATCAAAATTACTAACGTTATGTTCAAATTCTATACTTTTCTCAACTGGAATCGTACGTAATTGGGCAGCTCTCACTCTAGATGCTTCTGGTAAGTAACCTTGAGTATAATAATCATGAAAATCCTTAATAAATTCTTTTGTAAGGTTATTTACTTGCCACTCAAACATACCTACTGCTAAAATGGCATTTCCATAATATTTCTTTCCTTCCTCTTTTTTAAAATTTATAGATCCTTTAGATACCATTCTATCTAAAAAAGTTTCTAACTCTTCGAGAGAAATTCCTGTCTCTTTTGCTCTTTCGTAAATAATTTCTATTGATTCTAAGTCTCTATCCCACCCGAATTTTAAAAACATAGCGATTTTTGCTTCTTCAGGTGTAAAAAGATGTTTTAATAAGCGAATATCTGCACCTGATTTCACAGAGGGAAATCCAACTGGCATTTTGTCTAAATGTTGCTGTAATTTCCTATATATGTCAGAATCTTCTATCATACCTAAATTTGCCATTTTTTTAATCCTTAAAATAATAAAATTTGAGATTAAATTATTATATGTTCTTTGTATTTATATTAGTTTCTTTTAATCATCCCAATTAACTATATGTTCTAAGAATGGCTTAATATTTTTCAATGATTTTCGTAAAAATAAGGGATATAATCTTATTTCCTCTAATTGGTCGATATCTACCCATTTAAAAATTAATTCAAGTTCTTTTCCATACAATCTATCATTTTCCTCTAACATAGATTCTTTCCCAGAAAATTCTTCATTTTCTAAAATTAATGTAGTATCAGGATGAAATTCCATGAGATAAAAAATAGATAATTCGTGATGATTCTTTTCCTCAAATTTGAAAAAATTTTCTACAAAATAAAGAGGTCTAATTATTCTAATTTTAGCATTAAGCTCTTCCTTCATTTCTCTTATAAGAGTATCCTGAGAAATTTCAAAAAATTCACACCTTCCCCCAGGTAAACACCAAAAATCATCAAGGATACTTCTATGTATAAGTAATTTATTATTTTTAATGGCTACTCCAGCAACCCTGTAAGTAAACACATTATTTTCTTTTTCAAATCTTAACATTTGAATTAAAAGTAATAGAAAAAATTTAAAAAATTTGTATTTTATCAAATGATATTTAAAAAAAAAGGAAAGGGATAATATTAGTCTCTGAAACCATAATATGCGTTAATGAGTAATAATAAAAGACCAACGACCGTTATATCATAGCTACCTATTAGCGTTGTTATTATATAATCCCACCGAAAAGAGTAGCATAATAACGCTATAACAACCACTATTAACACAATGATCGATAGTATGTTTTTTCCTGTTCGCTTCCACCAACTAGGTTCTAACATTAATTTTTCAATTATTTGTGCCTGACTTAGTGAAGCATCCATATTTGCTATATCCTCCTTGATTTTTTTCATTTCTCTGACTTTAAAAATTGATCTGAAAATTCCACCTATAATAAATAACGCAATAATTATCATTAAATCAAGTATAGTGTTAGTGGATTCTAACGATATTGGAGCGCCTCCATACCAATTAATCACCAGGAAGGTTATTAATAATATAATTAAGAGGATTCTTACTGAAAATTTTGGTAAGTACAAAGGTTTTTTCTCTTTTTTCACATTTATTAGTACTAATTCAGGATTCTTAATCTCATTAATTATTTCTCGTAATTCTTCGCGTTGACTTCTTCTTGCTTCAAAATAAAATGCAACAGCAATAAATATGACATTAACAACTAAACCTGGAACATTCTCACCAGATATGATATACCCAAAAGGAAACGTTACCAGCATAAGAGTAACCAAAGCTCTAACAGTTCCTCGTGGCATACTTAAAGGTTGTCCTTCTACTTTTCCATTTTCACTAAACCTAAAAATTATGCACCATATTAACAAAATTCCACCAATAATAAAACTAATTATAAACTCATTCATTACAAACTCACTTCTGTATGTTTTTTTAACTTTTATAGAATAGGATAAAAATATATTATGATTAATTTTGATTTAATATTTTTAAGCCTTTGGTTGTTCTTTTTTATAATCTCTATAGAAATATATATATGGAATATCAATCGAGTTTACTAAAAAATCAAATTATTTAATTATTTTTTTTAGAGTTGAGAATATTTGCTCGTTCTGAAAGAATAAGATTAATTTTTTCTCGATCTTGGGGAAACCATTTCATTGCAACAATCCATAGTATTGCGCCAGGAACTATACAGAAACAGACAATTAAAACAGTTAACTGATAATTCGTACTCGTTAAAACTAATAGAAAACCACATAATAAGGGGCCGATACCTCTTCCAAATTGTTCTAGAAATTGGTTCCAAGAAACTATTTGACCTTGTGCTTCAGGTAAGTTAATTTGTTGTATTACCGGACTTTGATTCACAATATATAGTGAAAAGATGCTTCTTGATGTAAAAAATAAGGTCCCCATCAACCACATTGTAGGTATTGTCATAATATAGGCTATATTTCTACCCTGTTCTGGGCTTAATGGAACCCATGGAACGAAAAAGAAAAGGGCAAAGGTGATTAAGCCTCCAATTATCGCGAGGACGATAATTGGTAATCTTCTAACCTGATCTTTCATAGCAATTTTATCGCTAACTCTTGATAAAAAAATTTGTCCTACTAATCCACCTGTTAAGCCAAAAATTACCATAAAGACACCTATTGAAAAGGGTGCTAAATTATAGGGAGGATTCTGAACATAATTTAAAATTAAGAAATTTAGGCTACTCATAAGTATACAAGTAAATATTCCTTCGATAAGCGCAACAATGTTGGTTTTGCTAAGCATAGTCTTTCGCATCATTTTAATGTCAATTTGGAAATCATATTCAATATTGTCATCTTTAAGAATATGATACAATTCTTCCTGCTGAGCTCCTCTTTTTGGTTCTTCATTATGAAGTGCAAAAATTAATCCCCCAATAAGAATGAATAAGCCAATACCCCAAAAAAAGATCCTCCAAAGCCCAACTTGAACTAAGAATGTTGCAATCAACCAACCTATTATATTTGTCGTATTAAGTACTATTTGATAAACACCGAAAAATCTAGAACGATAATCTCGAGGAACTACATCATTAGATAATGAATTTATTGCTGGCCATGAACCTCCAGCAAAAAAACCAAAGATAGATATCAAAATTAAAAAGTAAAGCCATGTATCGAATCCACCTCCTTTAACCGCAAACCCTAAAATTAACATAGAAAATCCTCTGAAGAGAGATATTACTATAATTATTTTCTTTCGAGAGTATTTATCAATCAATCTACCGAAAAGCAACCCAGCAATGGATCCACTCCAAGATAAGGTGGTATATAAAAGCCCCATTTCCAATGCATGAATATCTGCAGGATCATTTGGCCAAATAATCTGAGCAAGAGGAACCACTAGAACAATCATAGCACCATATGCTACGCTTTGAAATCCATTTAATATGTAAAGAGGCCAGAAGATTCTATTGAATGTTCTATTTGGATTATTATCTATCCCCTTAGCCATTTTCCTCAGTTTGAATTGAAATGTTCCAAAGATGGTGAATAAAATGAGGTACAAAATTTTAATTTAATGAGGTAAGTTAAATCTTTTGTATTGACACGTAATTAAAAAGAAACCCAAAGATGTATAAAAAATTAAAAAAAAAAAGAATTAATGGTTATGATGATGGTCATGTTCATGACCACAACCACAAGCATGAGGAGGATCAGGTTCACAACCTGTTTCAAGTATTTTAATTTTAAAATTTAAAACTTTACCTGCCATTGGATGATTTAAATCAATGGTAACTATATCATCCGTGACTTCTTTAATAGTAGCAGGAACTGGTTGACCTTGTGGCCCTATTAATAATATCATTAATCCCGGTTTTGGTTCTTGTTCTGGAGGAAATTGTTCTTTTGAAATAGATTGAGTCATTCCTTCTTTATAATCACCATATGCCTCTGGAGGATTCAATCTGATATTATATTCGTCTCCAACGGATTTACCTATTACAGAGTTATCAAAACCTGGAATAAGTTGGCCAGCGCCTACTTCAAATTTTAGAGGAACACCTCCATTTAATTCAGTACTGTCAAATATTGTTCCGTCATCAAAAGAGCCTATATACTCTACTTTTATTATATCGCCTGTTTTAATTGCCATTGTTTTTTCAATTTATAAAATATTTGTTGATTAAAGTGAAGAATGTTTTATTATTGAACCGATTATAATTTAATAATTTATGATTTAAACCTGAGTTTTAATAATAGTGATAATTATATTTTTTAGAAACTCGATTAATTCTTCATCCGTATCGAAGAATGGTATGATAAATAGATGACGATGAACGACTGCCTCAATGAGATTGAAAAAAAGTATGTTATTCTTAAGTAAAAGGTCCTCTGGTACACCTCGAAAGATTCCTTCTTTTTTATATATATGTAGTATATCTTTGAACATGTCATCTACGTAGGTTTTTATATTCGAAAACAATTCTTTATTAGCTAATATTGCTAGCTCATATGCTCGATGTATTTCATAATTTTCACGATGTGTTTTTAAATGATTTCTAATATATAGGTCAAATATCTTTGGCAGGTTATTTTCTCCTATTTTCTTAAGAGCATTGATATCAAGGATCTTTTCTCCGGTATGTTCAAAAAATTTACTGGCTATTGAAGGTTTTCCTTTAGGGAAGTAGCGGTAAATAGTACCAATCCCTATATTTGCTCTATTCGTAATATCTCTTATATTTATATTCTGATACCCTTTTTCGTTGACTAAATCTGCAAATGCCTGAAATACGAGTCTAATTTTCTCATCTTTATCTCTTGTAAATTTTTTTTCTTGATTCATAGTTAATAGTAACGGAACATTGTTCATAAAGTTTATATATTGAAATCAATTTTATATTCTTGTGGAACATTGTTCCGTTATTAGGAAACATTAAAATTTATGAGGAAAAGTTATGAAAATTATTTGTGTGGATCAAGAGAAATGTTCTAAATGTCTTAATTGTATTAAACATTGTCCTGCAAGTTGTTATACAAATTCAACTAATGAAATAACGGGGGAAAAATCAATTGAATTTAATGATATTCATGGTTGGTGTATTTCATGTGGTCATTGCATATCAGTATGCCCTGTTAATGCTATTAAATATGAAAGTTCAGAAACTACATTTGAATTTGAATATGCAAACAAGCCATCATCAATAGTTCCTTATGAAACTCTTATAAAAATTATTCGAGCAAGACGTTCGATAAGAAATTTTAAAGAGAAGAATTTATCTAAAGAAGATATTAAAGCAGTCTTAGAAGCCATGCGATATGCTCCTACATCCCATAATATGCAACAGGTATATTATATCATTATCACCGACCCAAAAAAGATTGAAAAATTGAAACAAGAAGCGATAAGATTAGTTAAATTTTACAGAAAAATAATCAAGTATAGTTTCTTCTTCAAATTATTTTTACCAAAGAATGTTAAAGAAGTCATATTTGATCCGTCTATTAAAGAGGGAATGGATGATATGATCAAACAATTTGGAGAGGGAAAGGATGTAATCTTTCATTCAGCACCTGTCATAATAATCACTTATGCTCCTAGTATGGGACCCACAACGTGTTTGGATTCTGCCATTGCACTAACTCATGGAATGTTTGCTGCTCAAGCACGTGATTTAGGGACTTGTTGTATTGGGTTTTCTCATGAAGCACTTAGAAGGTATAAGCAAAATAATAAGTGGTTAAATATCCCGAAAAATATGGAAGTTACAGGTGTTTTAATACTTGGACATCCTGATGGTCAGTATTTAAGAGCTCCTCCTCGAAAATCTGTGAAACTTCAATGGAATCCTTAATTTTTTTTTTATTTAATTTGAGAAATATTTCTTAATAAATTCTAATCGAAATGATTCAGGATTTTTTTTATTTTTAGTTATAAACTCTTCATATTTTTTGTATAAACCTAACATGTCGTCATAAAGCGCCACATATTCATTATTGGGTTTTATCAATGCACTTTTATGAATATCAATAAATTTAGAGATTACATCATTCCAACTTTTTCCCTTTTTTTTAGAATCATAATAAGATTTAGCAGCTCTAAGTGCTGAACCTAAAGCTGCTGAATCTGAATAATCAAACATACGAACTTTTGCATTAAAAATATTTGCTAATACTTGGAGTATTGCTTCATTGATAGAAGCCCCTCCAGTGGCGTATATTTCGGTAGGTTTTTCGTTAATCCATTCTGAATGAAGCCTCATAGATAAAAATTGAGCTTCGATTATACCCCTTATATTTCCTTCCATGTCATTTTCATCAAAACCAAATCGATGTACTTTGGGTTCTAATACTTGTGGTACAATCTCAGGAATAAAGTATGGTAACATAATTTTTCCATAATTTCCTGAGGGTGTTTTGTTCAAAATCTCAGAAAATTTATCCCAATTTAAATTGAATTTACTTTTTATTTCTTCTCTAGCCAATGAACCATTTTTATAGCAAATTAAACTCATATAATCCCCAGTTGGTGCCCCGAAGACATGTCCTTCCCCTTTAAAGTCAAGAGATAAATCTTTTAGATATCCAAAAAAGGTATCACTAGTTCCTAAACTAATTGCTACTTTTCCTTTTTCGATTACACCTACTCCAATTAGACTATTTGGATTATCTCCCGACCATGTAATTAGATTAGTGTCCTCGTTAAACCCAAATTTTGAAACAAAATAGTCTGATAAGTTTCCAATCGTAGTTTGAGATTCTGTAAGTTTTGGTAACTTATCGTTTAAATTTGGAGCTGTCGCTTCTAATGCGCGGTCAGACCATTGTTTTGTTTTGATGTCCATTAAATTCATACCCGCTCCATCGCCATGATCTATAGGAGCATTTTTCCCTAGTAGAACTGAAGCCATAAATGAACTTACTAAATGAATAATTGAAGTGTTATTATATTCTTCACGATGTTCTTGGTAAAATTTTCTTATTTGAGGTCCGGAAAATCGTTCAAAAGTATTTGAACCTAATAATTCTATTGTAGAAATTAATCCCCCTAAGTAGTCGCGGATTTCATTACATTGTTTAGATGTACTCGAATCCATCCAAATGGGACTTGTATGGCGAGATAATGTAGATTCTAATTGTGTTTTAAGAGATTTATCCAATTGTAAGTTTTTTAGAGTTCTTTCAAATTTACTATTCAAATAGACTGTTCCATGTTGTTGTGCAGATCCCGATATTGTCTTAATTTCATTAAGGGGAATATTATTATTAATAAATTCATTAAAGAGCATTTCTAATGCTTCTATCCACATAAGTGGATAAGAATGAATGATTTTATTATCACCCAAGACAATAACTCCATTTTTAGTTTGATAATGTGGTAATATTTCATCAAAATTGATACAATACCTAAATACAACTTTACCCATATTAAAATTTATAATAATACCAGTAAGGCTTTGAGTTGAACAATCCAAACCGAGAAACAATTCTTTCATTGTTATTATTTCCTTTCATAACATTGCATAAATTATTTACGAAATCGTTCAATAAATGATTCAGATATTCCTCTTCTTTGAAGTAAGTCGAATTTTTTGGCTTGTCGAGTCGGCGATTTCTGATAGGCATTTTCAATAGCTCTCATAAACTGTAAACCATCATATGTTATCTCATACACTCCGTTTCCTTCTCTGCTAATCAGATTAACATCTCTTAATTGAGTGAGATGATTAGAAACCGCGGTTTTTTTTAATTCTAGTTCTTTTACAATTATACCATAAGACTGTGGCCCTTTTAAGAGTAATAAAAGAATCTGTATCCTCTTCTCATTACCCAGTGCTTTCAATATTTCTGAAATTTCTGAGAAGGAAAGATTAATGGATTTAATTAGATGATCATGAACATTGGAGTTGATCATTCTTTATCCTCCTTTTTTAATTTAATAGGGATATACCAATCCATTAATGAACTTTCATTATTTTCTCCCTTCCATCTATTAGGATGGTAGGCTTGCATCATAAATGGGTACGAAGGTTCATACTCCGACTCCGGTAACCACTGAGAAAATATATATTCGGTTCCTTTCCCCATATACTTCGATGTAAAGAATAAATACTGAGATTCTGGGAACACTTTATAAAACATTTCCATAGGAAAAAATTCTATGCTTTTTACTTCAATTCCAACAAAAATATGAAATTTCTTATGTGTAGTATAGTCATCTGGCTCAATATGAACTTCGTATCCTTGAGTTTCTCCGTATTTGATTGAATCTAGGAAATCTCTGTATTTAATATATAAATTCATAAATCTTTCCCAAGTCTTACCAATTTCGTTTTCTCTATCCCAACCTTTTGCTGAATGAAAGGGATCACCATAAAAAACACATCCCAAAAGTTTGAATATTTTTGGCCCTAATACTTGAGGTTCCAAAACTTCTGAAGAACTCCTTTTTGATAATTAAAATAAGGCTTTTCATATATTTAAATTTATTCATTTTTTTTAGGGATTTATTCATATAATTTAAATACTAGAAAATCATTTTGTGGTTACCAACTAAATGGTTAAAAAAGATGAAAGCACAAGAATATATATTAAGACCGATAGGCAAGGTTAGAGTTAAAGGAGATGATCCAAAAACGGCAGAATATTTCTTGGATATCGAAAAACCCTACCGCTCGGCTTTAAAAGAATTAGATAAATGGTCTCACGTAATTGTTCTTTTTTGGGGCCATGAAATGGATAAGGATGAATATAGGAATGCTGAAGATTGGGCGGTGGATGTTCCATATGCGGAGGGTGCACCTAAAACAGGAATCTTCGCAACTCGCGCAGAATATCGTCCAAATCCAATCCTCATGACAACATCAGCAATATTGAATGTTGATATCAAAAACGGACTTGTTCAATTAGCGGGGATAGATGCTTTTAATGACACACCAATTATCGATCTCAAGGCTTATTTTCCTATGTGTGATAGAGTAAGAAATGCTCACATTGCACCTTGGTTAGATGGATGGCCAGAATATCTTGAAGATGGTATTGAATGGTGGGAGGAACAAGGATTCTTTAATTATGAATAAAACTGAGATATAAAGGGAAAAAAATGGTAAGAATTGTTGAAGTAAATGAAAAAAATATTGATGAACAAGAATTATTTTGTAAAAAAACCAAAAAAAAATTCCCAGGGTATCAAAATAAAGTTACATGGATGAAAGAAAGGTTCAAAGAAGGATTAAAGTATAAAGTTCTTTATGTTAAGGAAGGAAATAAGGAAACATCACGAGGGATGATTGAATATATTCCTGGAGAATATAATTGGCGTGGAATTCAAGCTGATGGGTGGATGGTTATACATTGCATTTGGGTTGTTGGAAAAGCTAAAGGGAAAGGATATGGAGACAAGCTATTAAAGATAGCAATTGAAGATGCAGAAAAGCTGGGAATGTACGGGATTGTAGCAATGTCCGCAGAGAAAGGAGGATGGCTCCCAAAGAAGAAGCTACTTTTAAATAATGAATTCGAAAAAGTGGATGAAATAGAACCATATTTTACATTATATGCTAAATATTTTAATATAGATGCCCCAAAACCAAAATTTAGCCCTTTAGATAAGAATAAGCAAAATGAATATTCAGAAGGAGTTACAATTGTTTATACTGATCAATGTCCGTATATCACTGATCTTGTGGAAGAGACGAAGGATATTGATAAAAAAGGAAGATTTAACGCTATTAAAGTTAATGAATGTAAAGGAGCGCAAGAAAATGGATTGTATCCCTATGGTACCTACTGTATTATATGCGATGGAGATATAGCTCTGTATCAGCATTCTACTAAAAAAACTATTACTTCCATTTTAAATCGGTAAATGATACACTATTATTTAATTTTAAAAAAAAAAAGAAAGTTATTTTATTTTATTTCTATCAACCACTTTAAGTTCTAAAACTATTTGCCCCCAACCACCAC
Source organism: Promethearchaeota archaeon (assembly GCA_048939015.1). Classification (GTDB taxonomy): domain Archaea; phylum Asgardarchaeota; class Lokiarchaeia; order Sigyniarchaeales; family SOKP01; genus Loki-b32. The sequence goes on from JBHLPW010000001.1 coordinate 113,332, forward strand.
ATTTTAATCCCACATCAAAACAGCTTGTTCGATTGAAAAGCATTTCATTTGGATCCGCCCCAATGTAATATAACTCATTAACAGAATGAATTAATTTATCCAATTCTGAAATTGCATAAATACAAATCTTTTTAGGACATAAATTCGTTAATAAATTTCCAGCTCCATCAAAATAAAATTTATCTCCAACTTTGTGTTGGCTATTACATCCGTGAGATTCTACAACCTCTACAATAATAGTTTTCCCTAACAATGGTGATGATTTTGACAGAACCTTAATATTTCGAGGACTATCAAGAAATATGCTTAGTTCATCATCATTATATCCAAAATGTTCTTTCATATTTTCTTTCATTTCTTCACTAATTTTCAAAAAAAATCACCTATTCCTATTCCTTAAAATAAAAAGTATAATCTCTAACACATTCACCTTTATCATACATTAAACATCCATTTAATGCCGGAGTTACATTATAGTCGATTTTTAAAGCTTCAAACCAACCTTCAATTCTAGAATATATAGCGCACTGATAATTTTCAATTACACCCATTCGCGTAATACCATCATATGCCCAGCATTTGCTCATTTCGCAGCGAATCTTGTTTTTTTCAGGAAAAGTAAATCTGAATTCCATAAAATCAGCTTTAAACACTTCCATTGCTTTATTCATGATATTTTGGAGATCAGCAAATTTTTCAATTTTTTCAAATTCAAATAATTTCTGAATTCTTTTGATTTCAATTTTTGACATGGATTTTACAGCCGCTTTATTAATTTTGTTCGTTTTCTCTATACCGCATTCCTGTAGGCAATGAAAAAACCACATACCATCATGTGTCATCCAACACTTAATCAAAAGTTCCTTTAAATCATGATTTTGAATCAAATTTGTAATTCACCTACTTTTTATTAGTTTGAGCTAATTTTGCTTTTGCATTCATAATTTCTATATAAGTAGTTTTTGTATTTACAGGTGGTATTGTCTCTTTTATATTTTTTTCTAGTCTTATCGCGCTTTCGGGACAAGTAGAAACACAAAGCCCACATCCTATACACCTATCAAGATCAACCTCACTTGTTCCATTAGTTATAGAAATTGCGTCCATATTGCATCGTCCCTCACATACTCCACATCCACTACATAATTCACTTTCGATAAAGGCATGAAAATTTGATGCAAATAGTCTAGCGGGATTATTAAAACGTTTTTGATTTGTTAATACTTCACAACAACACCCACAACAATTGCATATTACAAAAGGTCTTTGAGAATTAGAGGGTTGTGGAACTAATCCCGCTTCTTCAAAATCTTCTATTAATTTATGAGCCTCTTCTTTTGATATTAGTTCAGCATCTCCCTTCTCATGGAACATCTTAGCTGCTGAACCAAAAGTCATACAAGTTTTTCTAAGTTTTGTCTTTTTGCATGGATCATCAATCATATCATGTGCTTTGCGACAGATACAGTCCATAATGCCAATTTCACTTGCCATATTTATTATATCTCTGATCTTATCATAGGATGCAATATCTAAATTAATAGGAACAGATTCTTCGATAGGTATAGTACGAAGTTGAGGGATTCCTGGAACGTTATATTCTTTTTTAAAATAAGCTTCTTCAAAATACTGGAAAACATTACTAACCAATTCAGGAGTAAGACGCCCTAATTGGAACTCATAAATCCCTGGAACAAATGGAGCCAATAAAAAAAACTTCTCACCGTTATTTTCTGCTCTTATTATAGTACCTTTTTCATACATCTTTTCTAATTTTTTATCTAATTCTTTCAACGATATACTATTATTCCTTATCCTACGGTGAATTTTCTTAAGTTCTTGAGGATTAAAATTCAGTTTCATCGCTAATTCAGCTTCTTCTATAGTAAATAATTGCTGTAATAATTCAAATTCAACTCCAGAATGTGTTTTTGGGAGCCCTACAGGCATTTTATTAAAATGATCCAATAAATCGTAATATACTCTTTCGATTTCACTCATTTGGTATTCACCATTTTATGAGTGATAAAAATATTCTCCTTATAATGGTTTATCGATCAAAAACAACTAGATTTAAGTTGTAATTAGTATTGATGCATAATGATGTCTGATTACTTACTAGAAGATTTAAAAATTTTCTTGAATGATGCAAATCTCACTACATATGAAATAAATGCATATCTAGTGCTTCTAACGTCTTCAAAAGCAAATCCTCCTTCTGCTAGACAAGTATCTTCACAATCTGCTGTACCAAGTGGTAGAATTTATGAAGTTTTAGAAGAGTTAAAGATCAAAGGTTTAATAGATATAATTGAGTCGCGTCCGAAAAAGTATAGAGCTTTCTCTTTAAATAAAGGCTTAGATAATTTAATCAAGTTTCAATCCATACAAAGCAAAAGAAAAATTGATTATTTGCATAATAAAGCGAAATTACTAGAAAATGAATTATATAATTCTGAAGTTTTGATACAAAAAGAACCATCGAAGATATTTTGGTCGACTACATTTGGGACAAAATCAATTCTTTCTTTATATGTTAAACATATAAATGAAGCAAAGCAAGAAATAATATTCAATGAATTCATAAACAAAAATACAGTAAAAGTAATACCTTTTGGAAAAATGATTTATGAGCCTTTACGAAAGTCAGTTGACCGAGGAGTTAATGTAAAAGATTTATGGTCTTTTGAGTATGATGAACGTCCACTTACTAAAGAAGAAAAAGATCAAAATATTAGCATTTTCAAAGAGATAATTAAAATACAGGAAGATCTGTATGATTTATCACCAAATTTACCAGGATTTCAAATGAAATATACCTTTCATAGAGCTCCAACATATTTTGATATTATAGATAAAAAAAGAGTGATTTTTAAACTACAAAATCCCTTGAAACCTTTTCAAATCTTTGCTTGTATGAATGTTGTTGATCCCGGGTTAGCTGAAGAATTAAGAAATAAATTTCTAAGTATGTGGACATTTGAGGCAATAGAAATAAAAGAATAAAATCTTAGAAAAAAAATTATCTATCTCTAGGAATCATTACTTGAGTGGTCTTCGGAGTGTGTTTTTTAATAAAATCAATGCTCTCTTTTTCTTCTTCAATCCAATGTATAGGGAATAAAATCTTTGGTTTAAATATTTTTACAGCTTCGACTACCTCATTAGGACTCATCATATAAGGTTCTCTAACAGTAAGGAATGCAATGTCAATATTTTTTAAAGTTTTCATCTCCGGAGTAAGACCAGAATCTCCTCCATGATAAATTCGAAAGTTATTAAATTCAATAACATAACCAAGCCATCCTGCGGATTCAGGGTGGGCTACTGTGGAATAAGCAGGAAGAGCATCAATCTTAACATTATTTAATTTCAATGATTCACCTGATTTTATTACATATATATTAAAGTCATGATTATGATTCAACAATTCTTCTTTACAATCTATAGGGCATACAATAATTGTTGTAGGTTTGACTAATTTTTCCAATGTTTTGACTGAAAAGTGGTCATCATGCGAATGACTTATCAGTATAAGGTCTGCTTTAATCTCCATACTTTTTTCTGTTAGATTAGCCGGATCAAAGTAGATTACACTTTGGTTATGAATTCTTATGCATGCACCACCATAAATATGCGTGCTTTCCAACCATTCAATTTTGTTTAGGAATTCAGTTAAATCCATGAGGTTTTAGATGATTATCTCTTTTTAAATTTTATTTACTAAATTTAAAAGAGTTTAAATAATAAAAAGAAGGTAAATATTGAAAATTATAAATATATTTTTTGATATCATCTCTTTTGCATTTTCTTCAGAAACTCAGATAAAAGCATATAATTGAAACCTATTATTTTATTGTTCCAAACGTTTCTAGTACTTTTTGACCCACTTCGTAAGCTTTTTTCATTATATTGCTTTTTTCACGTACTGCACCACGTTTACCTACTCCTGGAGCTAATATAGTGTCTACTAATTGCATATCCAAATAGTTTAAAACATCTGTAAGGATACCAATTGTATGACGTGCATATTTTGGATGTCCTCCTTCAAATGGAATGACAAGAATAATTTGCTTGCCTTTAAATTCTTGATGTTTAGGACAATACCATCTGTCTAAAAATAATTTAAACTGTGCTGTTGGACCCCACCAGTATATGGGAGTACCTAGAACCCAGATATCGCTTAGCATCATTTTTTCCAGTAGTTCAAGCATATCATCATTATGTATACAATTACCTGTTTTATAACAACTATTACAAGCTTGACATGGATTAATATTTAATTTATTCAATATAACTTTTTTAATTAAAGCTCCAGCTTTTTCTGCTCCTGATAAAACTTCATCTACTAAAATCTCGGTATTACCCCCTTTCCGTGGACTACCCACGATTCCTAAGACTTGACTCTTTGTTAATTCTACCATTTTGAAAATAGATAATTAATATGTTCTTTGGTTAATATATTATCCTCTCTTTTATCAATTTTATTAACAAAATGATAAAGAGATGATAATTAAAAAAAAAGTTATAATTATTATTTAAATAGAAGTCAGATTAATCATATCTTTTATAAGTAAACACTAGCCAGAAAAATCCTAATACTCCAATTATAAAAGCAATTAAGATGATGTAGTTGATCCAATTTGTCCACCATTCGGTACCGCCCCATGTTAACATTATTGATAACGTCTGAACAGCCATAACACTTAATACAACTAAGCCCATTCCCATAGCATATTCCTCTTCACGAAACATGCCAATGCCTGAGATTAAACACCAAAATCCAAGAACGATAGAAACTAAACCTGAAGATCCGAGAATAGCAGGAATGGATATAGCAAATCCTACATCAATCCCTAGCCACGCTAAGATATTAATTAGACCCATTAAGACGAAAAGGCCACCGATGATTATCATCAAGATGTTTAATAATTCATTTGAATCTTTTTTTTTCTCACTCATTTTTAATTCGACCTTACTTATTTTTAAGTTAATTTGAATGTTGAAGATGAATAGATGAAGTTTATATATAAACTTATTTCATTTATTTTATGAAAAAATAAATCAAATATTACTTCATTTGATAATTAAATTTAGTAAGTAATTTTTAATCTATATTTTTCTTCCTTGCGATCAAATACGCAATCAGAAAGATTATAAGTGTTATACCTGAAAGAATCCAGAAATATGTATAGAATATATTAATAATCATTATACCTAAGACAACTGGTATCGCTGTTAGAAGTAATATATCTTTTCGTTCAATAGGTTTTCGATCTGCCCATATAAGAAGAATTGTCCATCCTAACATTAAAAATGCTCCTGTTCCTGTCTGATATTTATAGGAGATATCTGTGCTTACATTCGGCATTGAAATAGAAAATTCAAATAATACAGAAAGGATCATATCAAGGAAAACCAAAAAATCCAAGATTGCTCCATACCAATAAGTAAATCTAATATATAATAGTTTTATGTCCATAAACTAGCCACCTTTGTAAATTTAGGATTATATATATAATTTGTATGAATAAAAAGAACTAAAAGATATTTATATTTTGAAATAATAAGAAAAAAATTATTTGTTTGGTTTTATTGCGGAAAATGTATGAAATCCTCCCACTTTCCTTTGTTCTCGGATTTTAAATCCATGTTTATTAATTAAATCAATCCAATATTTATATTTTTTAAAGACTAGACAAAAAATTCCACAATATGAAATAAGTTGCCAGGAACCACGGTTCCATTCTCCAATTTGTAAGAAACCTCCTGGTCTTAATACCCTATATGCTTCATCTAATGCTTTATCAGGTCCATCCACCATATGAAGTTCATGGAGTACGGAAGAAAAATAAACAATATCAAACATTTCATTATCAAAAGGTATATCGATTGCAGAGCCGTATTGAAAAGTTGTTTTATCGTCAACTCTTTCCAAGCGTGCATTTTTTTGAATAGTTTCTAACGCGTTTCCTCCAATCGCAGCTTTATTATAAATATCAATTCCATAAAGATGGCCTCCATTCTTTAGAGATTTAGCTATTTTAATTGCATGACGTCCTGTTCCGCAACCAACATCTAAAATCTTGGGAGATTTAATAGATATTGAGGGGTTATTCTCCAATAGCTTCAATTTCCTGTAATTAAGGATTATATTCATCATAGCCATTCCAAAACCAGGCCATAAAAATAACAGTATAATTACAATTCCTGATATTATTAGAATTGAATTTAATAAACCACTTATGAAAAATCCATAAATAAAAGTAATCAATCCAAGTATACCTAGCACATTAAATCCAATAACTAGATTCTTCACGTACCATCCATATTTCGGTTTTTCTTCTTTCAAGTTTAATTACCTTGATTTTAAATTATTTGTTACTTGTGACTAAGTGTCGTGACTATTTAAATGTTTTTGTGTCATGACTATTAGTCACAACTCTTTTATATTTGAAATCCTATTTATTAATTAATGACAGCCAAAAAAACTGAAGATTTCATAAAAGCTTTAGAAATAGCAGGACTAACTCATGATGAAGCTTTGTTATATTTTGCTCTTATACAACATGGTAAAAAGGGAACATATATTAAAGATTTAACTGACCATATTGATATAAAAAGAACAACAATATACTCTATTGTTAATAGACTTCATGAAAAAGGTTATGTAAGAGAAAATCCTAATTATGAGGGACCTAAAGGTGCGAAAATGTATGCTGCTATAAGTCCCGAGTTATTTATAAATAGAATAGTCAATAATAAGAGAATTGAACTCGAAAAACTTGATAAAATTAAAAAGGAAGTAATAAATCAATTAGAAACAATATATTTAGAGAGCTTAGAATTTTCTTTAGATGAAATTGATGATTTTTTAAAACCATATTTAGCTCCTCTCTATGATAAAGGCTGGAAGGTGATCGAACATTTAGTAGAAAAAAGTAAGATCACATATGGATTCGAAGCTTATGATACTACTCTCTTAGTTCCAGCTGCTAAACTTGTAAAAGATGCTGGATTTATAGTGACTAAATACAACAGAGATGTTGAAAATGATGTAAATATTTTAAACTATATGTATGATATGCTTTCAAGAAAAGGTAAAGAAGAAATTTTAGATAAAGGTATCGGAGTAGTGGATGTTAAATTAATAGAAAGTGATATTGAGCTTAAAGGCAAAAAATTTAAGGGCCATTTACCTAAATTTAAATTTGAGCACACAAATGAGTTTGTCCAACTAACTGAAAGCGTAATGATTCCAATTAAGGATAAAATCTTTTTCTTATGGGCAGAAAATCATAATATAATCGAGGAATTAGCTAATGTAATATTTAATATTGAAGAGGATTAACATGATCTATTTTAAATTAATAGTAAGTTTCTCCATATTGAGCTTCCATACTTTTTCTGGAGCCCTCTTACTTTCACTAGGTCTGTAATCTGACTCAATAATCCCGACACTTTCTAATTCTCTAAGATGATAATATAAAGATGGTTTCTTTAAATCCTTAAAATCTCCTTTCCCACACATTCCATGACACTGATTATTTCCATTATTATTCTCACTTACACTTTTAAGATGGTTAAAAATTTCATCTGAGGATTTTGGACCATCTCCTAAAATGTCTATTATAACCCATCGAATGGGACAATGTAAAGCCTTAATATAAGTCTCTATATTTTCAAGATCTATTTCTTTTGTCATATCCTTAAACCATCAAATTCTTATAATATAAAGATTCTAGAAATATTTAAATATATGGTTTGATTAGTTTAATCTATCATTTAACTAATTAAATATATAATAAAAAACTTAATAATTTTTTTAAAAAAAAAAAATAAGAGGTAAAAAAATGAAATTAAAAGAAACTGAAGAATGTGCATGTGATAAACCTAACATTAAAGAAAAGCATCCACAAGGGTGTACATTAAACCAAATAATTAAATGTCATGGAGATCAACCAATTAATGAGATTTTAAAGCATATTCAATTAGATGATGAAGAAAATAAATGAGGTAAATTTATGAGCGCAATAAAAGTTAGTAATCTATCGAAACATTTTAAACCTCCTAAAAGAAGCAAACCAGGGAAAATGGAATCAAACGGTCCGAAACAAAAAATGAATATGATACGAGCTGTGGATGATATTAGTTTTGAAGTTAAGAAAGGTGAAATTTTTGGATTTTTGGGACCAAATGGTGCAGGAAAAACAACTACAATCAGAATGATGACAGGCGTATTAAAACCTACAACTGGAAATGTGTCTATATTCGAGCATGATGTATGGAGAGATCAAATTCTAGTTAAAGAGATAACTGGAAATGTTCCTGAGGAAGCAAATGTATATTTTGATATGTCAGGGTTGCAGAATTTAATGTTTATTGGAGAAATTTATGGAGTTCCTAAAAAAGATCGTCAAGAACGAGCAGAAGCTCTACTTAAGAAATTTGAAATATATGAGAAACGCAATTTGAAAGCAATGAAATATTCAAAGGGAATGAAACAACGTTTATTATTATGTATGGCGTTGATGAGTAATCCAGAGATATTATTTCTAGATGAACCAACAAGTGGATTGGATGTACAGTCTTCTCGTATAATTAAACAACTAATTAGAGAATATAATGAAAAAGGGGTGACAATCTTTCTTACGACCCATGATATGGAAGTTGCAAATGAATTATGCCATAGAATTGCAATTATAAATCATGGTAGAATCATCAGTTTGGATACTCCTGAGAACTTGAAAATATTAACTCAAGAATATAAAGCAATCGATTTTTATTTAGCAAGTGGAGTAACTAAAGGAAAAGTTGAAGATTTAAGCACAATAAAAGAAGTTGAAGAAGTAAGAGAAGGCTTTCACGTAATTGTGGAGGACATTCATGAAAGTATATGTGAAATTGTTGATTTTATCAAAAAGAATCATCTAGTAATAAAGCAACTGAATACCCATGAACCAAAATTAGAAGATGCATTTTTAAAAATCATAGAAAGAGGTGGTCGAAATTAACAAGGAATTCTCAGTAATTAAAAAATCTAGCTTTAGGAATTTTAAGATGCAAATAAAACGATCCTTTACTGTTACCAAAAAAGATTTAAAAATATATTATAATAAACCACCTGTTATAATCCAAGGAATATTTTTTCCAATTATCCTGTTTTTTGCTTTTACAGTAGGAAGAAACATATTACCGGTTTATCTCATTTCTGGAATAATAGCAATGGTTCTTTTTTTAACATCAACTTCATTAGGACCAATAATTTTTCCATGGGAAACTATGCGTGGTACATTTGAAAGATTAATAACTTGTCCGGTTTCAATTAAAACGATATTACTTGGTAGTATTTGGGGTTCATTTATATATGGTTTGTTATTCTCATCCATTCCCTTAATTTTGGGAATGATTTTTCTCTCCAGTGGATTAGCCATTAATTATTTTCTAATTATATTTGCTATGATTATTTCTGCTTTAGTTTTTTCTAGCTTTAGTTTGATCATCTCTGCTCCACCAACAAGGAATCCAGGAAATACAATGATTTTACAAATTTTCATCAAATTTCCTTTACTATTTATCAGCCCCCTTTTTATGCCAATAAAGGAAATTCCAACAGCAATAATATCTCCACTTACATATTCTCTTGATATATTAAATATAGGGTTAGGAGAAGTAAGTGCTTTTGGTAATTTCGGTTTACTTATAGATATTTTGGTCCTATTAGTATTCGGATTTGGGTTTCTATTTTTGGCTTTTGCTATTCATCAGAAAACACTTGAGAAAAGATTTCAAGGATAAATAATAAACAAAAATTAACTAATAGTGGCTAACTGCCACTATTTATTATTTTTCTATATTAAAATGTTAAATATATTCTAGTATCTAAAAACTTTAAGAGTGTTTTTGTAGACTCAAATTTCTTCTTTAATGCAGTTTTAGGTTAATTTCTGCCAACAACTATAAAAATATGAAATTCATTTATATCTTTAAAAATTTTTTAAAATTTATTACAATCATGGTCATGGATGGGGATACTAAAGGATATATATTAAAAGAGAGAATCTTTAAAGCTTTAAATTTTCCATCTGAAAAGACCATTTCAGCAAAATTAATAGCAGTTTGGGTAATTTTATCAAGTCTTATATATGGTACTATTGCAGTATTAGAAACTAATATAACTTTACTACAACAATTCTATGTTATTTTTATTGCATTTTCATGCATTACTGGTTTTTCATTTACTTTAGAATATTTTCTCCGTATTTGGATTTATAATCAAAAAGCTATAAAAGAGAGTTCACTTTCAAAACGATGGAATTATTTTACAAGCATTACAGGGTTAATTGATTTTCTAAGTGTTATTTCATTTGCAACATTTTTGATAGGTATTTTTATTTATGAAGTACTGGATTATACACGAATATTACGTTTAATAGTATTTCTTAAATTCGCTCGTTATTCTAGCTCTTTTCAAATTTTATTAGCTGTAATAAAACGAAAAAAAGAAGAATTATTGATTACTTTAATGCTTTCTTTAATTTTGATGTTTTTTGGAGCTATTTTTATATATATTGCTGAACATGAAGCCCAACCAGACAAGATTACAAATCTATTTAGTTCTATGTGGTTTACAGCAATAAATCTGTTTACAATCGGATATGGGGATATTGTACCATTGACTCCATTTGGAAAAATAGTATCAGGAATTATATCCTTTATAGGAATAACTTTATTTTTATTACCAGCAAGCGTAATTGTATCAGGATTTCTCGAAGAAATTGAAGAAAGGAAACCTTCTTCAGAAATTTGCCCCAACTGTAAAGAAGATATTCCAAAATCAGAGTTTATAATTAAATTAAGAAGAAAGAAGAATAAAAAAAAAGCTTCAAAAATTTCTTTAAAAGGGAATTATAAAAAGAAGATATACAAATCAATTCAATTTAATTTTCCTACTAAATTAGGGCAAAAGATCATATTTATTTTCTTTATAAGCATTATAACACTAAATATTCTGGCTATAATGGTTGGAACTAACCCAGAATTATCACTAGAACTTAGTAGCTTATTAAATTCTTTGTTGCTATTTTCAATCATTATATTTACTATTGAATATTTATTACGAGTCTGGTGTATTGTTGCTTCAAAAAAAACTAAATATAAAGATCCTTTTAAAGGAAGAATAAGATATCTTTTTAGCCCAATAGCGATTATTGATATGATTACTCTTCTTACTTTATATTTTATGTTTTTTTTCAGTTATATTCAGATTTTAGTTTTATACCTCCAAGTATTAAGGATGTTAGTTATATTTAAAATTGGACATTTTATTGATGTGTTTAGAGTTGCCCGTTTAATTTTTAAGGAAACAAAGCGGGAGTTTTTCGTTACTGTCATTATCTGCAGTATATTTCTTATATTTGCTTCTACAATACTTTATTATCTTGAGAGAAATGCTCAACCAACTAAATTTGGAGATATTCCTACTACGTTATGGATGGGAATTATCACATTTACTACTACAGGTTTTGGTGATGTATACGCAATAACTACAGGTGGTCGTTTTTGTACAATAGCACTAGCCTTTATTGGAGTATCACTTTTTATTTTACCTGCTGGTATTCTTGGATCCAACTTTTTTAGTACTATGCAAGCTTACCGCTATTATAAAATCTGTCCAAAATGTGAATATATTATAACAAAACCAAAAATTAAAATTAGAATTTAAAAAAAAAATTTGGAAATTTAGATAACTGATACGGTAATGGTTATCATTGATACGATAAAAGCGCTTATAATAGTGCCTGAGATTATATTTCCTGTTTTCCTATATAAAGCAACATACACAAAACTCGATAATAAAGTAGTAGGTATGGTAATGGGCAGATAAACTCCAAAATTGAAAAAACTTCCGAATAAAAAGCTAAAGAAAAGCAGAAATACTATCATATACAAAATCTGTTCACCAAAAGTAATTAATCCCGATATTATTTGTCCCTTAATTCCATCTTTAACTTTGTTTTGGATTACTGTTTGGTTTAATAAACTGTATATAAGAAAAACAAAGAAGCATATCACAAAACATATAAAAATATATAGAACTTTAGTTAGAGATGGTATTATTGCAAAATAGTTTAGCCCTACTGATAAATAGATGATTATGAACAGAATTGGTGTTAAAATTGCACCTAAAAGTAATTGGTTAATGAAATTATTTCTACTCTTAAATGGCCCAATTAAAACGTTCTTTAATGGAGTGTCTACTTTCTTCCCGAGTCTCCAAAGTAAAATTAAAAATGCAAACATTTGACCACATAAAAGCATTAAAACATTTCCGGCTGTAAATAAAGGAAAGAAATATAAAGGCATAAAAATAAGAATTCCTGGTAAACCAAGTATTAAAGAATATGCAACTGCTCGTAATGCTAAATTAGTTACTGATATATCAGGCAACTCTATTTTTAAAATCACTTCGTCCTCTCGGTTTACTTTTCTAATTTTTAAAATTAATTTGTAAATCGGATCAATAAGTAAAAAGAACAAACCCATACCACCAAATAGTTGAATTATCAAAATAACAAATCTTATGTTTACATAAAAGTTTTCATCAGGTTGTCTTACATCTGGAAATGTATTAATTACCCAATTTCTAGCTTCTCTTATAAAATCTTGATCCCAAGCAAGCAATAAATGATTAGTATTATCATCTAGGAAGATCATAGAAGCGTTACCGTCTTGGAAGCTTCCATAAAGTTTATTTACATCGATATTATCGGAAGTGGTATTGAGTCTTAACGCCATACCCTCTTTTAATCTTGATACAGTAGATACTTCATCAAATCGAGCTTGGATCATAAGAATATTTAAACTTCGATTAGAATTAGCTTTTATTGAATATTCGGGGTGATAGTCTGCTGTAGGTAGTCCCGTTCCAATTCCTATGAAACACTTAAAATCGGTATCTTCTGAAATAATCTGAATTCCTGGGTACCCTCCCATGGAATAACCTATATATCCAATATTATTTATGTCAACATCATCTCTAGAATTTAAATATTCTTTAATTGCTCTAACATCATCAATTATCTCTCCTCGATCGAGTTCCCCAAGACTTTGCCCGTGTCCTCTGAAATCAAATACCACGGCTATAAAACCTGCATTCGCTAATTCAATCGCGTATCCTTTCAATATTTCTTTATTTGCCATGACACCATGTCCTATTATAATAGCTTTTTTATCGTTGTTGCCATTATATTTTTGATAAAAAGTTTCTTTTGGCTCAAATACATTAAAAGAGATAGTTACCCCATCCACTGTTTGAGTTGTTAATCCGTAGGTACTTTTAACACTCAGAGGTATAGTAAAGATCAAAACAGTTCCAGTTATGAAAACAATAAGGAAAGTAAAAATTAGCAGTATCTTTTTTCTTGTCAAAATTCTACTCATATGAATTTTCACATTTAATTTTTATTTAAAATATTATATTTAGTATTATTTATTCATTTAAATTAATTTTTTAACCAACCACGATTAATTGATTACTATTTTTATGAAAATAACTTTCAATATCTTTAAAGAGATAAATATTTTCAAAAACTCTACTAAATTTCATAGATATATCTTATTATTTAAATCATTATTTACCAATAATAAATTAGAAAAAAAGTTAGTGTTGGAATTTCGATTGAAATTCCTCATAGATTTAATTCTATTAATTTTTTTCTGTTAATATCTACCTTTTCTGGAGTTAATTTATAATAAAGGCCAAAAACTACAGCTGCTAGTCCCATTAATATTGCAGGTATTAATGCAAAGTGAATTTGGATTCCTGTTTGAGCTATTGGCGTTATAGCATCTGGATCAAAATTAGTCAATATATGCACTAAACCAATACCTAATGCTTGAATAACAAATGCTGCGCGACTAAAAAATGTTTGAATTCCATTGTACATTCCTTCTCTTCGTTCACCAGTCTCAATCACAGCTTGATCTATTATATTTGCAAAAATAGGGCCCATCATAACCCAGAATCCTCCTTCTCCAGTCCCCCATATGAAAATCGCACCTATCATTAAATTATAATCTCTGATAAAGAAAAGGATAAAAGTAGTTATAGCCAAGTAAATGGAAGCAATTAACATTGTCTGTCTATCATTGTTAGTTCTATGCGCTATTAATGACCAAACTGGCATTGAAAAAATTATACCTACTAGCATAACGGCCATAACGATCATAATATCATCTTCCGATCTTAGGAATATAAATTCAGTTACATAAGGAATCGAACCAACCATTAGGGAAACTAAAGATTGATATAGCGTGAACGCAATTATGTATGCCATGAAATTTTTATGTTTTATACATTTTCCAAATTCTTTGAAGAATGATGTTCTTTCGAGTCCCTCTTCACAACTCTCTAAGTAGCAATCTATACGGAATTGGTCTTCTCGAGTTCCGGGGATAGATAATACCAAAGCAGCCATACAGACTACAACTACAACAACTGCTTGCATAATATACGATCTTGGTAATCCAAAAGTATAAAATAAAGGCGGAATAAGAGCACCTAATCCCGTTCCAAGAGCACCTATCATTGTACTTAGTGTGGATGCATTACGCCTCTCACTTCCACTACGAAACTTATCAGGAAATATAGAATAAAAGTTTACACCGAAAATTGATTGAAAAAAATCAAATACACAAGTGGTAATTACAAGCCATGTAAAAACTGTCCACATTCCTTCATTTGCGTCTATCAATGGAGGAGTAAAGATTAGGATATAACTAAGAATCCAAGGAATTCCTCCTATAAGGACCCATGGAAATCTTCTTCCCCATTTCTTAGTAAATTTAAAGGGACGATCGGTTAAATATCCGATAAGTGGGTCATTAACAGCATTCCATATTGCAAATATGGTGTATCCTATTATTGCAAGAATAGGATCTAAGTGTAATTCTCTTTCATAAAAGAAAAAAACTAAAGCTCCAAATGCCATTACAAAGAATTCATTAATAAATTTGCCAAAACCATAAGATACCATACTCAATTTTGAGTGCGTAATTTCTTCAACTTGATTTTCCATACTTATCCTCTAATTTTCCATAAATAGTTTTATTTAATTCTTAAATAGTATAATTATTGAGCTTGAATAATATAAATCTTCATTTTATTATAAAAGCGAAAAAAAAAATGCCTTAAATTTCAAGTATTTGTTAGCATTGTAGAATAATATTCTACGAGTTGATTTATAATTATATCTCCAATCTCTTTCACAACTACAACTCTACCACGATCTAATCTACGTAATGTTTTTAGGCAATTCCAATGACCATACTTATCATTTTCTTTAGAACCCAAAATCTCACGATATTTTCCACCATACATTAAAAATCCTCCAAGACCTCCTAATGGTGGCCATTTTTGAAGTGCTTCATCAAAATTGTTTTCCAATTCATTATTCATTACTACTAGTTTTTTCCAATCAAGAACTCCTATCGCTGCAGCAAGAGAATGTTCAAAATGACTTGCATGGTCTTCACTAGTAACAATTTTTAGAAAAATTCTTCTAAGATCTTTGGGTTTTTGATCATCATTAGCAAGTTCAACTGCTAACTTATGTAATTCCCTTAATACTTTATCTGCTAATTTATCAGAAATGCCTTCAGTTGAGGATATGATGAGATTTTCTAATTTTAATTCTTTTCTTATTTTTTGACAATGTTCAGCTAAAGGGTTATTTCCCCCATGTCCAGAATATACAAATACATTTGAAGCAAGAAAACCCATGTCTTTATAAATTTCAATATGATATTTAAGAAAATCTTTAAACTTTTCAACCATTCCTTCTACAGGTATTGTTTTAGGAGACCAGTCTTTTGCTATTGGCCCCACATTGTCAGTAGACCATGGAATATGTGCTACATATCTCCCTCCAGTCCTACATGAAATAAGATGAGCTATACGCTGCGAATGAATATCATCAATGTTTCGTGGTAGAGCATATCCATGTCCTTCTTCAGGATTACCCACTGAAAATATTAACCATCTGCCTTCATCTTTGCCGTATGGTCCCCAATCATTCATTTTCCCCTCAAGGGAGATTCCATTTTCTTCACTATTCATAATTAGGATTATTTTTAAAAATATATTAAAATTTTTACAAATTATATTCCCATATTTAGTTGATCTTAACTTAATCGTAAATTTGATTAAAAATGCCAGGACCGGGAATGGATTTAATTGGTAAAGAAGAAAAGGAAGCATTATTAGAGGTTATTGAATCAGGTTATTTATATAGATATGGTGATTTATCTGATCCAAACTTTAAAGCGATGGTATGGAATTTAGAAAAGGAATTTGCGAATTTTGTAGGTTCAAAGCATGCTTTAGCAGTAAATACTGGTACGTCTGCTTTATTAACAGCATTATGGGCACTTAAGATAGGACCTGGAGATGAGGTAATCGTCCCAGGGTATACATTCATCGCTAGTATAACTTCTATTATATTTGCCCGTGCAATACCAATATTAGGCGAGATAGATAAAACTCTTACACTCGATCCCGAAGATGTTGCAGAAAAAATAACTCCTCATACGAAAGCTATTATGCTTGTTCATATGCTTGGAAATCCAGGTCATTTAGATGAGATTTCTAAAATTGCTAATGAAAATAACCTAATCTTAATAGAAGACTGTGCTCAGGCTTTTGGAGCTACATATAAAGGAAAATCTGTTGGCACATTTGGAAAGATGGGGGCTTTTAGTTTAAATGTTTATAAAACAATTACCGCTGGTGATGGCGGGATGGTAGTTACTGATGATGAGAATTTATACAAGAGAGCTTTTGCTATACATGATCAAGGGCATTTACCTTTAAGACAAGGTGTAGAGCAAGGAAAAAGAACTGTTTTAGGGATTAATTTCAGGATGAATGAATTAACTGCTGCTGTCGCTAGGGCTCAACTCAAAAAAACCCCACAAATTAGGGAGAAACTTCATCAAAATAAAGAATACTTAAAAAAACGTTTATCTACGATAAAAGAAATAGAATTTAGGGAAATTTTAGACAAGAATGGTGATGTAGGCACTTTATTGACATTTTTCTTATCCTCATCTGAAAAAGCTACGAAATTAGCTAACGAATTAGGAACAACAACTATTGCCAAATCAGGCTGGCATGTTTATAATAATATGGAACATTTCTTAGGGAAAAAAACTGTAACTGAAGAAAACTGTCCTTTTTCATGTCCTTATTACAAAGGATCTAATATTGAATATACTAAAGGAATGTTACCTCAGACAGATAATTTGCTACAAAGAGCAATAAATATTAGTGTAGGTGTTTCTGATGCAGGATTAGGTTCTGCGTTTGGAATTCGAATTACAAGTAGTAAAGACGAAATAGAAAAAAAAGCAGATATACTTATCGATAAAATTAATAATATTTTATAAAAAAAATTATCTATAGAAACTCTTAACGAGATTAAAACTTAATCTCCCATTATTGTATTATTCAAAAAACCTATTCCCCTTGAGGTCGCTTTCCAACCACTTTCTAAGTATTTATAATTTTATTTATAGTAGTTTTTCTGCTTAGTATGAAAAATATGAAATATATGAAAAACTTTATTTGTTAAATGTATTTTTACTTTATAATTAGTTATTTTAGGGGAAAAAATTATTTTTGGAAAACTAGAATTTTATGGTAGCGCAACAGTTGGAGAACGAGGACAAGTCGTTTTACCAATTGAATTGCGTAAAAAAATACAACTTGAAGCTGGTGAAAAGTTAATTGTTATGGGTAAAGAGGGCGAAAGTATTGTTCTTTTACTCAAAGCAGATTTTTTGACTCATCTTCTCAGTAAGATGGAAAAAGGGCAAAATGAGTTAAAGAAATATCTAATGGACAATCCTCTTTCCGTAGAACCTAAATAAAAAGAAATAGAAACTAAATAAGTTAATGGTGATTTTAAAATGAAAGTCAGAATGATTAAGTATTCAAAACATTACCTCATAATGATTGCTGTTTCTATTGCGTTGTTATTTGGACAAGCAAACTTTAACCTAACATTACCTGATTATCTCGCAAAGATAGTGAATGTAGGCATTCAGCAAAAGGGTATAGAGAATGCGGTGCCCGAAGCAATGCGGGGAATTGAAATGAACCATACTTTGCTATTTCTTACTCCAGAAAACCAGACAGACGTACTTGATGCTTATAAATTCGTGCAAAACGGTACTACAGAAGCTACTCATTATGTTAAAAAATATCCCGCTCTACTTAACCAATCTATTTATGTATTGACCGATTCTGATAGCAAGACAGTTGCACATTTAAACTCGATTATAGCCAGGGGACTCTTAACGGTATCTTTCGTCGAATTACTCATGGCAAATGATACTTTACGCATGTCTGTAAATTTTCAATTAAATATTTCTCTCCCTGCTGGTACAGACTTATTTACATTTCTTAAAGCACAACCTATTGTAGTGGTATTGATAACTGCATTGGTTAACTCACGATTTAGCGCTCTTGGAGAAATTTTTATAATACAGGCAGCAATTCAAGTTGTAAGAGTTGAGTATGAAAAACTTGGCATAAATGTAGATCAAATGCAACTTAATTACATGTTCTACTATGGTGGTTTGATGCTTCTTCTTACTATTCTTGCAATGGCATGTACAATTGGAGTCGGATATTTTTCTGCTAAAATTGCAACTGGAATGTCTCGTGATATGCGAAAGGATATATTTGAGAAGGTTGAAAATTTCTCGAGTACTGAATTTGATATCTTTTCCACAGCATCATTGATCACGCGCTCAACAAATGATATAACTCAAATCCAAATGGCAATAATGATGATCATCCGTTTGGTGTTTTATGCTCCTATTTTGGGGATAGGTGGGGTAATACATGCCCTTGACTTAGCTCCCTCGATGTGGTGGATATTAGCAATGGCAGTAGGAATATTACTTTCCCTTATCCTAGTAGTCTTTTACGTCGCCTTACCGAAGTTTAAGAGCATCCAAAAATTAATAGATCGCCTTAATCTCGTAGCTCGAGAGAGTTTGTCGGGTTTAATGGTTGTAAGAGCTTTTAATAAACAAAAGGTCGAAGAAGATCGATTTGATAAAGCTAATATTGATCTTACTAAGGTTTCACTATTTATCAATCGAGTAATGGTAATTATGATGCCAGTGATGATGATGTTGATGAATGTTCTGGTAATTGTTATCATATGGGTGGGATCACACGGCGTAGCTAATGCAAATATCCAAGTCGGTGATATGATTGCTTTCATGCAATACGCTATACAAGTGACTTTTGCCTTCCTTATGCTATCATTAATGTTTATCATCTTGCCTCGAGCTTTAGTATCTGTAAATCGTATTGCCGAGGTTTTAAAAGTTGATATAATGATCCAAGATCTCGAAAATCCAAGACATTTTGATGAACCATTTAAAGGAGAAATTGAATTTCGAGATGTTTCTTTCTGTTATGCTGGAGCACCAGAGAATGCTTTATGCGACATTTCTTTTACGGCTTATGCAGGGCAATTTACGGCTATTATTGGACCCACTGGGTCTGGTAAATCTACGCTTGTAAATTTGGTCCCTCGTTTATATGAGGTTTCATCTGGAACGATATTGATTGATGGCGTTGATGTGCGTGATGTCAGTCAACAAGAACTTCATGAAAAAATTGGATATGTTCCTCAAACAAGCGTGTTATTTTCCGGAACTATTGAAAGTAATCTCCTATTTGCAGATGAAAATGCGAGTGAAGATGTTCTTGAGTCATCAATAGAGACTGCTCAAGCTACTGAGTTCATAAGTTCTAAACCTGAAGGAATGGCTACTGAAATAGCCCAAGGTGGTAAGAATGTATCTGGGGGTCAAAAGCAGCGTCTTTCGATCGCTCGGGCATTAGTCAAAAAAGCTCCAATTAACATTTTAGACGATAGTTTTTCTAATTTAGATTTTAAAACCGATATTGCGTTAAGAAAAGCCCTTCGAAAATCTATATCAGCAAGTACTGTCCTCATAGTAACTCAAAGAGTTTCTACTATTAAAGATGCTGATCAGATTATTGTTCTCAATGAAGGAAAAGTAGTTGGGAAGGGTAAGCATGCTGAGCTCATGGAAGATTGTGCTATATATAGGGATATAGCCATTTCACAACTTGAATTGGAGGAATCATCATGATGGGTCGACGTGGAGGACACATGAGTGGTCCTGGTCCACAGGGTTCTAGGTTCGGAGTACGCGAAAAAGCAACCGATTTTCGTGGAACTATGGGAAAATTATTTCGGTATATGGGTAGATATAAATGGCTAGTTTTATTAGTGTTTATTTTTGCAGCAGCTTCTACTACAGCAATCATTATAGGCCCAAAGATTCTAGGAACTGCTACCACGACTTTAGTTAATGGTATAATAGCTAAAGTTAGTGGTACGGGTGAAATTGATTTTGTTAAAATTGGAGGAATTCTACTAGAAGTGCTGATAATATATATTGTTTCAGCAGCTTTTGGTTTTATCCAAGGGTGGATTATGGCAAATATTTCCACTAATGTTGCTTACCGACTCCGTCGAGATATTTCGGAAAAGATTAACCGCTTACCACTTAAATATTATGATCAAACAACTCATGGAGAAGTACTGTCTCGTATTACGAATGATATCGATACAATAAACCAAACATTGAGTCAGAGTCTCACATCAATTATTACATCAGTAGTTACGGTTGTTGGTATCGTAATTATGATGTTAAGTATAAATTGGATAATGACATTAGTTGCACTGGGGATGCTTCCCCTGACATTGCTACTAATAGGCGTTATCATTGGTCGATCACAGAAGTACTTTAAACAACAACAAGATTATTTAGGACACGTTAATGGACATGTAGAAGAAATGTATGGTGGCCATATCGTAGTAAAAGCTTTCAGCGGAGAGGAAAAAAGTGTTGAAAAATTTAAAGCATTAAATGATAAATGGTATAAAGGATCATGGAAAGCTAATTTTGTCTCGGGATTGATGATACCAATCACGTTTTTCATCAGCAATTTAGGATATGTTGTTGTTACTATTCTTGGCGCTTATTTAGCTATCCAGAATGTTATAACCATAGGAGATATTCAAGCATTTATCCAATACATCCGTTCATTTACTCAGCCTCTTAGCCAACTTGCTAATGTCACAAATGTTCTCCAACAAACAGCTGCTGCAGCAGAACGTGTATTTAAATTCCTTGAGGAAGAAGAAGAAGTCGTTGAAGTCTCCGAGCCTATTAAGTTAAAGCAAGTCAAAGGGTTAGTAGAATTCCGTAATGTGACTTTTGGATATAGTCCAGATAAGATAGTCATTCATAACTTCTCCGCAATAGCTCAACCTGGACAAAAAATTGCAATTGTGGGTCCAACGGGTGCAGGTAAAACCACATTAGTCAAATTGCTCATGCGTTTCTATGAATTAAATAGTGGAGCAATTTTAGTAGACGGTCATGACACTCGAGAGATGACTCGAGAAGATTTGCGGCAAATGTTTGGTATGGTACTTCAAGATACATGGCTTTATAATGATTCCATTATGAATAATATCCGCTTTAGTAATCAAGATGCTACTGATGAAGAAGTACGAG
The DNA here is from genome assembly GCA_048939015.1 of Promethearchaeota archaeon. Taxonomy (GTDB): domain Archaea; phylum Asgardarchaeota; class Lokiarchaeia; order Sigyniarchaeales; family SOKP01; genus Loki-b32. Next base: position 134,971 of record JBHLPW010000001.1, read on the forward strand.
CTGCTGCAGGTATAGCTAATGTTGATCACTTTGTAAAAACCTTACCTGATGGATATAATATGATAATCAACGAAGAAATAACAAATATTTCTCAAGGTCAAATGCAATTGCTCACAATCGCTCGTGCTGTTCTTGCTGATCCACCAATACTCATCCTCGACGAGGCTACCAGCTCTGTAGACACACATACAGAGATATTGATTCAAAATGCTATGGATGCCTTAATGGAGAATAGAACAAGCTTTGTCATTGCTCACCGGTTATCTACTATTCGAAATGCTGACTTGATCTTTGCAATTCGGGATGGAGAGATTGTGGAGCAAGGTACCCATAAAGAACTGCTAGCCAGAAATGGATATTATGCCGATTTATATAATAGTCAGTTTGAAGTATTAGACTCTACTTAAAGAAATTTTTATTTTTTTCTTTTTAAATTAATTCATTTAGTTTTTTTTAGGGGGTAAACCCCCTAAAATCTATAAATATTAGTGTAGGTGTTTCTGATGCAGGATCAGGTTCTGCGTCTGGAATAAGAATTACAAGTAGTAAAGAGGAGATTGAAAAAAAGACAGATTTTCTCATCAATAAAATTAAAGAAATTATTTAATTGAAAATATGGACTATTTAAATCTTTAATAGTATTTACTCCACCTTTTTATTATAAAGAAAGGAAAAACAATTAAAATGACAAGAAGTATAGTAAAAATTTTATTAGGAACGATTTATAAACCCAAATCGACTTTTAAGGATGAAAAACTAAATAATTCCTTAATATATTCATATATTGCTAGTTTTATGATTGCTATACCATATTCAATTATTTATTTAATAATGTATATTAAAGCAGACATAAGTACCTATTATTTTCTTTTTGGACCATTGATTTGGACAATTTTTGTATTTATGATTGTGTTTATTGTCCGATATCTTACAAATTATTTCGGAAATCTCTGGTCTAAGAATAAATCATTGGATAATGATATAGCTACAACAAATGTAGTTTGTCTTGGAATATGTGTACCTAATTTGTTTATTTTAACAGTAGACTTTCTTAGTATTGTAACTGCTCCTAATATAGAAGTAACTAATTATGCATTAGGATTTCCACCTAATTATTTGATACCTTCTATTGTTTCGAATATCGTATTTTCAGCTGTTGGAGTATGGATGACAATACTAACAGCATATGGATTATATAAAATGAAAGAACTTAATTTTGGAAAGACTTTGCTAACAACAATAATAGTACTTGCTCCTATAGTGTTTTACTTGATATTTTTCATATATCTTGAAAGTCATCAACCCTTTTAGGTTATAATCTTAATATCCCATTATCGCATTACTCATAAAACCTATTCCTCTTGGGGTTGCTTTCCATCCGCTTTCTGTATACATAATGTAAAATAATTGTTCTAACATTGATAAATGATATTTTAAAGTATCTTCCTCTTCCTGAAATTTATTTTTTATTTCCTCAAATGTTTTTATATCGATTCCAATAAACTTCAATAGGTCTCTTCTCGCTGGATTCATCATAGTTCTATAAGCGCGACTGTGATCTTCTTTGTGGTCCACATTTTTAGTTAACTTTAAAAATTCATCCATTTCTTTTTCAGTTAATTTACACTTTTCCATGATTTCTTTCATATCCAATTTTTAATCACCTCATATGAGATCATAAATCGTATCTCTTTAATTTTATTGATTTCAATTTTTAATATATTGTCATTTTAATTTTTTTGCAAATATTTAAATATACCAATCTCTTATTTTTTCTTATATTGTCATTTTTAATTTTTTGCAAATATTATAAAATAATGAAGTAATGGTCATGTCTGAAAATTATCCCTTAAAACATCGAGCTTTTGTGATTTTAGGCTTAATTAATGAAAAAATGCACGAAGGTGGATGTCATGCTTATGATATTAATAAAAGAATTGAAGAACGTGGAATGAGAGATTGGACGAATATAGGAGCGGATTTCTCCTTTTCTACAATATATAGAACGTTAGATAGATTAGAAAATAATCAGTTAGTAGAGAGTTTTGAAGAAGAAATTGATAATAGGATAAGGAAAAACTATATAATTACTGAATATGGATATAAGATCTTAAAGAAAAAGGTTTATGATGTTTTATATAATTATATAGGGAAAATGGATGAAGACTTTTATGTAGCATTTTCAATGTTTCCAATTTTAAGCCTTGAAGAGCAAATTGAAGCATTTAATCATGCTATAGAAATTATAAAAACACATCGAAAAGAACTTGAAAAAATGCTAGACGAAATGTTATTGAATTTTTCAAAAATGCCAATTAATGTCACAGGACTCTTTATACATCCAATTAAAATTCTAGAAGCTGATGAAGATTTTTTTGAGATGGTGCTAGATGAGGTTAAAAAAATTGAGGGAAAAATTAATCCTGATGATTATAATTGAATTGAATAAGGTAATTAAGAAATGAAACACATAGTTAAGGATTTTGTACATCGAATTGGTCATCATTGCGAATCATCTTCAATGAGAGATTTATTCGAGTATTATGGATTTCCAATGTCAGAGCCAATGGTTTTTGGGTTAGACGCAACAATGGGATTTGGATTTTTTGATACAACAGGCCAGACTTCCTTTATGCCTGAATCAGATATCCCATTCTTCTTAGGAGGTAAACAAGGGACAATTGAACCTAATAGTTTAGCGTGTCGGTTGTTAGGTATTACACTAAGAAAACAATCATTCACGAATTCGGATAAAGCTTGGGAGGAGTCTAAGAGTATGCTAGATCAAGATATACCACTTCTATTAAGAGTGGATATTGTGTATATGCCTTATGAAGGTTTTGATGAAGAAATGGAGGAGGCTCATTTTGGTGGGCATGCAGTAGTTCTAGGTGGTTATGACGAGGATAAAGAAGTAGCATATATAGGCGATACGGAATTTGAGGGTTTTCAAGAGGTTCCGATCGATATCCTTAAGATAGCGAGGAGTTCAACCTATGGACCGAAATTTTTGCATCCTGGAAATACCCAATTTTCTATGACTTGTCGAGCTGATGGAAAACATCCACCTTTCGCAGCAGGTGTTAAGTTAGCAATTCAAAAAGTAGCGAATAATATGCTACGTCCTTCTATGAATACTAATGGTATTCAGGGATTGAAACAATTTGCAAATTCTTTGCTTACTTGGGAAGAAAAATTAAATAAAACAATCACTAACTCCAAAGGAAAAGAAATTTCACTGGCACGATTGATGTTTGAGCTTACCCATGGATATATAGAAACATGGGGTACGGGAGGTGGGTCATTTCGAAAGCTATATACAGAGTTTCTAGAGGAATTATCGGTAAATCCTGAGTTAAAGGAAGGTCCTAGAGCATGGAATTCAGAAGAGATCAACATTCTCGAAGAATGTATCCCTTTAATTAATGATTCTGCTCAAAATTGGACTCTAATTGCAGAAACATTAAAGAATGCGGGTGATGAATATAAAGATGATTGTATTAATCATGTAGATTTTGGTGAATTGCATAGTATTGTGCTTCATATTCTTTCTAGGGAGGAGGAATTATTTAAAAAATTATTAAAAATTAAAAATTAGGTGAAAATCAATGGTTGATAATAATTTAACTGCCCCTTGTGGAATTTATTGTGGTGCTTGTAGGTCATATTTAATAAGAAAAAAAAACCTTTTAGAAGAGAAAGGTCTTAAATATGGATGTCAAGGTTGTAGAATCCGTAATAAGAATTGTTCTTTCATCAAGAAGGATTTTCCCCCAATTAGAAAAAATGAATTGGAATACTGTTATGAATGTGAAAAATTCCCATGCGATAATTTGAAAAAAATTGATAATACTTATGTGAGTAGGTACAATGTTAGTCCAATTAATAATTTAAAGAGACTTAAAGACATTGGAATTGAATCTTGGCTCAAAGAGAAAAAAAAGCTATATACTTGCCCAGAATGTGAAGGGGAGATTTGTATTCACGATGAGGAATGCTATGAATGCGGATTAAAAATAAATCCAAATATAAAATAGGAGGCAAATAAAATGGTAAAAATAATTATAGATGATTTTAAACATATGGCAGGAGCGAACTGCCAATTGTCAAGTCTGAGGAAAGTACTTGCGTATTATGATATAGATATTTCAGAACCTATGCTCTTAGGTTTATGCTCTGGATTAGGATTTTTCTATTTCTACATGAAAAATCTACCATTTCCCATGATATTAGGATTAAGTGTTAAAAAAACTGAGGTGTTTGAAAGAATATTGCCTCGTTTAGGAGGAACTGTAAAAATTACCGAAACAGCTTCAGTAAACAGCGCACATAATAATTTAATAAATTTATTACAGAATCGACAACCAGCAATTACTTTTGTAGATTTTGCTTATTTACCTTACTTTTTTCCAGAAGGTACTCCCATACCTAATGAAAATTCAGGACATTTTGGAGCCCATACTATAGTAACTTATGGTATAGATGAAGAGAAAGATAAGGCACTTATTTCAGATAGATATGCAAATCCACATGAAATGACTTATACCCAACTTAAAGCTGCTAGAGGAAGCAAGTTTGCACCATTTCCTGCGAAAAACAAGCTAGTAGAATTAGTATTGCCAAAAAAAGTGAAAGATATTAAACAAAGCATTCCAGTATCGATTAAAGCAAATGCAAATTTTATGTTTAATCCTCCAATACGTAATATGGGTTTAAAAGGATTTCAAAAGTGGCAGGAAATGCTCCCCACATGGACAAACTTTAGTGATAATGATCTCTTGTATGGTTTAGTCAGTGTGTATATTTATATGGAGACTGGAGGTACTGGTGGTGCTATGTTCCGCATATTATATCGAGATTTCTTGAAAGAAGTAGGAGAACTCTTGAAGAATGATAGTCTTCTAAAAGCTGCTGATGTTTATGATGATATTATAATAAAGTTAAGAGAAGTAGAACATTTAATATTACCAGATGACCTACCTAATATAGCAAAATTAAGAGCACTATATCAAAAAAGTGGCGATATTACGGAAAAGGGAGAAAAAGATTATCAAAAGCAATTAGCAGAGCTTGATAAACAAGTTGAATCAGTTTTAAAAGGTGCTCTGAAAGAAACAAATGCATGGAGAGAACGAATTCCTCAAATAGATAAAGGAATTCAAGAATGGAGTGATTTAGAAACAAAAGCTTGGGAAATTATAAAAAGTGCGCTATAAGGGAGTGGTGAAAAAGATATGTCTGAAGAAATTTTAAAAGAATTGGATGCTGAGGGACTTCGATCTGTTTTTTTAAAATATACTAGAAAAGCATTTGATAGTCTCCCTGAGATAGATAAACCTCGCATCCTTGATATCGGATGCGGTACAGGTACGGTCAGCTTAGAGTTAGCAAAATTGAGTAATGGAGAAATATTCAGTATTGATATTGATCAAAAGGCTTTAGATAAATTAAATCAAAAAATTATCAAAAAAGGACTCTCAGACAAAGTAAAAGTGTATCATCGTTCGGTATATGATACAAAATTTGAAGATAAGATGTTTGATATTATTTGGGAAGAAGGTGTTATTCATCTTCTTGATTTTAAGAAAGCTATAACTGAATGTAATAGAATACTTAAGGTAAATGGTTACATGATTTCAGGAGAAGCAGATAATTGGGCAGATAAGAAACTGAAGTACTATCCAAAATTTGGATTTAAACTCTTGAAACAAATACCTTGGGCTAAAGAATGTTGGTGGAAGGAGTATTATGCACCATTAGAAAAAAAAATAAACGCATTGCGCAAAAAGTATGATAATATTGATGTTATTGAAGAAATAAAACGTCATTTAACAGAAATAGAAATGGTAAAAAAAAATACAACCGGATTTGAATGTACGACTTATATATTACAGAAAATAGGATAAAAATTGGAGTTAAAAATGGATGTAATAAAAGTAAGAGGCGCTAGAATACATAATTTAAAGAATATAGATGTTGATATTCCTAAAGGAAAGCTAATTCTTATAACAGGTGTATCTGGATCAGGAAAATCAAGTTTGGCTTTCGATATTATCTTTGATGAGGGAATGAACAGATATCTTCAATCAATTGGTTTCCCACCAAAATTCGATGATGAAAAACCATTTGATATGATTGATGGATTAAGCCCAACTGTGGCTGTTGAGCAAAGAACTACACGCGTATTTAATCCAAGATCGACTGTAGGAACGAAAACTGGTATATATGGTTTAATACGCATGTTATATGTAACAGAAGGGATCCTAATCTGTCCAATCTGTAAGGAACCGGCGAACCAAACTACGCTAGAATGTGATATATGTGGAATGATTGTAGAACGTAAACAAATCAAGCATTTTTCCTTTAACGAACCTTCTGGGATGTGTTTAGAATGTAAGGGAAGAGGTTATAAAATGCTTCTTACTGAAGAAATGATCGTTCAAGATTATAATAAAAATCTTATTCAAATAACAAAAGCAGGTTCCGCTGTTTTTGCAGATCAAATCAGATTTGTGGAGCAATTACCAAAATTTTATAATTTTGATATAAAAACACCTTTTAAAGATTTACCAGATGAAATTAAACAGGTATTTCTGTATGGTAGTGGGAGAAAACTTAAATTTCAATGGGAATCAAAAACTTTTACTGGTGAATTGGAGCGAATTTTTGAGGGTATTATTCCCCATATTAAAAGGGCTTTATCAGAAAGCAAAAGTGCCTATAGAAGGCATAAGATCCATAGTAATTTTATGTCAAAAAAGAAATGTGATGAGTGTAATGGATATAAAATTAATGAGCAGGCTCGTGAGATAAAAATTAGAGGGAAACATATAGGGGAATTAGCCATGATGCCAATTGATGATTTAATTTTATTTTTCGAAAGTCTTTCTGATCAGGATATTAAAACAATCCAAGGAAAATCTATTTTAAAGAGTATACTACAAAGTCTTAATCGAATGGTCAATGTTGGATTAAAATATTTACACTTGCATCGAACATTACCTACGTTAAGTGGGGGTGAGCTTCAGAGATTATCGTTAATGACTCATTTAGATGGTGGGCTAGATTCATTAATTTATATATTAGATGAACCGAGTATGAGTCTACATGAACTTGAAAAAGATTCACTAATTAAAATTCTAGAACAATTAAAGGATTTAGGAAATACAATTATTGTCGTTGAACACGATAAGCGCTTTATTGATATGGCTGATATTATAATTGATATAGGTCCAGATGCAGGTATTGATGGGGGTGAAATTGTTTATCAAGGGTCACTTGAAGGAATTACAAAGAAAGAAGATTCCTATACAGGTCAGTTCCTCGCTGGGAGGATTTCATTACCAGAAAAACCATCTACTCCCATTAAAAAATCAGATTCTGACACACAGTATTTGATTCTCAAGAATGCTAACACAAATAATTTAAAAGATGTAACAGTTAAATTTCCTTTAGGGTTAATGGTAGGTGTTGCAGGCGTCTCAGGTTCTGGAAAGAGCTCTCTTATTCTAGATACTTTAGTTCCTTTATTAATTCCTCATTTTAAAAGAGGGGCTAAAAACCAAAATCAGAAAAAGGAAGAGAATGGTGAGGAAAATGGAGAAGAGAATGAGGAAGATTTATTAGAATATTCTGGACAAATTGAAGGATGGGAGAATATCGATGGAGTCATTATTGTCAATCAAAAACCTATATCGCGTGTGCGTACTTCTACCCCATGTTCATTTATAGGGATATGGGATAAAATTCGGAACTTATTTGCAAAAACGGCGGAAGCAAAAAAACATAAATATACTGCAGGACATTTCTCTTATAATTCCGATCGTGGTCGGTGTCCTGCATGTAAAGGTCAAGGGGTTCAAGATTTACAAGTTTCATTTCTTACTAGTTTTGAAATACCATGCAAAGAATGCAAAGGATTAAGGTATAAACCTGAAATTTTAGAAGTAAAATATAAAGGAAAATCAATTTCAGAAGTATTGGATATGACTGTTAATGAAGCTAAAGAATTATTCAAATCACAGGAAAACATCTCAAAAGTTCTTAACATTTTAGATGAAATTGGAATGGGTTATATTGAGCTTGGTCAACCCGCTCCTACTCTAAGTGGAGGAGAAGCACAACGAGTAAAATTAGCTAAAGAGTTAGGAAAAATAAGAAAAAGTAATTCACTTTATATTTTAGATGAACCTACTGTTGGATTATCTTTTTATGATGCATTAAAACTTATGGATTTACTTGATAAGTTAGTTCAAGAGGATAATACTGTACTCATAATTGAGCATGATCCAGAAATACTCTCGTATTGTGATTATATAATCGAATTAGGACCTGAAGGAGGCCCAAAAGGAGGAGAAATTATAGCAGAGGGTACCCCAAAAGAAATTAAAATAAATAAAAACTCCAAAACTGGTCCTTATCTTAATTAAATAAACGTAAGGAGTAAGATGGTAATAAAAATTCGCGGTGCTCAGGAAAACAATTTAAAGAATGTTAATGTTGACATCAAAGATGGACTTACTGTGGTAACTGGAGTTTCTGGTTCAGGAAAAACTTCACTTATATTCGATATATTGTATAAAGAAGCTCGTCGGAGGTTTTTAGAAGCATTTTCAGTCAGTAAGGATGAATTGAAATTAAATCCTGCAAAAGTAGAGTTTATAACAGGATTAGGACCTACGATCGCACTTGGACAAAATGTTCTTAACCGAAATCCAAATTCTATCTTAGCATCTGCTATAGGTCTTATTCCACTTTTAAAGATTTTATATGCTAGGTTTGGGGATAGAAAGTGCCATGTATGTGGAAGCAAATTATCAGTCTTAAAAGAAGATGAAATAATTGAAAAAGTCGATGGATTGAGAAATATAGAGCCATTGCTAATTTCTGCACTTTTAGTAAGGAAAGTAAAAGGAAGTCATCAAACTTTAATCAAACTTCTAAAAAAGCAATTTGGTATTGAAGCAGTATTAGTAGATGGAAAACCTATAAGGTCGAAAATAAATCCAAAAATTGCTCATGACATTCAAATTCAAATTGGTCAAGTTACTAAGGACAGCAATCTTAACGAGATTCGAGATATCCTTAAAATCATTAGCTCACTAGGGGCAAATTCATTAATTATTGAAGGTCAAACAGTAAAATCTCTCATCTCCCGAGTTCCTGCATGTGTGGAATGTGGCACTTGGTTTGGTGACCTTGAACCAACACATTTTAAAAAAAATTGTCCCCATTGTAAAGGAAAAGGTTGTAAAGAATGTAATGAAACAGGATATCATCCATTAGCATCTAATGTTACCTGGGAAGGTATTCAATTCCCACAGTTATTAACAAAATCGGTGGGAGAGTTATTCACTTATTTCTCTAAAGAAGATTTACCAATCACGAGTAGAATATTTCAAGAAATTAAGAAACGTTTACTTGCTCTAAAATCTGTAGGTTTAGATTATTTAAATTTGGATCGAGTTTCTCCAACTTTATCAAGAGGGGAATCTCAAAGAGTTCGATTAGCTATTGCGTTATTAAGTGAATTAGAAGATATAACTCATGTTCTTGATGAACCGACAATTGGTCAGCATCCTGCTGATATTGCACGATTATTACCTGTATTTCAGAACCTTGCTGGACCAGTAATTTATATTGAACATGACCAACAAGCTGCAATAGTTGCAGATAATGTGATTGATATCGGTCCTGGCGCTGGAGGTGATGGTGGTGAGATTATATTTACAGGGACACCTGCTGAGTTATGGAAGGCGGATACACCTACTGGTAAATTTTTTAGTTTAAGAGCTAAGGTACAAATTCCTAAGCATAGACCTAAACCTCAATTGTTTTTTACAGTTGATAAAGCTAGCATGCATAATCTTAAGAATATAACTTGCAAGATCCCAATAAATCGTCTAACAGTAATCACAGGGGTATCAGGTTCAGGAAAAAGTACTTTAGTCGAAGATGTATTATTTCCTACACTAAAAGGAAAGGAAACTATTGGTTGCGATGGAATAAAAGGTCCAAAATTGAAACCTATAATGGTCGATCAAGGACCTATTGGAAATAATCCTAGATCTAATCCTGCTACTTATACCAAGATTGCTGATCTCATTAGAAAAATTTTTGCTAAAGCTACAAAGTTTAGTGCTACTTATTTTTCATTTAATACTTCAGAAGGTCAATGTCCCACTTGTAATGGGATGGGTGCCCTTGAGATTAAAATGAGATATTTACCTTCTAATTGGATCACTTGTCCAGATTGTAATGGTCAGAGATTTTCTGAAGAGATTTTAGCTGAAAAGGTTCTATTTGAAGACAAAGAACATTCTATTGCAGATTTCTATGATCTTCCAATTTCAGAGGTTTCAAAGATTCTTGATAAAGAACAAAGATTATCTATTGGAGATCTAAATTCTGTAAGACAGATGTTAAATGCTCTTAATGATATCGGTTTGGGATATCTTTCTTTAGGTCAACCTTCACCAACTTTATCTGGAGGTGAAGCTCAACGGATTAAATTATCTAAGTACCTTGGAAGGAAGTCTTTAAAAGGCAATTTAATTATTCTTGATGAACCTTCAACAGGATTACATCCTCAAGATTTAGCAGGACTTCTAAAAATTTTAAATAATTTAGTTCAAAATGGAGCCACGATTGTTATTGTAGAACATAATATTGATATAATTAAAGCTGCTGACTGGATTATAGATTTAGGCCCTGGTTCTGGACCTAACGGTGGAGAAATAATATATCAGGGTCCCCTAAATGAGTTTATGGATGTAAATGGATCTCTTACAGCACGAGCTTTAAAGAAAGAAGAAAGGACAATACCTCTAATCGAAAAAGCAATTAAGAGAAGAGAGAGTTCAGAAAATATAATTATTCAAAATGCTCATGTTCATAATTTAAAAAACGTAAATGTTGAAATACCAAAAAGAAAATTAACGGTTATCACAGGAGTATCTGGATCAGGTAAATCTAGTTTGATTATAGATACACTTGAAACAGAAGCAAGACGAAGATATTTAGAAACCTTGTCGATGTATGAGAGACAAAGTACTAAAGAAATTAATGAAGCTCTTGTAGAAGATGTTAAAGGTTTAGGCATCACCGCATTAATAATTCCTGAAAAATTAATACATGGTTGGTATTTAAACCTTCGAAATACTATTGGAAAGGTAACTGATATAAATCTCCATTTAGCGAATATTTTCTCATATATGGGGGAAAGAACTTGTCCTAAATGTAAAGAATGGATGAAAAGAGATGATAAATGGTATTGTGAAAGATGTGATATCTCATTACCTTTTGCTAAACCAAGACATTTCATATCTACTAATTATTCTGCAGCTTGTCTTAAATGTCATGGAGTAGGGTCATCTCAAGTTCCTAACCCAAATAAATTAATAATTCATCCTGAAAAACCATTATGTAATGGCGCCATGTATTCACCAGGATTTTTTCCAAAAGGATATTTATGTAAACCCTATAATCATGGTTACTACATAGTCCAAGCTCTCGCAACACGTTATTGTTTTGATCCTTTTTCAACTGCTTGGAATGATATGCCAGACAAGGCAAAAAATGCATTTTTATTTGGAGATAACGAACCTTTAGATATTGAATATGAAAATAAGAAAGGTCAGGTTTATAAGAGACTAGAAAAATTTCTAGGCTTCTATAAACACTGGTTAAGAGATTGGGATGTAGGAGGAACATATACTGATAAAGAGATATGTGATGAGTGTCATGGAATGAAGTTACGCCCTCAATATTTAGCTATCTCCCTTTTTGGATATAATATTCCTCAGTTATGCGAGAGACCATTGAAAGAACTCTATGAAATTCTTAAAAAAGGAAAGAATGATGTTAATACTCCAAGGTTTGTGAAAAATAGTTTTAAAATCATTTCAACTCGTTTGGAATTTCTAATAAAAACAGGATTAGGATATATTAATTTAAATCGAGTTGCTGAAAGCCTATCTGCTGGAGAGGCTCAGAGAGTAAGGTTAGCTGGACTATTAGGGAGTGATTTGACATCCTTAACTGTTCTACTTGATGAACCCTCAAGGGGTCTACATCCTTCAGAACTAAAAACATTAATAAATGTTCTAAAAGAACTATGTGAAAAAGGCAATACAATTATAATAATTGAACATGATCAGCTATTTATGGAATTTGCTGATTATATTATTGATATGGGACCTGGAGCAGGGGTTAACGGCGGTAAAATTGTAGCTAAAGGAACTTTAGAACAAATAATGAAATTTAATACTATTACGGGAGATTGGATAAGTGGAAGGAAGAAATTTAAATTATCAAAGAAAAATAGAATACCAAAGAAATGGTTAAAGATTTTTGGAGCTAAGGAAAATAATCTAAAAGGTGAATTAGTAGAAATTCCTCATAATTTATTAATAGGGTTATGTGGAGTTTCAGGTTCAGGAAAAAGTACTTTGTTAATTGACACATTGGGAAGAGCTTTAGTACCTATTAAGCATACAACTTCAGTATCTAGAGAGCCTATTGATCCCGGGGAATATGATAAGATTAAAGGTGCCCTACCACAAACAATACTTATTGATCAAACCAAGGCAAAAATGGGAAGTCCTCTTAAATTTTTAGGATTAGATACGCCTATAATTAAAATTTATGCTGAGAGTGAAGATGCTAAGCTATTGAATTTAGATGAAAAAATACTAAAAAAAAGATGTTCTGTTTGTAATGGGCGGGGTGTTATCAAATTAGACATGAGATTCTTACCTGATATTATCGAAACTTGCGAAACTTGTAAAGGCTCCGGGTACCTCGCTGAAGCATGGAATGTGTATTATAAAGGTGTTTCACTGCCAGAAGTAAATAATTTAACCATTGATGAAGCACTACAGTTGTTTAAAGATTTTGAAACAATTACTACTAAATTAAGTTATGCAAAAAAAGTAGGGCTGGGTTATTTACAATTAAATCAACCCGCTCGTACTCTTTCTGGAGGAGAGGCCCAAAGGCTTAAAATAGTAAAGGAATTTTCTAAGAAATCTAATAGAGAAACGCTTTATATTTTAGATGAACCTACTATTGGGCAGCATATGGAAGATATTTCTAATTTAATTGATGTGTTACATCTTTTGGTTAATTATGGTCATACTGTAATTGTTATCGAACACCACCCGCATGTTTTAGCATCTTGTGATTGGATTATAGAATTAGGACCAGGAGCAGGACCAGAGGGAGGTCGAATCATTGCTAAAGGTCCACCTGAAGAAATAGCTAAACTGAACACACCCACCGCACCTTATTTAAAAAAAGTATTGGAGGGAGAAATGTGACTTGGATTCCACTTTTATTGACTGATCCATCGCCTTGTTTACGATATTTAGTATTAACTGAATTGCTAAATCTTTCCAAAGATGAAGAAGAAGTACAAGAATTATCAGAAATGAGAGAATCAGACCCGTTCGTTAAAGATTTAATAAAATTCCAAAAATCGAATGGAGCTTGGGATTCATTAGGGCTAGATAGAATTATAACTAGTGAAAACCTTCAAATAGCATCGATAGCATTACAAAGACTAGGATATTTCGGATTCAATTCGTCACATCAGGTGGTACAGAGAGCTGCAGAATTTATATTTTCAAAACAAAAAGATGATGGATCTTGGCCAATGCCAGGTAAAAAAGTACGCACAGATGAAGAAATTGGATATCAAATGATGCCCATTCAAACTGCTATTCCCCTTTTAGGATTAGTCATGTGTGGATACTCAACTGATGAAAGGGCTGAGAATGGATTTGAATGGTTGATGAAACAACGTTTAGAAGATGGAGCATGGCCTGTTGGATTATCTGCAGGTAATTATGGTGGAATCGCAGGATATCGTCGACTTGCTCATTCAAGGTGGGGTTGTCGGTCTAGTACAACAACAGTTCTTAGCTGTCTTGCGTATCACCCTAAACGTAGAAATAGTAATGAAGCTAAACGAGCGTTGGATCTAATACTTGGAACTAATCTAAAATTAAGAAACAATCTTGGTTTCGTGATTGCACGTCTTCTTGGACTAGAAAAATCTATAGGACAAATAACTTTTATGGCTAAATTTGATATAGCACATATCTTAAATCTCTGTTGGAGAATTGGAGCGAATCAAGATGATGAGAGAGTTTTTGATTTTATAGAATTCGTAAAATCAGAACAGGGAAAATTTGGATTATGGGATTATATACCGAATCCACAAGCTACACGTTGGTTAACATTTGACTTGCTTAAATCACTTTCCAATATAGACAAAAACATAGAATGGATTTCTGAGGAACCACGTACTCCTTTTCAATCATATCCTAAAAAAATAAAAAGATTCTAAAAAGATCTATAAATATTTCACATATTCTATTAATTAACATTAAAGGTGAAATTATGAAAACGTCTCTCCATCATGCTCATCTTTTTGCTTCGAATCTTGATGAAAGTATTAAATTTTACCAAGAGATGTTTGGAGCAAATGTTTTATTTGATTTGAAAATGGCAGGAGCAAGAAATGTAATGATAACAATAGGATCTTCAAAAATTAATTTTTATGATCAACCCCCAAAAGACCAAGGGCGTGGCGCTATTCATCATTTAGGGATTGAAACTGACGATTTAGAAGCACTTGTTGCACACATGGAAAAAAAAGGCTTTCAATTTAGAAAAGAAATAAAAACTTTCGGTCCTTTAAGGTATGTGATGGCAGGTGCTCCTGACAATGTGCTTCTAGAACTTTTTGAAGTAGTAAAAGATAAGGTTTCAGAAGATCAATATAATCAAATTTCAACTTTGGATCTTTTCTAATAATACAATAGTCTTTTTTTTTCATCTATTATTCTATCATTTTAAGAGAAATTATTAATTTTAAATTCTAATATGAAAGAAGTTAATATCGCTTTAAATGAATTATTTAGTGTAAACCAAAAACTTACATTTTTAATTGGTGCTGGGTGTTCTGTAGATCCTCCTTCAAGATTACCGGCTGGACGTCCGATGATGGATGCGATCATTCAATATACTTGTATCGAATCAGAGATAGAAAGAATTTCTCAATTAGAAAATCTCCGTTTTGAAGCTTTAGCTGAAATAGTTCGAGATAATATTGACGAGGATTTGAAAATAATTGATTATTATGGTGAATGCGAAAATCCAAATATTCAACACTTCTTCCTTGCTGAAATGATTAACAATGGCAATTTTGTAATGACAACAAATTTTGATTTTTTAATAGAGTACGCATTACTTCAAATTGGAGTACCTAAGGAAGAATTAAAGATAATTATAACTCAAAAAAATTTTGAGAAATATAAAGATCCCGAAGACCTATATACGAGGGGATTAAAAACACTTTACAAGATTCATGGTTCTAAAAAAAATATTATAAAAAATAAAGATACTGCTAATACTCTGGTAGCTACAATTCAAGCATTTGGTTCAAATAAAGAGGGATTAAATGTTTTTCAAGTTGAACCCTTTAAACGTGAACTTTTTGATAATATCTCAAGAAACCGTTCATTTGTAATTATGGGTTATTCTGGGAGTGATGATTTTGATGTTGTTCCAACGATAAAAGCTCTTAAAAACATAAAAAATGTTATCTGGATAAATTATATGAAAGATGATGCAAATAAAGCCCATATTTTTGAAATTGATGAGGAAACCTTGAAAAATTATGATAATCTAAGTAAAGTGAATCAAATTCTTGCAGATATTAAGCGAATGGATTTTGCTGAACATATATATCGAGTTGATGTGAATACATCTCGTTTCATAAAAGACATTATGAAAACTGAGCCGCCCATTAACCAAGGTGAAACTGAAGCAAATCCATTAGAATGGCTTAAGCTTAATTTTGATAAACCTAGTGAATTTACGAAATATTTTATACCTCATAAAATATACCTTGAATTAGGTATGTTTGATGATGCATTGAGATGTGCAAAAGAAATGATCAAATTATTATCTGATACAGATAATTTAGAAAATAAATCAGTGATTTTAAGTAATATTGGATTTATCAATTACAATCAGAGTAATTATGAAGAAGCCTTAGAAAGATATCAAGAATCCATTCAAATTGATGAAGAGTTAGGTTTAGCATCTAAAAAGCCGGGAAGTTATGCTAATATTGGAAAAATTAATGAAGAACAGGGTAAATATGATAAAGCGTTAAAGTATTATGAAAAAGCCTTTAAAATAGCAGAAGAATTGAATGATGATCAAAGAAGAGGTTTATATTTAATCAATATGGGAAATACACTTCAAAATTTAGGAAAATTTGATGACTCACTAAATAATTATCAAACTGCTTTAAAACTTACTGAAAAAGTTGGAGATTTGTCAGCAAAATCAAAGTGTTTAAATGATATTGGAAGCCTTTACTATGATAAAGGAGATATTAATAATGCTCTAAAATATTATCTAGATTCTCTTGCAATTGATGAACAGTTAGCTAACTTTCCAGGAATCGCTGTATCATACAATAACATCGGTTTAATACATTATGATCTTGGAGATGATTTTGAAGCCTTAAAATGGTTTGAAAAAGCGCTTGAATTAACTGAAAGAATTGGGAATTTAACAAGTAAGGCTATTAGTCTAAATAATCTTGCATTAGTATACCAACATCTTAAAAAGTATGAAAAAGCTTTAGAGACATTCCATAAATCTCTTGAGATTAAAGAAAAGCTTAAAATTGAGGCTGATAAAGCTGGAGTATTTAATAATATCGGAAATGTTTATTTTGATCAAGAAATGTACCCAGAAGCTTTAGACTGGTATGAAAAGGGGCTTGATTTGAATAGAAAAATTAAAAATCTACCGGATATTGCTGTATCATTAAATAACATAGGTACAGTTTTTGAAAGACAAAAAAATTTTTCTGATGCAATAAAGCATTATAAGGAAGCTACGGGTATATTTGAGCAATTGGGAAATCAACTTTCAATTTCTATTATTATGAATAATATAGGAAATAGTTATAGAGTTCAAGGAGAACACATGAAAGCATTAGAATACTATAAGAATTCATTAGAAATTACCGAAAAAATTGGTAATCAAATGGAAAAAGCTACCACTTTGAATGCGATTGGGCAGTTGCATACTGACTTAGAGAATTATGAGGAAGCATTATATTCATACGAAAATGCTCTTAAAATTTATACAGAATTCAATAACTTACCCGATAAAGCTCTTTGTCTCAATACTATTGGATTGATTAATAATGCTACAGGAAATTCGTTGATTGCGCTTGAAAAATGGAAAGAATCATTAGCAATTAGTGAGGAACTAGAAAATGTAGAATGGCAAGCTATACTTCTGAATAGTCTTTCAAAAACATGCGAAGAATTGAAAGAATATAATGCAGCATTAGAATATTATTACAAATTGATGAACGTTCATGAAATCCTTGGTGATATTGCAGAAACTGCAACCGATTTGAGTAATATAGCAAATATACATAACAAGTTAGGTAATCAAAATGAAGCAATAAAAATATATGAAAAAGCAATAGAAATTTCAAATGAATTAGAAGAAAAATTTCAAAAAACTAAAAAATCCAAATATAATAATAGAATTGGAATGATTTATTTTAAACAGGGAGAATATCAAACAGCTTTCGAAAAATTTAATATTGCTCTGAAATTTTTAGAGGAAATTAAACTCGATGATTCACCGTTGGCAACAAACATAAAAAAAAACATCAGTATTACCCAAAAGAAGATAGAAAATTAGGATCTTATTTTTAATATAATCACCTTTTTTCATTCCTTTTTGTTAACTTTATCTGAATGATTATAATCATTATCTAAGAATTGATTTATTATTTTATCAATTTCCTTTCCAACATCAGAGGCCAAGCCAGGATGATCTTCAACTGGAACATCAACTCCCATTATAGGCGTTAAGATCTTATCTTCTTCATCGATAACATCATATTCTTTTAAAATTTTTTTTTTTATTTCTATATCTTCATCATTCGATAACCAAAACATGCCTTTAGGACAATTAATTAAGATTTTAGTAACCAAATGAATCTGATAATGACAACTTGAACATTCATAATAATATTCATCATCAAGTATTTTTTTGAATAATTCTGGATTTAACCATGTATTAATTGATGCTTCCCAGATAATTCGAAAAGATTTTTCACAGTGAGGACAAATTATTTCTTCACTAGTTAAACGTGTCATTATTCTTATCTACCCACTTTACGCAATAATATTTATTAATTTTGTTTTATTTTTATTTTTGTTTTAGTATCATAACATAGTTGTCACCATTACGTGACAAGATTTAAATATTATTATTTTTATTCTAATTATAAAACAATAAAAAACAAAAGAGGTGGTTTTAAAATTTCAGTCAACGGGGATTTTAGAAAAAATAGAGCAATAGTTATAGATAATGGAACGGGAATTTCAAAAAATGGATTTGGAGGAGAGGATCAACCTCGTTCAGTATTCCCTACGGTCATTGGAAAACCAAAATATGGAAATATCATGCCTGATGTAAAGGATTATAGCCGAGAGTGGTATATCGGTGAGGAAGCTATGGAGTTGAAAGGAATCATGAACTTACAGTTTCCAATTGAACATGGTGTTGTTGAAGATTGGCCCGCAATGGAAAGAATATACCACTATACATTTTATACTGATCTAAGGGTTGATCCTTCAGAATTCCCAGTATTATTAACAGAAGCTCCTCTAAATCCGAGATCGAATAGAGAAAAAATGTCAGAAATAATGTTCGAAACATTTAATGTTCCTGCTCTTTATATTGCAACCCAAGCAGTCTTATCACTTTATTCTTCTGGTCGAACTACCGGATGTGTAGTAGATATTGGGGATGGAGTTGCACATATTGTACCTATTTTTGAGGGATTTGCATTAAGTCATGCGATTCAACGAATAGATCTTGCAGGAAGAGATGTTACAACATATCTACAGAGACTATTACGTCAGAATGGATATTCTTTTTATACATCTGCAGAAAAGCAGATTGTAAGAGATATAAAAGAAAAACTTTGTTATGTTGCTATTGATCCAGAAAAAGAAATTTTACTTTCAAATAAGGTAGCAGGGATGGCTAAGAATTATATGCTTCCTGATGGCGAAACTGTTACAATTGGAGTTGAAAGATTTTTAGCTCCAGAATGTTTGTTTAATCCTTCTGTAGTCGGGAAAGAATTAGCTCCTTTAGATGATGTTGTAGTTGGGTCAATATCTGAATGTGATGTTGATTTACGAAGAGAACTTTATAGTAATATTGTCCTTTCAGGAGGCTCTACAATGTTTCCTGGTATTAAAGAGAGATTAACGCGAGAAATAAAAGAACAGATTCCTGAATCCATTGATGTAAAAATAATAGCTCCACCTGAAAGAATGTATTCAGTATGGATTGGTGGATCTATTTTAAGCTCTCTAAAGACATTTGATAGAATGTGGGTTTCGAGGAGAGATTACAAGGAAATGGGTCCTCAAGTGATACATCGGTGTTTTTAAATGGTTTTGAAAAGAATTAATTATAAAGGGTGAATAACAGTAAAAATAGAAATAATAGATGGTATACCTTGCATTACGCTAGATGAAGGTATAATTTTATCTCAAAAAGATTTGAAAAGAAAATCAAATAAAATAATAATGCCAGAATTTTTCACAGAAATACAAGAATCTAAAGAAAAACAATATTATGATAAAGTATTGGATGAAATTAAAAAGAAATTTGGTGAAAAATAGGCACAAAATCATTTTTTTTGTTAATTTAATTATAAATGAAAGGTTGATTATAAATTATGGAAAAAGTGACAGAAGTTCTAGATGAGTTAATAAAATCTGAATCAAAGACTATAGCAGCAGCAATAATTGAAGGAGAAAAAAAAATAGAATATTCAACTGAGAATTGGGATATTAGTGGCGACATTGATGAGATCAACTCAGTTTGGAAATCTAAAGAAAAAGGTACTCTGATAATCTCAGATATTAAATATATAATTATCCAACGTACTCCTGAAAGATTAGTTGGGGTAGATCCTAATGAAAAAGGAGGAATTTTGGGATTTAAAGATGATGAGAGGAAAATTATCTGTAAGATTGCTCCTGATGGATTAATGCGTCTTGGAATGATGGAAGCATCAAAAACTTTAAGTAAGTTAAGTTCAAAAAAACCATATATGGATCTTGATACTCCATTAGGCAAAGTAGAAGAATTAAAGTGGGCAACTCCTAGAATACTTCTTGATGATACAAACAATTTGCAAGAGCTTGGGTTATTAAAATTCGGATTAAGTATTGAGGAAGCTAAGGTATATTTAGCATTATTAGAAAGTGGGAAAGAGGGAGCTAAAGTTGGTGAGTTGAATGAGGCTCTCTCTATTAAACGAACTACAATATATCGGATAATTGATCGTTTGATTAGTAAAGGTTGGATATTTAAATTACCATTGGTACCTAAGAGTGCTCAAGAATTTATTGCTAGACCCTTAAATGATATATTTGATGAAAGAATTCAGGAAAAAGAAGAAGAACTTAAGATTTTAAAGAGTTTTCGTTATATCATGGGTGAAACTCTTGAGAACGGATGGATAGATATCTCCCAAATAAAGAAAGAATTTCATCTATATAGTGAAAATTCATTTGATTTTAATTCTCTTGGAATTACTGGTAAAGAAAAGGATTGTGGTCTTATTATTTTTGAATATGATAAAAAAGTAGAGGAGGAAGTCATAATTAGAGCGGCATTGCAACTTTCTTTAGAAAAAATGAGAGAACCAATACATCCTGATCTTAATATAAAAGAATTTACAATTCCCGATTTGGAAGACATTAAAATTGAGGATACAAAAATTCAAGACTACTTAGGTATGACAATGTTTTTCAAGTTTAAAGATGGAACCAATACGGGAAATAATCTTGGATTAGATTGGATTGTAGCAGCTAGACATGTAGCTGTTCCTATTGATAATAAAATTTATGTAGTATGGGGTTCTGAAGAGCAATTTCCAATTATATTGAGTATTATTTTAAAAATTTAAGGTTTTTATTATGACTGCGCAAATACCTGATGAATTTATAATAAATGGCGAAATTTTTTCATTAGTAGGTTTAAAAGGTCAAGGATTATATAAACCTGAGGATTTTGGAATAAAACCTTTATTTAATTGCACTGCTTGTTGGCGAGGCTTTGTTATGAAATATATATTCATGGATAATAAATTATTCCTTAATGAATTACTTGTAAATGCTACTAATCTGCCAAAAATCAATAATCTCAGCCCTGAAAACGGTAATGGGTTATTTAAATATCATTATAAAAATTTAAAGCTACAAACCAATTTTACTGGCAAAGTTCTTCTTGCAAAAGATTTTATACAATCTATGTATGTTCACATGGGTTTTCAGAGACCAATGGCATTTAAGACGGTTATTGAAATTGAACTTAAACATGGAGAAATCATTAAATTGAAAGATCTCTCTAAATGGATCGAGGAAAAAAGGAAAATTGATGTTAATAAAGGTGCAAAACCCGAAACTGACTCAAAGGAAGACATTGAGAGATGGGTCAAGCAAACTTTTTCGCTTGATTATGATTTAAAGTAAGAATGTGTATTACTATTACTCATAAGCATTTTTATTTTAATTTTCACAATTCTTCTTATATATAAAAATTGGAGAAAAATTTTTTATTAGATACAAAAAGTAGTAATTCTGATGGAAGAATGGCTAAATTCAAAGGGAGAAAGTATACTTAGAGAATATGGTATTAAAAGTGGACAATTTTTATTAGATTTTGGATGTGGATCAGGTGTATATTCTTTAATTGCTTCAAAAATTGTTGGAGATAAAGGTAAAATTTATGCTCTTGATTATGATGAGGATCCTCTAAAGGAGTTATTTGATAAAATTCAAAATCAAAATATTAATAATATTGAAATTATAAAAACTTCGAAAAAAATATCGATTCCCTTGAACTCTAATTCTCTTGATATAATATTAATGTATGATGTTTATCATTTACTTGATAATGATGATCGAATCAAGTTATTGAACGAAATATATAGGATTTTAAAATTAAATTATGGCATTCTCTCTTATTTTGCTACTCATATAGGTTCTTATGGAATTAATTTGATTAAAGTCCAAGAACAAGTAAAACAGACTGGTTTTGAATTAGTCGAGCAATTTAAACGCCCAATGTTTCATTGGAATTGGATTGAGGAAGGTACTATTTTGAATTATAGAAAAGTAGAAAAAAAATGATTAAATCTTCCTAAAGTAAAAATCTCGATGCTAAAGGATTTCATTCAAAAATTTTAATTTCAGGATGTTTTTTTGCTTCCTCAAGTATCGATCCTTTTGCGATGAATCCAATTGCCAAATGACTACCTCTTCCAGAAAGTAAAATATCATTTTTATTAATACTAAAAGCGTTTAAAGTTCTTTCCGGCATAATTATACTTATATCTTCTTGGATCTTTAACCAACAATATTTTTTATTTTTAATTTCAACAATTTCACCTTCAGGTGTTTTATAATTAGCTAATGAAGGATTTTTTTCCATGGTTTCATTCATAATTGAATTTCTTAAAATTCTTATGGAACTTAATCCAAATCCACCTGAAGTTTTACTGCCTGAAAATAGGATGACAGATTTATCAAGTGATAAGTTATACTCTTGAAAAGCTTCGGGAGGAATTTTAATTTTACCTTGATTTCCTACTTTTGACCATCCAAACACATACTTTCCGCCCTTTGCAATCTGTGGCATTATTTCTTTCCTTATTTTTTAGTACGTTTTATTATATACCTTGATATCAAAAAGATCGGTTTTTAATTCGTAATTATTTTTTAGATTTGATTGGTCTAATATTTGCGTCAATTCTTTCGGTGTATATCCCGCATTAATCGAAGTCTTCCAGCCAATTCTCATAAATTTAGGTATAAACAATTTTACTATATGAAAAATTACTTTTGCTCCTAGTCCAATATCTCGACGACCATCAGAAATACAAAAAACTCCATGTGATTTCAAAACTCTAGAAATCTCGTTAAATATTTTTATAGGATTCTCCCAATGATGAAGGGTACCATTTCCAAAAACTAAATCAAATGAATTATCCAGAAATTGATACATATATTCAGCATTTCCATGAACATAAGAAATTTGCTGATCGACACCTTCATCCTTTTTATTTTTATTAGCTACACGTATCATATCTTTAGAAAGTTCAAGTCCAATTATTTTTAATGAAGAATTTTGTTTTGCGATCAAAATTCCAATCCATCCTGGTCCTGGTCCAATCTCTAAAATTTTTGAGCCATCTTTGACATTAAATTTACTAAGTATAAATTTTATTAGACGTCGATATTCTCCTGCCATTTTTTTACACGCATTACTATATTCTTCTGTTGTGAAATCAATCTGATCTAATATTGCTTCCCCTTCGGGGATTCTTTCAATAATTTTTTTACTTTTACTCATAACTATCATTTTATTTGTTTTTTTAAATAATCTAAATATATAAAAACAAGAATCATATTTAAATAAGAGTCTATTGTCGTCCAATCTCGACAACATATTTATATATTAAAAAAACTAATTATTTAATATATAATCTATGAATAAAAGATGAAAAATAAGGAAAAAGAAGTATTTAATCAAAATTTACAAGAGTTTGGTTTGACTGCTGAAGAAGCTATAGTCTATTTAACACTTTTAGAAAGGGGACGTAATGGGGATATGGTTGGAAGATTAAAAAATGATCTTCAAATTGCACGCACAACTTTATATGGAATATTAGAAAAACTAAGAGAAAAAGGTTGGATTGAAATAGTAGAAATTAGAAAGCAACCTCGAAGGATGAAATTCATAGCTAAAGCCCCCTTGGAAGTTTTAAATAAAACTGTTGAAAATTTAGAACTAAAAGTTAAGACTCTTAAAGAAAAGAGATTGTATATTGGGGATAATCTAGATAAATTATATCAAGAAAAAAAAGAGTTGACGATTGATACAATTCATCCTGGTTCTCAGAAATACATAAAGCCACTTTTTGCTAAAAAATGGAAAGTAAAATCAGAAGTTATTGAAACCTCAGAATCTCTAGCTCGAATAGTATATGACTATGAACTAATCGGCTATAAAGAAAGATTTACGCAGGAATGCGGTCTTATTATTTTCGAGTATAATTACAGTAGAAATATAGAGAATGATGATAATTTAATTCGAGCCAATTTAAATCTTCTAAAAAGCAAAACAGAATATGAAATAAGAAATAAAGCTAAAAATAATGAAATACCAGATTTTGAAGATGTAAAACTTGAAGATACTGAATTGGATGGTTTTTTAGGAGCATTTGTATATATTAAATTTAAAGAAGGTTCAATTGTTAGAAATTTAACTAAAGAAGAATGGGTTTTGATTGGAAAAGAAGCAGCAATTCCTACTAAAAATAAAATATTTCTAATTCATGGCGAGGATAAAAACTTTCAATTTTTAGAAGATACCATTATTAATACTGAAAATTTTCATCATTTAATATGAGTTGATAAATAGGAAAAACTAGTAAACTAATTCTATCCAATTTTCCGTTTCAAGATAAATTTTTTTTACATTATACTTTCCATTTGATTTAGATTAGAAATTAAATTAAGTACAGTTTTTTCTCTATTATCTAAAACTTCAAGTGCTATTTTTAATTCCTCAGGATCTTTAATCCATCCTTTTGCATCATCTATACTTTTATGAAAATGATCTGCTAGTCTCTCTAAAATCTGTATAAACCAAGGTAATTTCTTTAAAACAGAAAGAGAATCATGCTCTTTTTGATTGAGTATATTAATTAATACTTTTTGCATCTCATTTTCAAATTCGGTAATGGCTTCTATATATTTTTCTAATTTCAAGCCACATCTTTTCGCAAAAGTGTTATTCATCCACTTTCTTGCTAGTAAACCTAAATCATTTATCTCCTGATTAAGTTTTTCTGCAAGTACAAGTACATTTTGGAAATTTTCACTAATCTCTGAAATAAAAAATTTTAAGTCAGCTTCACTTTGTATTTTTTTCTCTTTAACTGAGTTCTGTTTCTCTGTTGGATTAATAAAACCTAATTTTAATAAAGGGGAAAATGGTTCGGCTATTTGACCGTGATATTCCTTTGCATATACAATAGTGTATGCCCATCCTGCCGCACAATGATCTGCTGGCATTAATCCATCATAACCTGGGTTGATTCCTTGATTTTTGAATTCTTCCTCAGTCATACCATATTTTGGTGCTAAAATATGACTATATTCTTGTAGTCCCGGTGTGTCAATCATTCCAGGTCCAAACACGAAGACTGAAATATTGGTGCCATCTAATTCTGAAGCAAGCGATTCTCCTATTGATTTCAATGCTGTTTTAGTCGCAAAATAGGGCGCCATATATGGCCATCCTTCTGCAGAGGTTACGGTATTTATAACACCGTTATTTTGCTTAATCATATAAGGTAGAAAAGTTTTAATGGCATGAATAGCCCCACGAATGTTAACATTATACACTTTATCCCAATCTTCCATGACTATTTCATTAATACTACCTGTTGATGTTGTATATGCATTATTAATTAGAATATTTACTTTTCCAAATCTTTGAATAACAATCTTCTCTAAGTTTTTAATATCATCTTCTTTAGAAACATCTGTTTTCACGAATAACGCATCTCCACCTTCTGAGGAGATTAAATCTTCAACCTCTTTTCCATAATCATTTATTTCGGCGATAATTACTTTTGCTCCTAACCAAGCTAAAGCTCTTGCGAGTTCTTTACCAATACCTCTGCCTGCACCAGTAATAATAGCAACTTTATTTTCAAGTTCATTTTTAGACAAACCTAATTTTTCAATAAACATTTGATAAACACCAATTTTTTATACTTAAGATTAAATAATTAATATGACTATATAAATGCTTTGGTCAATGAGTCATTCAGTCATTTAGTCATAAATTTTTAAATCAAAAAATCTTTAGTATTATTATAATGCCTAAAGCATTTAGCACAGAAGAGAAAAAAATTATTAAAAATAATATAATTGAAAAAGGTACTGAATTTTTCGGTACTTATGGATTAAAGAAAACAAATATTGAAGATATAACTAATGCTGTAGGAATTGCAAAAGGTTCTTTCTATTCATTCTATAATTCCAAAGAAGAATTATTTTTGGATGTTCTAGGACAAGCAGAAAAAGAGATAATAAAAAAGGTAACGCATTTGTTAAAAAAAATGAAGAAAGATCCTAAGGGAACCTTTAAAGAATTTATACTCTTTCATATTAATGCTCCAAAAGAAAATCCAATCATACAACAAATAGCCAATAAAAAAGTAAGAGATTACCTTATTAGAAAACTACATAATAATCCAAAACTAGAACAAAAGCTCCAAACCTATGAATATCTACCACAATTTATTGAAATGTGGCAAAAACAGGGATTAGTGATAAATAAAGATCCCGAAATTCTAGCAGGTATATTGAAATCTATATTTACAATTGGTTTAGATGATGAGACAATAGAATATATTGGTAGAAAAAAATTTCCTGAAATTATTGAAAATCTAATACATATAATTGTTGAGTATATGATTATTTCTGATTCTGATAAGAAATAGAGCTTTTTTGATTTTTGAGGAATTTAATAGTAACCATTTTTAAGAATAATTTTCTACATACTAAAAGATTATATCATGAACTATCATTAAAAATTTAAATCTCATCTTTAATTTCTCTATAAAAGTCTAAAATTATTTTCTGCCTTTTCTCAGCAATCTTTTTTGAGATATCTAGATATAACCTATCTTTTAATTTGAGTATTTTTTCCTCCAGATGATTTATAACATCAACTATATTACCTTTATTCTTAATTGTAAAGCCAATTGTCCTATATAAACCAATAGCACCAAGAGCATCCAATTTATCGGCATCAGACAATATTTGTGCTTCAAGAGTCTGCGGATTTGAATTATTTGAGAATGAATGTGAGCTTATAGTATGAATTATATTCTTGAAATCTTCTTGAGAAAGTTCAAAGTTATAAGAATTTAAGAATTTTGAAGCAATTTCAGATGACAACTCAGCATGATTCTTATTAGAAGTTTTTATTCTTTTATTATTTCTTCCAATATCATGTAATAGAGCAGCAATTTCTAGTATCAATAAATTAGCACCTAAATTTTTTCCTATATGAAGACATAAATTCAGAATACGCTCAGTATGTAAGAAACCATGAATATCATCTTGTTCAGAATTATCAAGAGCAAAATTTCTTACTTTTGATATAAAATTCTTATCTAACATTAAAGAATAATCTTTTTTTATGCTATTAAATCAACAATAAAATTATAAACAATTGGTCCTACATATATTAATAGCAAAATAAATACAATGAGAGCAAAAATTCCGAATAAACCCCATAAAATTTTAGATAATTTACTTGGTGGTTTCCAATCTTTATATTTACTCTTACTTTTTGAGATTCTTTGATTTTCTTTAGAAAGAGCTTTATAATACTGTTGGATTCCTTTATCTGTAAGATATTGTTTATCATCTTTCTGATATATCATCCCCTTTTTTTTCATCAAGTGTAAAATCCTGAGAATATTAAGTTTTTCAATTTTCGAAAGTCCAAATATTGCCCATACACCGAAAATTTCATATCCTTTTTTAAGAGCTTCAAAAAAAGTTTCATTAAGTTGCTGCTCCGATAGATTTTCTTCTTGAATCACTACTAATATCCAATGAGCTATTTTTAATTCAAATGATTTATCTAAACTGAGTTTAAAGCTATCAATGTCAATATCTTCTCCAGATTTGATTAATGCAAATAGTGTTTCGAGACCATCAAATATAATTAAACCTGCAATTATTATACCAATAATAGAATCTATCCAATAAATGCGAAACAATGCAAAAATCAATCCAATTATTACTCCAAATGATAACCTAATATTATTTACATTATCTTTCGCATCAGAGAGTAAAGCAAAATTAGCTTGTAATTTTCCAACAAAGTTCTTTAACACTAACAACATTAAATTTATTAAAATTGATAAAAACATTAATAAGAATGAAAAATAAGAGGGATTTACACTATTAAATTGTATCAATGAAAAAATAGAACTAATAATCAAGTCTGCCCCAGTTATTAACATTAAGAGAATAATTACAATTGCTCCTAATCTATCTTTCTTTAATTTAATGCTTATCATAATGATTAATATCTTAATTATATCCGTGAAGTTCTCAATACCTTCATTAAATAAAGCATCGCTTCCTGAATTCAATCCAGTAATTATTTTCAATGAACTCATAAATATTAAACAAACTAAAGAGAAAATCAAGACAATTTTTTCACTAAAAAAAAATGCAATTGCTTTATTTGTAACTAAATTAACATTTTTGGATTTCGTTAAGACCTCATTTCCTTTTTCTGTTAGAGTATATTTATTTTTTTCTTTTTGGATTAACTCTTTATGGATTCCTTCTAAAAGTATATCCTCCAATTGAGTCTTTGTTAATCTAATATTATCAAATTCATTAACATAAAAATACTTAAAATAATCATAAATCTTCTCTGGAGTATTTTCACCTTTCTCAATAGCATAAATTAATGCGTATAAAGGAGAACCATTTGGATCACCCTCTAAAATTTGAGTGACTTCATAAGAAAGTTTAGTAATCCCTTTATGTGTTTTTCGAAAATCTTTTAATTTTACACGTTCCATTTCTCAGTTAGATTAAATTCAACAAATTAACTATTATGATTAATAGAAATGTTTAATGTAATAAAAATTACTTCCAACCATCTCTTCTAGAATCTCTTACGATTCTACACAAAGAAAATTTTAAAAAAAAAAATTAATAATTTTTTAAAGCTTACCCATTCTCTTAAAAAGTAAGTTATGAAGGGAATGATTGAGTTATATTATTATTTTCAATTTACGATAATAAAGATGAACATTTCATAGTACTAAAAATTATAACAATGACCTTTTTGAGCCATCTCTCATTTTTTGTTTATTAAAACAAAAACATTTTTATAAATTAATCTCTGTTTTCCCATTTCTTAAAAGAACCAAATGCTTCAGTTTTTGAAATTACTTTTTTTGAATTTTTATTAAAATGAATTGAGATGTAATAAGAGGAGATTTCTCGTTTAAATGATTTATACCGAAGATGTTGTGAAAAACTTTCGGCTAGGATCAAAACAACATTAACAGAATCCTTATTTTCATGAATAAAAGGAAGAACATAATTCCATTTATGATAAAATCTGTACTCTTGACTAATTTGATTAGCTAATTCAAAAAAGGTAAATTCATCTGAAACATTTGAAATTGTTTGACTGATTAAATCTTGTTTTTTAGACGAACATACAAATTTTTTTGTTAAATTAAAAGTGGTAGATTCATTGTCCAAAACTTTCTCATAAATGAAATAATAAAATGGAAGAAGACCGGGAATATATTTCTGATTTCTAGGAATTTTAAGCTGTATTATAATTCTCAAAAAAGTTCTAATCCCAAAATATATTAGATAAACAAAAAGATAAAAGAAAGCAAGATTCATAAGAATTTGATAATAAGGTAATGTAAAATAAAATGCAATTAAAACCAGAAGATTCATACAAGAAAAAAACATCAATATTGGATTCACAGCTCTATCAGCAATTAATCTATACTCTCTTTTTGAGATCGGATAAAAAATTGGTATTTTTGAAGCAGCAAATAAATCTAGTGAGACATGGATACTATATCCTATGAATCCAGCAAACCAGATCTCAATTAAAGAGACATTTCTAAATGTTGATATAAAAAAACCAACGATTCCAGTAAATACTAATCCTATAATATAAGAATGAGAACCAGCTTTATGAGAAAGAAAATACACTTTTCTTATTTTTTGAAGCGGTCCTAAGAAGACGTCAAAATCTGGTAAAAATGTCATAATCCACATAAGGATAATAGCTTCTGGACTTAACTTGGTTAGTGAAAATAGACCTGCTAGAACCCCTATAAACATATGTGTGAAAAAATCCATATAAGTTTTAACAATAAGACAGTTTATTTATAGAATTCGATTAAAGTTTATAGGAAACAATCCTATTGTCAACCTTTCACTAGCATTTTTTGAAAGGTATCATTCAATTTCATAAGCTTTTTTTAGATTTAAAATAATGGGCAAACTTGATATTCTCTTTTCCATAAGTTCTCATAATCACTGTTTTAAATTTACCATAATCGAGTCGTTCTTTCATAACATCAGCTCATCAATCAGCATGGACTACTATTGTTATTTCACTATCTGGATATAAATTAAAATTAATATTTTCATGTAAAGGCATAAATTCTTTATTTGGTCCGTAAGCATTTACCGCACAATCATCGTAAATTGCGTTCTCCTCAGCATCCCATATTAATTGAAGATAACTTTTAATCAATCCTTTATAAATAGGAAAAATGGATTTTTCAGGATTTTTATAATAGATATCATCTATTTTACTCAAAGCGTCTATTATTGAGCCATTGTCAGCAATTTTTAAGCTAAAATCAAGCCCGTTTGATAACTTATTTTCTGGATCTGGAGCAAAAATAGTTAATTTAATATTTTTGATTTTTTAAATCACCCCTATAAAATAAAAAAATAAAAGTTATATTAGCTAAATAAGTCCTTTAACTCTAAGAAGTTTCGGTAATTCTTTTTTAAGTGCAAAAGTAGAGGAGAATCTTTTCTCTCCATCCACTACAACACATTTACTATGCAAATTAAGTTTTCTGGCTTCTTCTGAATTAAGATTCTTAGTATCATAATCAATATGTTTAATATAAGGAGTTAGTTCAACAAATACTCGATTCATAAATTTATCCCATTCACAAGCACACGCGTCTAATGGAACAAAAATTTCCACCTTTAATTTATCAGTTTTAGTTTCTTTACTTACTTTTATCACATCCAAGATCTATTCATTTTGATGAAGTCCTTTACATCTATCAGAACCACAATGAATGTGTTTTGGTTGATAATTTGGGTTATCTTTATTACATGTAGATTCTGAGAGACTGCAACTCGAATGAAACATATCTGCTAAAGCTTCTTTTATTATGTTAGCGATTTGTTCATCCATTTCTATTTCATTCATTGCTACTCAATAAAATACTTGGTAATTTTTCAAGTTTTCTGTAATTTCACTAATAATCTATTCTAAAATTAAAAATATTAGGATTTCTAAAAACTTCTTTTTCCTAAATACTTACTTAAAAAGATTTCCGATAGTATAACTGGAGCCTCCACTTCTAATAAAATAAACTTTAATTTATATGTAGTCAACGTTAATATTTTTACCACTAAAATCCTTTATTTGATTTCATATTTCATAAGAAATTTAAAAAAGGGGTAAATAAAACTTATTCTTCCAATTATAAAAATAAATTTTAATTTTTCAAATAATTATGCTATCTAGAAACTAAATTCATTAAAATATCTCTTATCATTGATAATTATATGTGAGAGGATGATGAATATAAACATCTCTGAGTTTAAAGAAAAATTTTATGAGTATACAAGCAACAGGAAATATAAGGAGACAATTTTACTTGTAGAATCAGCTTTGGAAGAAAATATCCCTCCTGATAAAT